>JBHEMX010000024.1:0-59919 GCA_046262355.1 Actinomycetota bacterium | reverse complement strand
CTCGAGACCGACGTCGCACGGATCCATGATCTCGTACGTCGTTCTCTCCATCATGACGCCGTGCTGGTGGATCCCAGCTTCGTGAGCGAAGGCGTTGGCGCCTACGATCGCCTTGTTCGGAGGAACCGGGTATCCAGACAGCATCGCCACGAGCCTCGAGGTACGAGCTATCTCCCGGGTGTCCACCCTCGTGTGGAGCCCTCGGGGCGCAAGCCTCGTCCGCAGAGCCATGACGATCTCCTCGAGTGAGCAGTTCCCCGCGCGCTCCCCGATGCCGTTGACGGCAACCTCGACCTGTCGAGCTCCCGCCTCTATTCCGGCGAGTGCATTCGCCACGGCAAGCCCGAGGTCATCGTGCGTGTGCACGCTCCACGTCACGTCGCCGCCGACATCAGCGATGAGGCGCCGCAGCAGGGCGGCGAACTCGTCCGGCAGCGCATAGCCGACCGTGTCCGGGAGGTTGAGCGTCGTGGCTCCCGCGCGCGCGGCCGCGCTGTAGACACGGACCAGGAAGTCCGGGTCCGAGCGGGTCGCGTCCTCACATGAGAACTCGACGTCGTCGACGTGGCGGCGCGCGCGCCGCACCCCTCCCTCGGCTGCCGCCAGCACCTCCTCCGGCGCCATGTGCAGCTTCGCCTTCATGTGGATCTCGCTCGTGGCTATGAACGTATGGATGCGCGGGCGCGCGGCGTCGGCGAGCGCAGTCGCGGCACGATCGATGTCGTTCGCCTGAATGCGCGCCAGCGCGGTCACGATCGGGGCGCGGACCCGCCGGGCGATGGCGCGCACCGCCTCGGTCTCGCCGTTCGAGGCGATGGGGAACCCGGCTTCGATGACGTCTACGCCGAGGCGCGCGAGCTGCTCGGCTATCTCGAGCTTCTCCTCGAGGTTCAGCGATATCCCGGGCGACTGCTCCCCGTCGCGAAGGGTGGTGTCGAAGATGCGTACATCTGCGATGTCGTCTACTTCCGTACCCACGACATCATCTCCCTGAGACGCGCCCCGACCTCTTCGATCTGGTGCTCGGACTGGCGGCGGCGTTCCGCATCGAGGACCGGCGTGCCCGCGCGGTTCTCGAGGATCCACTCCCGGGCGAAGGCACCCGAGCGCACGTCCTCGAGGATCCGGCGCATCGAGTCCTCCACCTCCGGACCCACGACGCTGCGACCGCGCGTGAGGTCGCCGTACTCGGCGGTGTCGGAGATAGCGTGGCGCATCTTGCCGAAGCCTCCTTCGTAGAGGAGGTCGACGATCAGCTTGAGCTCGTGAAGACACTCGAAGTAGGCGATCTCCGGTTGATAGCCCGCCTCGACGAGGGTCTCGAAGCCGGCCTGGATGAGGCGCGAAACGCCGCCACACAAGACGGCTTGCTCACCGAAGAGGTCTGTCTCCGTCTCCTCCGCGAACGTCGTCTCGATCACACCGGCGCGGGTACATCCGAGCCCCTTCGCATACGCAAGAGCGCGCGCCGTGGCGTCACCGGTCACATCGCGTGCCACCGCAACGAGCGCGGGCGTGCCGCTCCCCTCTTCGTACGTCCGGCGCACGAGCGGTCCCGGAGCCTTCGGCGCGACCATCGCGACGTCGATGTCCTCGGGAGGCCGGATCTGGCCGAAGTGGATGCTGAATCCGTGAGCGAACATGAGCGTCGCCCCAACCTGTAGGTTGGGCTCGATCTCATCGCGATAGATCGCCGCCTGATGTTGGTCCGGCACGAGCATCGACACGACATCGGCCCCCGACGAGGCCTCGTGCACGGTCGTCACGTGGACGCCGTCGTCGGTCGCCTTCGCCCACGAGGGCGAATCCTTGCGCACGCCGACCGTCACATCGAGACCGGAATCCCGCAGGTTGAGCGCATGCGCCCGTCCCTGTGAGCCGTAGCCGATGACTGCAACACGCCTGCCGGCGAGCGGCTCGAACGATGCATCGGTGTCGTAGAAGATCTTCGGCGGCATCTCTTCCTCCTTAGCGAGCGAGTGGTACGGGTGTGAGCGCAGGAGCAGCGAGGCCGCGGCCGCCGCGCGCCAGCGCGACGCGTCCGGTTCGAGCGACCTCGACGAGTCCATAGGGTCGGAGCAGGTTCTCGAGCGCCAGCATCTTCTCGGGCGTCCCCGTGGCCTCGAGCACGAGCGCGTCGGCGTCGACGTCGACGACCTTGGCGCGGAATATCTCCGCTACCTCGAGGACCTCGGCGCGCCGCCCCGCGCCGACGCCGACCTTGAACAGCACGAGCTCTCGCTCCACGGCCTCCTCGTGAGCAAGCTCCGTGATACGCAGGACGTTGATGAGCTTGTGGAGCTGCTTCGTGATCTGCTCGAGAGGCTTGTCTTCCACGGACACGACGATCGTCATGCGCGACAGCGCCGGGCTCTCGGCCTCTCCGACCGCCAGAGAATCGATGTTGAAGCCGCGCCGGGCGAACAGCCCCGCGATGCGAGCGAGAACGCCGGGCCTGTTCTCCACCAGCACGGAAAGGATGTGCGTCGTCCTCATGCGCCCATCCCCCCGAACCCGAAGTCCGAACCCAGAGCGGCAACCGGCTCGCCCTCGTCTGCGGGCAGCCTGGGATCGAGCACGATGTCGTCGTTGGACGCGCCCGCGGGCACGATCGGGTAACACATCTCGGAGGGATCGACGCGGAAGTCGATGACACACGGCCGGTCGTCGACGCCCAGCGCCTTGTCGATCACGGTGTCGACCTCGTCACAGGTGGTGGCGCGCAGCCCCACGGCGCCGTATGCCTCGGCGAGCCGCACGTAGTCGGGCACGTCCAAAGCGAAGCGCACCTCGGAGTAGCGCTCGTCGTAGAACAGCTCCTGCCACTGCCGGACCATCCCGAGGTGCTGGTTGTTGAGGATGGCGACGGTGAACGGGATGCGGTCCACGGCTGCGGTCGCGAGCTCCTGCGCCGTCATCTGGAAGCAGCCGTCGCCGTCGATCGCGATGACCGGAGCGTCGGGGCGGCCGATCTTGGCGCCGAGAGCGGCCGGAACGCCGAACCCCATGGTGCCGAGGCCGCCCGAGGTCACGAACGAATAGGGGCGCCGGCACGAGATCAGCTGCGACGCCCACATCTGATGCTGGCCGACTCCCGTGACGATGACCGCTTCGCCGTCGGTGGCGCGATCGAAGCGATCGACCACGAACTGCGGCTTGAGCGCGCCGTCTTCTTCCTGGCGATACGCGATCGGATGCCGCCTGCTCCAAGCCCCGACCTCGTCGAGCCACGGCCCCAGATCGTTCCAGCCGAAGGTCGCGACGTCGTGGACGATCGCCTTCGTCAACTCCTCGAGGACCGAACGCGCGTCACCGACGATGGGGACGTCCGCCACCCGGTTCTTCCCGATCTCAGCCGGGTCGATGTCGGCGTGTATCACCTTCGCGCCCGGCGCGAAGGCGTCGAGGCGTCCGGTGACCCTGTCGTCGAAACGTGCTCCGATCGCTATGAGGAGGTCGGAACGCTGCAGCGCGGTGACGGCCGCGTAGGAGCCGTGCATCCCCGGCATCCCGAGGCACAGCGGATGGTCGTCCGGGAACACGCCTCGAGCCATCAAGGTGGTGACCACCGGCGCGCCCAGTGCGAGCGCCAATCGCTGCAGCTCCTGCGCGGCACGGGCCTTGACCACGCCGCCGCCGACGTAGAGGACCGGCCGGCGCGCCGTGCGCATGAGGTCTGCCGCCGCGCGTATCTGCCGTCGGTTGGGGCGAACCGTTGGGCGATAACCCGGAAGGTCGATCTCGTCCGGCCACGAGAACATGGTCGGAGCCTGCAAGACGTCCTTCGGGATATCGACCAGCACCGGCCCCGGCCGTCCCGTCGTCGCGATGTGGAACGCCTCGGCCACGACCGTAGGGATCTCGTCCGGATCCATCACTTTGTAGTTGTGCTTGGTGATCGGCATCGTGATGCCGCAGATGTCCGCCTCCTGGAAGGCGTCGTTCCCGATCACGGCCCGGGGCACCTGGCCGGTGATCGCGACGAGAGGGACCGAGTCCATGAAGGCGTCGGCGATGGGAGTGACGAGGTTGGTGGCCCCCGGACCAGAGGTCGCCATGCACACTCCCACGCGGCCCGTCACCTGCGCATAGCCCTCGGCGGCATGTCCCGCGCCCTGCTCGTGTCGCATGAGGATGTGACGGATCGGTGAATCGATCAGCGGGTCGTAGGCGGGAAGGATCGCCCCACCGGGAATCCCGAAGACGACCTCGACGTCCGCCGCCTCCAGCGAACGAAGGAGCGAGCGCGCTCCGGTGGTGCTCATCGGCGCGGTCCTCTGCGCATCGTTATCCGGATCCTTCTCATGTCTTTTCTCTCGCCCCCTCGAACAGCGCTTGGTCCTCGAGATCTATGACGCGATGCGTCTCCACCGTGGGCTCCGCCGAGCCCACGTCTCGTACTCGATACGCGTACGCGGCCAATTGGACGGCGGCGCGTGTGAAGGCCGCGCGTGATGAGTCGCGCCGCTCCAAGGCGATCTCCTCGAAGCCCACTGAGCCGGTCAGGAACGAGTCCTCGCTCGCGAAGTAGCGCTCGAACCAGGTCCTCTGCGCGGGATCTGCGACGTCGAGAGCAACACGTCCCGGCGCAGACCACTCTGCCGTGCCGACGTAGTCACCGTTGTAGATCTCGAACCTCATCTCGAACCTCCTTCGTCGAACCATCGCTTCCGTGGGTGCTCCCTTGCCGCTGTGTCGGTGTGCCGACGTCTCCAGCTCCCTGCGCTCCTCGGCAAACAAAAAACCCTCCGGGGCTCGGAGGGTTAGCGCACGTCTCTGCGGCCGAGGGCCGAAGAGCGCGCGCTCAGGAAATAAGTACGAGGTTGGTGGGGACGACGCGGGCGACGGCGCCCCGAGCGATCCCTGTGTGGGTCGAGCTCATCGCCGTCATCTCTTGGTTTCTCTGCCTCTCCTACGTCGTAGCGCAGCACCCAGGCCGCGCCGGCTTGTCTTGCGCGGGGAAGTATACGCGTCGGCACGAGCGAGTCAAGGCGCTCATGTAGATTCACGCAATGTCCGATCCCTACTGCGCTCCGTCCGATCGTTCGAAGCGCCGCAGCGCGGATCTCACCGACGGCCCCCAGCGCGCCCCGGCGCGAGCGATGCTCAAGGGGGCCGGATTCACCGACGAGGACCTCGCCCGTCCCCTCGTCGGGATCGCGACCACCTGGATCGAGACGATGCCCTGCAACCTCAATCAGCGAGCCTTGGCCGAAAGGATCAAGGCGGGCGTGCGGGCGGCCGGCGCGACCCCCATGGAGCTCAACACGATCTCGATCTCCGACGGGGTCTCCATGGGAACCGAGGGGATGCGAGCGTCGCTGGTGAGCCGTGAGGTGATCGCGGACTCGATCGAGCTCGCCGCGCGCGGGCATCTCTTCGATGGTCTCGTATGCGTGGTGGGTTGCGACAAGACGATCCCGGCCGCGGCCATGGCGCTGTGCCGCCTCGACATCCCCGGCCTCGTCTTCTACAACGGCTCGATCGCCCCCGGTCGCTGGCGCGGCAGAGACGTGACGATCCAAGACGTCTTCGAGGCCGTCGGGCAACATGCCGTCGGCGCTCTCTCGTCCGACGACCTGCACGACCTCGAAGACACCGCATGCCCGGGTGCGGGGGCCTGCGGCGGTCAGTTCACGGCCAACACGATGGCGACCGCCACCGACTTCCTCGGCATCAGCCCGATCGCCTTCAGCGGCATCCCCGCAACCGATCCCGGCAAGGCGGAGGCGGCGGAGGGGGTGGGACGACTGGCGGTCTCGTTGATCCGAGAGGACCTGCGGCCCTCGGCGATAGTGACGCGCGCGGCCCTCGAGAACGCGATTGCCTCGATCGCGGCAACCGGTGGCTCGACCAACGGGGTTCTCCATCTGCTCGCGATAGCGCGCGAGGCAGGGATCGAGCTGTCGCTCGACGACTTCCACTCCATCGCGGCGCGCACGCCGGTCATCGCAAACCTCAAGCCGAGCGGCGACTACGTCGCCACCGATCTCCACGCCGCCGGCGGCACGGCGCTGCTCGTGAGGGAGCTCGCGCGGGCCGGGCTCTTGCACGCGGAGGCCCCGACCGTCGACGGACGGACGCTGGCGCAGGTCGGCGCCGATGCGCGCGAGGCGCCGGGCCAGCGCGTGGTGGTGCGAGTAGATGACCCGATCAAAGCGACGGGAGGGCTCGCGATCTTGAGAGGCAACCTCGCACCCGAGGGCTGCGTCGTGAAGCTGTCGGGTCACGAGCGGATGTTCCACTCGGGGCCGGCGCGCGTGTTCGACTCCGAGGAGGCCTGCTTCGACGCGGTCGCCGGTGGCCGGATCGAGCGCGGAGACGTCGTCGTGATCCGCTACGAGGGGCCGGCCGGCGGGCCGGGGATGCGCGAGATGCTGCACGTCACGGCGGCGCTGGTCGGCGAGGGCCTCGGCGACCACGTTGCGCTGGTGACCGACGGCCGCTTCTCGGGCGCAACGCGCGGGCTCATGGTCGGCCATGTCGCTCCCGAGGCGGCGCGCGGCGGCCCCCTTGCGGTGCTCGCCGACGGGGATGTGGTCGAGATCGACGTCGCCGCCGAGGAGCTGCGCGTGAGGCTCTCCGACGAGGTCGTCGAGAAGCGCCGCGCGTCGTGGTCCCCGCCTCCGGCGCGCTATACGGTCGGCGTCTTCGCCAAGTACGCAGCGACCGTGGCGTCGGCCTCGGAGGGAGCGGTGACGACGCCGGAGGGACCGCGACAACTCCTGCCCTGACACCGTTGCAGATGCAACCAACAGCTTCTATCCTCGAGGTCATGCAGAGCAGCAGCTGCGACCAAAGGCACCATGCGTGGCCTCTGTTCCTGCGGACCTACTCGATACTCGTCGAGATGCTCGACGCGGAGCTGCAGCAAGAGCGCGGGCTGCCGCTCACGTGGTTCGACGTCCTCGCCCATCTCGCCGGCACCTCCGGCGGCAAGATGCGCATGAACGACCTCAGCGAATCCGTGCTGCTCAGCAAGAGCGGCGTCACGCGCTTGGTCGATCGCATGGAACGGGCGGGGCTTATCGCGCGCGGGGCCTGCGCCTCGGATCGGCGCGTGGTCTATGCGGTCATAACGCCACAAGGGCGCACGGCCTTTCGCAAGGCCGCGCCGATTGCGTTCCGAGGGGTCGAGGAGCACTTCTCCCGGTTGCTCGAACCGGCCGAGGAGAAGGTCTTCACGTCCGTGCTCGAGCGCCTGCTGGACGCGGCGCAGGCCGCCTCGGTGAGGCGGCCCGTCAAGCGAGCCGGCTAGCCCGTCACGCCGCCACAGGAGCTTCGTTGCCCTCCGGCTCCAACGCCCACTGCAGCACCTCTTCGATGTCACCGGCGAGATGGATCGTCATCTCCTCGCGCACGGCTGCGGGCAGATCATCGAGGTCGGCTTCGTTGCGCCCGGGCAGGATGACCTCCGTGAGCCCGGCTCGGTGCGCTGCGAGGATCTTCTGCTTCACTCCGCCGATCGGAAGCACGCGACCCTGAAGCGTGACCTCTCCGGTCATCCCGACGGTGCTACGAACCGGCCTGCCCGCGAGAAGGCTGGCCAGGGCGGTGACCATGGTCACGCCCGCCGACGGCCCATCCTTGGGCACGGCGCCGGCCGGGACGTGCACGTGAACCCTGCGGTCCTCGAAGCCCGACCGTAGTCCGAGCTGAGGAGCGTGGGACCGCACGTAGCTCAGCGCGATCTGGGCGGACTCCTTCATCACGTCGCCCAGCTGGCCCGTGAGCGTCAGTCCGGGCTCGCCCTCCATGACCGACGCTTCGATGAACAAGACGTCCCCGCCGGCTCCGGTCACGGCGAGGCCGGTTGCCACGCCGGGGACGGACGTGCGCTCGGCTGCCTCGAACTCGAACTTGGCCCGGCCGAGGTAAGTGCGCACCTCCCCCGAGCCAACCGTCACAGGGGTCGGCAGCTCATCCGCTGCGATCTTCGTGGCGACCTTGCGCAGCACCTTGCCGAGCTCGCGCTCGAGATTGCGTACGCCTGCCTCGCGCGTGTGCTCCTCGATGATCTTGCGGAGCGCGTCCTCGTCGACCGCGACCTCGTCCTGTCGAAGCCCGTTGCGCTCGAGCTGACGGCGCAGCAGGTGATCGCGCGCGATGCCGAGCTTCTCGTCCTCGGTGTAGCCGTCGAGCCGGACCAGCTCCATGCGATCCAGCAGCGGGCCCGGGATCGTCTCGGCGACGTTGGCGGTCGGGATGAAGAGCACATCGGAGAGGTCGAGATCTACCTCGAGGTAATGGTCCCTGAAGGAGTGGTTCTGCGCCGGGTCGAGCACCTCGAGCAGCGCCGACGATGGGTCGCCGCGCCAATCGGCGCCGACCTTGTCGATCTCGTCCAGCATGATCACCGGGTTGCGCGTCCCTGCCTCCTTGAGCGCGCGCACGATGCGTCCCGGAAGCGCGCCGATGTAGGTGCGGCGATGCCCGCGGATGTCTGCTTCGTCATGAATGCCGCCGAGCGAGATGCGGGCGAACCTGCGCCCGAGGGCCCGCGCCACCGACTCGCCGAGAGACGTCTTGCCCACTCCGGGCGGTCCCACGAGCGTGATGATCGCGCCCGAACCGCGCCCTCCCGGCGCGTCGAGCCCTCGCTCGTTGCGGAGCTTCTTCACGGCGAGGAACTCGATGATGCGATCCTTGACGTCGTCCAGTCCGGTGTGGTCCTCGTCCAGGATCCGGCGTGCCTCGGCGACGTCGAAGCGGTCCTCCGAGGACCTGGCCCAGGGCAGCTCCACCATCCAATCGAGGTAGCTGCGGATCGAGCCGTGCTCCGGGCTCTGCTCGCTCGTGCGCTCGAGGCGATCGAGCTCTCGTTCGACTTCCTTGCGGACCGCATCGGGCATCCTTGCCTCTTCGACCTTGGCCCGATACTCCGCCACGATGTCGGCATCGCCCTCCCCGAGCTCTCTCTTGATGGCCTCGAGCTGCTGACGGAGCATGAACTCACGCTGCGACTTCTCCATGCGATCGGTGACGTCGCCTCGGATCTTGTCCTTGAGCGAGACCTCGGCGAGCGTCTCCTTTGTCCACGCGATGAGCTTCGTGAGCCGCTCCTCGACATCGAGCGTCTCGAGGATCTCGATCTTGCGCTCGTGGGAGAGGTCCGGCGAGTAGCCACAGGTATCGGCGAGGTGCCCGGGGTTGTCGATCCCGCGCAGGAACTGGGCGATCCCGCCGGCATTCCTGGACTCGAGGATGTTCTCGACGAGCGCCCGGTACTCGCGCCCGAGCCCGTGGGCGCGCCCGGGCGCGACGTCTGGATCCGGCGCCGCATCGACCTGGACCCATAGCCCGCGCCCGTTGCCGGGCGTGCCGGTTCCGATCACCGCGCGATGCAGGCCCCTCACGACGCACACCTCGTCACCACCCGGGAGCCTCCCGGCGTCCTCGACCTTGGCGACGGTTCCGACGCGCGCATAGCTCCCGCCGATGCGCGGCACCAGGAGGACGAACCCGTCCGAATCCATCGCCGCGGCAACCGCGGCGCTCGCCTCGTCCTTCTCCAGCGCCAGGGTGACGACCATGTGCGGCAGGATGACGCCGCCGTCGAGCGGCAGGAGTGGCAGTTGCTCGATCTTCAGCTCAGGCATGGCACTCTCCAGCGATCTCGCTCCATCGCGCCGGACCGTGTGGTCCGGCACGAGCGAACCGATCACCGAGGCCGCTTCTGGGCCCGGTGCGTCGCTGAGGCTGCAACCGTTGCAGTGGCAACCATATTCCCGAGGCACTCAGGTTTGGTGGGCGCGCCCGGCGCGCCTAGGTGCCGGGCCCCGTTGGGTGGGTGCGCCTCCGGCGCGCCTCGGCGCCGCTGGCCGGCGACCATTGAGCCTCCACCCTCGCTCAGCGACGGCAAGGGGTCAAAGGTGTGCCGAAAGGGCCGGCGGCCGGGGCCCGGGGTGGACGCCCGGGGCCCCGCGAGGGCGTGGCTCGAAGCTGCCTCCGGCCGATCAGCCCTTGAGCTGGCCCCGGATCGCTCCGGCCGGGAAGTCGAGGTTGTGGACGTTGACGTAATAGTCGCCCGGGTTGCGCTTGATGTTGAGCAGAAGCTGCGTCGTCGAATCGAACGACGCGCCCTCGGGGATCGCGACCATGTCGCTGCAGCCCTCGACGGCCGTGATCGTCTCCGGAAGCGTCGGTGGCTGGTCGGGCGCCTCGGACGTCATGAACAACGTCACCACGACCGGGCCCGCGACGTCGGCCCCCCCGGCGTGGATGTGCGCGGCGGTCGGGGCCGAGATCTCTTCCCACCGGAGCTTGAAGCAGACCATTCCCTTCTGCGGCTTGACCTCTACCCGTGCGACTCCCGAAGCGCCGCCCGGCGCGCCGGGCCCAGGGACCTCGTTCTCGCCCGTCAGGTTCGCCCGGAGATGATCGTCGTCGGCGGCCGCCCCGCCCACCAGGGCGGATCCCGCCAGCAGAGTTGCGAGGAGCCCGACGGCGATCATGGTGAGCGCGGATCTGCGCATATGTGAACCTCCCTTACTCGTTGGGACGCGCCGTCCGCGACGCGCCCCCCTGCGTCCCAACCGGTCGAGGTCTATACGCTGGTCCCTACCCGGAGGATTGGCTCTCAACCCGTCGCGATGAGCGCCACCCCCACGGCCGCAGCAGCGAGCCCGACGAGCCGGAACACCGTCAGGCGCTCCCCCAGCACTATCCGGGCCAACAGCACCGTGCTCGCCGGATACATGGACGTCAGGACCGCCACGAGCGACAGCAGTCCTCGTTGCGCGGCCAGCAGGTAGAGCACGTTCGCGGCCGTGTCGAGGATGCCGGCGCAGGCGATCTGGGGCAGAGCGCCGCCGGGGGGACGCAGCGAAGTGGCGGTTGCGGCAACGAGCAAGGCGGCCGTGGTCATGGACCCGATGCGGACCCCCACGAGCGACCACAGGCCCGTGCCCTCTGCCGCATGCCTCACGAGGATGAAGAACACGCCGAACGCAACTCCGGCGCCGGCGGCAAGCATGATCCCCGCCGCGCCGCTCTGCGTCTTGCGTGCGACGGAACCGGGATCGCCAGGGTGGCCGGGCGAGAGCGACACCAGGGCCACGGCCACGAGTGCGACGGCGGCTCCGAGCGCAGCGGGCGCGCTGGGACGCTCTCCCGTGGCGACGCCGAACACGACGGGCACCGTGGCCGCAACGACCGCGGTGATCGGCGCGATGACGTTCATGGGGGCGATGGCGAGGCCCCGGTAGAGACCGGCGACCCCCAGCCCGCCGGCCACGCCGGCTACGGCGCCCCAGCCCAGCTCGGTAGTCGTCGGCCGCCCGTTGTCGAAGAACGGCAGGACCGCGACGAGCAGGACCGACCCTGCGACCTGCGAGAGGAGCACGACGGCGAACGCGGCGGTCCGCCGCGACGCGAGTCCTCCGATGAAGTCGGCGGCTCCGTAAGCGAGCGCTGCACCGAGGCCGAGAACGATCTCCACGGCCGACATCTTGGGGTACGACCGAGGGGAGCGCTCTCCGCGCTTCCTCCTTCATCATGGAGGGATGCCGCGCGTGATGCTGTTGTTGCCGACCGCCACCTATCGAGCACGCGACTTTCAGGATGCTGCTCAGGCGCTCGGCGCCGATGTTGTGATCGGGACCGAGCGCAAGCTCGCGATATCCGCGTTCGCGCGCGATCTCACCCTTGTCGTGAACCTCGAGCGCCCCGACGAGGCCGCCGACGTCATCGCGACCTTCGCCGAGCGCGCTCCCCTAGACGCGGTGGTCGGCGTCGACGATCAGGGTGTGCTGGCAGCGGCCCACGCGGCGCGACTTCTTGGGCTCGCGCACAACTCGCCCGCAGCGGTCGCGGCGACGCGCGACAAGGCGGCGCTGCGCCGGGCCCTCGGGGCGGCTCATGTGCCGCAGCCGAGATTTCTCGTCGCCGCCCCCGACGACGACGTCTCGGCTCTCGCGGGAGAGATCGGTTTCCCCTGCGTCCTCAAGCCGGTCTCGCTGGCCGCGAGCCGCGGCGTGATCCGCGCCGACGACCCAGAGGAGGCCGAGGCCGCCGCGGCTCGCATCCGCGCCATCCTCGAGCGCGCCGGCGCGGACCGGCTCGAGCCGCTGCTGGTGGAGTCATACCTTCCCGGCGCCGAGGTGGCGGTCGAGGGACTGCTGCGGCGCGGGGTCCTCGAGGTCCTTGCGGTGTTCGACAAGCCGGATCCGCTCAAGGGGCCCTACTTCGAGGAGACGATGTTCGTCACGCCGTCGCGTCTTCCTGCGGCGGTCCTCGAGGCGGTCGACGACGCCACGAGACTTGCGAGCGCGGCCTTGGGACTCACCGAGGGCCCGATCCACGCCGAGTTGAGGGTCACCGACGGCCGCGTGGCGGTCCTCGAGGTCGCGGCTCGCTCGATCGGCGGGCTCTGCTCGCGCTCGTTGCGCTTCGGGGCGGGAGCGACGCTCGAAGAGGTGATCCTGCGGCATGCGTTGAACATGCCCCAGGACGGCGCCGGCAGGCAGCCGGGCGCCTCGGGGGTGATGATGATCCCGATCCCCACGCGTGGTGTGCTGCGAGCGGTCGAGGGGCAAGACGAGGCTCGAGCGGTCCCGGGCGTGACCGGCATGGAGCTAACGATCGCCCCCTCCCGGCGGGTCGAGCCGCTGCCCGAGGGGGACCGCTATCTCGGGTTCATCTTCGCCCGCGGCGGGACCCCGCCGGAGGTCGAGGAGACGCTGCGCCGAGCCCATGCGGTGCTCGACGTGGTGATCGATCCGGCACCATGACAGAAGGGTGGCGTCCCGCTCCCCCGCCGAGGCAACGAGACGTCTACGGCCGAACCCGACGTATCGTGGGCGGTGCAGTCCAACCGCTCCGAGGTGGAGGAAGGCATGAGCGAGAAGGTAATGAAGAACGAGAAGGAGTGGCAGGAGGAGCTTGCGCCCGAGCGATATGAGGTCCTCAGGCGCAAGGGAACCGAGCCGCCTTTCACCGGGAAGTACGTCTACTCGAAGGACGACGGCATCTACCGCTGCGGCGCCTGCAACGCGGAGCTCTTCAGCTCCGACGCGAAGTTCGACTCGGGCACCGGCTGGCCGAGCTTCACCGAGCCGATGAACACGGCGAACGTCGAGCTGAAGCCCGACAACAGCTTGTTCATGAGACGCACCGAAGTCGTCTGCGGCCGCTGCGGCTCGCACCTCGGTCACGTCTTCGACGACGGTCCCGGCCCCGAGGGCAAGCGCTATTGCATCAACTCGCTGGCGCTGGACCTCGACCCGGGCCCTGCCGAGTCCTGACACGACTTGTATGGTGCGCTGAGCCGGGAGAACGGACCCATCAGGGCACCGAAGAGCGTGAAGGTCACGCCGACGCGGGCTCTTCGCGCGTCGATGCCGAGGCCGCCGGGGCGAACTGCGTCTCGTACAGCTCCGAGTAGAGGCCGCCCGAGCCGATCAGCTCCTCGTGCCGCCCTCGCTCGACGATCCGGCCTTCGTCCACGACGAGTATCTGATCGGCGGCCCGGATCGTGGACAGCCGGTGCGCGATGACGATCGACGTGCGGCCCCGCAGGGCGCTTGCGAGCGCGCGCTGGATGTGCGCCTCGCTCTCAGAGTCCAGGTGCGCCGTCGCCTCGTCCAAGATCACGATCGCCGGCGCTTTCAGGAGCACGCGCGCGATCGCAAGGCGTTGTTTCTCACCCCCTGAGAGCCGGTAGCCACGTTCCCCCACGACGGTGTCATAGCCGTCGGGCAACGCCGCGACGACGTCGTGGATCCGAGCGGCGCGACATGCCGCGACGATGTCCTCGTCGGTCGCGGAGGGACGCACGTAGCGGAGGTTCGCTACGATGCTGTCGTGAAACAGATGAGCATCCTGGCTCACCATCCCGACGGCATCCGCGAGAGACTGCAACCGGAGCTCCAGAACGTCTTGACCGTCTATCAGCACGGCCCCATAGGTGACGTCATAGAGACGGGGGATCAGTTGCGACAGCGTCGTCTTGCCCGCTCCCGACGGTCCCACGAGAGCCGTCATCGTGCCGGACTCGGCCACCAGCGAGACCCCATGGAGCACCCAATCCGAGGCATCCTTGTTGAGTGCAACCTCGCTCTCCTCCTCGAGCGAGGCGATCGTGTGCTCTTCGGCGGCAGGGTAGCGGAACCACACGTCGTCGAGCTCGACGCGTCCGGCGGAGCGATCTAGAACGACCGCGTGCGGCGACTCTTCGATGGCGAGCGGCGCATCGAGGACCTCGAACACGCGCTCGAACGACACCAGCGCGCTCAGCAGGTCCACGCGCGTGGTCGTGAGATCCGTTATCGGGCTGTAGAGCCGTTGCAGGTACGCGGCGAAAGCAACCATCGTGCCTATCGTGAAGCTGCCCTGCACGACCGCACGCGCTCCGAAGAAATACACCGCGGCGGTCCCGACGGCGGCGATCGCCGACAAGCTCACCCCGAAAGTGCGCGACAGGAAGGAGCGTCGCACTCCCGCGTCGCGCACCTCGCCGGCGCGGGCCCGGAAATCCCTCGCTTCGTCCGTAGGCCGACCGAAGAGCTTCACGAGCAGCGCGCCCGCCACGTTGAACCGTTCGGTCATCACCGTGTTCATGCGCGCGTTCATCTCCATCTGGTGGCGCGCCAGCCTCTGCACCAGCCGGCCGACCCGCCTAGAAACCAGGAGGTAGACGGGGACCAACAGCAGCGCCAGCGCGGTTATGCCCCAGTCGAGGGCGAGCATGGCTCCAAGGGTGAACACGAGCCCCAGAGTGCTCGACACGGCGGTGCTGAGCGTGGACGTGACCGCCTGCTGTGCGCCGATGACGTCGTTGTTCAGCCGGCTGATCAGCGCCCCGGTCTGAGTGCGCGTGAAGAACGCGATCGGCATGCGCTGGACATGGTCGTACAGCGCCGAGCGAAGGTCGTAGATGAGCCCCTCGCCGATCCGCACCGCGATCATGCCGCCGAGCAGGGTTAGGCCGGCTGCGGCGAGAGACAGGAAGAGCGCAAGGCCGGCGAGGAGGTTGATCGCACCGAGATCGCCCGCCGGGATGGCCACGTCGATGAGACGCCGGAAGACAAGCGGGGGAAGCACCGCCACACCGGAGGACACTGCGATGATCACCAGATACGCGTAGACGCGGCGGTGATAGGGCCGGACGAAGTCCCACACGCGCCGCATCACCGCTCGATCGAGCTTCGCTCCTTGCAGCTTGTCGTGATCGACCCAGCGGTGCACTGGTTCCCCTTCCGGTTTGCCACGGTGTGCCACGGGCGCGCCCGGGCACCCCTGTCCCGTGACCTCTAACGGCCGGCGTCAGTTTTCCATTCCCGGGGTGCTCCGCCGAAGCCCGATGCGCTTAGGTCGTTGACCGAACGAGAGGTCGATGCCTCGAAGTTGATCGCGCGCGGCATGTCGAACGCCCGGATAGCGCTAGCGCGGCCCCTCCCGCGGTCGCCGCCGGGCTGTGCTTGAGGAAGGTGCGCAGGTCCACCTCGGCCATCGCTGCCGCTAGCTCTCGCCCTGCACCTGCGCCGGCACATACAGACGCCGGTTTCGATTCGCGTGCCGCTCAGGTCGCTCTGCCGTTGGCGCGCCTATAGCGTCGGATGATCGCGTTGGTCGACGGATCGTGGTGCAGGTCCGGAGCTGCATCATCCTCGAGCTCGGGAATGATGTCCGTGGCCAGCACCTTACCGAGCTCAACGCCCCATTGGTCGAAGGAGTCGATCCCCCAGATCGCCCCCTGTGTGAAGACGCTGTGCTCGTAGAGCGCGATTAGTTTGCCGAGCGTCTCGGGCGTGAGCTCTTCGAGGAGGATCGTCGTGCTCGGCCGGTTCCCTTCACATATCCGATGAGGGATTTCTTCCTCCGCGACTCCTGCCTCCCTCAACTCCGCGGCGCTGCGGCCGAAGGCGAGGGCGGCCGTCTGTGCGATGAGATTGGACATCAAGAGGTCGTGATGTTCTCCGAGCGGATTGAGCGTGCGGAGGAAGCCGATGAAGTGACAGGGGATGAGCCTCGTGCCTTGGTGCATCAGCTGATAGAACGCGTGTTGTCCGTTCGTTCCAGGCTGACCCCAGACGATCACCCCGGTGTCGTAGTCGACATGCTCACCGTCGAACGTCACGTGCTTGCCGTTGCTCTCCATCTCGAGTTGCTGGAGATAGGCAGGCAGCTTCCCGAGGTAATGGTCGTACGGCAGGATGGCAACAGTCTCGGCGCGCCAGAAGTTCGAGTACCACACGGAAAGCAGTCCTATGAGCACCGGCAGGTTGCGCTCGAACGGTGCGCTGCGGAAGTGATCGTCGATAGCTCGCAGTCCCCCGAGCATCTCCCGGAAGCGATCTGGACCGATCGCGATCATCAGTGACAGGCCGATCGCGGAATCGTACGAGTAGCGTCCTCCCACCCAGTCCCAGAACCCGAACATGTTGTCGGGATCGATCCCGAAGTCACGCACGAGCTTCTCGTTCGTGGACACCGCAACGAAGTGCTTCGCGACGGCAGATCGGTCCCCTCCCAGGCCCCGCAGCATCCAGTCGCGCGCGCTACGGGCGTTCGTAAGCGTCTCGAGGGTGGTGAAGGTCTTGGAAGAGACGATGAACAGAGTCTCCTCCGGCTCGAGGTCGCGCGTCCCCTCGGCGAGTTCCGTCCCATCGATGTTGGACACGAAGCGGAAGGTGAGGTCTCGATCGCTGAAGTGACGGAGGGCGTCATAAGCCATCGCCGGTCCCAGATCAGAGCCTCCGATACCGATGTTGACGATGTTGCGTACGGGCCGCCCGGAGTGACCCAGCCATTCACGAGCGCGCACCTGCACCGCGAGATCGGACATCCGGTCGAGCACCTCATGGACCTGGGCGACGACGTCGGTGCCGTCGACCACGAGCGCAGAGCCCCTCGGCATCCGCAAGGCAACGTGCAACACCGCCCGATCCTCGGTCGCGTTGATGTGCTCGCCGCGAAACATCGCCTCGATCCTGTCGCTCAGCCCGCATGCGGCGGCGAGCTCCACCAACAACGCGATCGTTGTCTCGTTCGCAAGGTTCTTGGAGAGGTCGACAAAGACACCGTCTGCTGTGGCCGACATGCGTTCGCTGCGCCCACCGTCGGCGGCGAACATCTCCCGTAGATCGAGACTCCGCATCTCTGCATGGTGTGCCTGGAGCGCGCGCCACTCGGGACGGGCGCGCAAAGGGGGGATCCGGGCGGTCATAGCTTCTTCTCCATGTGGCCGCCGAACTCGAAGCGCATGGCCGACAGCAACCGATCCGCGAAGTCCGTCTCGCCGCGCGATGCGAACCGAGCGAACAGCGCTGCGCTGATGACGTTGACCGGTGCGCCTTCTTCGACGGCGGCCATGACGGTCCAGCGACCTTCACCCGAGTCCGAGACGTGGCCCTTGAAGTCTTCGAGCCCCGGCCGGCGGGCGAGCGCGCTCGCGGTGAGGTCGAGCAACCATGATCCGATCACGCTGCCTCGCCGCCACACCTCGGCCACCTCTGCGAGGTTGAAGTCGTAGCGATAGTGCTCCGGGTGGCGCAGCGGCGTCGTCTCGGCGTCGATCTCCGCGTCCCCGCCGCCGACGTTGGCATGGGCAAGGATGTTCAACCCCTCCGCGTAGCTTGCCATCAGCGCGTACTCGATCCCGTTGTGAACCATCTTCACGAAGTGCCCTGCTCCGCTCGGTCCGCAGTGGAGGTAGCCGCTCTCGGCGGCAGTGGGCTCGCCCGAACGACCCGGCGTGCGCGCCGCGTCGCCGATACCGGGGGCGAGCGAACGGAACACCGGATCGAGCCGGCGGACGGCATCTTCGGCGCCACCGATCATCATGCAGTAGCCGCGCTCGAGTCCCCACACGCCGCCGCTCACACCGACGTCGACGTATTCGATGCCGCTCTCGCTCAGGTCGCCCGCGCGACGAAGGTCATCGAGATAGTAGGAGTTACCGCCGTCGACAAGCGCATCTCCGCGCTCGAGGTGGGATGCGATGAGTTGGACGGTCTCTTCAACGACTCCGGCGGGGATCATCATCCATACCGAGCGCGGCCGCGCCAGCTTGGCGACCAGATCCTCGATCGAGTCGGCTCCCGTCGCGCCCTTTTCCGCCAGGCTCTCGACGACTTGGGAGCTCCGGTCGAAGACGACACAGTCGTGGCCGTCCTCCATCAGCCGGCGCACCATATTCGCCCCCATGCGCCCCAGTCCGATCATCCCTAGCTGCATCGCAGCTCCTCTCGCCCCGATGTGCATCTGCGCGGTTGCCGAGAACCAGAGTGTCGCCTACGCGTGGACGTGCACGATGAGCGAACGGCAGATAAGCCGGGGGCTCTCCCTCGAGAGGGCCTGGTCAGACCGCCTGCGAGGGCACGGGCGCCTCCTCGAGGAGACGGCGAGTCAGACCCGCCTGCGTGGACGCGGGCGCATCATCGAACGCCGGCCCTTGTGGGACGAGAACACGGTGCGAGGCGCCGCCAGCACCATGCCGTCGCGCTGGAACTCGTCGCCGAGAGCCAGCCGTGCCGCCATCCTGCTGACGTCGTCCTGCTGATCCGGCAGCACCAATGTCGTCCCCGTGCCGGCCCGCCCGGCGCGCGCCGTGCGGCCGACGCGGTGCACGTAGGCCTTGTCATCCTGCGGCGGATCGAAGTTGATCACGTGGGTGATGTGATCGAGGTCGAGGCCGCGTGCGGCCACGTCGGTTGCAACGAGGATCCTCGCTCTGCCACTTCTCAGTCGCTCGAGCGCACTCTGGCGCGCCGCCTGCGTCAGGTCGCCGTGCATGGCCACCGCCCCTACCTTCTTCTGGGCCAGTCTGTGCACGAGACGATCGGCGCCGCGCTTGGTACGCACGAACACGAGAGCCGTGCCGACCTCGTCGCGTAGCAGATCGATCAGTTTCGACACCTTGTCCCCGCTGGTCACCGCGACGAACCGGTGCTCGGCTTCCTCGACCGTCTGATGGGTTGAGCGGATCTCGTGAAGCACGGCGTCGCGCGTGTACGCGCGTGCGATGCGGCCGACCTCGCCGTCCAGCGTCGCCGAGAAAAACATCGTCTGCCGGTCCTTCTTGATGCGAGCGACGATGCGATCCACTTGTGGCTGGAAGCCCATATCGAGCATGCGGTCGGCTTCGTCGAGCACGAGGATGTGGACGCCCTGGAGCGAGATGAGACGTCGCTCGAGCATGTCTTGAAGACGTCCGGGTGTGGCTACAAGGATGTGCGCTTTCGCGGCGCGGTGCGCCTGATCGGGCAAACTCACGCCGCCGTAGACGGCTGCGGCGCGCAGACCCTGCGCGGCGGCGACGAGAGTTATCTCCTCGGTTACCTGCGCCGCCAGCTCCCTGGTCGGCACGAGGATGAGAGCGCCGGGGCGCGGCGCGCTCGGATCAAGTCGCTCGACGATCGCCACGCCGAAGACAAGCGTCTTGCCGGAACCCGTGTGGGATCGGGCGAGGACGTCACGTCCCGCGAGCGCATCGGGCACGACCAGGCGCTGGATGGGAAACGGCGCGTGATACTGGCGCCGCGCCAGCGCCTTGGCGACGGGCGCGGACACGCCCAGATCGGAGAACGTAGTCACATTCGACTCCTTCGTGATGGCCCATAAGGACCACGGCTACGGGGAGATTCAACAACCCGTAACGCCGAAAGGAGGAACGGAGAGGCAAATCTCACAGGCACCACCTCGGTGCCGTAAAGTCACTGTAACGCATCGGCTGCAGACTTATTCCCACTCTCGCCTCGCGGCGAGCGCAGCACACCACCCCGAGTTGCGGCGGCCTACCCGCCGCTCTTGGAGGCGCGGGCTCGGCGGCGCCCGTCGAGGATCACCTTGCGAAGCCTGATGACACGAGGCGTCACCTCGGCGCACTCGTCCACCCTGATGAACTCGAGCGCCTGCTCGAGCGACATGTCCCTGTGCGGGATCAAGCGAACAAGCTCTTCGCTGGACGCCGCGCGCATGTTCGTGAGCTTCTTCTCCTTGGTCGGGTTCACGTCCATGTCGTCGGAGCGAGCGTTCTCTCCCACGATCATGCCCTCGTAGACCTCGGCCCCCGGAGGCACGAACATCGTTCCGCGCTCCTGAAGATTGAGCAGCGCATACGAAGTCGTCGAACCACGCCTGTCCGCCACCAGGCTGCCGGTTGGACGCGTTCGGAGATCTCCGTGCCAGGGCTCATATCGATCGAAGACATGGTGCAGAAGACCCGTGCCGCGCGTCTCGGTGAGGAACTCCGTGCGGAAACCGATCAGGGCGCGCGCCGGCACCAGGTACTCCATGCGCACCCAGCCGGTGCCGTGATTGACCATGTTCTCGAGCCGTCCCCTGCGAAGAGCAAGCATCTGCGCAACGACCCCCATGAAGTCCTCGGGTGCGTCGATCGTGAGCCGCTCTACCGGCTCACAGAGCTTGCCGTTGATCTCCTTCGTCACGACCTGCGGCTTGCCGACCGTGAGCTCGAAACCCTCTCGGCGCATCATCTCGACGAGAACGGCCAGCTGCAGCTCTCCCCTGCCCTGGACCTCCCATGCATCGGGCCGCTCAGTGTCGAGCAGCTTGATCGATACGTTGCCGACGAGCTCTGCGTCGAGCCTGTTCTTCACGAGTCTTGCGGTCATCTTGGCGCCGTCCCGGCCGGCCAGAGGAGAGGTGTTGATGCCGAGGGTCATCGCAAGACTTGGATCGTCGAAGTGACTCACCGGCAAAGGACGCGGATCCTCCGGATCGGAGAGCGTCTCCCCGATGGTCACGTCGGCCAGTCCGGCGATCGCGATGATCTCACCCGGTCCAGCTTCGCCGGCGTCAACGCGGTCCAAGGCCTCGGTCACGTACAGCTCGGCGACCTTGACCCTCTCGATCGTTTCGTCGGCACGACACCACGCAACCGAGGCACCGCGCTTGATCGTGCCGTGGAACACGCGGCAAAGGGCGAGCCGGCCCACATACGGCGAGGCATCTAGGTTCGTCACCAGCGCCTGCAAGGGATGATCCTCCTCGTAGGAGGGCGCCGGTATGTGCTCGAGCAGCAACTCGAGAAGCGGCTTGAGGTCGCTTCCTGCCTGCTCGGCGTCGAGAGACGCCCATCCTGCCCGGGCGTTGCAGTAGAGGATCGGGAACTCGATCTGGCGTTCGTCCGCATCGAGGTCCAGGAAAAGCTCGTAAACCTCGTTCACGACGTCCCGGATGCGCGCGTCTGGACGGTCGACCTTGTTCACGACAAGGATGACGGGGAGGCGCGCCTCGAGCGCCTTGCGCAGAACGAAGCGCGTTTGCGGCAACGGTCCTTCGCTTGCATCGACGAGCAAGAGCACTCCGTCGACCATCGTTAGACCCCGCTCCACCTCGCCGCCGAAATCGGCGTGACCCGGCGTGTCCACGATGTTGATCTTCACTTCGCCGTACCGGACCGCGGTGTTCTTCGCGAGGATCGTGATGCCCTTTTCCCGTTCCAGGTCCATCGAATCCATGACGCGCTCCGCGACGTCCTGGTTCGACCGGAAGGCGCCCGACTGCCACAACATCGCATCCACGAGCGTGGTCTTGCCGTGGTCGACATGAGCGACGATGGCGACGTTTCGCAGGTCAGCGCGCGTTGGCATGCCGGCTCTCCTGGGACGATGAGTGGTCTGTGCAGCCTAAGGCTGCAAGATCACGTCGAGGTCTTGGAGGACTTCGTTGCGAGCTGCTTGGGCGAGACGACCTTCACGGACCGCGCCCAACCGAGCCTCTGCAGCAGCGCGATGAGAGACGCACTGACGTCGACCTGTCCCCGCCCGAGGCCGTGGCGAGCAGACGTCGGGAAAGCGTGATGATTGTTGTGCCAAGACTCGCCGAAGGAGATGAGCGCCAGAACCCAGTTGTTCGTGCTGAAGTCGGGGGTCTCGAACGGCCGGTTGCCGTAGAAATGACAGATCGAGTTGATGCTCCACGTGACGTGGTGCAGGAAGAAGATCCTCGCAAGGCTGCCCCACAGGAAAGCACTCAGGGCCCCGCCGAACGTACCCGTGAGAGCGAATCCGAGTGCTGCCGGCGCGCCGAATGACACCAGCACCCAGAGGGGGAAGAGTCGGTCGATCCTCCTCACCATCGGATCCTTGAGGAGATCGGGCGCCCACCTCTCCGGCAGCGTGGTCTCCTCCGTGTCGAACAGCCAGCCCAGATGTGCGTGCCACAGGCCCTTCAGGACGCCTGTCACCCCAGGGCCCTCGTCGAGATGTGGCGAGTGCGGGTCACCCTCCTTGTCCGAGAAAGCATGATGGCGGCGATGCGTAGCCACCCACGTGATGACCGGGCCCTGGACCGCCATCGATCCCGCGATCGCGAGCAAGCCTCTCAGCCACCTCGTCGTCTCGAAGGATCGATGCGTAAAGAGACGATGGAACCCCACGGTCACACCGAGTCCCGTGAAGATGTAGAGAGCGAAGAAGATCGTGAGGTCGAGCGGACTGAGCCCGTGCCCCCAGAGGGACCAGACCGCAAAGGCGAAACCTATGAAGGGCACGATGGTCACGAGTAGGGTTAGCCGGCGCTGTAGCCGCGCGGTTCGGACGTCCGCTCGTTCTACACCGGGGACGTCTCTGACGGCGGGGCGGTCCAGTAGCTCTGTTGTCATTCGAAACCTTCCTGTCGCACGCCACGCAGATGGCGTTGCTCTGCAGCGATCGTCGAGGCGGTGACGGCTGGAAGCCTCGCCGTTGTGACACCATTCCCTCGCATCGCTCGTCTACACAGATGAGAACCTGAACACAAAGCTTTCGAGCGCCTGCGGGATCTCCCCCGGGGCCCTCCCCCGGCCAGACGGTACCAGGTGGGCCGGGCGGGCTTGGGACTTTGGCCCCGCGGCGCGTCCTAGGAGCCGAACCGGGCGCTGCTCAAGTGCTCGTGCGCCAGCCGTCTCAGCGCCGTGAGGGCGGCCTCGAACACGACGGTCCCCACGACCATCCACTCCACGATGTCCGCACGCGTCGCGCCGGTGTCGGCGCGAGCCGCGCCGGTGGAGGCCTGAGAGAGCTCACGCTCGGCGATCCGCCCGGCGGCCTCTGCGTATGGCTCGAAGACCTCGGCGCCGCACTTCCGCCCGAGCCGCCGCAGCGCCACCAGCGCGTCGGCAAGCACTCCTCGGGCGGGTGCGTCGGAGGCGACCTCCCAGCCGAGGTCGACGATGAACCGGTCCACCTCGGCGCAGGCGTCGGCGATCTCGTCTGTGACGACCCGCCTATCCGGCGCCGGACCGAGCGCACGGTGGGCGACCCCGAGCACATCGTGCAAGGACAGTTGCTCGTCGTCCAACGCTTCTAGCACCGCGCGTACGCGCCCTATCCCCATGCGCCCCACACCCCTGAGCGCCCGGATGAGCCGCAAGCGGTGGACGTGGGCGTCGTCGTAGTCGGCCTGGTTGCGGGCAGACGGCGCCCCCGGAGGCACGAGACCTTCCCTCAAGTAGTACTTCACGGTCGCCACGGGCACGCCGCTCGCTCGGCTCAGCTCGGACATCCGCACGAGGCCTCCCACGGGACTTGACGAGAAGTTTGGATAGTAGCACTATCTGTTATGGATAGTTGCGGTATCTATCAATCGATCGCTCGGAGGAGAACCGTGGACGCACTGATGCTGTCGCCCGAGGCCCGGAGCACCGCGGGGATCCTCCTGCTGTCCATCGTGGCGATCGAGTTCGGCGGGACCTACGTCTTGCGCATCGTTCGGGGCCGGGAGCTGAAGACGCCGTTCCAACAGGCGTTCGCTCGAGCCGGGCATGCGCATGCCGGGGTGCTGGTGACCTTGGCGCTCGTCTGCCAGATCCTCGCCGATGGGGCTCGCATGAGCGGCTTGCCGGGAACGGTCGCGCGCAGCGGGGTCCCCGTTGCCGCGATCCTCATGTCCGCAGGGTTCTTCCTTTCTTCGGCCGGACGCGGCGCAACCGAGCCCAACCGGTTCATCTTGATGCTGTATGGGGGCGCGGCGTCGCTCGGCGCGGGCGCCGTGGCCCTGGGCATCGGGCTCCTCACCGCTTGATCCGACGTCCGTCCATGAGGGCGCCAAGCGGCGGACGGCCATCCCTTCCCAGGCCGGTTACACCAGGGTCTTCCGCGCCGGCTTGATGCCCACTATCGAGCGAACCCGAACAGCTCGTAATGCAGCCGCCGCTCGGGCACGCCTTTGGTAGCGAACTGTTTGCGGAGCGACTCGATCATCACCGGGGGACCACAGATCAGGATGTCGGCGTCCCCTAGGGGCCCACTGTGCTCGGCGACGTAGTCGGCCGTTATCAAGCCGGACCGATCTTCTGCGACCAACGTGGTCTTCAGACTCTTGTGCTGTTCGCCGATGCGGCGGAACTCATCGAGGAAGAACGCCTCGCTCTCTCGCTTGACCGAGTAATAGAGGTCGACGTCGTACTCCGACTGCTCGAGGCTCCGGGCCATGCTGACGAAGGGCGTTACACCTATCCCTCCGGCGATCCATATCTGCCGAGCGTTGCGCACGATACGGTAGGAGAAGGAGCCATACGGCCCCTCCACGCGCGCCTCCGCTCCCTTCTCGAGCAACCGCATCGCGCTTGTGTAGTCCCCCACGGCCTTCACCGTCACCCTCAGCTCCGGCCGACCGGGCGCAGAGGTGATCGAGAAGGGATGGAACTGATGCCGCACCGCCCCGGCGCGAAAAGTCACCACCTCCGTCGGACCCTCGGAAACGATCGACACGGGACGAAGCTCCTCGCTCATCGAGCGCGAGAGGAAGCTTACGAACACGAACTGACCGGGGATGAAGTCAAGTTGCTCTTCTTTGGGCGTCATCGTGATCTCCATGACGGTCGGGTCGAGCTCGTGCGTCATGGTGACCCGATAATCGTGACGCCTTACCAAGACGTCGTCGAAGAGCGATCTGTAGGCAAGGCCCCCCAGGCCCAACGATGCGAGGCCGATCAGGTAGTACGTCAGTGCGGGGGACACTGACTTGGTTCCGGGCGTCATGAAGACATGTGCAAGACCGATCATGAAGATGAACCCGAAGGAACGCTGCACGTATACGAAGATCTCGTGGTTCAGACGCGCGAAGAGCGTGAGCCCGATCGACACGCTCATGCACACGAGCGCAAGAACACCGAAGCTGACGACCCAGCCCGCCTTACCCGTATACAGGCCCACGGCGGCGGCGGCGGATATCGTCGCGCGGCCGGCCGTGATCAGGGCTGCGTGTGTGAGCAACAGGAGGTAGGCCACTCGACCGTTGATCTGGTGTGTCGCGTACATGCGATCGAGACCGCCGAAATAGCGGGCGATCATCCCGAAACGGCCCCCTAGAACGAGGTTGAGGGCAAACGCGCTGACGCCCGCGATCCCGCACACCACGCCGAGGCTGGTGACCGTCGTTGTTGCGGTCGCGAAGCGCGTCTCGAGCGGAAGGGCGCGCGCCCACAGCGCGAGCGGGACGGCACAGATCAGCGCCATGGTGGCCGGTCCTCTGGCCTTGGCGAAGACGGGGAGCGGGGAGAGGGAGCCTCCGGATCTCCGAGTCACCGGATCGTCCAACTAGCGCGAGCGTGCGCGTGCGAGCTGGTCATGACTCATCTTCAGGCGTCCCTCATAAGAACAAGGCCGGCGACGACTTCCTCCATCCCCGTACCTCGATCCGCCGCGCCAGAATCTACAAGGGCGCAGGTGGGCGCGGACGGGGGCTTGCCTGATCCCATCCGGGACCACTATGCTGTACGAACGTACGTTCGGCCGGTTGCGACCAGAGCAGCGAGAGGGAGGCCCCATGGCGCAGGTGAAACCGATCCCCGACGGCTACCCGCAGGTCTCGCCGTACCTGTGGATCGACGGCGCCGAGGCGGCGATCGAGTTCTACGGCAAGGTCTTCGGCGCGACCGAGCGGACCCGCATGCCCGCGCCGGACGACAAGATCGGCCATGCAGAGCTCCAGATCGGCGACTCGGTGATCATGCTGTCCGACGAGTTCCCGGACATGGGCATGCGCAGCCCGAAGACGGTCGGCGGCACGTCGGTGACGATGAGCGTCTACGTCGAGGACGTCCATGCCGCTTTCGATAGGGCCGTCAAGGCGGGGGCAACGGTCCTGCGTCCGGTGGAGGACCAGTTCTACGGCGACCGCTCGGGTCAGTTCGAGGACCCCTTCGGACACCGGTGGAGCGTCGCGACTCACATCGAGGACGTGCCCCCAGACGAGATGGCCAAGCGCGCGGCCGAGACCATGAGCGGCTGACCGAGCGCCAACGGCGCCTCGCCCTTAGCCACGCCGCCACTGGCGCAGTTCGCCCACCTGCTCGAAGCCGAGCCGGCGATAGAGGTTCTCCGCCTCGGGACTGGGGCTCAACACCACCGGTGCCTCGGGATCGATCAACGCACACGTCAATGACGACGCGTAACCGCGTCCTCGCGCGGACATAATCGTCGTGACTCCGTAGATGCCGACCGCCGTGTCGGTTCGGTAGCTCATCGCTGCTGCGACGGCCTCTCCCCCGACGCGGCCGATCAGCATCGTCATGCGCGCGTCGGCGAGTATCGATGCGGGATGGATCGCACCGATCTCGATGGATGCGCCCTCGTTCTCGAAGCCGCGCACGCTAACGCTCTCGAACTCGGCGACCTGCGCAGGTGTGGACACTTGGGCGATATCGAGGTTGGGCGGATCCTCCTCCGCGGAGAGCTCGCCTGTGGGCCGCAAGAACCATGGCTCTCGCGCGCGCTCTTCGAAAGCCTCGCGATCGGCTTCCTCGAACCCGAACGGCGCGAGATCGAGCGAGGACCATGAATCGCAGACGGTTCCGCGCGCGTCCCAGACATCGGACGTAGAGGCATCCTCGGCAAGTGTGATCGCGGTCCAATAGATGAACGGCGGCGGGTCGACCGCTCGCCACACGGAAGCGCGGCGCTCCCATCGAAGACCGAGCGCGGTCAACCAAGAAGCGTGCCACTGCGCGGTTGTGTCCGCGCACAGCGCGAGAGGGTCCATGTGCGAACGCTACTAACCTTGGTTGCAAGGGGTCCCTTGGAGGGGTCGGGAGGCGCCCGCTGCGGAACCGAAAGGGCTGTCCCTAGTCCGGCTGCCCGTCGAGCGAGGGGGCCTGGCGCGCCGTCTCGACGTCCTCGACCGGGGGTGCCGCGAGCTCGGGCGCGGGTCCGGTGGCCACGCGCCGGTAGCGGATCCTTCGACCGGTCTCGGCGTCGTAGTGATGGAACCGCACCTTCTCGGAGCGGTCGCGCCGTACAGCTTGACCGGGATATTCACCAGCCCGAAGCTGAGCTGACCGGTCCACACCGCCTGCGGCACTCCAAGCTCCTCCTGCGTGGATGCGACGCCACAATGATTGGACCTTTCTGCCCGGGCGGCGACCCTCTCGTCGGCGCGTTCCCGCCCGTCGGTCATTGCGGCCGCCGGCGCCGGGCGCCGTATGAGGGTGTCACTGCAGGAGGACGCCGGCGACCCCCGACAGCAGGACGATCACCGGTTCCTGGACCTTGAACCTCCACAGGAGTGCGAGGCCGGCCACGGCGATGATGGCCGTCGGGATGTCGATGACGGCCTCTCGCGTGAGAACGATGGTTGCCCCCGCGATGGCTCCTGCTGCCGCAGCGGTCGCTCCTCGCACGAACGCCCTGAGCTGGGCGTTGTGCTGATGCCTGATGAACCAGCGCCCGGGCACGACGACTCCGAGGTAGATCGGTAGGAAGATGGCGACCGTCGCGAGCACCGCGCCGGAAACACCCCCCACGAGATAACCGATGAAGGTCGCAGTGATAACGACGGGTCCAGGCGTGATCAACCCCATGGCAACCGCATCGAGGAACTGATCCGCATTCAGCCAGTGGTGTTGCTCGACCACGCCCTCGCGCAGGAAAGGCACGATCGCCAGACCGCTCCCGAAGATGAAGGCGCCTGCTTTGAGGAAGAACAACGCCAGAGCCACGTAAGTCTCGGATGACACTCCGACCAAGACAACACCCTGCGCCAACAGCGGCGAAGACACGAGGATGCCGGCGGACGATCTCCTCAGGAGATCGGGAGGAGCTTCCCACAGGATCATGATCAGCCCTGCAGCGATGAACAACAGGGCGATCTCTGACTGGGTGACGGCGGTCACGACGGTAGCGATCGCGGAGATCACCCACAGCCGGGCCTCTTTCCCGTTTGTGAGACGCGCCAGCTTCACCGCCGCGATGGCGATGATGGCCATGACGCCCGGTGCGATTCCGTAGAAAAGGGCTTGGACCCAGTCGAGACCCTGGTAGCGGACGTAGAAGATCGCCACCGCGAGGACCACCACGAAGGAGGGCAGGATGAACGGCAGGGCGACGAGCAAAGCGCCAAGGGCACCGCGCTGGAGGAAGCCGACCCACATCGCTACCTGCGCGGCGAGCGGCCCGGGCATCGTCTGGCCCAAGGCGACTCCGTTCAGGAAATCCTGCTTGTCGAGCCATCTGTGCTTCTCGACGAGATCACGCTGCATGTACCCGACGGTGGCGATGGGACCTCCGAAGCCGAGGGTCCCGAGCCACAGAAAGTAGCGAAGGAAGCGACGGAGTCCAACGCTCTGCGACGCTCCGGCATCGGGATCGGGAGCCGACGAGGCGTTCGACCCAGGAGGGCGGTCCATGACGAAAGACTGTAACCACGGTTACACTTCCCTGCAACATATGGTGGGTCACAGTCTCTGGGTGTTCCTCGCGTACCGGCTCCCCCGGGAGCCTTCGACGCCGCGCATCGCCCTGTGGCGCAAGCTCAAGCGCCTGGGCGCGGTGCAGTTGCTGGACGGCCTCGTAGCCCTTCCGCTCGACGCCAGGAACCGCGAGCAGCTCGAATGGCTTGCGGAGGACATCGTCGAAGCCGGCGGGGAAGCCTCGATCTGGAAGGCACAACCGACCACGGCCGGCCAGGAGCGCCGTCTCGTCGATGAAATGCAGACCGCCATCGCAGCCGAATACAAGCACCTCACCGGCGAGGCACGCACTGCTTTACGGGAGCCAACTGCTGCGCGACGCAGGGTTCTGTCCCGGCTGAGGAAAGAGATCCGTCGGATCCAACGGCGCGACTACTTCCCTCCGCCCGAGCGCGAGTGGGCAAAGCGGGCAGTCGAGCGGCTGGGGACGCTGGTGGAGGCCGGTCGGTGAGGTGGACGACCCGGGGTGATTGCCACGTCGACCGAACGGCGTGCACATGGCTCCTCCGGAGGGTGGGTCTCTATGAGTACCTCAACGCGCAACTGTCTTGGGACGAGAGCCTTCCTAGCAAACGAGGGCCTCAGACCGGGGACCGCTTGAAACCTCAACAATAGGTCGACGACCGCAGGCCGCCTTCCAGGGTGGGCATCTCGGTTATCTCCCCTTCGGCGTAGCTCAGCAAGCCAGGGTTCGTAGCCGGCTCGCTCGAGGTCCCCTCAGGCGAGCAGGGCTCCGAAGAGCGCGAAGACCAAATCCTATCCACGGCCCACTGGTGCCGAGTTTTGTCGCACTCGGCCGGTATATCTAAGGGGTGAACGAGGACCGTTCGATCGCGACCAAGGATTCGGCCGACCTCGCGCGCTCGGCGAACGGGCGGCCGGGGGCCCTCCGGATCCTCGCCTACGTCGTCGCCGACAAGGCCCCGACGTATCGGGTCATCATGGATGTCTTCGCCGAGGCCAAGCGTCAGTACGTCCTGAGGCTTCGCCCCGAAGAAGTGCTCGACCGGGCGAAGCCCCGCCGCGGTCCCGCGCTCGACCTCGATGAGGCTCCCGAGGACGCCCTTGATCAGCTCGTCTCATGGGGCAACCTCAGGCGCACTCAAGACACGGCTAGGGCACGCTCGTTGGCGGAGTTCGCCCGGCGCCGGTCGCTCTATCAGCTCACGCCCGAAGGAGAAGCCGCCCAGCTCGCCGTGGAGCAGGTGGAACGATCGCTCGGCACTACCGGCAGCCTGCAGGACTTCATGCTCCCTGCGATCCTCGACGAGCTTCGCTCCTTGCGATCGCAGCTCGAGCGCGCGGACCCCGATGCGGGGGTCCTGCTCGCCTCCCTGACGAATCTCTTCGGCCAGTTCGCCTCGCTCGCCAACAACGCATCGATCTTCATGGGCTCCCTCACCGACACGATCGAAGCCGGCGATGTCGCGGAGGACTCCTTCCTCGTCTACAAGCAGGCCGTGCTGGCGTATCTCGATCGTTTCCTGTCTCAACTCGAGCACCTCGCTCCGGAGATCCGTAACGCGGTCGAGGCACTGGAGGGGTCGGGGGTCGAGCGGCTGGTTCGTCTCGCCGCGTCCGCCGACGAGGCTCCCACTCGCGATGGCGTCGCAGACCGTTCGCCCGAGCTGCTCGCTCGGTGGGAGGGTCTGCGCGGCTGGTTCGTCGGGGCCCCTGGTCGGTGGCCCACCCTCGATTCGCTCCAGGCGGCGGCCCGCGATGCGATCATCCGGCTGCTTGCGATCCTCCAGCGCTTGAACGACAAACATTACCGGCGCATCGATCGCGCTGCCGATTTCATCCAGCTGGCGAGCTGGTTCGAGCGGTTGACCGACTCGGATGCCCATCGCCTGTGGAGGACCGCGTTCGGATTGACGAGCGCCCGGCACCTGTCGACCGCGGCAACTGACGAAGGAGCCGTTGCGGGCATGAGCTGGTGGGACGCATCGCCGTGCGAGATCGCTCCTCGCCTGCGCACCACGGGCCGAGGCGAGCGGACCGGGCGCTCGGCTGCGATCGAGGATCACTCGGCCGCGAAGCAGGAACTGGCGTGGCGACTCGCTCGAGAGCGCCTGAAACGCACTGAAGTTCTCGCCGGCTTCGCCTCTCGCGGGCAACTTCGTCTCTTCCAACTCGGGGAACTCGCCGAAGAAAGTTTCGACGTCTTGCTTGAGTTCCTGGGCCGCACGCTCGGACGCTCGGTCACTCGAGGGCGGCCTGTAACCTCGGTCGACGGATCGTTCTGCGTGACGATCACCGTCCCACCCGAGGCTCACCGAACCAGCGTTCTGACGCCCCGCGGCCGCCTCACCGGGCCAGATCTCGTGCTCGAGGTGACGGAGGTGACGGATCGATGAGCGAACCGGGACGGTCACTCGCGGCTCACCTCGAGGTCACCGCGGCGGCGGAACGTAGGCGAGCCACCCGACTCCTGCTCCGCCATCCCTATGTCACCCCGGAAAGGCCCGACGCCGACGGCTTTGCTCTGGTGCGTAAACATGCCGACGGATTGATCTCATTCTTCGCCACTCAGCTCGGTTACCGTCTCTTCGTCGAACCCGATCTGGCGCGACTACACAAGACCAGCCCGTTCGGCTTCGGCTCTGTGCGACCCCTTCTTACTCGCTCCGGCCAGAACTTCGATCCTCGTCGCTACTCGCTCCTCTGCCTCGTGCTGGCCGCGCTCGAGCGAGTCGAGTCTCAGATATCGCTCAGCCAGCTCGCAACCGGCGTTCAGCTCCTGACCGCGTCCGACGACGAGCTAACGGGATTCGATCCCGATCGCTACCCGGAACGAAGAGCTTTCGTTCACGCCGTGCAGGCGGTCGCCGACCTTGGGGCGATCACCCTGCGCGATGGAGACGAGGAGGGTTTCGCGCGCGGCGGTGGGGACGCGCTATACGACGTGAATCCTCGACTGATCGCTCAGCTTCTCGCCGCATCGGTGAGGCCCTCCACGGCGAACGATCCCGCGGCGCTGGCGCCCGATCCCTATCCAGGTACCGACGAGGGTCGCGCTCGGCGCGCCCGCCACTCGCTGATGCGCCGCCTGGTGGAGGAGCCCGTCGTGTATCTCGACGAGCTGACCGAACACGAGCTCGCATATCTCCGGGTGCAGCGTCACACGATGATCCGCAACCTCGAGGAATGGTGCGGCTTCGAGGTCGAGGTCCGTGCGGAGGGGCTTGCCTGCATCGATCTCGATGAGCACGTCACAGATCTGCGCTTCCCCTCACACGGCACCGTGGCCCATGCCGCACTTCTTGTGTCGGAAGAGCTCACGCACCGGGCTCGAACGCATCCGGGAAACGGCCTCGTCGCGCGAAAGGAAGTTACGAGCATCATCCGGCGTCTCGCGACCGAACATCGTGCGCACTGGCGCGCCGACGTGGCTCAGGATGGGGGCCCCGAACGACTGGCTGAAGAAGCGATCGACTACCTCAGCGCTTTCTCGCTCGTGCAAGCGAACCGGTTGGGGGTAACCGCCCGCCCGGCTCTCGCCCGTTTCAGAGCGATACCTTCACGTGACGGGAGGAACGAAACAGATGGAACCTAGGATGGCCGCCGCTTCGGGGCTCACCAACGGGAGTCGGGTCGTCGAGCTTCCCGCTCCGCAGCGGCAGAGGTTCGTCCCGCTGAGAGGCGGGATCCTCAACCTGTGGCAGTACGACGACCACGAGTTCTGGTTCCACTCAGGGCGTCTCTTGTTGCGCGGCGAGAACGGCATGGGCAAATCCAAGGCTCTCGAGCTCCTGCTTCCGTTCTTGCTCGATGCCGATACTTCTCCTCACCGGCTCGACCCGTTCGGGGGCGGTCACAAGAACATGCGCTGGAACCTCTTGGAGGACGGACTCCATCCCTCGCGCCTCGGCTACGCATGGCTCGAGTTCGGACGGAGCGACGAATCCGAAACCGACCACTTCGTAACGATCGGCGCGGGCCTGCGCGCCACGCAATCGACTGCAGGGGTTGACACCTGGTACTTCGTCGCTCACGGACGATGCGGCGTCGAGTTCGACCTCCTCGATAACGCCCGCGTACCTCACAACAAGGCTCTTCTGCGTGAGGTGCTCGAGGGCGTCGGGGTCGTCAACGAAACCGGGAGGGACCACCGCCGCGCCGTCGATGCGGCACTGTTCGAGTTCGGCGACGACAGGTACTCGGCTCTCGTCGAGCTGCTCCTGCAACTCCGACGGCCTCAACTTTCCGCGAAGCTCGAACTCAACTCGCTGTCCGGACTGCTGACCGCCAGTCTTCCTCCTCTAGATGATCGCATCGTCACGCAGCTCGCGGACGCGTTCGAACGGCTCGAGCGTGATGCGGACGAGTTAGCGATCCTTAAGCGGTCGGTTGAGAGCCTCGAAGTCTTCGTAGCCGAATACCGCAGGTACGCACAGGTTCTCTCCCGGCGCGCTGCACGCGCGGTGCGGCAGGCGAGGACCAAGCTCGACGATGTCACTCGCATGGTCCGCGAAGCCGAAGGGACGGTCGAACGCACAGAGGCAAGGTTGGCCGAGCTCGAGATCGATAAGGAGAAGAGTGAACGTTCCCTCGCGGCCGTGAAGGCCGCGATCGAAGTCATCGACGACTCACGGGCGATGCAGGACGCCAACCGCCTCCGATCTGCGGAGGACGACGTTCGGGTCGCGCGCGCCGATGTCGAACGGGCAGCCGTCGAACATGAGCGATGTCGCAGCGCGGTTGCACGCAGGAAGAAGGAGCTCCGGGCGGCCCAGGAGAGAGCAGAAGCCGCCGGCGTCGGCGTTTCGGCAGCTGCATCCGAATGCCACAAGCTCGCCGGGTTTGCAGGACTCGAGATCCGTCACGATGCGCACGAGAGGGGCTTGTTGACCGAGCCCGAGGTCGCGTTGGCGGGGGCGGAGATGATGGTTACCGAACAGCGGCGGGCCGTCGACCGTCTCCAAGAACTACAAGCTTCTACGGATTCCGCCGCGGCGCGCGTGGCGGAAGAAGAACGGGCCCGCGCCGGGATCAAGACCAAGCTCGAGGACGCACGCGCCGAGGCCGCCGCAACGGAGGCTGCGGTCGGATCTGCGGGGGTGGCTGTGGAGGAAGCGGCGGAACGGTGGCGCGCCGATCTGGTCGAGCTGGAGCTGGAACCGCCCACCTTCGAATCCCTCCTCCAGGCGCTGCTCGATACAGGTCTCGACGGTGCACCCGATCTCGACGGTGCACCCGACGCTCGAGATGTGTTACAGGCATCCGCCTCGGCTCACCGCCGAGTCTCCTCCGAAGCTTTGGCGGCCACGAACTCCGACATCGGACGGGTTGAGGCCCGCATCACGGAGCTGGTCGATGAACGCGCCACCGCAGAGCGCTCGGTGGTGGAGCCTCCTAGAACGAAGAGCCGGCCCGGGCGGGCGCAGCGCCCAGGGGCAGCGCTCTGGCGGGTGTGTGACTTCGCCGATCATCTCAACGCCGGGCAACGCGCTCACTTGGAGGCGGCCCTGGAAGACTCAGGCCTGCTCGATGCCTGGGTCTCGCCGGACGGAAGGCTGCTCCCTCCGACGGAACTCGAGGTGGTGCTGTCGCCCGATCCGGTGGACGGAGCCACGTTACGCGAAGTCCTGGTGCCGGATCCCGGTCGAGAGAGCGTTCCGCCCGAGGTAGTCGACCTCGCACTGCGGTCGATCTCGTTGGGTTCCTCCGGCGCGAACCGCGTCGCCCTCGATGGAACGTGGGCGCTCGGACCGCTGCACGGAGCGTGGACCAAGGAGGAGCCGGAATTCGTCGGCGCCGCCGCCCGAGAGGCGGCCCTCGCACGATGGCTCGAACGCATCGACGCGGATCTAGACGCTCACCGTGCTCGTCTCGCCGAGCTTCGATCGAGATCGGAGCGCCTCAGCGCCGCTGCCGTCAGACTCGAAGCGGAGATCGCCGCCTTTCCATCGCCCTCCTCGCTTGTCGGCGCCCGCACTCAAGAGCGTCACGCAGCGATGCGGGTGGCCGGACTGCACGATGATCTGGCACTTGCCACCGAGGCTGTCGAGATGGCCGCCGCCACGCGCGTGGAGGCCGAACGCATGCTCCGAGGCGCAGCCGACGAGATGGGCCTCTCGGGACATCTCGGCAGACTGACAGGGCTGCGCGAGGCCATCGCGGGCTACTGGGTCGCCCTCGTGAAGCTCACCTCGGCGGCGCGTGTCCGGCTCGATGCAGAGACCGAGACGCACAGGCGCAGCGACGAGCTGGCCGAGATGGGCGCCGGCCTGGAGAGATCCAGAGACCAAGAGAGGGAGTTGGTCCGGCGCCTCGCCGGCCTGGAGGCAAGGGCCGAGCAGCTCAGAGCCGCAGTGGGTGCGGATGCGAAGGCCGTGCTGGCGCAGCGCCAGGAGCAGATCGACCGCCAGGTCGGACCGAAATCCTCCTCAAGCAGCTTCATGCGGACGAGAAGGCCGCCAGCTTGGCGCTCGGCGAAGCGCGCGGCGCCCTCGAGAGAGCCAAGGAAGAGCGAGCCGGACGCGAGGAGGACCGGCGTCGGGCGGTGGAATCCTTCGTGCGACTGGCCCAGCATGGACTCGTCGGCCTCGCGATCGGGATCCCACCTCCGGACGAAACCGAATGGTCGATGTCGCGCTCTCTCGAGGTCGCTCGCTCGGTGGAGACGGCTACGGCTCAGACCCCCAGCGAGGACATCGATCGTGACCGAGCCGACAACCGCACCACCTCCGCGCTGAATGACCTCGAGCGGGATCTAGGCGGAGATTTCGGGCCTCGCTCCCTTCGAACAGACGGGTGGCTCGTGACGCGCATCGAGCACAACGGGAGAACATGGGACCCGCCCTCTCTTGTCGAGGGATTGCGAACGGAGATCGAGCGCCGGGGCCAACTGCTGGACGATCAGGAACGCGACATCATCCAGCGTCACTTGCTTGAAGAACTGGGGCAACACCTGCAGGACCGGGTCGCCGACGCTCGTTTGCTGGTGCGGGGCATGAACCAACAACTTGCCTCTCACCCAACCGCGTCGGGTCTGGTCGTCAAGCTCAAGTGGTCACCTGAAGCACGCGACATCCCGGGTATCGAAGAGGCACTCCGCTCCCTGGACCGCAATCTGGTTCTGCTCGAGGACGCCGAACGTGCTGCGCTGGCGCGGTTCCTCCAGGAGCGCATCCAGGGGGCGCGCCAGGACCAGCGAGCCGGCAGCTACGCAGATCATCTCGCCGGCGCCCTCGACTACCGGGCATGGCACTCGTTCACGCTGCTCACCATCAGGGACGGCCGTGAGCGGACCTTGACCCGCAAGGAGCACGGTAGTGGCTCCGGCGGAGAGAAATCAATAACACTGCATCTCCCGCTGTTCGCAGCCGCCGCAGCCCATTACCGCTCGGCATCAAAGACGGCTCCCCATCTCGTGCTGCTCGACGAAGCCTTCGCCGGGATCGACCAGGGGATGCGAGGCCGGTGCATGAAGCTTCTCGTGGACTTCGATCTGGACCTAGTGATGACCAGCCACGACGAGTGGGGTTGCTACCCGGAGCTTCCCGGCCTCGCCATATACGAATTGGCCCGCGAACCCGGCAGCCGCGGCGTTGCGGCGATCCGTTTCACCTGGGACGGTCACGAGAGGGCGCTCGACGATCCGCATCTCGAACTGGTTGCGCAGGCCTGAAAGCCACACCATGAGCCCCGGCGCGAACATCGAGATCATCGAGTTGCTGTCCGCGCCCGAGCTGCGGCGCCTCTTCGAGGGAGCGCGCAAGCGACTCGAGCGGTCGGCGTCGTTATCGGCCTCATTCGCGATCGTCGATCCAGATGATGCCGAACGACGCGCGGTCGGTCGCCTGCTTGGAACGCGTCCTCCGACGGGGCGCGCCATCCGCGTCAATCTGGCCCGCCTCGATGTCGCGCTGAGTTCCTCTCGGTTCGGCATCGGTCTCGTCGAAGCGCTCGAGCTGCTGGGTGGTCCGATCCCAGATCGGCGCGCCATAAGGGTGGCAGCCGCGCACGCGAAAGAGGCCTTATGGGAAGGGCTCGCCGGTCATCCCGCCGTCGGAGCCCGCCCCGACCTCGCCGTATGGTTGCAGAGGTTGCGATCGACCGGCATCGCGTCGCGACTCGCGCAGGGCAAGGAATCCGAACTCATCTCAGCGGCACTGGGGATCATCGACTCCCTTCCGAGGTCGGGCGATCGACTCAACGTCGTGGCGGCCTCGACCACGGGCGACGCTCACGCTCTCGATCGCGGGACTCCGTTGGGCGCTCTGGTCCTCAACGCACTCGCCTATCTCGCCCAACTTGTTCCTCCGTCGACGGCTGCGGATCGCCGCGCTCTGTGGGCCTCGTTCGGCGTCGTATGCGACGAACTTTCCTGCGACGTCCTTACCCTTGGGCTCGACCCAGTGTCGAGAGGAGCCAACACGCCTCTCCATGCGATGAAGGCAGACGGACAGCCGATGCGGCTTACCCTCCGTCACATAGCAGGTGAGGAGATGGGCTTCACGCCAACCACGGTCTTTGTGTGCGAGAACCCGGTCGTCGTCGCCGAAGCAGCCGACGCCCTCGCAAGCACAAGCCCACCGATCGTGTGCACAGAAGGCATCCCCAATACCGCTGCGCTGCTTCTGCTCGAGCACATGTCCAACTCCGACTGCAATCTTGTTTTTCACGGCGACTTCGACTGGGGCGGTGTAAGGATCTTCAACCACGTGCGCCGGAAGCTAAGCCAGAATGTCACGCCGTGGCGCTTCGAGCGCGATGACTACGTCCAGGCCGTCGATCGGCTTGATGCCATCTCGAGGCTCGAGAGCAACCAGGTAGGTACGGAGTGGGATCCTTCGCTCCGGCAAGCCATGATCGACCGGGGACGGGCGGTGTTCGAGGAGCAAGTACTCGACGATCTCATCCGTGATCTCCGATCAGCCGCCGGCCAGACCTTCGACCATCCCGCTCTGGAACGCTTCTTGTCCGGATAACGTCGGATGGATTATGAGGATGCCATTGAGCGCGATCGTGCTGGTCGGACTCCTGTTGGTCGGCTGCACCGAGGAGACAGCGGACCCTCCCCCCGGTCCAGACGTTGAGGAGACGGGCGCAGCCGGCGGAGCCGAGGTGCCTGACGTCGTAGGACACGATCTTTTCCGTGCCGTTAACATCCTGGAAGACGCCGGCTTGGTGGTTGATCTCTCCGCACTAACCAAGAGTGCGCGTGGCTACGCAATTGGGCACCAGACCCATCCAACGGTTCAGGTGGGGGAGATGGACCCGCCACCAGGTGCCGAGGCGAAGGAGGAACCGTCGTCGCGATTCTTGAAGCGGAGTGCCCTCGGGCGAAGCGCTGTTAGCGCTGGCAGGCTGTTAGCGCTGGCAGCCGCTCGCATTCGGGACCGAATATGCTCGAGATGACATCGGTTCGGGCGATGAGTTCTGCGCCACTGCGCGGTCTATCCGTTTCGGGAGCCCGATCGACCGATGCTAGGGCTCCCGCGCCGACGGCTGGAGACGAGAGGTGAGGGAATGACCTACATGATTCGAACGGCGGGGCTGGTCAAGCGCTACGGCAAGGTGGTTGCGCTCGACGGCCTCGACCTGGTGGTACCGAAGGGGACCATTCTCGGACTACTTGGGCCCAATGGGGCCGGAAAGACGACCGCGGTTCGAATCCTCACAACCTTGCTGGAGCCCGACGAGGGCACGGTCGAGGTAGCCGAGCTGGACGTCCGAGCCGAACCCCCACAAGGTGCGAGAGCGCATCGGGCTATCCGGACAGACCGCTGCCGTCGACGAGCATCTGACGGGCTACGAGAACCTCGAGATGGTGGGTCGTCTCTACCATCTGGGTCGCAAGAGGTCGCGCGCCCGTGCTCACGAGCTGATGGATCGCTTCGAGCTTTCGGAAGCCGGCGACCGACCGGCCAAGACCTACTCGGGAGGCATGCGGCGTCGGCTCGACCTCGCTGCGGCGTTGGTGGCCGCGCCGGATGTCCTGTTCCTCGACGAGCCGACGACGGGGCTCGATCCGCGCAGCCGGGCTCAGATGTGGAGATCCATCCAGGACCTCGTGCGAGGTGGATCCACCGTCCTCTTGACGACCCAGTACATGGAGGAGGCCGACCGGCTCGCGGACGACATCGTCGTCATAGACAGGGGACGGATGATCGCCCACGGGACATCGGACGAGTTGAAAGCCCAGATAGGTGGAGAGCGAGTCGAGACGGTCCTCGCGTCCTCCGCCGACGTGCCGACGGCTCGCGCGATACTCGCCGAGCTCTCGGTCGAAGAGGTCCAGGTCGACGACCAGACTCGCAGGTTGACGGCGGCAGTCACCGGCGGCGTGGAGGTCCTCAAGATCGTGGTTCAGCGGCTCGATGACTCCAACATCACAGTCGTCGACGTCGGACTGAGGCGCCCGACATTGGACGATGTGTTCCTGTCGCTTACCGGCCACGTGGCCGAAGAGAGCGCGGGATCGACCGACGAGATGCGGGATGAGTCCGAACCCGACTGGAGCGACGTGCGAGCGAAGGAGACCGTCCGGTGAGACAAGTGACCCTCGCGTTCGCCGACAGCGCCGTTGTCGCGAAGCGCAACCTCATCAAGATCAAGCGGGTCCCCGAGGTCCTGATCTGGACCACCATGTCACCGATCATGTTCGTGCTGCTCTTCGGCTTCGTGTTCGGGAGCTCGATCAAGATCCCCGGAGCGAACTATCGCGAGTACCTGATCGCCGGCATCTTCGCTCAGACCGTCATCTTCGGCTCGACCTTCACCGGAGCCGGGCTCGCCGAGGACATGACGAAGGGCATCATCGATCGATTCCGATCGCTCCCGATGGCACGCTCGGCGGTCCTTGTCGGTCGCACGGGAAGCGACATCTTGTACAACTCGACATCGATCGTCGTCATGTCAATAACCGGCTTGATCGTCGGTTGGCGGATCAGGACGTCGCTGGTCGAAGCGATCGGAGGCTTTCTTCTGTTGCTGTTGTTCGCGTATGCCTTCTCTTGGATCATGGCGTATGTTGGATTGAAGGTGCCGAGAGTGGAAGTCGTCAACAACGCTTCGTTCATGATCATATTCCCCTTGACCTTCATTGCCAATACGTTCGTGCGGAGCGAGCTCCTGCCTGGGCCGTTGCAGACCTTCGCCGAGTGGAACCCGGTCTCGGCCGTGGCCCAAGCGGCGCGCGAGGCGTTTGGGAACACGGGCTCTTTGCCACCGCCGGATGCGTGGCCCTTGCAGAACCCCATGGCGTACACATTCATCTGGGTCGGGATCATCCTTGCTGTCTTCGTTCCTCTTGCGGTGCGGCAGTACAACAAGGCGGCCACCCGCTAAGAGTGGGCCCGGCCCTCGCGGGTGTCGGTGTTCGCTCTCGTCTTCTGAGCGGTCACCGCTGGACTTCGTTCAGAAGAGGCGTGGGCGCTCGTCGCCCTCGTGACCGGGGGAACTCACCAGACCCTCAGTTCACCTCCACGAGACGGCAGACGTTCTCACAGCAGTCGAGAGAGGTTCGGCAAACAGACAAGCGGCCCGGTGGTCGGTCCCGGCCACAGGATCGAGGGGCGGGTCCTGTTCCGAACACACCTTCTGCGCCTTGAAACATCGCGAGGCGAAACGGCAGGCATCGGGAGGATCGATGCAACTTGGCACGACTCCCGGCAACGGGATCCGTCTCCGCCTGCGCTCCTTGTGAGGATCGGCGACCGGAACGGCCGACAGGAGGGCCTGCGTGTAGGGGTGCATAGGGTTCTCGAAGAGCTCGTCACGATCGCCCGTCTCGACCACGCGTCCCAGATACATGACCATCACCCGGTGTGACAGATGTCTGACCAGCGAGAGGTCGTGCGCTATGAACAGGTACGTCAAACCTAGTTGCGACTGCAGGTCCTCGAGCAGATTGAGGATCTGGGCCTGGATCGACACGTCTAGCGCCGAGATGGGCTCGTCGAGGATCAGCAGTTCCGGCTCGCTCGCCAGCGCCCGGGCGATGCCGATCCGCTGGCGCTGACCTCCGCTGAACTCGTGGGGGTAGCGCCGGGCGTAGCTGGCGGCCAGGCCCACCCTCTCAAGCATCTCCCCCACCTTTTGACCGGCGTCGCGTCGCCCCTTCACCAAGCCGTGGAACAGGGCCGGTTCGGCGACCAGCTCACCCACAGTCATGCGCGGGTTGAGCGATCCATAAGGATCCTGAAAGACGATCTGCATGTATCGTCGCTGTAGGCGCAACCGGCTGCGCGAGCAGCTCAGCAGGTCCTCGCCGCGAAACAACACGCTTCCCGAACTGGGCTCGATCAGACGCAGGAGGCAGCGCGCCAGCGTCGACTTGCCGCAACCCGACTCTCCGACGAGGCCCAATGTCTCACCGCGTCGGAGGATGAAGGAGACGTCGTCGACGGCATGTGCTCGTCCCACGGTGCGACGGAGGATGGCGCCCTTCGTCACGGGAAAGATCTTCTTGAGGTGCTCGACTTCGAGCAGAGGGGCGCTCACGGCGCGACTTTCCCGGTTCGCTGGGCCGCGATCTCGTCGGCGAAGTGACAGGCGGCCATGTGATCGATCCCACCCACGCGCTCGAGCGGAGGCACCTGCTCCGAGCACACCGTCTCGGCGTAAGGGCAACGGGGATGGAACACACAGCCGGACGGCAGCAGGGCGGGCGAAGGTGGACTTCCGGCGATCGGCACGAGGCGGTCGCGCCTCGCCTCGTCGAAGCGCGTCACCGACTGCAGCAGACCCAGGGTGTAAGGATGCGCAGGGCGGTAGTAGATGGAGTCCACTACGCCCTGCTCCGCGACTCGCCCCGCGTACATGACCACGATTCGTTCGGCGAAACCGGCGAGTATGCCGAGGTCGTGCGTGATGAGGATGACCGCCGCCCCGTGCATCTCGCAGGCCTCGGCGAGCAGGTCGATGATCTGCGCTTGAATGGTGACGTCCAGGGCCGTCGTGGGCTCGTCTGCGATCACGATCTGGGGCCTGCAAGCGAGCGCGATGGCGATCATGACGCGCTGGCGCATGCCGCCCGAGAAGCGGTGGGGATATTCCTGAGCGCTACGGCTGGGCGACTGGATGCCCACCTGATCCAGAAGCTCGAGCGCCCGCTGCCTGGCCTCGTTCTTGTCTGCGCCGGTGTGGGCGAGCACCGCCTCCTCTATCTGTGCACCTATCTTCATTGCGGGGTTGAGGCAGTGCAGAGGGTTTTGAAAGACCATGCCGATGCGCTCGCCCCGCACGCGTCTCATCTCGCGCTTCGAGACTCGCAAGAGGTCGACGCCGTCCAGCCGCGCCTCGCCCGAGACGCGCGCGTTCGACGGCTGCAGGCCGGTGATGGCGTGTGCGGTCACGCTCTTTCCCGAGCCCGATTCGCCCACGATGCCGATGCGCTCGCCGGGCTTGAGCGTGAAAGAAACGCCGTTCACGGCCTGGATCAGGCCGTAGCGGCTCTCGAACCCGACGGTGAGGTCACGGACCTCCAACAGGTATGTCTGTTCCACCGGGTTCAGTGCTCCATCGTCGGGTCGAGGACGTCTCGCAAACCGTCGCCCAAGAGATTGAATCCGAGCGCAGCGAGCGTGATCGCTATGCCCGGATAGACCATGAGCTGAGGGGCACTGGCAAGGTATTGTTGGCCCTCGCTGAGCATTGCGCCCCACTCGGATGTCGGGGGCTGGACGCCGAGGCCAAGGAATGACAGTGCCGACAGGGCCAGCAACAGGCGTCCGGTTTGCAGCGTTCCCAGAACGATCACGGGCCCTACGATGTTGGGCAGGACGTGGCGTGCAGCGACCAGACGGCCCGGGAGCCCTATGGCTCGAGCCGACTCCACAAACGGTCGCTCCCGCATCGAGAGCACGAGCCCTCTCATCATGCGGGCGTAGTCGGACCACCACACCGCCACCATTCCGATCATGAGGTGCAGCAGTCCCGGGCCCAACATGCCCGTGATAGCCAGCGCCAGAAGCAGGCTGGGGAACGCGAGCAGAACATCGACGATCCTCATCAAGAGGCCATCCACGAGGCCGCCTACGAACCCGGCGATCGACCCAACCAAGATGCCGATGGCGAGGATGGCGACTCCCACCCCCAAGGCGGTGAACAACGAAACGCGGGCGCCGTAGAGCAGACGCGACAACTCATCGCGGCCGAGGTTGTCGGTCCCCAAAGGATGCTCGAGGCTCACGGGAGCGTACCGATTGACGACATCTTGCTCGTCTGGATCTTGCGGCGCGATCCACGGCGCCGCCAATGCCGCCGTGTACATCAACACCAGGATCACCAGACCTGCAAGCGCGGTGCGGTCGCCGACCAGCTGTCGCAGCAGCGACCGGCGCGGGAGCAGAGCGGGGGCCTGCAACTCCGACGCAAGTGGCGTCAGTGCCGCATCTGCCATCAGGCTGCCACCGCTCTTTGCCGGTCCAGGGTGATGCGTGGATCGAGCCACATGTACAACAGGTCCACCGCGAGGTTGATCAGCACGAAGATCGTGCCTGCGAAAACCACGAACCCCTGGATCATCGTGTAATCGCGCTGGCCTATCGCGTCCACGGCGAGGCGCCCGATCCCGGGCCACACGAAGATAACCTCCACGATCGCCGAATAGGCCAGAAGGAACCCGAACGCAAGCCCGATCTGAGTGACCACGGCGGCCATCCCGTTACGCAGGATGTGCCGGGTCAGGATGCGTCCCTCCGACAACCCCTTGGCGCGCGCGGTCTTGACATAGTCCTCGTTGATGATTTCCAGCAGGCTGGATCGCGTCAACCGAGCCACGACCGCGGCATCGCCTAGCCCTAGGGCGAGAGCGGGGAGGATCAGGCTTTCCCATCCCTGCTGGCCGGAAGCGGGAAGCCACCGGAGCTTGACCGAAAACAAGATGATCAGCAGTAGCGCGAGCCAGAAGCTCGGAATCGACGCCCCCAGCATGGACGTGGCTCGCGTTACCTGATCGAGAACGCTGTTCCTCCTGATCGCAGCAAGGATCCCGATCGGGATGGCGATGACTACGGTGACCACCGTGGCCCAGAAGGCCAAGGTCAACGTCGCCGGAAAGCGGAGCAGCAATTCGCCGAGCACGGGTTTTCCGGTCGTGAACGACACTCCGAGGTCGCCCCGGACGGCCCCCGACAGCCACGACACGTACTGCTCGACGACGGGCTTATCCAGATTGAAGCGCGCGCGCACGATCTGCAATTCCTGCTCGCTGGGCTGTCGCCCGCGTGTGCGCTGGAAGTAGATCTGGGCCGGATCCCCGGGGGCCAGCGTCGAGATCAAGAACGCCAGGACCGTGATCCCGAGCCAGATCGGGATCAGATAGGCAACCCTCCGCGCGATATAGGAGGTCATACGGACACCTTGTCGCTAGACGTCGCCCATCGACACCGTGTCGTAGCGAATCTGCAGTCCTGATGGGTGGGTATTGAAGCCCTGCACCTCATCCGTCAGCATGTTGAGGCGGTACAGGCCGGCGAGCGGGATGACCACGGCCTCCTGGTCGATGAGCACGTGCAGTGCCTCCCCGACCAGCTCCTTGACCTCTGCGGGGTTCGGGGTGGCGAGCGCGTCCTCGATCAGGGCGTCGAACTCGGCACCCGGCGCGAAGAGCTGCTGGTACCCGATGTCGCCGAACAGGCCTACCGACCAGAACAGCAGGGCGGGCAGGAACAGGGGGTTCGCATCGTTCTGCGAGCCCTGCTCCATCCAGACATCGCCCTCGCCGGCCGCCAGGCGCTCTTCGTAGGACGCCGTGTCCGGGGTCTTGACGATCTCGATGTCGATCCCCACGTCGCCGAGCTGCCCCTGGATGAACTCGGGCACGGCGCCGTGATCGCTGGCCGAGGGGAAGCCGTTGATGAGCTGGAGGCGCAGCGGCTCGCCGTCCTTTTCCCGGACCCCATCGGGTCCCATCGTCCAGCCTGCGTCCTCGAGCAACTGCTCGGCCCGGGCCGGGTCGAAGCTGTAGCCCTCGATCTTCGAGGCATTGGCCTCTTCGAGCAACCGCGAGGGAACCATGGTCTGTTCGTTGGTCGCCAGCCCTTCGAAGATCCCGCCGATGAGCGTGTCGCGGTCGATCGCATATCCGATCGCATGGCGCACGTTGGAGTCCTGCAGGATGGTGTAGCCCTTCTGGCCGCTGATGTTGAGATACATCGCCGAGTAGGCGCCCGGCTGCGATTCGGCGACCACGAAGCCCTTGGACTCGAGGTCGGGTATGGCCTCGCGAGCCATCTCGAGCACGACATCGACCTCCCCGGCCTCGAGGGCGAGGCGCCGGGCGTTGGGATCGGGCAAAAAGCGGAACGTGATCTCGTCGAGTTGGGCGGGCTCGCCCCAGTAGTCGTCGTAACGCTCGACCACGATGCGCTGCTGACGCTTGTATTCGACGAGGCTGAAGGGGCCGGTCCCGATCGGTTCCTTCCCCGGGTTCGAGCCCGGGGCGATGATGCTGTAAGAGGGATGCACGAGCTGTTCGACAAGCCGTCTGTTCTCGAACTGCGGTGTCACCTCCACCGTGAAATCGCCGACGACCTTGGTGCCGTCCTTTGCGAAACCCGGCGTGCCTCCGCCCGTCTTGGCGACACGGTCGAAGCTGTACTTCACGGCTTCAGCATCAAAGGGCGTGCCGTCGTGGAAGGTGACGCCCTCTCTCAACTCGAAGCGCCACGTGTTGGGTGCGACGAATTTCCAGCTCGTCGCCAGAGCCGGTTCGATCTCGTAGTTCTCGTTCATCCGAACCAGGCCCTCGAAGATGTTGGCGTTGAGCGGGTACTGGCCGACGTCGGCCTCGGCCCCCTCCGTGGTATAGCCGTCTTCGTCGGCGCCCACGATGAGGGTCTGCTCGACCGCATCAGAGGACTCCTCGTCCGACCCCCCGCCCACCGAGCACGCCGACAGGATGAGAGTTGCGAGCAGCCCCAGCGCCACCGATCGCCCCGGCCACGAGGCTTTGAATGCGGTCATCATCTCCCCCTGGAGTTCTTCCGTGAGTGCCCTGGAGTTCCGTCGCCGCGACTGTACAGAGGTCTCTACCTCTCCGCCGGTCCTGATCCGGGCCGATCCTGTGAGAGGTACCATAACCCCGATAGGGTACCCCGTAAGAAAACTTGATCGAAGGGAGACGCAGGTGAGCGAGACTTTTTCCGTGCCCGAGATGTCCTGTGGGCACTGCAAGACCACGGTCGAGAACGCGGTTTCTTCCCTGGGTGGAGTGCGCTCCGCCGAGGTGAACCTGGAGGCCAAGACCGTGACGGTCGATCACGACGACAGTGTCGAGAACTCCTCGATCGTGGGCGCCATCGAGGAAGCCGGATACCAGGTAGCGTGACTGCGCGCAGCTCCGTTGACCACGGGAAGGCCGGGGCACGGCGGGTTCGGCTCGGCCTCTATGCCCCCGGCTGCCTGCCCGGTTACCACCTGCCCTACTACGCCGCGATCGATAGGGAGTTCGCGCGCCGCGGCCTGGACGTCGAACATTCAGATCCGCAAGGCGGGCTCGACACCGTAAGGGCACTAGGCGACGGGGGCCTCGACGCATGCATAACGAGCGTTGCGCACTACCTCAGGGCGCTCCAGGAGGACCGAGCCCTGGCCGCCTGCTTCGCTCTGATGATCGCCCGCCGTACCCATCTGGCGGCATTCGTCGTGGAGCGAAACGAGGGATCAGGCTCTCCTACCCGCTTGTCGGAGCTCGAGGGGGCTCGTCTGCTCGGAGACGAACGATCGTCTTTCACGCGCGAGTACCTGGCCGCATCGAGGGTGGCAGGAGTTGCTGCACCGAAGATCGTTGACGCCCCCCACGGACAGGATCTCAAACTGCTGCTGCGCGGAGAGGGGGACGTCATCGTCGAGTTCCTCGAGATGCTGCCTCGGTTCGCTTCGGTAGCCCGGCGTCACAACGTCAGCATTCGCGCTCTGCCCTTCTTCGAGGTCCTGCCGGACGTCTACGGGAGCGGCCTGCTGATCGCCGAACGCTTTCTCGAACGGTCCTCCAAGGAGGCCGACCTGCTGGTATCGGCCTTGCGCGAGGCCATCTTTGCCACCAGAGCCGACCCCGACGGCAGGGTGCCCGCTCTGCGGCAGAGCCTGAGGGGAGTTTCCGGGGAACGGGTGGTCGCGGCATGGCGACTGAGCGAGCAACTGATCTTCGACGAGGAGGGGGGCATGGGGGCGACGACGGAGCCGGGCTGGGATCGCACCCGGGCCCATTTCGGAGAGGTCAACGGCGGACCCGTTCCGGACATCCGGACGATGTTGAGCGGCGCCTCCGCGTAGCGTCCGGGTGGCGGAGAGACCCCTACCCTTTTGGGGCAGGCACCCGCTTCTCCGCGGAACACCTTCCGAGCCGCCTGCGTTGAGGTACTCTGGCAGGTACCCTACCGGGGTATAGGAGCAGCGAAAGCAAGTATGAGGGCTCTTCCGACGACAAGAACGACATCCTGGGCCCAACGACGAAAGAAGCTGAAGTGACGACCGACCCCGAGTCGAAGGATCGAGAAGTGGCCCTGAACTTCCGAGTGGAGGGGATGACGTGCGGCTCATGTGCGGCTCGGGTTCAGCGCGCGCTCGAGAAGACCGACGGTGTCTCGCAGGCCGACGTCAACTTCGCGACGGGTAAGGCCCACGTGTCGCTCGCTTCGGACGATCCCGACGTGAGCGGTCTCTCTGTCGCCGTGGAGCGAAGCGGCTACAAGCTGGTCCCGCTCGATCATCGGAACGAGCTGCTCGACTTCGTGGTCGAGGGGATGACTTGCGGCTCATGTGCGGCTCGGGTTCAGCGGGTGTTGTCCCGCCAGGACGGCGTGGTCGACGCCCAGGTGAATTTCGCAACGGGCAAGGCCCAGGTCACGACCGAGGGACCTGCAGACATCGCCGCCTTCTCCGCGGCGGTCAGGAAGGCGGGGTACGGGCTGAAGCCCCAGGCGGTGCGCCCCGCGGTCACCGAGACCGATGGATCCGCCGACCCCGAGGATGAACACCGGCGAATGTGGTTTCGGCGGCTGCTCGTGGTGTTCCCGCCCGCGGCTTTCATGGCCGTGACGATGTTCATGGGACACGCGGCCATGATGGATCCGGCGCTGAGGTGGACGATGTTCGCTCTCGCCACCCCCGTTCAGTTCTGGGTGGCCTGGCCCTTTCTCCACGAAGCGGCCAGACGCGCCCGCTATCTCACCGCAAACATGGACACCCTGATCGCCATAGGCACTCTGTCCGCCTACACCTTCAGCGTCTATCAGCTGCTGACCCGGCGCGCGGAGCTCTACTTCGAGACGGCGGTGCTGATCATCGCCTTCCTCTCGCTCGGCCGGTTCTTCGAAGCCCGTGCCAAGGGGCGAGCCGGCAGAGCGATCAGAGCTCTCCTAGAGCTTGGAGCAAAGGAGGCCCGTCTGGTCGTCGACGGGGAGGAGATCATGGTCCCGGCCGAGCAGGTGCAGGTCGGAGACGTCGTGAGGGTCCGCCCCGGCGAGAAGATCCCAACCGATGGCGACGTCGTAGAGGGGGCCAGCGCGGTCGACGAGTCGATGCTCACGGGTGAAAGCGTCCCCGTAGAAAAGGCGCCGGGATCCCAGGTGGCCGGCGCGACCATCAACTCGTCCGGCGTGCTCACGATACGCACCACCGCGGTCGGAACCGATACCGCCCTGGCGCAGATCGTGAGCCTCGTCGAGGGGGCGCAGACGGGAAAGAGCGAAGTCCAACGTCTGGCCGATCGGGTGTCCGCCGTGTTCGTTCCCACCGTTATCGCGATCGCTATCGCGACCTTGGTGGGGTGGTCCGTCGCGGGAGATCAGGTCACGGGACTGCTTGCGGCCGTCGCGGTTCTGATCATTGCCTGCCCGTGCGCGCTGGGCTTGGCCACACCCACCGCGATCATGGTTGGAACCGGCAGGGGGGCGGATCTAGGCATCTTGATCAAGAGCCCTGAGATCCTGGAGCGCACCCGGGACATTACGACCGTGGTCTTCGACAAGACCGGCACGCTCACGCGGGGACAGATGAGGCTCACCGACGTCGTCGGTGAGGACGAGCACGAGGTACTGGCATTCGCCGGAGCCGCGGAGGCAAACAGCGAGCACCCGATCGCCGCCGCGATCGCCGCCGCAGCAAGAGAGCGCTCCGAGATCCAACCCGTAACCGACTTCGAGTCGTTCGCCGGGCAGGGCGTCAGAGCAAACGCAACGAGTCCATCCGGCGGCACCATCACGGTGTGGGTCGGGCGTCGCAAGCTCATGGCAGAGGGGGGCTTACTTCTGCCCTCGCAGCTGGACGATGCGGCGGAGCGGCTGGAGGGTGCAGGAAAGACCGCAGTGTTCGTCGGCTTCGGCTCGGAGGTTCGGGGCGTGCTGGCGGTCGCCGACACCCTCAAGGATGGTGCACTCCGGGCCGTAGACCACCTGCACAAGATCGGGCTCAAGGTGGTCATGATCACAGGTGACAACGAACGGACCGCCGCCGCGATCGCCGGTCAACTGGGCATCGATCGAGTCCTGGCGGAGGTGTTGCCGGAGGACAAGGTCACGGAGGTCGAGCGGCTTCAAGGCGAGGGCGAGCGGGTGGCGATGGTGGGAGACGGGGTGAACGATGCACCGGCCCTCGTGCAGGCCGATCTCGGCATCGCGATCGGCACCGGAACCGACGTCGCGATCGAGTCCTCGGACCTCACACTGATGACGGGAGATCCGGAGAAGGTCGCGGTCGCGATCGAGCTCGCCAGGAGAACGCGGCGGACGATCGTGCAGAATCTCTTCTGGGCCTTCGGTTACAACACGGCGGCCATTCCGGCCGCAGCCCTCGGGTTCCTGAATCCGATAGTGGCCGGCGCCGCCATGGCCTTCAGCTCGGTGAGCGTCGTCACCAACTCTCTGCGGCTGCGTCGCTTCGGCAGATCGTGATGGGTCATCCCAACGGCGATGTTGAGAACGTGCCCGACTGAACCCGGGAAGCGAGCGGGCCGTCTTGGGGTGACGAGGCGAGCCATCTTGTGAGGGTTCGGCGGACGGATGATGGCGCCATGAACCAGACTCCTGAGATCGCGGCCGGCCAAACGCCCTGGCGAGATCGCGCGCCGTGATGCGGAGACTTGAAGAGGAGGCCGGGCTCTCGAAGGTTGAGGAACTCCGGATTGAGAACGACTTCCGGCGCTTCTACGATCTCGTACCCTAAGGCAGGCGGGATGCAAAGGACAGAATCGTGGAGCCGTCCGTGGCCATTCACATGACCGCTTGGAACCTTGCCGTGCGGGAAGCCGGCATGTGGCCCTTCGATCCGAGAGCACTGCGCCTACAACGGAATCTCGACGAGCCCGCGACCAGGACTGTTCCGCGAAGTATCCGGTCAACGCGTATTTCGTGAGCGTAGGTGATATCTGTCGATACCCGTGACAGCGATCTGATGGACGCAATTTGGACGCAGCAGGGCAACTAGTCGGCCTGTTTTCCATGCGACCTGCTGTCGCATCCCTACGTCCTGATTCCGGTGCTGGACAACGCGAAACACTACTGGATCGGAGAGGACGAGGTCGAAAAGCTGTTGCGTCACGGCGAGGGTTGGTCGGCCGCGCATCCCGAGCGGGAACAGATCGCTCGCCGCTACCTTAAGTACAGGCGATCCCTCGCGAGTGAGGCACTCGACCGTCTCGTTCAGGAGGAGGAACCGAACCTCGACGAGCACGAGGAGGTCGAAGACTTTTCCGATAGGAGAGCGCACATCCGCTCTTGCAACGCGCTAGGCCTCCACCGGCAGGCCAGCCGCCTCCCAGTCAGGGAGACCCACATCCAGGACGCGGGCCCTGTACCCCTTCTCATCCAGGTATCGGGCGGCTTCCGGCGCGAAGGCGCAGAAGGAGCCGCGGCAGTAGGCGACGATCTCCTGGGTCTTGGGCAGTTCCTTGAGACGTCTCTTCAGCTCGACGACCGGGATCGACACCGCCCCGGGAAGGTGACCAGCTGCATATTCTTCAGGAGGTCTCACGTCGAGAACCAGAAGGTCGTCCTTTCCGCGCAGTCGTTTCGAGAGATCCTCTTTAGTCAACAGTTCTATGCCGCTCATGTCACCGGTATAGGCGCGTGCCAGGCGATCCACCTCTGCCACCCTGGCGCTCGCGACGCTTTGTAACGAGCGCCACAATCCGATGACATCGGGGGAGGCGAGGCGATAGAAGATCGAGGTCCCCCGCCGACGGGACGAGACCAGACCGGCTCGTCGCAGGATCTGAAGGTGCTGGCTCGCGTTGGCAACCGACATTTCGATCTCGCCGGCGATGCTCTCGACGCTGCGCTCGCCGTTGGCCAATAGATCGACGACCTCGGCCCGTCTGCCGCTGGCGAGAGCTTTGGCGACGCGGGCGAACTCGTCGAACAGCGCTTGCTTGGAGGCTCTGTCTGCCATGACCCTCATCCTAATGTATTCAAGTCATCACTTGAAGAGCTGAGGTTAATCCAGGCGTCGAGACCCGACAACGCGGTTACGCCGGCCACCACCAACAGGGCCGTGCCTTGACTGAAGAGATCGGCCAGGACCCCCGCCGCGAGGGCGCCGACGACATAGCCTCCGTCGCGCCAAGTTCGATAGACGCCAACCGCGGCGGCACGCCACGACGGTGCGGCCAGATCGCCTACCGCTGCAAGCAGACAGGGATAGGTGAAGGCGGTGCCGAGTCCGAGCACGATCGCGGCCCTGACCATCTCGGAGAACCCACCGGCGGACCAGAACCACAGCAACGCAGCAGCCTGGATCCACATCCCGGCCGCAACGGGTAGCCGTCTCCCCACCCGATCGCTCCACGCCCCGGTAGCCAACTGCGCCACCCCCCACACGGCCGGATAGACGGCCGCGATCGTTCCGATCTGCAACGTGCTCAGTCCACGGCCGAGCATCAGGACCGGAAACAGCCCCATGCGAGCGCATCGTTGGCGTTGTTTACGAGAGACCGGTGCGAGAGACGGCGGCGAGACCCCTATGTCTGAAGCTGCCCAGAGCCGTCACTTCGACGAAGCTCTTCCCAGCGGTAGATCCGTTCTCGAGCTCCATATGCGATGAGGTGTCCTTCACGAACAAGGCGGAGAGACCGAGCCCGAGACCCGCGATCACGAGTCCAAGGAACAGCGGTTCCGGTCGCAGCCCGTAGCGCGATGCGAGCCACCCCGAGGCAGCTGCGGAGACGGCCACGGCGACGTAGCCGGCGAACTCGTTGAGGCCCATGGCCAGTCCTCGCTGGCGCGGTCCCGCGAGGTCAATCTTCATCACGACCGTGGATGACCATGTCAGGCCCTGGTTGATCCCAAGGAGCACGTTCGCCGCGATCACCCAGCTCCACCCGGGCGCGAGCATCAGGACGATCGGAACCGGGACTCCGAAAGCCCACCCGAGGACAAGGACCTTTTTGCGTCCGATTCGATCGGCGAGGTAGCCCGCGGCGAGATTGGCTGCGGCCTTGGCCAGCCCGAAGCTGACAATGAACAGCATCAGGGCCGTGCTCGAGCCGACCGCGAAAACGCGTTCCCCAAGCAGCGGCACCAGCGAGCGCTCTTGTCCTACGAGCGCTCCGACCAGCCCGTTCACCCCCACGAGGAGGGCGAACTGAGCGAGGTTGGCCCGGATCCCCAGCGAGATGGGGGAGGGCCGGGCGGAAGCCCCTGCGACATCCATGATGCTATAGTATTCAAGAAAATACTTGACAAGCAGCCTGGAACTTGAGAAGAATGACGACAGGTCAACAAGGAGGGTGGGATGGACACGCAGGTCGGTTCTCAGATCGACGCTCGAGGTCTCGTCTGTCCGATGCCGACGATCCGTCTCGGCCAGGCGATCCGCAAGGTCGAGATAGGCGAGCTGGTACAGGTCTGGACCGACGATCCCGGCTCCAAAGAGAATATGGCCGCGTGGTGCAGGAACACCGGCCACGAGCTCGTTGATAACTGGGCCGACGAAACAACATTCAAGTACACGGTTAGGCGCAAGCGATGAAGGCAGAGATCGCTGCGGTCCCCAACGTGGAGGCGGCTCCCGAGGTGTTGCCCCAGCCCAAGCGCCTTGCCCTGATCGTCTCCAAGGGAACCCTCGACCAGGCGTATCCGCCACTCGTGATGGCGACAACGGCTGCAAGCATGGGCTGGGAAGTGGCGATCTTCTTTACGTTCTATGGGCTCGACATCGTCCATAAAGGACGCATGCCCAAGCTGTCGGTGAGCCCGGTCGGCAACCCGGCCATGCCTCCGCCGATGAACAAGGTCCCGGTCCACATCCCAACGTTGGTCGGCGCGCTGCCAGGGATGAAGTCGGCGGCGACCAAGATGATGCAGAGTTGGATGGCCAAAGCCAATCTCGCCTCGATCCCGGAGCTGCTCGAGATTGCGAAGGAGTTGGGCATCCGGATGTATGCCTGCAACACGACGCTAAGCGTCATGGGGGTGGCAAAGGAAGATTTGATCGACGGGGTCGAGTTCGCGGGTGCCCCGGCATTCCTCGACTTCGCCGGTGAATCCGACGTCCAGCTGTTCATCTAGGAGAGAGCCATGTATTTTCGCCAGGTGCTTCACGACGACCGCTCCTGTGCCTCCTACATCGTCGGGTGCCCCAGCCTCGGTCTATGTGCGGTGATCGACCCTCAGGGTGATCCACAGCGCTACATCGATGAAATCCAAGACAACGCTATGGTCATCAGCCACGTCATCGACACTCACGTCCATGCCGATCACGAGTCGGGTGCACGACCGCTCGCACAAGCAGCAAACGCTTCGCTCTATCTAGGCGCGGGCGCGGATGTCAGGTTCCAGTTCACGCCGTTGAACGATGGCGATGTGCTAGAGGTAGGCAACCGCAGGGGGCGGGTGATTCACACCCCGGGCCATACCCCCGAGCACGTAAGTCTCTTGTTCGACGACTGGTACACGCTCACCGGCGACACCCTCTTCGTGGGTGATGTCGGCAGGGTCGACCTGTCGCTGGGAGAAGTCGATGAAGCCGAGCTTCGCTCGCGCGCTAAAGAGCTCTACGAGTCCTTGCAGACACTCCTCTCGCTGCGAGACGACATCGAGGTCTATCCCGGCCACTACGCCGGGTCTACCTGCGGAAGAGGCATGGACGGCAAGACGATCTCAACGATCGGCCACGAGCGCCGCAGTAATCCGGCTCTTCAACTGGATCCTGAGGGGTTCCTCGACTATCAGCTTGGCAACACCCCTCCGCTTCCAGACGACTTCCACGCCATTAAGAAGGCAAACACCTCGTGACCGAGCCAACCATGGGCGCGGACATCGTTGACCTAGTCGACGTCGATGCCTTGCGTCGCGAGGTTCAGCACAAGTACCGAGATGTGGCCGAGAACCCGTCGGCCGAGTATCACTTCCACACGGGCCGCAACCATGCCTTGAGGATCGGTTACCCGACAGACGCACTAAATCAATTGTCAGATACTGCTTGCAAGGCCTTCGCGGGCGTCGCAAATCCTTTCTTTTGGAGTTTGCCACGGCCCGGAGAAAAGGTCGTGGATCTTGGATCCGGCGCGGGGATGGATTCCTTCATCGCGGCACGGGCAGTAGGTCTCGAGGGTCAGGTGATCGGTATCGACATGACGTCAGAGATGATCGAGCGCGCAGGGGAACTCGGACGCGGCGAAGGTTTGACCAATGTGAAGTTTCTTTCCGGATTAATCGAGGACCTACCCGTTGAGTCCGAGTGGGCGGACGTCGTGATCTCCAACGGGGTAATCAACCTGTGTCCCGACAAGCTCGGTGTCTATCGGGAGATCGAGCGGGTTCTCAAGCCGGGCGGACGAATGACGATCGCGGACATCTGCGTTGAAAGACCGGTCCCGGCCCGAGCCCTCAAGGACATCGATCTCTGGACCGGCTGAATTGCCGGGGCCCGGCCGTGTGCAGGATGGGAGACGGTGGTCCGGGGAGCGGGTCTTATCGATGTCGAGCTCGCCGGTGAAGTCGATACCTTCGCCGGAGCGAGCGGTGAGGACCAGGCACGTCAGTTCGGAACTACCGGCTACTCGATCCGCGCCTACAAGGAATGGAAATAGGGTCGTGACCCAAAGAGCTTTCGAGGCCCCTCTTTTTGCCCCTAATTGGACAACACAAGCGATCGCCTTAAGCCTTGTTGACTCGGCCGCGCGGGGCCCAGTCTTTGATCAGGGGATGGCACGAGCGACTGTCGGCAGGATCCTCGTCGTTTTCGATGGATCTCTGAGGAGCGCGGAAATATGGGGGATGTGAACTCCGTGAGCGTTGCCGTTCAGGACCGCGCGGGGATGAGGCTCCGGCTGCTCGGTGGGTTCGCCGTGTATGTGGGCGAGACGAGCGTGGCCGACTCGGCTTTTGCCCGAAAGAAGGCGCGTGCTCTCCTCAAGCTCCTCGCCATCCAGGCAGGCCACCGGATGCATCGCGACCAGGCGATCGACGCTCTGTGGCCGGACCTCGACGTACAGGCGGCGTCGGCTCAGCTCTACAAGGCCGTGCATCACGTCCGTCAGGCGCTCTCGCGGACAGATCCTCGAGGCGAAGGTCTTCTGGAGTTCCGTGAGGGCGTGCTTGCGCTCCGAGGTGAAATCGACACCGACGTCGCAAAGTTCGAGCGTCTGGCCGACGACGCGCTTCGGGAGTCGGGACTGGACAGGTTGCAGCGTGCGATCGCCGCTTACGCGGGCGAGCTTCTTCCAGCAGATAGATACGAGGAATGGACGCTTGGAACGAGGGATGAGCTCCGAAACAAGTTCCTCGATCTTGTCGTGGACCTCGGAGCGGACCTCATCCAACATGGCAATCCCGCCGAGGCTGCAGACGCCTTCCGTCAAGTACTCGTTCAAGAACCGTCGCGTGAGGACGGGCACCGGGGGCTCATGCGCGTCTTTGCCCTCGAGGGCAATCGGGATCGTGCCGCGCGCCAGTATCGGATGTGTGAAGAGATTCTCGAGCGGGAGCTTGGAGTCGAACCCTCTGGCGAGACACGGGCCCTGCACGAAGAGATCGAGACCGGTGCGCTCGGTGGCGTCTCCGCACGGGGGGAAACCGTCGCCGTCGCTCCCGGGCTTGTCGGTCCACTGGTGGGACGCGACCAGGAGGTCGCAACTGCCCGTAGACATCTGGACGATCTTGCCCAAGGAAGCGGATCGTCGCTGACCATCGAAGGTCCGGCGGGGATCGGAAAGACCCGTCTGGCACACGAGGTGCTACAGCTGGCCAGGGCGCGCGGTAACCGGGTTGCCTACGGCAGGGCCCGGTCGCGCGAGGGACGGATCCCGTACGCGCCCCTGATCGACGCGCTGGGGACCATGCTTCGAGCCGACCCGAGTGGTGCGGAACACATCCCGGCCGAGCTCGGCGTCGTGATGCCGGAAGTAGCCATTGGCCCCTCTGTGGGAAGCGCGGATGGTCTCGCGTCGCGTAACGCACTGTTCGCGAGCGTGCTGCGCTTCCTCGACGAGCGTGCGCACAAGGCGCCTCTCGTCGTCGTCCTCGACGACCTCCACTCCGCCGACCAGGGAACCATCCGCGCGCTCAGATATCTGACCGGACGGATCGGATCGATCCCGCTCATGACGATTGCATGCTGGCGCACGGACGAGCCCGGCTCGCCTCAGCGGCTCCACGCGGTTGCCGAGGCGGCGGCGGAGCGCATCATGCTCGGCCCACTCGTGCCCGCCGAGCATCAGGCGCTCGTATCCCAGACCCTCGGGGGCGGCCCGGTTCAGGTACGCGCTGCCGAAGATCTTTTCGGGTTGGGGGGCGGCAACCCCCTCTTCACCGCAGAGCTGGTCCGTCAACTCCTGGCCGCCAACCGGCTCGTTCGACGGCACGGGGAATGGGAGCTCGCCACCGGAGTCGGGCGGGCGGAGCCGGTACCGGTTCCTTCTTCCCTCCACGCCCTGCTGCAGGAACGTCTCGGCACGCTCTCGGACGCCGGCCGCACGCTTCTCGACCTCGCCGCCGTCATCGGGGAGGTGCTTCCGCTCGAGATCCTGCACGCATGCGTTCGGACGCAAGACGCTCGCATGGAAGACGTCGATGCCCTCCTGGATATGGTCGACGAGGCGATCGATGGTCGCCTGATGGAGGAGACCGGCCTTGGGTACCGGTTCCTCCACCCCCTTCTCCGCGAGGGAGTGCTCCGCCAGATCGCCTCGCCGCAACGACGCTTTCTTCATCGTCGCGTTGCTCGTACGCTCGAATCGATAGGCCCGGAGAGAGACCAGCCCGTAGAGGCTCTCGCTTATCACTACCGGGAGGCGGGAGACATCCCAACGGCAGTCGGATACCTCATGGCGGCCGGAGACCGAGCGGAGTCCGTCTACGACCACGACGACGCAGTCCTGAGATTCGAGGAAGCCCTTTCGCTGTTGGGCGACGACGCGACATCGGCGGGGCTCCGGCGGCGCGCGGAGCTCCACGAGCGCGTCGGGGACGTCCATCGCAACATCGGTCGTCTCCAAGCCAGCATCGACTCCTACAAGAACGCTCTCACCGACCTGGGCTCGTCGGGTAACGGTGCCCGGCGCGGACTACACCGAAAGATCGCGCTCGGGGCCGTGATGGCGGCCGACATCCCGACCGCGGGCGAGCATCTCCGGATGGCCCAGGAGGCCACGGGACCCGGAACGCTGGAAGAAGCGAGGAACCTCATCGTTGAGGCGCTGATCGACTGGCACCTGAACCGGCTCGAGAAGGCCGTGGGTTTGGGAGAGCTCGCCCTTGAGATCGCCGAGCGAGAGGGCGCGCGCCGCGAGATCGCGCAAGCGTGCGAGATGCTCGCGCTGGCGCACCTTCCTCAGGGCAACTGGGAGGAGGGCTTGCGTTACGAGTTACGCCGAGAGGCCGATTGGTCGCCCGACCTCGTACTTGCCACCGATGCGCACATGTGTCTGTGGGAATACCGCATCCGAGGGGAGGATCCCCACCGACGGGCGAAGGCATTCATCGACGCCGTGGCCGAGCAGGCGGCAACTATGGGCAACCTCCGGTGCCTCGCCGTGTGCCATTACGCGCTCGGTAGCATCGGCTTGGCGCGCGGCGATTTCGAGCTCGGGCGCGATCACCTCACCAGATCACTCGAGCTTCACGAGGGCCTTGGCTCCCCGGCAGGGGTCGCGTTCACCCTCGCGCGTCTCCTCGGTCTGGAAACCGATGTCGGCGGAGGCGAAGGATCGGACCTGTTTCTCCGCGCGCTGGAGGCCGCCCACGACGCCGCTATCCGTGACCATGTGCTCCTGGTGGTCCACGGGGCCGGGATGAGGAACCGACTTTCTGCAGGCGATACTTCTGCTGCGACCGAGATCATGGCGTCAGCCGAGAGGCTTGAAGCCGAGAGCTCGCCGTGCCCCATCTGCTCCATTGAGATGCTGCCCATCATGGCGGCGGTCTACCTCGAGACCGATGACGCATCCGCCGCCGAAGCTTGCGCGTACCAAGCCGCAGAGCTGGCGCAGCTGGGACACAACCAGGTCGGGGCCGCGCGCGCTGCCGCGGTCACGGGACGGATACACGCGCGGCGGGGCGATGACGCCTCGGCGGCTCGTTATTTCGCGGAGGCCGGCAACGCGTTCCGCACGCTTGGTCACCGCTTCGAGCTCGCTACCACGCTGCAGGCGTGGGGCGCCCTTCCCGACGGGGCAACCGCCGCCGCAGAGGCCGAGCAGATCCTCTCCTCGCTGCGTTCCTGATCGACCTTTATCCGCCGAAACGGGTCCCCAAGACTGGCCGCGGCCTCGGGAAGGTTTTGGGAAGAACGCCCTCCTACCCTCAGATCTAGGTCGCCCTGACCCGAAGGTCGTCGGAAGAGAGGAGGGATGAATTCATGGTCATCAGCCAAGACTCGGTGTCTGAAGTCGTCGCTCAAGCAGTAGGCGGGGGGCCCGCGACGAGGGATGCAGCGTCGCCGGGAACGCGATTCCTCGACGCGCTCACCCGAAGGGATTTCGGCGCGCTCCAAGCGACGTTCGCTCCTGGGGGGCGGTTCAGGGCTCTCCTTCCCCCCGGGCCGGTCGAGCTGACCGGTGCAGCCCCGATCGCCGACCAGCTCTCACAGTGGTTCGGCCGCTCGGAGGAGTTCGAGGTCCAAGCAGCGAACGCCGACGGGATGGCGGATCGAGTGCGGATCCGCTACCGGTTTCGGCTCTGTCCGCATCCATTCGCGCCCGATTCGGGATGGCACGTCATCGAGCAGCAGGGCTACTGCGATGTCGTGAACGGGAGAATCGCCGCGCTCGATCTCGTCTGCTCGGGCTTCCGGCCCGAGCCGGAGGAGGAGTCCGGATTGCTGCACACATTCGATGCAGGAACGATGGGATGCGCAGATGGATTGTCGGCTGAATTCGGCCGTCGCGTCCGAGCTATCCCGGTGGGTGACGTGCTCACCGTCGTGGCTCGCGATCCGGCTGCGAAGGAGGATCTGCCGCCGATCGCCCGCATGTTGGGACAGCAGGTGCTGTCAGTAGAGGAGAACGAAGATGGAAGTCTGTCGATAACCGTGGAGCGTGTGATATGAGCGAGAAGCTGATGTTCAACTGCACCAATGGCAAGGAGAGTCCGGAGCGCGCGACGCTTCCGTTCGTCGCCGCGAACATCGCGGCGTCCGTCGGTCAGGAGGCGGTCGTGATCTGCACGATCGAAGCCGTGTGGCTCGGCACGGTCGGCGGTACTAACGGCGTCGAGTCCCCAGGCCTACCCAAGCTCTCGGATCTCTTCGAGGAGTTCGTCGGGAACGGAGGCGAGGTCTGGCTCTGCGGGTCATGCGCTAAGCCGCGCGGCATAACCGAGGAGCAAGTGCCCAAGGGAGCCAAGATCGTGGGCGCGGCGAAGGTGATCGAGGAGATCGTCGGCGCGCGGTCGGTCGCCTTCGCCTGAAGGTCTATCGATGAGAAAGGTGGTACTGGCCCCGAGAAGGACCGGTGACAGCTATGTGCGACTGGGCAACTGTCACGAATTTCCACGATACGCGAGCCGCTCACGCTTCGGGTATTCGATCCGTGCAGGAAGGCGGAGGTGAGGCAGGTCCTAGGCTCGACCCCTTCAAGTTGGAAGCGCCCAGACAGAGCTTGGTATCGCCTCGTTCCGCGGATCGAAAAACTGCCCCCCCCCGATTTCATGCCGTACGCGGCTGACGTGTATTAGGCCGCTGAGAAGGCCCCAGAAGCTAATGGCGCCGAGAGTGTCGGGTCGTTGACGCCTGGGCCACACGAAAGGATCGCTACGATCCTGACAACGTCCTCGAGCTTAACGGCAACATCCGGCAGTCGGAGACGGGGAACCGGAAGGGTTCCAGAGGCAAGTGCGGGGACTAGGCGAATCGCCGCTGTCGCGCATCCCGTGCCTGCGCACCGCGATCGC
>JBHEMX010000023.1:0-28346 GCA_046262355.1 Actinomycetota bacterium | reverse complement strand
CCCAGAACGGCCCTGCATCGGCGATGGCTGCGTTGCTCGTCGCGCACGTACCCTGCGGGTACGCACGACTCCTCGCGCCTTGCCCTCACCGCGCAGTGCCGCCCTGGTTGCTGACGTTACTTCCGCGCAGGAGCACTAGTCGATGGCCCCGGAGGGGTTCCTGTCCAAGACGCTGCTGCTGGCGGCCAAGGACATCAAGCTCGAGTGGCGCGGCCGCGACACGTTACTTCCGATGCTCGTCTTCGGCCTCGCGGTCACGCTGCTGCTTGCCTTCACGCTTTCCGATCCCACGCGTCTCGACACCTCCGCGCGCCTTCCCGGAGGAGCGGTGGCGCCGGCCGACGTGCTCGCGGGGTTCCTCTGGATCACGATCCTGTTCGCCGGGCTGATCGGGTTCGCGCGCTCCTTCGAGCTCGAGCGCGACGAGGGAGCCCTCGACGCGCTCTTGCTCGTGCCGCTGGACCGCTCGGGGCTGTGGCTCTCGAAGGCGCTCGCGAACCTTGCAGGCATCGTGGTCCTCGAGGCCCTCGTCATCCCGCTCTTCGCGCTGCTCTTCACGCTTCGTCTCGGGGCACGCTGGGTGATCCTGGTGCTCGTCGTCGTGCTCGTGGACGTTGGTTTCGTCGCCGTCGGGACGTTGTTCGCCGCGGTCGCCGCGCAGACTCGCAGCCGCGAGCTGATCCTGCCGATCCTGGCCCTGCCCGCGCTCGTGCCGATCTTCATCGCCGGCGTCGAGTTGTCCTCCGATCTCTTCGTGGGCGCAGGTTTGGACAGTGTGGCGGCGAGCGGCTGGTTCGGGATCCTGGTCGCGTTCGACATCGTCGCCGCGGTCCTCGGCGCGCTCACGTTCGAGTTCGTCATCGACTGAGCCCTCGCCGTCTACCGCGAGGCGACGAGTAGGCTCAAGGTCGATGAGATCTCAGCGGCCGAGCGAACCGAAGGCGCTCACGGGGCTTGCCGTCGCGGCATGGGTCACGATCGCTCTGGCGCTGTTCTTCGTCTTCTTCGTGGCGCGGCGCGCCGACGCCGCCATGGGCGGCGAGCTCCAGCGGATCTTCTACTTCCACGTGCCGTCCGCGTGGGTCGCGTACCTCTCCTTCGCGATCGTCTTCATCTCTTCGATCGCCTACCTCAAGACGGGGGCGCGCCGCTGGGACCTGCTCGCTCATTCGGGTGCCGAGATCGGCGTCGTGTTCTGCACCCTCGTGCTCGTCACCGGACCCATCTGGGCGCGCCCGGTGTGGGGAACGTGGTGGCAGTGGGATGCCCGGCTCACGGCGACACTGGTCCTGTGGCTCACCTACATCGGCTATCTGCTCCTGCGCGGGCTCTCGGAGGAGCCGGCGAGGACCGGGCGCATCGCTGCGGTCGTCGGCATCATCGGCTTCGTCAACGTCCCGATCGTCCACTTCTCGGTGTACTGGTGGAGGACGCTGCATCCTCAGGGTCCCACGATCGCCAACCCGACGCAAAGCTCCGGGCTCGGCGCGCCGGAGCTGCTTGCTTTCTTCACCTCTCTGGTCGCCTTCACACTGCTGTTCGCCTGCCTGCTTGCGCTGAGGGTGCGGCTCGGGCGGCTCGCCGACGGCCTCGACGAGATCCATATCTCCGCGGTGCGCCGCGACGAGGCGATCGCGGGCACGTGAACGACATCGGGTGGCTGTTCGTCGCGTTCCTCGTCGTGTGGATCGGCATCGGGGGCTATTTGGTGTCGCTGGGAGCGCGTCAGCGCAGGCTCGAGCGGCGCCTCGAGGATCTCCGCCGCGGCGTGTGACCGCCGCCGGGCGAGACGACCGGGGGCGCGAATGTCCTGCTCAAGCGCACAAAGTGACCGTTCGTTCGCCGGTGCCGTTGCTATGATGGCGGCTCCGAAGAAGAGGCGGTAGAAGAGGCAGTCGGAGGGATAGAGCAAGAGATGGCGACGCGGGATCGGATCTACGCCCACACGGACAAACCGATGTCCTGGACGCGCGCCATCATCGTCGGAACCATCATCTGGGTCGCCGCGATCATGCTGCTCGGACAGGTCCCATCGGTGATCATCTACAAGGCAGATCAGTACGTCGCCGAGCTCATCGAGTTCAGCAAGAACATCCCCGGCGTGAGTAGCGAGGGCCTCAACACCATCCAGATCAGGATCATCCGCGACATCGTCGCCAACGGAGTGCAGATGGGGGCGTTGACGGTGATGCTCGCGGGCGCCTACTTCTGGCAGCAGCGCAAGCGCAAGCGCACCGGGGCCAAGGGCCTGCAGGACGTCGTCAAGGGCTACATGCCGGGCAAGTAGGAAAGATGCCGAAGCAGCCCGAGCCGAAGCCCATGGAGATCATCGAGAAGCCGATCTTTCGCGCCGACTACGAGATGGAGCTGGTCGACAGCGACTGGCTGAAGACCGCCGTCAAGCCCAAACGTTTCATCGACTTCATCCCCGAGCAGTGCATCCTCTGCGAGGGGTGCGTCGACATCTGCCCGTGGTACTGCATCTTCATGGTCAATCCCAACGCGGTCGAGGACGCGGGTAACGTCGAGCTCGCTCGCCAGATGGACGACGACGACATCCTCTTCTTGATCGACGACAACGCATGCACCCGCTGCAACCTCTGCGTCGAGCGCTGCCCGACCGGCGCGCTGGTCCAAAGCGAAGTCTCGGGTGGCAAGAAACGCGGCGGGCGGGCGCTGGGCACGGTCGCCGGCTCGCAGCGGGCGTCATAGGCAGAGCAAAGAGCTCGAGAAAGGGAACGATGGCGAAGGCCGCAGGCTGGAACCCGAAGGAGAAGCTCGCGGAGCGCATGGACCAGCTCCACAGCAGCCAGTTGTGGCGCTCGATCTTCCGGCCCGGCTCGATTTTCCGCAGGGGCTACGCCGACTCGCCGCGCAACCGCGCCTACGTAGTGATGAACTCGCTGCTCTACCACCTCCATCCGGTGAAGGTGAAGCGCCACGGCATCAAGCTCTCCTATACGCTGTGCCTCGGAGGGCTTTCGTTCTTCCTGTTCATCCTGCTGACGATCACCGGCATCTATCTGATGTTCTTCTACCGGCCCTCGGTCGAGCTCGTCTACTCCGACATGCAGGCCCTGCACACCCAGGTGTCCTTCGGGCTCCTCGTGCGCAACCTCCATCGCTGGGGGGCGCACCTCATGGTCATCTCCGTGATGCTGCACATGGCGCGCGTGTTCTACACGGGCGCCTACAAGCCGCCGCGCGAGTTCAACTGGATCGTCGGGGTCATCCTGTGGCTGCTCACGCTGCTCCTTGCGTTCACCGGCTACCTGCTCCCCTGGGACCAACTGGCGGTGTGGGCAGTCACCGTCGGCACCGAGATGATGAAGCAGTCCCCCGTGATCGGCGATCAGGTGCAGTTCGCCCTGCTCGGCGGTCCCGTCATCGGTCCCGAGACGCTGCTGCGCTGGTACGCGTTGCACGTGTGGCTCCTGCCCTTCGTGATAGTTATCTTCATCTCGATCCATTTCTGGCGTGTACGCAAGGACGGAGGGATCTCGGGGCCCATCTAGGGTCAGGAGCCGAACGATGCCGACCCCCGAAGAAGTCTACGAGCAGGTCCTGGCCGAAGAGCAGGCCAAGGGATCGTCGCCCGCGGTCGCGCAGGCGCGGGCCAAGGCGGCGCGCGTGCGCGCCTCGCGCGGTGCGGCGAACCCGTCGACGCCCGATCCGTCCACCGCGCCCCCACCCGATCGCATAACTCAGAGGGGAGCGGCCGCTCAGCCCGCCGCCCAGGCCCCCGCTCAGCCTGCCGCCCAGGCCCAGCCGGCCACCGGCTCAGGCGCGCGCGCGACGCCGGCGGCTCCCGCGACCGGCTCCGGTGCGCCGGCGAAGCGCGCCGCCGGCAACGGGGGCGCTGCGGTCCCCGAGCGCGTGCAGCGCCTCCTCGCGGTCGTCAAGCCGGAGGCGATCCAGAAGGTGGAGCGACAGCCGATGGATCGGGTCAACGTGTGGCCACACCTGATGGCGGCGGAGTTCGTGTCCCTGCTCGTGGTCACCGCGGTGCTGACGATCTTCTCGGTGGCCGTCGACGCCCCGCTGCGCGAGCTCGCCAACTTCAACCAGACGCCGAACCCGTCCAAGGCGCCGTGGTACTTCCTCGGCCTGCAGGAGCTGCTGCGCTACTTCCATCCCCAGGTCGCCGGCGTCACGATCCCGACGGTGATCATCATCGCCTTGTTCGCATGGCCGTTCATCGATCGCAACCCCTCCACGCGACCCGACGACCGCAAGCTTGCGATCGTGCTGTTCAGCTTCTTCTTCCTCACCTTCTCGGTGCTGGTGATCGTCGGAACGTTCTTCCGCGGGCCGGGCTTCAACTTCGTCTTCCCGTGGCAGGGCGGGATCTTCTTCGAGCTATGAGGCGCACGGCCGCGAGACCCCAGCGAGCAGCACGGTGAGTCCTTCAACGATCGCGCTCATCGTCGTCGCCGTGAGCGTCGCCGCATGGGCCCTGTTCATGGCCAACGTGGCGATCCGGCGTCAGCGCAAGGCTGCGCTGGCCACGAGCTCGGGCTCGGCCGCCACAGAGACCGCCCCCTCGCCGCAGCAAGGAGCCCATCCCGCCGGGGGCAGCGGCGCACCCGACGTGGTCGTCCAGAAGGTGCCCGCCAAGCAGCTCAAGCCGCTCACCCCGCAGCAGATGGCGGTGTCCCGGCGGCAGTTCCTCAACCGCGCCTGGACCGCGTCGTTCTCGGCGTTCCTGGGCTTCTTCGGCATGGCCACGCTGTCGTTCCTGTGGCCCAAGCTCACCGGCGGGTTCGGCACTGAGATCGCCGCCGGCGACTACGAGGAGCTGCTCGCCCAGATCGGACCCGAGGCGAACTTCAAGCCCCTGTTCGTGCCCGAGGGACGCTTCTGGCTCGTCTACTACGACGGCACGGGAGACGCGGCCGTGTATGCGGCCACCGGCGCGGCGGAGATCAAGATGCAAGCGCTGTACCGCAAGTGCGTCCACCTCGGTTGCTCGGTGCCGCACTGCGACACCTCGATGCTGTTCGAGTGCCCCTGTCACGGCTCCAAGTACCGCTTGAGCGGCGAGTACTTCGGGGGTCCCGCTCCGCGCGGCCTCGACCGCTTCCCGATCGCGGTCAGCGGCGGCAAGGTCGTCGTCGACACCGGCGCGGTGCAGACCGGGCCGCCGCGCGGCACCGACACGTGGAGCAAGTTCTCCCAACCCACCGGCGACTACTGCGTTCCGGTATAGGGACGCGTGGATACAGACGTCCTCCTCATCGCCGCGGTCGTCATCATCCCCGCGATCCTGCTGTGGGGCATCTATCTCGCGCGCTCGGGCCGGCCGAGCCGGCCGGCCGTGCTGCTGGGCATCCCCAAGGCGATGCGTCCGGGGCAGCCCGATGAGGCCCTCGAGGGCCCGCGCCTCGAGCGCATCCAGATCTGGGGCCTCCTGTCGGTGCTCGCCCTCGCCATCTTCGTCCCCGCCTACTGGCTCGGCGAGTTCCAGCGCCAGAGCCACTTCGTCGAGCGCTTCTCCGAGGAGTCGGTCGAGCGGGGTCGTCTGATCTTTGCGATCCCGCCGGAGCTGCCCGAGGGCTCCGACCCCCAGGCGTTCCGTGCCGTCGAGCGTGAGATCTCTCTCGGCATGGGATGCGCGCAGTGCCACGGCGCGGCTCAGGGAGAAGGGCAAGAGGTGACCGAGCAGCTTGCGACCGGGGGCGAGTTCCCCTTCACGCCGCCGGGTTCCACGAAGCAGGTTCAGTACAAGGCGCCGCCGCTCAACAACGTCTTCACTCGCTGGGACGAGGAGGTCGTGCGGTTCACGATCGAGCGAGGCCGCCCCGGCACCGACATGCCCGCGTGGGGCGTCGAGTTCGGGGGCCCGATGACGGAGCAGATGATCACCGATGTGATCGCCTGGTTGAGGACGCTTCCGGGCAACCAAGCGCCGCCCGAGGGCATCTCGGACGCTTGTCGGAACCCGGAGGGGTCTCAGCGCCGGAGCTGCGGGCAGGAGATCTTCGAGGCGCGCTGCGCGGTGTGCCACGGACCCGAGGGACAGGGCAAGGAGTCCGAGCCGTGGTATCAGGGCATGTCCCTGTGGAAGGGTGATGTGCGTCACCTCAGCGAGCAGCAGCACTACATAACGATCCTCAACGGGCGCCGCTTCGCGTTCATGCCTGCGTTCGGAGAGACGCCGACGCAGGGCATCCCCGCGCCCCCCTATCCGCTCACGGAAAAGCAGATCCAGTCGGTCATGGCCTACGAGCAAAACCTGTGATGGCGGCGTCCTGATGGACACGGTCTTCATCGAGGGTATCGTTGCGACGGTCGCGGCGATCATCGTCTTCTGCGGCAGCGTGTTCTTTCTCCTGGCCATGGTCATGGGCGGACGCCTGGCCTACTTCGTCACCGCCTCCATCACGCTGGCGTTCCTGCTCATCATGGGCGTGGTGTGGTCGGTGAACCCGCTCGGGCCCGTCGGCACGCTGCCCGAGTGGGACCCGGTCGACATCGGAGCGGAGGGCGCGCAGCTCGCCTTCGGGCCCACGTCGGAGTATCCCGAAGGGCCGTGGCTGGCCGTCGACACCGAGGACGAGGCGCAAGCCGCCCAGGCGTCGGAGCTCGAGTCGTCCGCCGGCGACGTCCTCGAGACCGCCATCGACGAAGGAAAGGTCGACACCTTCGAGGATGCCGGCGACGCCACCGCCAACAGCGATGTCACCCGCCTCCTGGAGGAGGGCGGCGACCTCTACGGCGCGGTCACGCTCGAGCCCACCACCGACGACCTCCCGGGCGAGCCGACGGTCGTCGTGATGCGCTACGACCCCGGCAACCCGCTGGGCCCGGCTCGCATGATCACCGCAGGCACCTTCGTGCTGCTGGTCCTTCACCTCTTCGGACTGAGCGCCTCCGAGCGCAAGGCCCGAGAATCCGCCCAGGCAACGGTATAGGAGCGAACGATGCGCGCTCCGATCGAACGGGTGAGGGTCCTTGCTGCAACCGGGTTGACGCTCGCCGCGACATCGTGCACCGGCGGGATCAATGCGGGCGAGGAGGGCGGGCTCGCCTTCATCGCGCTGACCGGCATGCTGCTCGCGATACTCGGCATCCTGTGGCTCGTCCTCGGCCGCGAGGACTAACCCGGCTCTAGCTCCGGGGTCACGTACGCCGCGGTGAGCCCGCCGTCGACCAGGAACGTGGCGCCGTTGACGTAGGACGATTCGTCGCTCGCAAGGAACAGGGCGGCATGGGCGATCTCTTCCGCCTGAGCGAAGCGCCCCATCGGGAGATGGGCGAGGCGGCGTTCCAGCGCTCCCGGCGTGGCCGCGAAGAGCCGCATCAACAGCGGCGTCTCGACCGGACCGGGGCACAGTGCGTTCACCCGCACCCCCCGCCGGGCGAACTCGACCGCGAGCTCGCGACTCATCGCCAGGACCGCGCCCTTCGAGGCCGTGTAGGAGATCTGCGACGTCGCCGCCCCCATCAGTGCGACGAAGGATGAGACGTTGACGACCGAGCCGCCGTTGGGGTTGCCGAGCAGATGGGGGATGCCGTACTTGCAGCACAGATAGACGCCCTTGGTGTTGACGTCCTGCACGCGCTGCCAGGCATCCACATCGGTGTCGAGGATGGAAGAGTCGTCCGCCGGCATGATCCCCGCGTTGTTGTAGAGGACGTCTACGGCGCCGAAGCGCTCCGCCGTTGCCGCGTACATCTCCTCGACGCTGGATGCGTCGGTCACGTCGACATGGAAGAAGAACGCGTCGCCACAGTCCGACGCGGTCTCCGAGCCTGCCTCTTCGTTGACATCGGCGACGCAGATGCGCGCCCCCTCCCGAGCGAACAGCAGCGCAGCAGCCCGGCCCATGCCGCCCGCCGAGCCCGTTATTACGCATGCCTTGCCGTCGAGGCGACCCATCACACCTCCGTCGAGATGAAGACGTTCTTGACCTCGGAGTACCCATCGAGGGCAGGCATCCCCAGCTCTCGTCCGAAGCCGGACTGCTTGAAGCCACCGAAGGGAGTTGCGGGGCGCACCGAGGTGTTCGAGTTGATCGACAGCACACCGCTCTCGATCGCGCGCGCGACCCTCAGGGCGCGCCCGCCGTGGCGCGTCCAGATCGAGCCCGAGAGGCCATAGGGGGTGTCGTTCGCGATCCGGATCGCATCCGCCTCGTCCTCGAACGGGATCACGCATGCGACCGGTCCGAAGATCTCATCGCGCGCAGCTCGGTCGTCGTTGGATACAGGCGCCAGCAGCGTCGGCGGATACCAGAACCCTCTGCCCTGCGGCGCCTCGCCGGTGAAGGCGACGTTGTCGTCGACGTAGGAGGCGACCTTGTCGCGCTGCTCTGCCGAGACGAGCGGGCCCATCTCGGTGTCGTCCTCCTCGGGATCGCCCACCCGCAGCTCGGCGGTAGCCGCTATGAGCAGGTCCATGAAGCGGTCGAGGACCGAACCTTCGACGAGGATGCGGCTCCGGGCGCAGCAGTCCTGACCCGCGTTGCCGAACACGGCAGGGGGCGCCGCGCGCGCAGCCGCCTCCAGATCGGCGTCCGCGAACACGAGATTGGCCGACTTGCCCCCGAGCTCGAGCGTGACGCGTTTGATCGTCTCGGAGGCGCCCTGCATGACCTTGCGACCGACCTCGGTCGATCCGGTGAACGCGATCTTCCTCACGTCCCGGTGCTCGACCAGCCGCTGCCCCACCGTGCTGCCCGGGCCTACCACCACGTTGACGACGCCGTCGGGGACGCCGGCCTCGGCGGCGATCTCGGCGAGGCGAAGCGAGGTCAGGGGAGTGATCTCGGCGGGTTTGAGCACGACCGTGTTCCCGCACGCGAGCGCGGGGGCAAGCTTCCAGCTCGCGATGTTCATGGGGAAGTTCCACGGCGTGATGAGGCCGACGACCCCCAGCGGCTCCCTGAAGGTGCAGTCGACCCCGCCGGCGACCGGGATCGTCGCTCCGTGATGCTTGTCGATCGCGCCCGCGTAGTAGTGGAAGACCTCGGCGACCATGCCGGCCTCTGCGCGCGAGTCGCCGATCGGCTTCCCGACGTTCCTCGTCTCGAGGCGCGCGAGCTCCTCTGCGTGGCTCTCGACGGCATCCGCAACCCGTCGCAGCAGGCGCGCCCTGTCCGCCGGCGCCACATCGCGCCACGCCGGCCATGCCCGGCGCGCCGCCTCGACCGCCCTGTCGACGTCTTCGGGGCGCGCCGGCGCAAGCTCTTCGATCGTCTCCTCGGTCGCGGGATTGATGACCGTGCTCATCGATGCTCCTTCACCCTGCTCGCTCGCTTCACGAGTGCTTCGAACAAGGCGCGATCCTCGCCCTCTTCGGGATGCCACAGGATGCCGACGGCGAAGGCGCGCGACGGATCCTCTATGCCTTCGATCGTGTCGTCCTCCGCCCATGCCACCGCCTCGAGCCCGCGCCCGAGACGGTCGGGCGCCTGATGGTGGTGCGACAGCACCATCGGGCGATCGCCGAGGAGGCCCGCAAGGCTGCTGTCGGCGGCGATGCTCACCTCGTGGCGCGCGAACACTCCGGGAGACCGTCTGTGGACGACACCGTCGCGCCCGTCGTCGAGATGCTGTCGCAGCTCGCCTCCCTTGGCCACGTTGAGCAGCTGCATCCCGCGGCAGATGGCGAGCACGGGGACGTCACGCTCGAGCGCGGCCTCGAGCAGCGGCAGCTCCGAGCGATCCCGGTCGGGGCGCATGCCGGTCGTCTCGCGGTGGCGCTCGGCCCCGTAGAGCTGCGGATCGAGGTCGGCGCCTCCGGAGAAGATGATGCCGTCGAGCGCAGCGAGCGTCTCGTCGACGGCGACGGGGCTCGGCGGCACGAGGACCGGCCGTCCTCCCGCCGCCTCCACGGCTCGCACGTACGTAAGCGGGATGAGGGCGGCGGGCCCCCGCCACACCGTCCAGCTCGCCTCCTCGACGTAGCACGTGATGCCGATCACCGGCGTGGCCACTTGATCCACCTCCCCGCGTCAACGGTCTTGACAGCGTCTAGCGATACAACCATATTGAGCGAGCCTTGCCTCCATCCGGCGGGGCGAGCCGACGGGGGGAGGCTCGCCCCGCCACCCAGAGCTCAGCGCGGGAGGCGCCCCTCCGCTCCGAGCGCGGCGATCGCACCGACGTGGACCTGCAGGCAGCCGCCGCGGATGGCGCGCACGTAGGAGTCGTCTCGGCCCGGGCAACTGAGGTCATGGCGCGGGCCCCACGGCGAGCTGAGCAACAAGAACGCGATCAGGACGACGGCGAGCGCTGCGGCGGCGCGGATCGCCGGCACCCACCTCGAGGGCCCGATCTCCGCGCGCGGAGCACTCACGGCAGCGCGCCCTTGATACGACACGACGGCGAGCACGAAGCGCGCCTCCTCCAACACCGCACGACGGACCAGAACCGTGACGCGCGAGCGCTCCGGCAGGCTCCGGTCCTCGATCCCGGCGCGCGCGAGCTGCTCGTGCAAGCGCCGTGCGAAGCCGCGCGCGAGACCGCGCGCGAGCTCGGCCCAGCCACGGTCGCCTCCCGCGGCTGCAGCTGTCCGGGGAGGCGGGAGGTCGACGTTCGAGCGCACGACCTAAGTCATGCCCCGCTTCCCCGCTCGTCAAGCGTGTATGTCTCGCGATCGTCGAGACGATCGCTGCCCTCCCCGGGGGAGATGAGCCCGCGTCTCCTATGTCTGGATGGGACGCGCGGAGTCCGGCTGCTGGACGCCCTCGCCGCCGTAGTCGCCGAGCTCGGGGTGCCCGCGCAGGCCCTTGCTCACCGCGAACTCCTCCTCGGGCGAGAACACGAGCTGGTGGCGTCCCTGCAGCGCGAAGTAGAGCAGCCCGGCCGCGAACCAGATGAACGTCCCGAGGACACCCGGCCGGTAGTCCGAGTTGCCGAACAGCGAGATCATGGAGACCGCCGCGATGACGGCGGCCACCGACGCGCCGGCGACGCCGACGGGGCTCACGTAGGGGCGCTCGACGTCGGGAAGCTGACGGCGCAGGATGATGAACGACACCATCTGCATGAAGTACGAAACGACGGCGCCGAAGACCGCCATGTAGAGCAGCGCCGCCCCGACCGTCGAGCTGCCGAACTCGTAGATGATGTAAGCCGCCGCGTAGCCGATCAGGGCTCCCACGATGAGCGCTACATGAGGGGTCTTCCGCTCCCCATGCGTCGGCGAGAGCCAGTGCGGGAAGTATCCGGCGCGCGACAGCGAGAAGATGTTGCGACCGTAGGCGTAGATGATCGTGTGGAAGCTCGCGACGAGGCCGGCGACCGCGATCAACGACAGTATCGAACCGCCGACGTCGCCGAAGATTGTCTGGAAGCCGAGGAACAGCGGCTCCAGGGAGACGCCCACCTCGCTCGCCCCCGGCGCGATCCCCGAGTTGAGGAACAGCGTGAGGAACGCGGCGACCGTCAGCGTGAGCAGCCCGAGCATGATGCCCTTGGGCATGTCGCGCTTGGGGTCGTGCGACTCCTCCGCGGCGAGCGGCAACTCTTCGATCGCAAGGTAGAACCAGATGGCGAAGGGCAAGGCCGGCAAGATCCCTCCGAGCCCGAAGGGGAACCACCGGGAGTTGCCGCCCTCGGGCGCGATGTTGAGCGCCTGGTCTATGTCGAAATGAGGTACGGCGCCTATCCAGAAGACGACCAGGATCCCCAGCGCGATGAAAGTGATGGCAACCGTGAACTTGAAGCTCGCCTCGGCACCCATGATGTTGAGTCCGACGAAGATCGCGTAGAAGATCGCCCACCACAGCGGCAGAGGAAGGTTGAACCCGATGAGGTCCTCTGTGATCGCGTCCATGTAGCCGCCGATGCCGACGACGATCACGGCGGGCGTCAGGATGTACTCCATGTTCTCGCCGAGACCGGTTATGAAGCCTCCCCACGGCCCCATCGCCGAGCGGCCGAACGAGTAGGCGCCGCCTGTGTGCGGCAGCGCGGGCGACATCTCGGCGATGCTGTAGCAGAGCCCGATGTACATCACCGTGATGACGATCGTGGCCACGAGCAGGCCGCCGAAGCCGCCCGCATCGAGGCCGAAGTTCCACCCGAAGAAGTCCCCCGAGATGACCGCTCCGACCCCCAACGCCCACAGCGATAGAACGCCCGCGACGCGCTTGAGCTGGCGCTTCTCGAAGTAGCCCTCTCCCGCCTCGCGATAAGTGATGGACCTCCGCCGTCGCGCGGGGTCCTGGTTCCGGTCGGCCACTCGGTCCCCCCCTTCGGGCCACGTCGCCCTTCCCGGAGGGAAGGGGCCCAGCGATCGTGCTCGCCCTGCCTGGGACGCTAGGTAAGAGATTCGCGGGTGTCAAGGGGGAACGGGAGGACCACGAGCGGGAGCCGCGGCCGCCCCGCCGGGCGCGCCAACCGAAGCGTTTATGCTCCCGGCTCAGTTCTGCGTCTCGCCGGCGAGCGGCGTCCGGCGACGGAAGCGGGGGTGGGGAAGACATGTCTGCCAACGTCGACATTCAGGCCCTCGAGGGGATGATCCACGACGGGGACATCGACACCGTTGTGTGCGTCTTCGTCGACCTTCAGGGCCGGTTCATGGGCAAGAGGGTCACGGGCCATTACTTCCTCGACGACATCTTGGGAACGGAGGGATTGCACGCGTGCCTCTATCTCGTGACCGTCGACATGGACATGGAGCCCCTGCCGGGCTACGAGTATGCCAACTGGGACACGGGATACGGCGACTTCAGGATGGTGCCCGATCTCAGCACGCTGCGCGTCATCCCGTGGCTCGAGAAGACCGCGCTCGTGATCTGCGACCTCTACGCCGAGCACGAAGACGAACCGGTGCCCGTGTCACCGCGCCAGATCCTCAAGGCGCAGATGGAGCGCGCCAAGGCCAAAGGCTTGACGGTGATGGGTGGCTCCGAGGTCGAGTTCTATCTCTTCAAGGACGGCTTCGACGATGCCCGCCGGCGCGACTACCGCGGGATGACGCCGCACTCGGAGTTCATCCAGGACTATCACATCCTTCAGACCACGAAGGACGAGTGGATCATCCGGCAGATCCGCAACGGCATGGACGGGGCCGGCGTGCCCATAGAGTTCTCCAAGGGAGAGTTCGGCAAGGGCCAGCACGAGATCAACCTGCGCTACGCCGACGTGCTCGAGATGTCGGACCGGCACGCGATCTACAAGAACGGAGCCAAGGAGATCGCGGCTCTCAACGACGTCTCGCTGACGTTCATGGCGAAGTGGACGATGGCCGAGGCCGGGTCGTCGTGTCACGTGCACTCGAGCGTATGGAGCGAGAATGGGACCGAGTCCCTGATGTGGGACGATTCCGATCCCGACCACATGTCCGAGACGTTCAGGCATTACCTCGGCGGCCTCATGGGCACGGCGCGAGAGATGTCGTGGATGTTCGCCCCCTACGTCAACTCGTACAAGCGTTATCAGGCGGCATCGTGGGCTCCGACCGCGATCGCGGTCGGCAAGGACAACCGAACGTGTGGGTTCCGTCTCGTCGGCGAGCACAAGTCGTTCCGCGTCGAATCCCGGATCCCCGGCGCCGACTGCAATCCCTATCTCGCGTTCGCCGCGACGATCGCGGGGGGGTTGCACGGAATCGAGAACAAGATCGAGCCCCCGCCGATCTTCCACGGCAACGCCTATAAGGACGAAACCCTCGAGCGAGTACCCACTTCGCTGCACGAGGCCATCGACGCCTTCGAGGCAAGCGAGCTCGCGCGCGAGGCGTTCGGCGAGTTCGTGTTCAAGCACCTGCTCAACACGGCCAAGCAGGAACAGTTCATCTTCGACAACAACGTGATCACCGACTGGGAGCTGATCCGCTACTTCGAGCGCACTTAGAGGCTCGGATGGGAGGTGGGGGTGCGCTGTGCGCGACCCGCCGCCAACTCAACGGGTGGATAGAGTCGTGACATGAAGCCGCTCCTCGCCGTGCGTCATCAAGCCAGCGCGCATCTGGGCGTTACCGCCGACGCGCTGCGCGCCGAGGGGGTCGCTTACCGATACCTCGACGCGTGGTGCGCCGACGAGTGGCCGGATCCAAGAGCGTTCTCCGGGCTGGTGGTGCTCGGCGGCGAGATGAACACCGATCAGTACGGTGACTATCCGTGGCTCGAGCAGGTCCGGCACCTGGTGGAGGAGGCCGTGGACGCCGATATGCCGGTGCTCGGCATCTGCCTCGGCGCGCAGACGCTGGCGCGCGCTCTCGGGGCCCAGGTGCGGCCGGCCACGGTCAAGGAGGTGGGCTTCCGAGACATCGCGCCGACCCCGGCGGCGCGCGCCGACCCCGTGGTGGCGTCGTTCGCCCACGGCATCAAGGTCTTCCAATGGCACGAGGACGCGATCGAGCTGCCCGACGACGCAACGCTTCTGTTCTCGAGCACCGATATCGCCAACCAGGCGTTCCGAGCGGGCAAGGCCTATGGCGTCCAGTTCCACTTCGAGGTCGACGAGGGCGTGATCGCCGACTGGTGCGACGAGAGCGACCCCAAGGCTCTGCGCGACGACTGGGGTGTGACGAAGGAAGGGCTCCTGGAAGAAGCCCGCAGGCACCTCCCCGCGCAGCGCGCGTCGGCAAGGGAGACCGTGCGCGCCTTTGCGCGACTGCTCGGCGGATAGTCTGCCGGACTGGGATGCTATCGGATCCGGCGGGGGCCCTAACCTTCCGACGCTCGGGGGTGCGCACCTACGGCCGGCGCCACCTGGGTCAGGTCCGAGCGCAGCGCGGCGATGTCGGAGCGCACCCCCCTCGTCTCCGAACGCGTCTCGGAGCGGAAGGTCTCCAGGTCTTCCTTCGACGCACAACCACGGATCTCGACGCGCACGATCTCCAGGTCTTCTTTCGACGCACAACCACGGATCTCGACGCGCAGCTCCCGTCCCAACTTGCTCATCTCGTCTTCGAGACGTCCCAGCCGAGACCAAATGAGCGACCCGAGGCCCGCCGACACGAAGCCGATGAAGGCGGTGATCACGATCTCGCCCGCGCTCATGGGTCGATCGTAGACGCTGGACCGCCTGCCGGAGTGGCCCCGATCACAACCCCAGGGCTACATCTCTGCGAGCTCGGTCGCACTTTCGAAGCGCACCGAGACCGGTGGGCCGCCGTCCACACGCGCCCATGGTGGGCCGCTATAGCTCCCGCATCGCTTCCGTGGCCGCGTCGAGCGTCTGCTCGAGGTCGGCTTGCGTGTGCGCGGTCGAGAGAAACAGCGCCTCGAATCTCGAGGGCGGAAGGTAGATGCCTCGCTCGAGCATCCCGCGCCAGAAGCGCGCGTACCTTTCGCCGTCGGTCGCTTGGGCGCCGGCGTAGTCCTGCACCTCGTCGCCCGTGAAGAAGAAGCCCGCGAGCGCGCCGACCGAGGCGGCGTAGAGCTCGACGCGCGCCTCGTCGGCGGCCCCGACGAGGCCGCGCACGAGAGCGCGGCCTCGCTCCTGGAGGCGGTCGTGCAGGTCCGGCTGCGATCGGATCAGCGACAGCGTCGCGATCCCCGCGGCCATGGCGACGGGATTGCCCGACAGCGTTCCCGCTTGATACACGGGACCGTCCGGGGCGAGCTGATCCATGATCGCCGCCGGCCCGGCCACGGCTCCAACGGGAAGCCCCCCGCCGATGACTTTGCCGAGCAGCACGAGGTCGGGACGCCCGCCGAAGCGCTCCTGCGCGCCCCCGGAGGCGACCCGGAAGCCCGTGATGACCTCATCGAACACGAGCAGCGCACCGACGTCGTCCGCCAGCGCGCGCAGCCCCTCGAGGAAGCCGTCCCTGGGAACGACCAGCCCCATGTTCGCCGCGACCGGCTCGACGAGGATCGCCGCGACGTCGTCGGCGAACGGGTCCAGTGCGCCGGCGGCCGCGGCGAGGTCGTTGTACGGGGCCACCACGGTGTCGGCGGTCGCGCCCTCCGTGACTCCCGGGGTGCCGGGTACGCCGAGCGTCGCGACGCCCGAGCCGGCCTCCACGAGCAACGCGTCGAGATGGCCGTGGTAACAGCCCGCGAACTTGAGCACCTTGGTTCTGCCGGTCGCGCCGCGGGCGAGTCGCACGGCCGTCATGGCCGCCTCCGTTCCCGACGAGACGAAGCGGACCCGCTCGACCTTCGGCACCATCGCAACGACGAGACGCGCGAGCTCGACCTCGAGCTCGCTCGGCGTGCCGAACGAGGTGCCGCGGCGCACTGCTTCGGTCACTGCTTGCACGACCTCTGGAGGCGCGTGGCCGAACAGCAACGCACCCCAGCTCTGGACATAGTCCACGTATCTGTTGCCGTCGACGTCGGTCAGCTTGCTGCCGGAGGCCGATGCCACGAAGAACGGCTGGGACCCGACCGCATCGAACGCGCGCACGGGCGAGTTGACACCGCCGGGCATCAGTGAGCGCGCGTCCTCCAGCAGCTTGTCGGACGTTGCTCGGTTCATGCCAGCCACTCGGCGGCCTTCTTGGCGTGATAGGTGATCACGAGGTCCGCTCCGGCGCGCCGCATGGCCATGAGCGACTCGAGGACCGCCCCGCGTTCGTCGATCCAGCCCCTCTCGGCCGCCGCCATCAACATCGAGTACTCGCCGGAGACGTTGTACGCAGCCGTCGGGTATCCGAGCGTGTCCTTCACCGCGCGCAAGACATCGAGATACGCGAGTGCCGGCTTGACCATGACCGCGTCGGCGCCCTCCGCGACGTCGAGCTGTGCCTCGCGCACTCCCTCTCGCACGTTCGCAGGGTCCTGTTGGTACGGCCGCCGATCGCCGAAGCGCGGCGCGCCCTCGGCGGCGGCGCGAAACGGCCCGTAGAAGCTCGATGCGTACTTGGCGGCGTACGCCAGGATCGCCGTGTCGTGCCGGCCGGCGTCGTCCAGCGCGCTGCGGATGCGCGCGACCTGTCCGTCCATCATCCCCGACGGAGCGACAAGGTCGGCTCCGGCGGCCGCCTGCGAGACGGCGATGTCGCCGTAGACCTCGATCGTGATGTCGTTATCCACGCGTTCGCCGCTGAGGATCCCGCAATGGCCGTGCTCGGTGTACTCGCACAGACAGGTATCGGCGATCACGATCACCTCGTCTCCGAGCTCGTCCCTGAGCGCGGTGAGAGCCCGCTGCGCGATGCCCCGATCGTTGTAGGCCTCGCTGCCGCCGGCGTCCTTGCGCTGAGGGACCCCGAACACGAGGAAGCCGGCGACCCCACGCTCGGCGATCTCGCGCGCCTCCTTGATGAGCGACTCGACGGTGTGCTGGCGCTGTCCCGGCATCGACCCGATCGCGGCCGGCTCGGCGATGCCCTCCTTCACGAACAGCGGCGCAACCAGGTTCGAGGGGGCGAGCGACGTCTCGGCGAACGCCCGCCTCAAGGCAGGGGTCGCTCGGAGCCGGCGCGACCGGTAGGAGGGAAAAGAGCTCATGCGCCCATGTTGCCATCGGACGGCGACGAGGCCGGATGCAGGGCCGCCGCGAGCGCCAGCGCGAGGCCGCGCGCCGAGTGCTCGGTCGCGACGACATCGACCCTGAGCCCCGCGGCGCGCGCGGTCGCCGCGGTCTCCGGCCCGATGCACGCGACGACCCGGCGCGCCGCCTGTCCCGGCGCCAGCTCGAGGGCCTCGGGAGGGGCGACGAGCGTCACGAAGCCGCGCGCCGCCGACCCGCTCAAGAACGTGACCGCGTCGAAGCGCATGCCGCGCACGGTCTCGAGCTCGGGAGACCAAGGCGCCGGAACGTTGCGGTAGGCGGCCAGCTCTTCGGGGCTCCAGCCGCTCGCGCGCAGCGAGTCCGGCAGCGCGGAAGGCGCGCCCTCGACGCGCGGGAGCAAGACCCTGCCCGAGCCCCGGCCGAGGGCGGCGGCCAGCGCAGCGGCGGTGAACGCGTCGGGGACCAGCTCCGGCGTCACCCCGCGCCGCTCGAGAGCGCCCTTGGTCGCGCCGCCGACCGCGCCGATCCGGGCGCCGACGCCGAGCGCCAGGGCGTCGAGTCGCTCGAAGACGCGCGCGACGCCATTGGCGCTCGTGAAGAGGACCCATGCGTACGTCCCCCCGTCGAGACGGCGCAGCCCCGCATCGAGCTCGGCCGGCGCCGACGGGGGCGCGATGGAGATCACGGGCAGGTAGATCACCTCGGCGCCGAGCTCCTCGAGCGCGCCGGCGAGAGACGACGCCTGGTGGGCGGCACGGGTGACGACGACGCGCACGCCCGTCAGCGGCCGGCTCACGGCGGGCTCGGCGCGGCGGCGCAAGTGACGACGCCGGGAGCGCCCGTCGGCGGCCGGCTCACGGCGGGCTCGGCGCGACGGCGGGGGCGTCCTCGAGCACGGCCAGGACGTCGTCGCCGCCCGCGGCCAGGATGACCTCGGCGAGCTCCACGCCGAGCTCGGCCGCCGCTCCAACGGGTCCGGAGACCCGGTCGCGCAGGGCCGCGCCGCCGCCCGGCGCGCCGAGGAAACCGCTCGCGACGAGTCTCCCGTCATGCGCCCGAGCGAGACATCCGAGCGGCACCGAGCAGCCGCCCTCGAGGCGCGCCGCGAACGCCCGCTCGCAGGTCAGCTCCGCGGCCGCGTCGGCGTCGCCGGCCGGCGCCAGCAGGGCCGCGAGATCGGCGCGCTCCGCGAGCGCCTCGACCGCAAGGGCGCCCTGGCCCGGCGCCGGGACCCACCACGAGGCGTCGAGCGATCCCGTCGCCACGAGATCGTCGTGGCCGAGGCGCTCCAGCCCGGCGGCCGCGAGGACTGCCGCCGAGACCTCCCTGCGCGCCACTTTGTCGAGGCGCGTGTCGAGGTTGCCCCGCAACTCCACCACCTCGAGGTCCGGACGCGCCTCGGCGACGAGCGCCCTGCGGCGCATGCTCGACGTCCCGACCGCGGCGCCCGCGGCAAGAGACGCGAGCCGCTCCTCGCCACTCGCGCCGCGCCCGCCCAGGACGACGTCTCCGGCCGCGGCGCGCACGGGGACGCACAAGATCGAACAGCCGGGAGCGAGCTCGGCGGTGAGGTCTTTGGCCGAATGGACCGCGACGTCTGCGCGCAGCTCGAGCACCTCTCGCTCGACCTCCGTGGTGAACAGACCCTTACCTCCGATCGCGCGGAAGGAGCGCACATCGCGGTCGCCCGAAGTGGCGGCGGTCCGGAACGTCACCTCGAGCGACGGGTGGGCGGCGCGCAGCGCGGCCGCCACGATCTCGGCCTGTGCCCGTGCGAGGCGCGAGGCGCGGCTCGCGATGATCAGCGAGTCAGGGACGAGGCTCATCGTCGAGCTCGAAGAGCTCGCGCACCGCCTGGAGATAGAGGTAACCCTGCTTGGACCCCGCGAGCTCGCGCGCATTGCGGATGGGCGTGTGCAACAGCTTGGCGACGATCCGACGGGTGAGGTGATCCACGGTCGACAACTGCTCGGGCGTCAGCGCGCCGAGCCTCGTCTCGGCTCGGAGCATCTCGGCGCGCCGGATGTCGTCGGCACGCGCGACGAGCGCGCCGATCGTGGGCGCGAGCTCGTCGGCGAGCTCCCACGCCTTGAAGCGCTCGAGCTCCTCCGCGACGATCTCCTCGACCTTGGAGACCTCCTCGACACGCCCTCCGATGTTCGCCTCGACGACGCTGCGGAGGTCGTCTATGTCTCTCAGGATCACTCCCGGAAGCTCGTCCACCGACGCCTCGACGTCGCGCGGCACCGCGATGTCCGCGATGAACAGGGGTGCGTCGTGGCCGCGGCGCTTGAGCGCGTCGTGCACCAAGCGACGATCGAGCACGACCTCCGGGGAGGTCGTCGAGCTGATGACGATGTCGGCGAGGGCCAGCGCATCGCCCAGCTCGCCGAGCGGGCGTGTGCGCGCGCCCTCGACGTCGGCGACGATGCGCGCGGCGGACTCCGAGCGGCTTATCAGCGTCACGTCGTTCACGCCCGCCGCGGCCAGTGCCTGAAGCGTCAGGCTGCCCATCTTTCCGGCGCCGACGATGAGCACGCGCTTGGCGGCGAGGGACTCGCCGGCGAACCCGCGGCGCGCCAGCGTCACGGCCGCGCTCGAGAAGGACACGGGATTGCGGCCGATCGCCGTCTCGGTCCGGGCGCGCTTGCCGACCGACAGCGCTTGGCGGAACGCCCGCCCGAGCACGCGCCGGGCCGCGCCCTCCTCGACGGCGACCTGAAAGGCACGCCGGACCTGGCCGAGGATCTCGGACTCGCCGACGACCATCGAGTCCACGCCCGCCGCGACACGGAAGAGGTGGCGCGCCGCTCCATCGTCGTAAAGCGTGTAGAGATGATCGCTGAACTCCTCGGGAGCTACGTGGCAGAACTCGGCGAGGAAGTTGCGCAGGTCCTGTGCGCCTCCGTGGAAGCGCGACACGACCGCGCAGACGTCGACGCGGTTGCACGTCGAGAGCACCGCTCCCTCGAGGACGTGCTCATAGGTCAGAAGGTGATGCAACGCCTTGGGCAGCATGTCCTCGGATATCGCCAGGCGCTCGAGCAGGCCCACGGGCGAGGTCCTGTGGTTGACTCCGACGAGAACGAGCGACATCTGCTTCACCGACCTCGGGTCTCGAGGCGACGGTTCGCCTCGCGCGCGGTCGAGATCGCCTGCGTGCGCTGCTGATAGAAGGACAGGATCTGCAACTCGATCGAGAGGTCGACCTTGCGGATCGAGACATCCGGCGGCACGTTGACCACGGCGGGAGCGAAGTTGAGGATCGACTTCACCCCGGCGTCCACGAAGCGCTCTGCGACCTCCTGAGCCGCGAGCGGCGGTGTCGTGATGATCCCGATGCAGATGCCGTCCTCGGCAACCGCCTCCTTGAGCTCGTCGAGGTGACGCACGACGAGCCCGCCCTCCTCCGTGCCGACGACCTGCTCGGAGATGTCGAACAGCGCCGCGATGCGAAAGCCCCTCTCCGAGAAGCCCTTGTAGGAGGCAAGTGCCCGCCCGAGGTTGCCGATGCCCACCAGAGCGGCAGGCCAGTCCTGCGTGAGCCCCAGCTCCCGCGTGATCTGGTAGAGGAGGTACTCGATGTCGTAGCCGACGCCGCGCGTGCCGTACGAGCCGAGGTAGGAGAGGTCCTTGCGCACCTTCGCCGCATTGACCCCGGCCATCTGAGCGAGCTGCTCGGACGACACCGTGAGCATCCCGCGCGCCTCCGCCAGCTCGAGCAGCGCTCGCAGGTAGACGGGCAGGCGAGCGACGGTCGCCTCGGGGATGGGTCGATTGGGCATCGACCTCATCCTACGGCTTGTGAGTGGAATCACAAACTCCAAAGCCGCTCCGACCAGCACTTTCGCGGCCCCGTCGAGACACAAAGGCAGCGGCGAGGGCTTGTGCGCCGGGCACAGCGCGGCGCCCCCCCGCCCGCCCGACCTTCGGCGAGGGAGCACGCCATGCGTGCCTGGATGCAAGAGGCTCGAGGGGGAGCCGACCCGAGCGGCGCCTAGAAGCTCCAGAAGTCGAGGTTCGCCGCGATGAACGCCTTCTGCATCCAGATCGAGATGCGGAAGAGCTGATCCGTGAGGAACAGGACGCCGACCGTAACGAGGAGCGTGCCGCCGGCGAGGTTCACCGCCCGGGCGTGCCGGCGCAGCCACGCGACCGCGTTCGTGAGACGCGCGACCCCGAGGCCGGCGAGGATGAACGGCACCCCGAGGCCGAGCGAGTACACGGCGAGAAGGAAGGCGCCCTCGGCGGGACCGCCGGCGCTCGCCCGCCCCGCCGCCATCGTCAGCGCAACGCCCATCGTGGTGCCGATGCAGGGGGTCCAACCGAACGCGAAGGCTACGCCGAGGAGGACGCTTCCCCACAGACCAGCCTTCGGGGTGGGATGGAAGCGGGCCTCGCGATAGAGCCACGGGAGGCGCAGGGCTCCCATGAAGACCAGACCCATGACGATGATCAGCACACCGCCGATGCGACCGAGCGTCGTTCGGTATTCGACGAGCAGGGAGCCGAGGACGGTGGCGGTGGCGCCGAGAGGCACGAAGACCGCGGTGAAGCCGAGCACGAACGCGAGCGCAACGATCCCCGTGTGCAGGGACCGCCTCTGGCCCCCCTCCGCCGACCCGATCCCCGACATGTACGACAGGTATCCCGGCACGAGCGGCAGCACGCAGGGCGACAGGAACGACACGAGCCCCGCGAGGAACGCGACCGGCGCGCTTGCGTCAGGCAGCGCCGGCCACCAGGACCTCGAGCTGTGGCGGACCCGAGCGACGCGCCCCGGCGAGCGCGAGCAGGCCCACGAAGACGACAGCCGGGACCGGCAAGAGCGCGAGACGAACGCCTCGCCTGCCGCGCGGCGCTGCGGCTGCGGGTGCGGCTGCGGAGGCTTCCATGGAGCGATCTTCGCGTGGAGGCACAGTAACCGGGCCTGGACGGCGGCGGCCGGCTGAGGTTAGCGTTGCGCCCAGAGGGCCGCGCCTCGGGAGTTGCCGCTCACTTGGAGGTGCGCGATGCGAACCGACAGCGCCGTGATCGATGCCCTCGATCCCGCAGATCGTGCCCGGCTGCTGGGGCGCGCCGTGCCCCGCAGGCTTGCCCGGGGCCAAGCGATCTGCCTGGCGGGCGATCGGGCGCGGCGCGCGCATCTCGTGGCTTCCGGAGTGATCAAGCTCACCGCCCGCAGCGGCGATGGTCACAGCGCGATCCTGTGCCTGGCGCGTCCCGGCGAGATCGTGGGAGAGGTCGCGGCGATAGACGGCTGGCCGCAGCCGCTCGATGCGATCGCGGCCACCCCCGCCGACGTCGTAGGCGTCGATGCCGACCTCCTGCTCGAGCTCCTTGCGCGCAACGCCGCGGCCGCCCTCGAGGTCGCGCGCGTGATGGCGCAGCGCGCGCGCTGGCTGTGCGACTCCGCCCTCGAGCGCAGCACGAGCACGGTCCCCGCACGCCTTGCGGGACGCCTGCTCGATCTCGCGGACCTCCTCGGTCACCCGCGCGGCGGCGCCATCGAGATCGAGCTCCCGCTCGCGCAAGAGGACCTCGGGCGGCTCGCCGGGATGTGCCGGGAGAGCGCCTGCAAGACGCTGCGCGCGTTCAAGAGCGAGGGAGTGCTCGACTACAGGGGCCGGCGCCTGAGGATCCTGCGCCCCGACGCCCTCGAGAGGATCCGCTGCGCCGGGAGGCGCTAGTCGGGGCACCCAGTGGTACAGGGCCCCGGGCCCGGAAGCCTCGGGCCGGCCGAGCTTGCGGCGCGCCCGCAGAGCGAGCAGATGCCCTCCACCGTCGCTCGGCGGCGGTACAGGGCCTCAGGTCCGGAAAGCCGGCCCGATCGAGGTTGGCGGCGCGCCGACGGACCGAGCGACCCGGGGCCGGATGCGGAGAGCGACCGGTGAAGGCTTCAAGCGTCACCGCTGCTGGTGGTCCGTCAGTCGGCCGCGGCTTCGCTCACCAGGTAGACGGCGCTCGCGCCGACGGCGACGTAGACCAGCTTGGACAACAGCGACCTCCTCCCGAACAGGGTTGCGACGAGGTCGAGGTTGAACAGCCCGACGAGGCCCCAGTTGACGGCTCCGACCGTCACCAGCGTCGACGCCACGACGTCGAGCGTGTCCGGTGCGGGGGCCTTCTTTCGTCCCAGCAGTGTGGCCATCTCCGGCGTGCTCCTTTCACTAGACCTTCCCCGCCGGTATGCCCAGCGGCGGGGACTTGTATGCCGCTCGACCCCGGGCTCTAGACCAAGAAATCCCTGTCCGTAGCTCAAGGTCGAGCGCCCGGCGCCCGAATCACTAGGTGGAGTCAAACGAGGACGGGACGATGTCGCACGGCCCTCGCGGGTCGCGCAACGAGCCTCCCAGCCCGCCCCAAAACCGGCCCGTCCCTGGCTCCACGGCGCCTCCGGTCCCTCCCGGAGGCGCCCTCGCGCGCGTCGTGCGAGCATGTCACCGATGACGGCACCGCTCGAGGGACCCTCGATCCAGTGCTCCACGGGCCCCTTCTGGGCCTTCGACCTCGCGACCGCTTTCGACGCCGTGGCCGCAGCAGGCTTCTCCGAGCTCGAGTTGATGGTGACTCGGGATGCCACCACCCAGGAAGCCGAGGTCCCCGGTCGTCTCGCAGCCGAACGCGGGTTGCGCATCGCATCCGTGCACGCGCCTTTCCTCACCCTCACGCGCGGGGTCTGGGGCATGGACCCGATCGGCAAGATCGAGCGGGGCGCGGAGATGTGCAACCGGCTCGGCGCCTCGGCGCTCGTCGTGCACCCGCCGCTGCTGTGGGAGCGCGCCTACGCACGCTGGCTCGCCGAGGGGTCGGCAGACTTCGTGCTGCGCACAGGTGTGAGCGTCGCGGTGGAGACGATGTACCCGATATGGGTAGGGCGTCGCGCGCTGCAGGCATATCGCTGGGTACAGCCGTCTCAGCTGCTCGCAGCTGCAGACGCCGTGGTGATGGACACCAGCCATCTCGCCGTGGCCCGCCACGACGTCTTGGACGCCTACGAACTGCTCGCCCCGAAGCTCGTCCAGGTCCATCTATCGAACAACGCGGGGGACGGCAGGGACGGTCACCTCGAGCTCGGCGCCGGAGTCGTCCCCGTGGAACGCCTGCTCGACCGGCTGCGGCGGGATCGCTTCGACGGCGGCGTCTGCCTGGAGCTGTCCCTGCGGCGCTACCTCGAGCGCCCGGCAGAGCTGGTTGAGGCGTTGCGGCGAAATCGCGAATATGTTGAGGACAGGCTAAATCGCATCCCTAGGCGAAAAGAGGCCAGCAGCTAGTGACTCGCTCAGCACGCAGAGAGATCACCGACGTGAGCGTGCTCGTCGTCGACGACACCGACCACGTGCGGTCGATGCTCGTGGACATGCTTCAGCTCGACGGCTTCACGGTCGTGGGCGAGGCCGCGTCCGGCCCCGAGGCGGTCAGGCTGACCGACGACGCGGAGCCAGACGTCGTCGTCATGGACTACAAGATGCCGGGCATGGATGGGCTCACCGCCGCCAAGCAGATCCGCTCCCAGAGGGCGGGGCAGGCGATCATCCTCTACACGGCCTACCTCGACTCGATGCTCGAGGGGCAGGCGCGCGAGGCCGGGGTTGCCGTCTGCGTCGGGAAGGTCGAGGGGCTCAATCAGCTCGAGCGCCACATCACCGACCTGTGCCGCGACTTCAAGGCGACGCCCTGGTAGAGCGGACGGCCTTATCCTCGTGGGGATGCGCCGCAACACCCTCTACGCACTGATCCTCCTCCTGGTCGCGATCTCCATCGGCGGCCTTCTCGGCGTGTTGCGCATCTGGCAGCTCGCCGGCTGATCCCTCGGCGCGTTTTCCACCGGCGTATCCGGGGGTAAGCTGCGCTCTCAAAGGGCTGGTCCGGGCGGGCGGAGCTCTCGAACGATGCGGCGGCATCACCGCCGCAGACCCCGAACGGGGCGCGCCCGCGGCCGGACGCCGAGCCATCCATCACCCGGGGGAGCGAGGTCGTCTCATGGTCACGTCGAAACGCAGGAGTCTCGGGGTCGTAGCGATCGTCGCGATGACGATCGCAACCACCACGGCCCTGTTGATGCCCGTCCGTGCCGCCACGCTGGGCATTGCCCAGGACGCGCATGTGAGTGCCGCGGTCCCGGACGACAACCTCGACGGGAGTCCCAGCCTGCTCCTTGGGGCTACCCCACCCGAGATCGCCTACCTGAAGTTCGAGGTCGCGTCGTTCGAGGCGGGCGGCGCCGTCCTGCAGGTCTACGCGTCCGAGCCTCACTCCGGCTTCGAGGTGAGGACCGTGGCGAGCAACGACTGGAGCGCGGACACGATCACGTGGAACAACGCTCCCGGGATCTCGAGCGAGCCCGTCGCGGCCGCGCAGGCCGCCACGGACGAAGGTTGGGCCGAGCTCGACCTCTCCTCGATCGTGACCGGTCCGGGGACCTACAGCGTGGCGCTCGTAACGTCGACCTCCGAGGAGCTGGCCGTCTCGAGCACGGAGGGGCCTTTCGCCCCCCGGGTGATGCTCGGGGCCGACGTTCCCGCGCCTGCGCCGAGCGAGACGCCCCTGCCGGCGCCGACCGAGTCTCCGCTCCCCAGCGAGTCCCCGCTCCCCGCACCGACGGAGTCCCCCGCGCCCCCGCCCGAGCCCGGCTCGGCCCGCGTGACTTGGACGGTCGAGACAGAAGGTGTCAACGGCGAGGGAGACGTGGCGGACGACCCGGCGATCTGGGTGAACCCGGCCGACGCAGCGTTGAGCCTGATCATCGCCACGAACAAGGACGCATCCTCCGGAGGGATGCACGTGTACGGCCTCGACGGCGGCCAGCGCCAGTATCTTCCCAGTGGCAGGATGAATAACGTCGATCTCCGCTACGGGTTCGAGCTGGACGGCGTCGGCATCGATCTCGCCTCGGCGACGAACCGGACGGCAAACACGATCGACTTCTTCAGCGTCACGGCCGAGGGCGGCCTCGAGCAGGTCGGCTCGGTCGAGAGCGGCATCGCCGTTTACGGCTCCTGCATGTATCGCTCGCCGTCAGGTCGGCTCTACGCATTCGCCACCTCCGAGCAAGGCGAGGTCGAGCAGTTCGAGATCACGGCCGACGGCAGCTCGGTGAGCGGGACCAAGGTCCGCTCGTTCGACGTCGGCGCTTCGACCGAGGGCTGTGCCGCGGACGACGGCACGGGCGCGCTCTACCTCTCAGAGGAGCAAGTGGGCCTGTGGCGCTACGGCGCGGAGCCCGGCGACGGAGCGGCCCGCACGCAGGTCGATGCGGTCGGGTCCGATCACCTCTCGGCCGACGTCGAGGGGGTCACGATCTACCTCGGCGCCGCCGGAGCCGGCTATGTGATCGTTTCGAGTCAAGGCGACAACACCTTCCCCGTCTACGACCGTGCAAGCAACGCCTACCTCGGCTCCTTCGAGATCGACGGCGCCGACGGCGATGCGGTCACCCAGACCGACGGCATCGACGTCACGAGCGCGGCGGTCGGCCCTGCTTACCCCCAGGGACTGCTGGTCGTCCACGACGCCACGGACGAGGGGGCCACGTCCAACTTCAAGCTCGTGTCCTGGGATCAGATCGTCGCGGCGCTCGATCTCGGCGCGGTTGGCGTCGCTCCGCCGCCACCGGTAGACCCCGTGCTTCCGGCCGAGCCCGTCGACCCGGCGCTTCCCGAACCCGAGGAGGCGACCGTCTCGACCAAGGTGCTTGGAGCCGGAACCTCGTAGATGCGGACCAGGAGTAGTGCCTGGATGTAGCGCCCTGGATGCAGCACGCTATGAGTAGCGCGAGATGTAGCCGCGCGCGCGAAAGATCCGGAGCATGTACGTGAGCCAGACCAGCGCGGCGATCGTCAGGACGACCGCGCCGGCGGCGGCGATGCCGAGCTCTCCCCACAGCACTCCACGTCCGTCGACGAGCCCGCGCGTCGCCGTGAAGGCGTGCGTGGTCGGCAGCATCAGCGACAGCGGACGGATGATCGTCGGCAGCGCCTCGACCGGATAGAAGGTTCCGGACAACGGCATGATGCCGAACAGGACGCCCCACGCAAGAGCTTCGGCTCCGCTGCCCCAGCGCAGCACGAGGCCGATCACGAAGAGGGCGATGACCCACCCGACCGCGAGCAGAATGGCGGCGATCGGAACGAGACCGAGACCCAGATCGGTGATGTCGAAGGCGTAGAAGCCGAGCGCGGTGAGTGCGACGACGACGACACCCAACACGAGCTTGACGAGCCCGAAGAGCGCGACGCCCGCGACGTACTCAGCCTCGTGCAGAGGAGTCACCATGAGATTCAAGAGGTTGCGCGACCAGGTTTCCTCCATGAACCCTGTGGAGAGAGCGATCTGCGACTGGTACACGACGTGCCACAGGACGATGCCCGAGAGCAGGTAGCCGAAGGCGACCTCGCCTCCTCCCTCGCTCCCGACGAAGACCGCGAGCGATCCGAACAGCAACACGTCGACAAGAGGCCAGATCGTGACGTCGAACAGTCGGTGAGGGCTGCGCACGAGCACATAGGCGTGGCGGCGCGCGATCGCTCGTATCCGCAGCCGGCTCAGGGCATCCGCGATCACGTCGGCACGTCCTCCTCCGCCGTTCGAACCGCGTCGGCGACGTCGGCGAGGTGGAGGAAGACACCCTCGAGGTCGCCGTGACCGAAGCGAGCCGCGACGCCCGCCGGGGAGTCGTCGGCGACGACGCGACCGCTCGCGAGGAAGACCACCCGCTCGCAGAGGCGCTCGATCTCGAGCATGTTGTGGCTCGTGATGAGAAGGGTCGTGCCCTCCTCACGGCAGAGCTCGTGCAGCCCCGTGCGCACCCGGAGAGCGACATCTGGGTCGAGCGAGGCGGTGGGTTCATCGAGGACCAGCAGGCGCGGCCGATGCAGCGTCGCCTTGACGATGCCCACCAGCGTCCGCTGACCCGAAGACAGTTGGTTGCTCATCGACTCGGCCAGGTGATCGATGCGGAAGCGCTCGAGACCGATCCGTAT
>JBHEMX010000022.1:0-5017 GCA_046262355.1 Actinomycetota bacterium | reverse complement strand
CCAGACCGCCGCGCGAAGGAGCCCTGCTACATGCTCACACGGGAGGAAGATGTGGAAGCAAATGCACTGCGAAGGAGAGGGTGGTCGATCTCCGCGATCGCCCGGCATCTCGGGCGCGACCGCAAGACGGTCCGCCGGTATCTGACCAACGGACGTGAGGCTGGAAGGCGTCGGAGCGCGCACGACTGGTTCGCCGCCTTCGTCCCCTACATCGAAGCGCGCTTCGAGGACGACAAGCACCTGTGGACCACCGTGCTCTATCGAGAGCTCACAGAGCTCGGGTTCTTGGCCAGCTACCAGACGCTGACGCGCGAGGTCCGAGCGCGGTGCCTGCGGCCGCCATGCAAGGAGTGCATGGGCACGCGCCCGGACGCGGCGACGATCGAGATCCAACATCCCCCCGGAGAAGAGATGCAGTTCGACTGGCTCGAGCTGACCGAGACACCGTGGGGTGTGCGAGCGTACGTGCTCGTTGGAGCGCTCAGTTACTCGTCGAAATGCCGCGGTGCGTTCTCGGACGGAAAGACCACCGGACATCTCGTCGAGTCGCTCGATCAAGTGTTGCGCCGCATCGGAGGAACCACGCGCCGGTGGCGCACCGATCGCATGTCGGGTGTGGTCGTCCCGGGCACCGACCGCCTCACCGCTGCGTTCGCCGATGTCGCGAGGTTCTACGGCGTCGCGATCGACGTCTGCTCCAGGGGACGCGCCCAGAGAAAGGGGGTCGTCGAAGCGGCCAACAGATACATCACCCAGGGATGGTGGCGCACGGCCGAGGTGTCGACGCCGGCACAAGCACAACAGAGCCTCGATTCGTTCTGCGTCACGATCGCACAAGCGCGCGAGCGCGGCGACAAGACCGTCGCCCACCTCGCCGCCGACGAACGCCTCGCTCCGCTGCCTCAGACGCCATATCCGGCGGTGATCGAGGCCACCAACAAGGTCACCCCGTCGGCTCTGGTGCCCTTCGACGGCAACTTCTACTCCGTTCCCCCGGAACTGATCGGAGCCGAGGTGGTGGTGAGGACCCGCCTCAGAGCAGCACAGATAGAGGTCGTCTCGGCATCCGGAGCGATCGTTGTGACCCACGACCGAGCTCCCAAGGGCCGCCACCAGATCGTTCGTCTCCCGCTGCATCGCGCGGCCCTCGAGCAAATCGTGCTCGCCGGTTTCACCACCGACCAGCCCTGTCGTCACAAGCCCAACCGTCCGCCGGGTGGCAAGGCCAAGGCTGCGGCTGCGGCGCTGCGCGGGGACAGTCCCCGTGGTGACGCTGAAGTGATCGACCTGTCCACCTACGAGCGACTGTCGAAAGGGATGCGATGAGCACCGACACGATCTATCAACGACTGCGCACCCACCTCTCCTACCTCGGTCTCGGCCGCACCGCGGAGGTCCTCGCATCCCACCTCGAAGAGGCACAGCGCGAGCGCACCTCTGCGACCGTGTTCTTGGAGCGGCTGCTTGCCGAAGAGGTCGCTGCGACGGAGGTGCGCCGGCTCGCCGGTCGCCTTCGCTTCGCCCACTTCCCGGTCGACAAGCGCCTCGAGGACTTCGACTTCGACGGGCAGCCGGGGCTCGACCGGCACATGATTGAGGAGCTCTCAACGCTGCGTTTCGTCGAGGAGAAAGCTAACCTGTTGTTGATCGGAAGACCCGGCGTGGGAAAGACCCACATCGCCTTGGGCCTCGGACACCGCGCCGGCGAGGCTGGCTATCGCGTCTACTACACGACTGCAGCCGACCTCGCCGCGCGCGTTGTCGACGCGCCGCGCTCGAAGGTCGGTGGGCAACAACGATGCGGTTCTTCGCAGGTCTTCCCCCAAAGCCTGCGCCAGCGCTGTGTCCGGCATCGCGAACGACGGTCATTGCCCTGCCCCCTCCGCAGGGCGCTGGTGAGGTGGCGTTCGGCAAGGTCTTCTTGTCTCTGGCCGCCGAGGATGTCGCCGACAGAGTCGGTGTCAAGATCGGCCGTCCAGGTTGTTGGGACGTAGACGACGACAACGTGTCGGTCAAGGGCCGTACCGCGATCTGGAAACCAGACAAGCAAGCACAGCTGGCGATCGTCGAGAACAATTCCCACGTGGAGATTTGCGCTCTAGTCGAATACGAATCGCCTAACGTTTCCGCTGCCCAGACGGCAGGTCCCGCGCCGATTGCTGGCTGGGCTCGCGCGGCAGCCCTCGTGGCGGGAGCCGTCTTTGTCGCTGCGGCCTTCCTCGGCGGTGCTCGAATGTTCACTCTCGCGAAAACGGGCACGGACAAACTGATTCCCGCCTCGGCGACCGCCTCGACGCCGACTCCCAGCCCCGTGCAGACCGAGACGCCGACGCCCGGCTCCACCGAGCCGGCCGCCGTGGACGTGACCACCAAAGAAGATCTTGGGCTCTCCCTCATCGTTGGAGGGTGGATAACGACCAACGCCGCCCTCCTGTTGGGAGCTGTAATCGTCCTCGGTGCGGTGCGCCCTGCCGTTGCGTTTGCGAGCGCGCCGACGGCCGCGCCAAGCGGCCAAGGTGAACAGGGAGGCTCTGCAGAAGGCGGGTCCTCGCAGAAAGCGGCCGATGCGACGCAGCCGACGCCCGCGACCCTCGTCGATCGGCGACCTGCCGAAGTGGTCACGGGAGCTGCCGGCATCGTCGCGGCGTTGGCGCAATTACTTGGAACAGATGTGGGAACCGAGGTTGCGGTGATCACCGCCGCCGTGGGCCTCGTGCCGGGGCTCATCAGCTACATCAAGGATCCAAGAGGCGGGTTCGGAGTCACAGCCGGCGCGACCAATAGCGGATAGCGCCACCGGCGAGTGTGGGCACCCCGACGGCGAAGTCCTCGCTGTGGTCCCCGCTGGCCAGTAGCCAGTTCCGCCTCCTGCTCGCCTCTGATGCGATCTCCAACTTCGGGGACTGGCTCTACAACATCGTCTTTTTGGTCTTCGTCTTCGAGCGCACGCACTCGGCGGCCCGGGTGGGGGCAGCAAGTATCGTACGGACCCTGCCCGAAATCCTGCTCAGCACGCTCGGTGGGGTGGTCGCCGACCACTACGATCGGCGCGTTGTCATGATTGCCTCTAACGCGGGGCGCGCCGCGCTGATGCTCGCCCTCGCGCTCGTCTCTATCACCTCTGCACCCATCGCGGTAGCGCTGGTCATCGTGTTCTGCTCCACCGCGCTTGGAACCCCCTATGTCGCCGCGGGCATGGCCGCGATCCCCGCGGTCGTGGCCGAAGATCAGTTCGCCGCGGCCAATGCGCTTGTGCAAGGTTGGGGATACGTCTCGCTTGCGCTCGGTCCTGCGCTCGGAAGGTTGCTGATCCTCTTTTCCTCCGCCTCCGTCGTATTCGCGCTGAACGGCTTGAGCTTCGTCGTAGGCGTGATTCTGGTGCGCTTCCTGCGTCCTCAGCCGCCCTCACGCGGCGAGGGCAGATCGGGATCGGGGGCCCGCTTGGGCGCGGGCTTGAGAGCGATCACCTCGTCGCCGGAGGTCGCGGCCATGGTCGCGCTCATCCCGATCCTGACCTTCATTCCCGGCAGCAGCTTCGTACTTCTCGTTCTCGTGGCCAAAGACCTGATCCATACCGGGCCGCAGGGAGTGACGTTCCTGTTTACCGCCATCGGAGCGGGAGGGGTTCTCGGTACTTGGGCATCGAAGCAGCTCGTCGACAGGGGCCGGGTGGGCGCGGTGCTCATGGCAACCACAGTGGCCACCGGCGCCTCCTTCGGGGCGCTTGCGCTGGTCACGGAGCCCATCGCGGCGTACGCGCTCTGCGCCCTCACCGGCGCGTGGGTGATCGTTTTCGAGGTCATCTCCATCACCGTCGTCCAGCGCCTCCTGGCCCCCGACGTGGTCGGCAGGGTCTTCGGAGTTATGAACACCCTCATTTACTCTGGCATCCTCGTCGGCTCACTGCTCGCCCCCGTGCTCGTGGCTGCGTGGGGCCTGAAGCCGGCCCTGGTCGCCGCCGCGGTCGTTCCGATCGTGCTCGTGGCTGCGCTCAGCCCCAAGCTGCGCGCCGCCGGCGGACGCTCGCAGGAAGTATCGCGACCATCCAACCGAAGGTTGCCGTCCTCGAGGGCCTCGGTATTTTCGCCGGTGCTCCCCGTCACACACTGGAGTTGCTGTCTCGCTCTATGACCTCAGAGCCCGTTTGCCGGAAGAAGATGTCATCCGCGAAGGAGATCCGGCGGAAGACTTCTTCATCGTGCGCTCCGGCACACTGAGCGTCCTCTCCCGCGGCGAGTGCCGGGAAGCCGTATCCAAGGTCGGCTCCCTGGTGAGGGCGATTACTTCGGCGAGATCGGGCTGCTAGAGCGGATCCCCCGCACCGCGACGGTGCGGGCGGTAACCGACTGCAAGCTCTACAGGATAACTGGGAAGGACTTTCTCGCCACGGTCAACGAACTGCCGGTGATCTCCGGTGCGCTGCTGGGAGGCCTCATGACTAGACTCACTCGAACCCACCCCTCCTTACCGATCTACGACACCGCCGACGCTTCCCAGAGCGAGCACCTAACCTCGCGTGATGATCGCTTGTCAACCGAGCTCCTCGTCATCTGGTACCGGCTGAGGTCCTGATCGGGACTGGAGGCACGTGTACAAACAACAACCGCCCGCGCTCTCATGGCTGATGTAGTCCTCGAATGGCGACTCCGACGCCTTCGGACGCTTGGTCGCCAGAGGCGACCGCGTTACCGGGCGGTCACACTGATGGACGTAAGAACGTCGGCGGGCTTCGTCACCGCCTAGGCCGTGCGGAACTGAAACACGAAGTGCCGCGACCTTTCCTTCTTATTTGGTTGATACATGAAGATTTCGGGAGCAGTCCCGGCGGATCAGAACAGATCTGCCAGATGCCGTTGCGGTGGCTGAGTCGCTCGGCGAAGGTTGATCCATGAGCGCGGGCGCACAGCTGTCTCGGTCGGGTCGCGCTTTGCGCGCCGTCTTTGCGAGTCGGGATCTGCGCCGGGTGTTCCTGGCCTACATCGGTTTCGGCACGGCCGAATGGGCGACCTGGATCGCG
>JBHEMX010000021.1:0-7724 GCA_046262355.1 Actinomycetota bacterium | reverse complement strand
CTCTCGGGCTCTCGCTGGTCCCGGTCGTGCTGGCCACCGGGAGCTTGTCCACCGTCGACATCGTCGCAGCGCAGGGCGGGACGGTAGGCGATGTGACCTTCTTCGACGGTATCCCCGTGCTGGAACAGGTGAGTCATCTCTTCAGCTTCGTACCGAACTGGTACATCTTGTCCCAGTGGCCGGCGTTCATCATCTTCTTGATCGCAGGCATAGCGGAGACCAACCGGGCGCCGTTCGACCTTCCGGAGGCCGAGACAGAGCTCGTCGCAGGCTTCCATACCGAGTATTCCGGCATCCGATTCGCGATGTTCTTCCTCGGCGAGTACATCCGCGTGGTGGTCATCTCGGCCATGGCCGTAACGCTCTTCTTCGGGGGCTGGCACGGCTTCGCGTTCGGCTTCCTTCCGTGGTTGTGGCCGATCGTGTGGTTCCTTGCCAAGACCACACTGTTCGTCTACCTCTTCGTGTGGCTGCGCGCGACGCTGCCCCGGCTGCGCTATGACCGACTGATGTGGCTCGGATGGAAGCGGCTGATCCCTGCGGCCCTTCTGTGGATCATGTTCGTCGCCGTCGTCAACACGGAGGGACTCTCCAGGGGCGTCCGCTTCGGCGTGTTCCTCGGGCTGTTCGCGATCGTGGGTCTGTGGCTGCTGCGCGGCGACCCACGGCTGCGCCGGTCGACCACCCCAGAGAGGGGGGTGGCGCGTGGCGCTACCTGAGATCTTGAACGGGATGAAGGTCGTCATTACGAACGTCTTCAGGAAGAAGGACACGGTCGGCTACCCCGAGGTCCGCAGGCGGCCGTTCCCGCGCTTCAAGGGCCGCCACATCCTCGATCGTCACCCGGACGGGCTCGAGAAGTGCATCGGGTGCGAGCTCTGCGCCGGTGTCTGCCCGGCGGACGCGATCTACGTCATCGGCGCCGAGAACACGCCAGAGGAGCGCTTCTCACCGGGCGAGCGCTACGCGCAGCTCTATCAGATCAACTATCTGCGCTGCATCTTCTGCGGCCTCTGCGTCGAGGCCTGCCCCACGCAGGCGCTACTCATGACCACGGAGTACGAGATCTCGGGCTCGTCGCGGGAGTCGCTCATCTACACGAAGGAGCAGCTCATAGTCGACACGCCCATCACGCGCCACTGGACGACGAAGAAGGAGCTTCCTCCTGATCGCGACCTGTTGGGGGGCGGACAGGAGTCGCACATCCGGACCCTGCGCCCGGCGGACGTCGGGATGACGACCGGCAAGCCGCTGGAGCCGGTGACCGGTGACGAGGAGGAACGAACGTGACGCTCGAGCAGCTCATCTTCGGAGCCGTGTTCGTCGTCGCTCTCGGGTCGTCGATCGCGATGCTGTTCACTCCCAACGCCGTCCACACGGCGCTGTTCCTGGTGGCGTCCCAGGTGGCGCTCGCGGTCGCGTTCCTGCTGCAAGGGGCCTTCTTCGTTGCCGCGATCCAGATCATCCTCTACGCCGGAGCGATCATGGTGCTGTTCCTGTTCGTGCTCATGCTGCTCGGCATCGATCGCCGGGAGATGCTCAACGAGCCTCTTCCGGGTCAGCGTCCGCTGGCCGTCGGGCTCGGCGCTCTGCTCGCAGCGGAGATCCTCTACGTCGCCTATCGCGGGGTCGATCTCGCGATCGGCGGCGCACAGGGAGGCTCCGAGGCGCTGACCGAGATCAATCGTGATCCGGGCAACGTCAAGGCGATCGCCCGTGTGCTCTTTGGCGACTACCTGCTTCCCTTCGAGGCGACGTCTGTCCTCCTCGTGGTGGCGATCGTGGGCGTCATGGCCCTGGCGCGCCGGATCGGCACGGTCTCGACGGTGGCGGCGGCCGACGACGGACTTCAGGAGGAGGCGGCATGAGCCGTCGGCTGGACGCTTGCGGCACTCGGCCGCGAAGGAGCGGCAGCACCGCATGAGCGTTGCTCCCGGCTTCTATCTCGCGCTCGCCGGATTGATGTTCACCATAGGAGCGGTCGGCGCGCTCGTGCGGCGCAACGCGATCGTGATCTTCATGTTCATCGAGCTGATGCTGAACGCGGTGAATCTCGTCTTCGTCACGTTCGCGCGCGTGCACGGCAACCTCAACGGGCACGTGCTCGTGTTCTTCGTTCTGGTCGTAGCGGCGGCCGAGGTCGTTGTCGGACTCGCGATCATCCTGATGATCGCGCGCAGCAGAAGCTCGACCAACGTCGACGGCGTGAGCCTCCTCAAGTGGTGAGATCTGTTGTCTGAGCCTGCGACGCTGGCGCCGTACATCGTGGGGCTGCCGCTGCTGGGGGCGGTCGTGCTGCTGTTCTTCGGCCGGACCATCGGGCGCGCCGCGGGCCCTCTCGCGACCGGGACCATCGGGCTCGCCTTCGTCCTCGGCGCGATCAGCTTCTTCCGCCTGCTGGCGCTCGATGCCGAAGAGCGCGCCACGACGGTTCGGATCTTCGAATGGATATCGTCGGGCGACTTCAGCGTTGCCGCGGAGCTGCTCGTGGACCAGCTCTCCCTGGTCATGGTGCTTGTCGTTACGGGAGTGGGGACGCTGATCCATGTCTATTCGATCGGATACATGCACGGCGACCCTCGCTTCGCACGTTTCTTCTCTTATCTCAATCTCTTCGCCGCATCCATGCTGCTGCTCGTCCTCGCCGACAACGTCTTGCTTCTCTTCGTCGGCTGGGAGGCGGTCGGGCTCTGCTCCTATCTCCTGGTGGGGTTCTGGTTCGAGACGCCTGCGGCCGCCAACGCGGCGAAGAAGGCTTTCATCGTGAACCGCATCGGCGACTTCGCCTTCCTCCTGGGGATCTTCTTGCTGACCGCGACGGTAGGAAGCCTTGCGGTGGGACAGATCAACGGCGCCGCGGACGACATGAGCGCGGGCATAGCGACGACCGCATCGCTCCTTCTGTTCGCGGGAGCGACCGGCAAGAGCGCGCAGATCCCTCTCTACGTGTGGCTCCCCGACGCGATGGAGGGGCCCACCCCCGTCTCGGCGCTGATCCACGCGGCCACGATGGTCACGGCCGGCGTCTACATGGTGGTGCGGCTCAGTCCGGTGTTCGAGGCGTCGGCCGGGCCCTCGCTCACGGTCGTTGCATGGATCGGGGGACTCACGGCTCTGTGGGCGGCGCTGATGGCATGCACCGAGTTCGACATCAAGCGCGTGCTTGCGTACTCCACCATCTCGCAGCTCGGCTACATGTTCCTCGCGGCGGGCGTCGGCGCATACTCCGTGGCGATGTTTCACCTCGTCACGCATGCGTTCTTCAAGGCGTTGATGTTCTTGGGAGCGGGCGCAGTCATGCACGCGCTGAACGGCGAGGTGGACATGCGCAAGATGGGCGGACTGCGCAAGGTCATGCCGATCACGGGCACGACGTTCCTGGTCGGATGGCTCGCGATCTCGGGGATCATCCCTTTCTCAGGCTTCTTCTCCAAGGACGCGATCCTCGCCTCGGCGTGGGCCGACGGCGCCTATCCGCTGTGGGCCCTCGGCGTCGGCACCGCCGCCGGCACCGCCTTCTACATGTCGCGGCTCTATCTGAGGGTCTTCGAGGGCCCCCTCGAGGCGCCCGAGGGGACGCACGCACACGACGCGCCGCCGACGATGGCGGCGGCGCTCATCCCGCTCGGCGTGCTATCGGTCCTCGGCGGCATCATCAACCTGCCCGGCGCGTTGACCCTCGAGCACTTCCTCGAGCCCGTCGTCGGACATTCCGAGGTCCCTCGTGGGCTTCTGCCCTGGGCTCTCGGTGCGCTCGCGCTGCTCGCCGGCCTCGCCGGCATCGCTCTCGGATGGGCCTTGTACGTCGCCTCCGGCGCCGCGGCTCGGCGGCGCGCCGTCCTGGCCCCCCTGGCGGCGCTGGTCGCCGCGGCGCGCAACAAGTTCTACGTCGACGAGATATACGGGCGCACCATCGTGCTGCCGGGCAAGGAGCTTGCGAACTTTTCTGCCTATTCGATCGATGCCCGCGTCGTGGACGGTGCGGTCAACGGGACGGGACGATCCATAGCGGGATTGGCGGAGGGGCTGAGGCACGTGCAAACAGGCTATGTCCGCAACTACGGAGCGACGTTCCTGTTGGGAGTGGTCATCATCTTCTCGCTCCTCGTCTTGAAGGTTGCGTTCTGATGGTGGGGGTCTCGAGTGGGTGAGAGGTTGCCGTATGCGGGATGCGGCACCCACTCGACGAGGCGGGCGGCGACATGAGCGGCTCACAGCTCCTCAACCTCGTGCTGTTCACCCCGCTGATCGGCGCTGTGGTCGTCGGCCTCCTTCCGCGCGACAACGTGTGGCTGCTGCGGGCGGTGGCGCTGGCGGTCACCCTCGGGACCTTCGCGCTGTCTCTCGGCGTGCTCGCTAACTTCGAGTCCGGGGTCGCCGGTTTCCAGATGCGGACGTCGGCGGAGTGGGTTCCCGAGTGGGGCATCTCCTACCTGACGGGTCTCGACGGGGTCAGTCTCTGGATGGTCATGCTGTCGACTTTCCTCATGCCGCTCGCCGTCCTGGCATCGTGGAGCGTCACGACCCGGGCGAAGCCATACTTCGTGTTCCTGCTCGCCCTCGAAACGGGACTGCTGGGGGTCTTCATCGCCCTCGACCTCTTCCTGTTCTATCTCTTCTGGGAGGCATCGCTCGTGCCGATGTACTTCATCATCGGCGTGTGGGGATACGGCCGGCGGATCTATGCGGCCATGAAGTTCTTCCTGTTCACGCTTGCCGGTTCGCTGCTGATGCTGGTTGCGATCATCTTCATGTACTTCGCCGCTCAAGGCGACCCGACCTTCAGCTACAGCGCGCTTCTCGGCACCCCCTTGCCCATCGAGACTCAGAGGCTGCTGTTCCTCGCCTTCTTCGCATCGTTCGCCGTGAAGGTGCCGCTCGTCCCGCTGCATACATGGCTTCCCGATGCCCACACCGAGGCTCCGACCGCGGGCTCGGTACTGCTCGCGGCGGTATTGCTCAAGCTTGGTGCGTACGGGCTCATACGCTTCGCCATCCCTCTGTTCCCGGACGCGGCGCGCGAGCTCGTCCCCCTGATCATGACGCTGGCGATGGTCGGGATCATCTACGGCGCGCTCGTCGCGATCGTGCAGAAGGACCTCAAGCGCCTCGTCGCGTACTCATCGGTAGCGCATCTCGGCTTCGTCGTGCTCGGCATCTTCGTCGGAACGATCCAGGGCATGAGCGGCGGGATCCTCCAGATGCTCAATCACGGACTCTCCACCGGAGCCCTGTTCATGCTCGTGGGGGCGTTGTACGAGCGCCGCCACACGCGCCTGATCGCGGACTTCGGCGGGCTTGCGGCGACCGTGCCGGTGCTTGCGGGGGTGTTCCTGTTCGTCGTGCTGTCCTCACTCGGGCTGCCCGGATTGAACGGCTTCGTCGGTGAGTTCCTCGTGCTGCTCGGGACGTTCCTGAGCTACCGCTGGTGGGTGGTGCCGGCCGCGTTCGGTATCGTGCTCGCCGCGATCTACCTGCTGTGGGCATATCAGCGCGTCTTCCACGGCGAGGTGACGGACGTCGTCAACCGAGACATGGCAGACCTGCGGTGGAGGGAGATAGCGATGCTTGCGCCGTTGGTTGCGCTGATCACGTTTATCGGTGTCTACCCGAAGCCGTTCCTCGAGCGCATAGAGCCATCCGCGCAGCGAGTCGTGACGCAGCTACAGAACTCCTCGGTGCTTCCGGAGGCCGACGGCGTCGCCGGGGCACCGTAGGGAGCCGGGATGCCGTTTCAGCCACCGGAGGTTCAGCTCTCGGGTATCGCGCCCGAGCTGGCTCTGCTCGTGGCCGGACTGGCTCTGCTCGTGATCGACGCTCTGGTCGGGCGTCGCGTCACCAGGGCGCTCCTACCGTACGCGGCGTCGGTCGGTTTCGTGGTGGCGATCGCCTTCGCGGTTATCGGGTGGCAGCACGTAGCCGATCAGGGCAGCGAGCTGCAGCTCGGCGGCATGGTCGCGTTCGACGGTTTCGCCATCTTCGTCAAGGTCACGCTCGCGGTGTTCGGCCTCCTGACCGTGTGGCTCGGACACGATTACTTCCGGCGCGCCGGGACGGAGGAATCCGAGTTCTACGCACTCGTGCTGTTCGCGGTCGCCGGGATGATGTTCATGGCCGACGCCGCCGACCTCATCGTCATCTTCCTTGCGCTCGAGACATTCTCGATCGCCCTCTACGTCTTGGTCGCCTTCCGACGGCGCTCGCTCGAGGGTCAGGAGTCGGCGCTCAAGTACTTCCTGCTCGGCTCGTTCTCCTCGGCTTTCTTCCTGCTCGGCATAGCGCTCGCCTACGGCGCCGTGGGCGGTACGAACCTCTATGGAGGAGCGGCTGCCGGCGACGTAGCGGGCATCGTCGACCACCTCAGGACGGCTCCCGCCGACGGGGTCGGGCTTCTGGTGCTCGCAACCGGACTGTTGATCGTCGGCCTCGGCTTCAAGGTCGCGGCCGTCCCGTTCCATGCCTGGACGCCCGATGCGTACCAGGGGGCGCCGTCGCCCGTCACCGGATTCATGGCGGCGAGCTCGAAGCTGGCCGGCTTCGCGGCGCTGCTGCGCCTACTCGACGCGACGCTGTTCTCGCTGCGGTGGGACTGGCGCCCGCTCGTCATCGGCATGGCGGTCGTCACGATGGTGGTCGGCTCCGTGCTCGCCGTGGTCCAGGAGGACGTGAAGCGCCTTCTTGCCTACTCGTCGATCGCTCATGCCGGCTTCGTGCTCATCGGCGTCATTGCCGCCAACGACGACGGGGTATCGGGCTCCCTGTTCTACCTCGCGACCTACGGCATCGCGGTTCTCGGCGCGTTCGCCGTCGTGAGCGTGATGGCGGGCACGGACGAGAGGCGCGTGCGTCTCAGCGACTATCGCGGCCTCTTCTACGAGTCTCCGATGCTCGCAAGCGCCCTGATGCTGTTCCTCCTTTCGCTCGCAGGCGTGCCGTTGACGTCGGGGTTCGTCGGCAAGCTCGTCGTCTTCGGCCCCGCGATAGACGCCGGATACTCGTGGGTAGTCGTCGTCGGCGCGGTCACGAGCGCCATCGCAGCGTTCTTCTATCTTCGTGTCCTCGTCGTGATGTACATGCAGGAGCCCGAGGAGGGTGTGAAGCCGGTGCGAGGAGGCTCGCTCGCCTACGGCGTCGTGGCCGTGGCTGCTATCGCCACGGTTGTCCTGGGGCTGTACTGGGGACCGCTGATCGACATCGCGCAGAAGGCGACGTTCTTCTTCGCCGCGGGCTGAGGCGCTCCTTGTACCGGGGAACTCGTACGGTGACCACGTTTCGTACTCGGGCAGTCAGGCGCAGCGCCGGCGCGCCGCCGCGGTGACGAGCGCGGTCGCGGCCCACACCGCAGCGAGCGTGATTACCAGTCCTAGCGCGTAGTTGTTCGGCAGCAGCGACGGGTTGTCGCTGCGGCGTCCGAACCCTCCTACGAACGGAAAAGCGATCAGCGCCACGATCCCCGTCGCGATCAGCGCGCGCTGCAGGGGCGCGCGTAGCCACGAGGGGGCGAGGCGCGTGAGCAGTGCGCCGAGCGCGAAGACCGCGGGCACCAGCAGGAGATCGTGCACCAGCAGAGCGCCGAGGAACCAGCGGATCCATCGGCCGGGGTGCGTGCGCGCCGAGTCCTCGAAGAGGCCGCCGACCCCGAACGCCATGACGGACCAACCGACGACCGCACCGGCCCAGAACAGCGCGCGCGGCGGGTGCTCGCCGGCCGCGCCCTCGTTGAG
>JBHEMX010000020.1:0-8765 GCA_046262355.1 Actinomycetota bacterium | reverse complement strand
GCAACCAGGGCGGCACTGCGCGGTGAGGGCAAGGCGCGAGGAGTCGTGCGTACCCGCAGGGTACGTGCGCGACGAGCAACGCAGCCATCGCCGATGCAGGGCCGTTCTGGGGCGACGGGACTTACGCAAAGGTGCACTAGGTACTTCCGGCAGCTTCTCAGAGAAGCATTGAAGGTACTCCAGGGGGAGTGTTATAAGACTCCAATCGGACCTACACGGCACCTCTCCACTCAGCGCGGCGATCCCGCGACCATCCGGGAGCCTGGCCGCGCCGCTGCGCCGAGATCCGGCACCGGCGCCCGCTTGGCAACGGCCCTGTGGTGGACGATCCGCTTCTTGCTTGCTCTGTTCCTGTTCGTCGGCGCGCTGCAGCTCATGAAGACGGGGGCCTCTGATCTCGACGTCTTCCAGCACCGTGGGCTGCTCGTTCGCAACGCCGGGTCCACGCTCGGCCTCGGGTGGGTCGGAGCCCTGTTCGTGCTCTCCGGATCGCCGGTCGCGGCGTCGGCGCTCACGCTCGTGGCCGCCGGCAACATCACCGAGACGCAGGGGTTCACGATGCTGACCGGTTCCCGGCTGGGAGCGGCATTCGTGGTGCTCGTCGTGGCGGTGATCTACGCGTTCAAGCGCGGCAGCGGGGAGCGTATGAAGCCCGTGTCGACCGCCGTCATGGCGCTCACGACCACCGCCGCCGTGTACCTTCCCTCGGCCGTGCTCGGCCTCATGCTGCTGCGATGGGGCCCGTTCCACGCGATCGAGCTCCAGTTCCCCAACCAGTTCAGCGACCTCATCGACATCGTCTACGGAGGCCTTCTGGCGCGCGCCGAGGAGCTGCCGGCGGCCGTCGTGTTCCTCGGAGGTCTGGGGATCCTGCTGCTCTCGTTCAAGCTCCTCGACGGCGTGATGCCACAACTCGACGACTCGAGCGTGTCCTCCTCTCGCCTCTCGTGGCTCCGCCGCAAATGGCCGATGTTCGCGCTCGGCTGCTTCGTGGCGTTGGTGACGATGTCTGTGTCCGTCGCGCTCACGGTGCTGGTGCCGCTGGTCACGAAGGGCTACGCCAAGAGGGAGGACATCCTTCCGTACATCATGGGGGCGAACATCACGACGCTCGGCGACACGTTCCTCGCCGCGCTCGCGGTCAACTCGGCCGCCGCGGGACGCATCGTGCTGGCGCAGGTGATCGCAACGACGATCATCAGCTTCGTCTTGCTGACGTTCTTCTATCCCCAGATGAAGCGTGCGGTGTGGCGGTTCCAGCGCATGATCCTCAGGAGCACGCCGCGCCTTGCAGCGTTCACGGCGGCGCTCTTCCTGGTGCCGCTCACGGTCATCGGGGTGTCCTCGCTCGCCGGATGACGCCCGGGGGCCCGGATCGCGGCACGGGGTTCCGACGAGGACGGCAGGGAAGCCGGGCACCGCTAACCCTACCGCCGCCCTCGCCTGCGCTGCGCTGCGCTCGACGAATAGGATTCTAGGCCTGCGGGGACAACTGCGAAGGTTTATGCGCGTTCGTAGATCGAGACGTGCGACGAGCTCTGAGCCGTGAACCGCTCCTGTCTCCAGCCACCCCAACGCTGCGCGAGGCGCAGGCCCGCGAGGCGGGCCATGAGGTCGAGCTCGGAGGGCCACGCGTAGCGGAGGTTGACCGGATACAGGCGCGTTTCGCCCTTGCCGAGAACGATGTGCTGGCTGTCTATGCGCTGGTTCGCCGCATCGTGTCTGCTGACGTCGAGCATGACCTCGTCGAGGTCCATCTCGGTCACCTGCACACGCTGGTCACGATCGAAGCGAGCGAGATCGGGAACGAAACCCTCCACGACGAACACGCCGTTCGGCCCGAGATGGTCGGCGACGTTGCGGAAGCAACGTATCTGGGCCTCTTGGGTCACGAGAGCGAACAACGTGTTGAAGACGATGTAGACGAGATCGAACCGACCGCCGACGTCGACGTCCGCGAAGTCTCCGAACGTGACGACGATCGCATCTCCTCCGGGCTTGGCGCGCATCCTCGCCACCATCGCCTCGGATGCGTCGATGCCTTGAACGTCGATGCTCCGTCTGCTGAGAGGGATGGCTATGCGGCCGGTGCCGATCGCAAGCTCGAGGGCCCGACCTCCGCGCGCCAGCCGGACGAGCGTTTCTACCGTCGCATCGACGTCAAAGGCGTGGTCGTAGAGCCGATCGTAGATCTCGGCGATACGCTCCCCGTAGGTGGACGCGTCGTAGCCTTCCATCGCACAAGTCAAGCACGGCGCGCCGGCCATCGCACGCACCCTCCCCCCTCGCTCCTTGCTTGCAGGCGTCTTCGTGCCACGGTAATAACGCTAGATGATGAGAACGCGATCGATCGCGCTGTGCGTTGCTTGTTCCGTGGCCATGTTGGCCCCGTCCGGCGCCCCTGCGATCGACGTCGTCCGTGACGTGACGTACAAGAAGGTCGATGGGCACAAGCTCAAGCTCGACATTTACATGCCTCACGGGTCTGGGACGCCGCCCGGCCTGTTGTACTTCCATGGAGGCGCGTTCCAGAACGGCGACAAGTGCGAAACCAAGACTGCAGCGGTCGCGGAGCGCTTCGCCGACGCCGGATTCAACGTCTATGTGATCAACTATCGGCTCTCTGGAAGTCGCAGGAAGAGCGCGCAGGCGCGTTGCGCCGGCGGTTCCTCGGTCGACATCTCCAAACGGCGAGGCTACGTCTACCCGGCTGCACAGCGCGACGCACGAGCCGCTGCAAAGTGGGTTGCCAGACACGGCGCGCGCTTCGGCACGGACGTCTCGAAGCTCGCGTCGGCCGGGTCGAGCGCCGGAGCTCTCCTCTCCTACACCCTCGGAACGAAGGGCTTGGTCGACGTCCAGACGGGTTGGTCGGGCCCAACGAAGTTCAACGAGCCGTTCAACCTGAGGCTCCACAAGGGCTACTTCGGGTGCGCCCTGAAGAGATGCCCGCGTAAGTGGCGCAGAGGGTCTCCCTTCTATCAGGTGACGCGCGCCACCTCTCGCGCCGCGATATACAACAGCTCCGACGAGACGATCCCGCGTTCGCAGGCGCGCAAGTACGCGCGCGCTCTACGGCGCGCCGGCATAGCGCACAAGAAGGTCGTGATCCCCGGGTCGGGGCATGCGCTCGCCTACATCGATCACATGCTCGGAAACGGCCGGACGGTGTGGGAAGACACGGTTCACTACATCAAGAAGCATCTGTGACGAACGATTCCGTCCTCGCCCGCAATCCGGCCCCGGCGAGCAATCCGACCGACCAGAGGCCCTCCACCCCCGCTGGGCAACGCCACAGGCACAAAGGTCGCTCAACGGCCCCTTCGGAATGGCGCCCGTCCCCTCCACGACCCGGCTCGGACCGACCAGAGGCCCTCCACCCCCGCTGGGCGACCGCACAGGCACAAAGAAAGCATCCCTCCGGTCCTTGCGCCCACAGCGTCGGCGTGGTCGTCGACGGACCGCCGTCGAGCGCCTCGGCCTGCGCGGCCTCCGCGACCGCTCCGTGGAGCGGATCTCCCCGCCACCTGCTCGAGCCGCGTTGGGGTGCGGGGCCGGCGAGATGGACCTTCCCCCCTTCGAGCGAATCGCCCGAGCCACCGCGCCATCCCTACCGATGATCTCTGCAACCAGCTCCCGTCGAGCTGCTCGGCAGGATGTCGGCTAGGCGCGGAGATCCTGATAACGATCCGAGTCTCCTACGACGAGTGTGGCTTCGGTTCCTACAAGCGCGGCGAGATCGCTTGCATGCCTAGCGACCCCCGAGAACGATCGCCCCGGCGACGGCGAGCGCGCCGGCCATCGGGAATCCGATCGTCAAGTCCCAGAGGGCCTTGTCTTCGTACAGGACGCCGGCGTGTGCGAGCCAATGAGAGAGCGCGACCGCGAGCGCGAGCGCGACCAAGCTCCAACCCAAAGTCCGCCGCCTCATGTACTGCGCAGGGGTGATCTTCTTTCTCTCCGCGCTCTGTTGGGCGGCCTGAGTCTCTCGAGCCCGTCGCTCCTTGGACTTCTCTCTCTTCTTCGGACTCGGCATCCTTCCTCCCTCAGGCCTGAACCGAACATCAGATGTAGGGGTTGTCCGGTTCTTGGGTCTCGGTGATGCGTTCCACCTGCAGGACGAACTCATCGCCCTCGTTCATGAGCGAGCCCGATACCGTGAGCCATGAATCGTCGGGGTAGTCCTCGCCTCCTGGATCCACCGTCACCGAGTAAGGCACCGCATCGGCGGCACAGCAGAAGGTCGCGAAGCGGGTTAGAGCGAAGGTTCCCTCGCGCCCGCCGTCGGGATGCGTGACGAACCCCGTGAGTCTGATCTCGTAGCCTTCGAAGAGGCCGACGGCGGCCGCATACTCCTGCGACTCCGACGCGTATTGGATCTCCGGGAACGAGATCTCCCCATCACCTTGTGGGACAGGCACGAACGAGCTCGCTGCGCCGACCAGGCCGGTTGACTTCCTCGAGGCTGCCTCGGACCCGAGGCTCGGACGAGGGACAAGGACGATGATCGCCATGGGCGCCATGAACGCCGCGAGGGCGATCAGCTCAGTAGGGGAGAGGCTTACGCCCTCGGACGTTCTGCGCAGCGATCGGGCCTGGGCGATCGCGGCAAGGCCCAGCATGACGGCACCGAACACGACCACCCACCTCGTCTTGGGACCGATGTAGCGGTACACCTCACCGCTCACCAGGAGCCATGCGAAGAACCCCGACCAGAGGGCCAGCACCAGCATCCGAGCAAACCCGGCGCGGTTCATCGCAGCACGACCTCGAACCACAGCGCTCCTGCGAGCGTCACCGGGATCGCTACGGCGGCAAGGGAACCGATCAACCTTCTTCTGAACGTCGCCCCGTAGAGGAAGAAGAGCTTGAAGTCCAGAACCGGCCCGAATACCAAGAACGCGAGCTGTGCACCTACGGGAAACGGCGTGAAGGAGACGGCGACGAAGGCATCGGCCTCCGAGCACAGTGAGGAGACGAACGCCAAGGCCATCAGAGCCAGCGATGCAACCAAAGGAGACGAGACCGCGCCGGCGATCAGGCTCTGTGGGAGAAGAGCCTGCATCGTCGCTGCGAGCGCGGCACCGAGTACGAGGAACTTCCCCATGTAGAAGAAGTCGTCGATCAGGTGGGAAACGAACGATTCCTTGTGGGAGCAGCACGATACGTCGTGATCCTGGTCACCGGCAGCCGAGCGCGGCCGCAGCAGATCCCGCGCGCCCTCGGTGCCGACGGTCCACCCTGTGGCGAGCGCGAGGACCAAGCCGAGCCCGGCTCGGCCGAGAACCATCTCCAGACCCAGTCCCCGGGCCTTGTAGGCAACCCACGTGGAGCCGAGCACGATCGGGTTGAAGATGGGTGATGCGATCATGAAGGCCAGACCTGCGGACGGATGCACCCCCTTTGAGATCAGGCGCCGCGCCACAGGCACCGACCCACATTCACAAACCGGGAACACGAAGCCACCCGCCGCAGCCGCCGGAAGCTGAAGGGCGACGGGCAGACGCGCGATCCGATCGAAGACTCGATCAGGTACGTAGACCTCGATCAGAGCTGCCGCAAACGCACCGAGCAAGACGAACGGGAGCGCCTCCGCGACGATGGCCGTGAAGACCAGTGCGAAGGTCTGGGCGCTCTGGTTCTCGCCTACCCCGAGGATCCTCACGAACGCGAACGAGACCGCTAGCACCAAGGCAGTCGCCGCCCACGTCCGCAGCCGGACGCCAGGCCTCAGCACAAGCGCGTCGGTGGCAGCCACCCTGACTAACCGACCAGGTGGGCGACGTTGGAGTCGATCGGGACGGTGGGCACGCCCAAGATCAGGACGATGACGGCTGCCCAGGCGGCCGAGCGCACCCAGAACCCGACGGCGCGCCGAAGGGGCGCCGCGAGCGCGCCCACGCTAGGAGCCCACCTCTATCGCCCCGACCATTCCGCCCTCGTAATGACCCGGCTCGTGGCAGCCGTACAGGACCTCGCCGGCCTCCGTAAACGTCCACGTCAAGGTTTCCGTCTCGCCGGGTTCGACCTGGATCTGATTGGGGCCGATCTCCATGTGCTCGTCCTCGGACATCTCGGCGGCATGCTCCTGTTGGTAACTCTCGTCGCCGAGGACGAACTCATGGAGGTTCTTCCCGTCGTTCGTGACGACGAAGCTGATCGTCTCCCCCGCCTCCACTGTGAGCGAGTCCGGATCGAACTCGAGGGCGTCGAGAGCGGAGACGTCGACCGTCCGATCGGCCTCAGATCGGTCGCCCGGTTCACCGAAGGCGAACTGCTCGCCCCCCATGTCCATCCCGTGGTCGCCGCTTCCGGATCCCTGAGGTGCTCCCGAGGTAGAGTCGTCGGATCCACACGCAGCGAAGAACATCACCATCAGCGTCAAGACGACCGGTACGAACCTAGGCATGAAACACACTCCTATGGATTGAGGTACGGATGGTCGGGTCGATCAACTCGCTCCACTTCGGTTGCGTCGACGATCACTTCCGCTCCGATCGGATATATCTTCCCCGTGATTCGCATCCAGTCATCGGCCTTGAATCCTCCGGGAGGAGCTCCAACGACCCGCAACTGGATGTTCACGGCATCACCGGGGCAACAACTGATCATGAAGCGGTTGAGCCGAAACTGGTCTGCTCCGTCCGAAGGCTCTTTGGTCACGAAGCCGGTGAACGACGAGGTGCTGCCTGCCCGCGGTGCAAGCTTGTCGAGATCACCGTTGTAGCTGAGGCCGAAGATATCCAAGAGCGAGAGGTCGCCCTTGCTCAAGTCGCGGCCGGACATCGATACGTAGGCACCCTTGATCGCCGTGGACCTACGCCCCACCGCGTAGGATCCAAGAGCCGCCGGCGGAAAGGCGGTGATGATGAGCGCGGGGATGATCAAGACCGACAGCGTTCCAAGTTGTCGGCGCGTCACGGGCTCCGGCCGAGAAACCCTGGCGGATACGAACCGGCCCACCATGGCCCCGGTGAGCGTGACGGCGCCTACCGGCGCAAGCCACGCCGTGCGAGATGAGAAGTAGAACGCCGCTCTGTCGGCTGCGATGAGAAACCAGAACGCCGCCGCCCATATGGCGAGGGCTAACCCGGTGACAAGGCGCGAGACACTCCAGGTCGTGGTCATCCGATCAACACCTCGATCCAGAGGGTACCGACGAGCGTCACGACCGTGACTACCGCGAGCACAGTCCTAAGGAAACCCTTGCTGAAGGTCGCGTTGTAGAGGAAAGCGAGCTTCGTATCCATCATGGGTCCGAACACCAAGAAAGCGAGCTGTGGCCCCACTCCGAACTGCACGAAAGAAGCGGCCACAAACGCATCCGACTCGGAGCACAACGAGAGCGCAAAGGCGAGAGCCATCATCGTGACAAGGCTCACTATCGGGGTGCTGGCGACCGAGCCCAATACGGATTGAGGGATCAGCGTCTGAAGCGCGGCAGCGACCGCGGCTCCAAAGATCAGGAACCGCCCCATGTACGCGAAATCTCCTGCGAGGTAACTGCAGAAGGTCTTCCAGCGCGGCTCATGTTCATGGTGATCGCAGTCGTGTTCGTCCTCGCAGCCACAGGAAGTCGCTTCGTCATGACAGCCGCATGCCGATAGATCGTCGTTCGCGACCGGACGTAGGAAGCCCTCGCGCGCGCGTCCGCCGATGACCCATCCCACCACCATCGCCGCCACGAAGCCGAGAATGGTGCGCCCGAGCACCATGGGCCAGAAGATGTCCCTGCCTCGGTAGGCGATCGAGGTCGAGACGATGACTATCGGGTTGAGGATCGGCGCGGCGAGCATGAAGGTGACCGCCGCCGAAGGGATGAGGCCCCTCGCCACCAGCCGCCGAGCAACTGGAACCGAGCCGCATTCGCATACAGGGAACGCGAATCCGGCGACTCCGGCAGCAGGGATCTGCAGCGGCTCCGGGAGACGAGAGAGACGGGCGAACGCGGAGGCGGGTACAAAGGTCCCGATCAGCGCCGCGACAACGGCTCCCATCATCACAAGCGGTATCGCTTGCAGGAGCAGCGAGCCAAAGATGATCCTGAAGTTCGCCAGCGCTGCAGCCGTGAGAGAGCCGGTCGCAAACAGCGCCACGGCGAGTCCGACGACCGCAAGCGAAAGCCATAGCGGTAGCTGCCGCGCCCTACGGCCGGCCGTCTCCGCCTGCGCTTCAGCCTGCGGCGGTGCGATCGAGATCGCGGTGTCGCTCGTCAGCAGTACCTCCCGAAGGTGACGGCGATCGCTGGGAACGCGTCTTCCATGAGTCGATCGCCATTTCGACTCCGCATATGCAGCAGCTCCGTGAGCACGACGTCGTCGGACAGCTTGAGTCGAGCGAGCGCTCGTTGGTCCAGGTACAGCCCACCCGGAACGAGCGCTTCGACCACCGGCTTGGGAGCCTCGATCGCCCGCTCCAGCCGCCGTCGAAGGACATCCGCGTCGACAGCCGTGGCGGACCCGCCCGGATCGCTCTGCCCCGTGGCCGTGACGACGACGGCGGCCGAGCCCCGAGAGACCTCGTTCGCCGTTCGAATCAATGGTGACAGCGCCGCATCGAGTTGTGCCGGCGTTCCGGACAACACGACGCCGGCAAGATCCGTGACGTCATCGCGCCCGAAGCCCTCGTCGGAGAGAAGAACCCGAGCGGCCTCTACCTGCCGTCCCACCGAGGCTCCTCGCTCGAGGACGATCACGGGGTCACGGTCTCCGTCCGGGTACCAGTTCCCTCCCACGAGTCCACGGTCGAGGGAGTCCGTGCCCACG
>JBHEMX010000019.1:0-19996 GCA_046262355.1 Actinomycetota bacterium | reverse complement strand
GCAACCAGGGCGGCACTGCGCGGTGAGGGCAAGGCGCGAGGAGTCGTGCGTACCCGCAGGGTACGTGCGCGACGAGCAACGCAGCCATCGCCGATGCAGGGCCGTTCTGGGGCGACGGGACTTACGCAAAGGTGCACTAGTCCACCGACATGACCGCTCCGGGAGCGCACGGACGGGCTGCCGAGGTGACCGCCTTCCATTCCCCGTCGGCCCGTTGCGGCTGACTTGTCGGCCCGTTCCGGCTGTTGTCAGCCCGTTCCCGCGCCGCTCTCCTCGATCGCGATCTCTATCTCCGCGACGTCCTCGGCGCTGAGATGTTGGCCCGACGCCGGCAGCCAGCCGTCGACCTGCTGCGGGCTGCGGGCGCCCACGATCGCGGCCGTGACGCCGTCGATCGCGAGCGTCCACGCGACCGCAAGCACGGGCATGTCCATGTTCAGCCGCGTCGCGATCGGACGCAGCCGATCCACGAGATCGACGTTGCGGCTGAGGCGGGGCTCGTTGAACTCGGCGTTGTTGCGACGCCAATCGTCGGGAGCAAGCCGCTTCCGGCGTGCGTGATCGAACGCTCCGGTGAGCAAGCCCGACCCCATAGGCGAGTACACGAGCACACCCGTGTCGTGCTCCAAGCACCACGGGATGACGTCGTTGCGGGCCGCGCGATTGACGAGATTGAGCGGAGGCTGTGACGAGTCGACGTGCCGGATCGCCTCACACCGCTCGAGCCGATCGACGTCGAAGTTGGAAACGCCCGCCCACCGCACCTTGCCTTCTTCGATGAGCTCCACCATCGTGCCCCACGACTCCTCGATCGGGGTTCCGGTTTCTGTGTCGGGCCAGTGGAACTGATACAGGTCGATGCGCTCGACGCCGAGCCGCTTCAGGCTCTGCTCACATTCCTCGCGGATCCCCTCGGGCCGGAGGTCGAACACGAGACCGCCGGTATCGAGAGAACCGACCCACTTGCGCCCACACTTCGTGAAGACGAAGACGTCGTCGCCTATCTCATAGGGCTGGAGCGCCCGGCCGACAACTTCCTCGGAATGACCGTGGCCGTAGACCGGCGCGGTATCCACCCAATCGATGCCTGAGTCGATGGCGTGTCGGATGGCCACGATGGAGTCGTCGTCGTCCTGGGGACCCCAACCGAACTGGTACGGGCCCCCAACCGCCCAGGCACCGAACCCCACGGTGGTTATCTCCGGGCCCGACGTGCCGAGTTTCTTCCTCTCCACGATCGCTCCTCACTGTTCGCGCAGCGACTTCTCGCGCCGAGTGGGTGAGAGATTGCCACATGGGGACCTGACACCCACCCGGCGCGCGAGGGCCCCCTCGGTTGCCGAGAGGGCCCTCGCTCCGCCCAGCGTGGTCAGACCGTGGCGTGGCGCCGCAGGGGCAGAACGGCCGCAACCCTGCGCCACACGAGGAACCTGGGGCCGGGGCGCTTGCTGCTCTTGGGTGCATCGTTCTGCTTCGCCAGCTTGACGAGACGATCGTTCTGGGACTCACGGTGGAACTGGTCGATGCGAGCGTCTGCCATCTGCTTCACGAACATCGGGTGCATCTCTTTTCCCCCTTCGGCTCCCGGAGGCCCGCCGCCTCCTGGTGTGCACAGCCTGAGGGCTGAGGCGGCCCGGCACAGTCACGAGCGCGACAACGTCGATGTCCCGCGCGAGACACAACGCCTCGGATATGTCGGGTAGCCGACAGACAGAGTCTCTTTCCGCGCGCAGGATGGGGTATCGCATCGTAAGGACGTCGGCGAAGAAGGAGGAAGGCGATGGCGAACGAGGTCAGCATCGTGTTCGAGCCCACCGAGGAGGAGGGGGTGTTTCGCGCCCTGCGCATCGAGGAAGAGGTCGAGGGTCATCTGCGGAGGACCAGAGACGACCTTTCCCGCGTGGCCATCGAGCCGGTGAGGCACGGCAACGAGGCGCACTATCGGATCATGGTCGGGACCGACGACGACGTCGCGGGGCACGCCGCGACGGGGCTGCTCGTCTATCTCATGCGTCGTCCCGACGACAAGCGCGGACGTGTGGACGCGTCCGGGGACGACGACGTGGCGGGGCACATCTCGCGCCCTCAGGACAAGCCGGAGCTCCTCTAGAGCCAGCCTTGCCGGGCCCTGGGGGCCACGCCGAAGCGATACCGCCCCCAGGGTTCCGCGCGCCGGGTGACGTGGCCTCGGTCTTGCGGCGGCGTTGCCGATGCTCGACCATGACGGCACATGAACGAGGTGGGAAGCAGGAGCTCGCTCCGCCGGCTGCTCACTCGGCCCAACTTCGGGCGTCTCCTCGCGAGCCTCGCCGTTTCGGAGGTAGGAGACTGGCTCTATAACGTAGCCCTGATCGCCTTCATCCTCGAGGAGACGGGCTCGGCCGCCTGGGTCGGGACCGCCAGCATCCTTCGCTTGCTCCCGTACACGTTGTTCGGCCCCCTCGGCGGTGTGCTTGCGGACCGCCACGATCGACGGCTCGTGATGATCTGGTCCGACGCCTTACGGGTCGTTCTCATGCTGCTTCTCGCCGCCGTCGCTGCGACCTCGGGATCGGTCGCACTGGCGGTTGCGATCGTGTTCCTTTCCAGCACGGCCGGAGCCGCCTACTCGCCGGCGGTGAGCGCGGCAACGCCGTCTGTGGTCGACGAGACCGATCTCGCCACGGCCAACGGGATCATGAGCACGATCGACAACATCGCCATCATCGTCGGCCCCGTCATCGGCACGCTCCTGTTGTTCCTCGGTTCGCCCGCAACGGCCTTCGCGCTGAACGGCTTCACCTTCTTGATCAGCGCGATCTTGATCTTCCCCGTCGACCTCAAGAAGGGCGACGCCACCGAACAGGAAGCCTCGTCGCTGTGGCAGCAGGTCACCGATGGATTCCGAGCGACCACCGCGTCCCCCGAGGTCGTGGTCCTCGTGGCTCTCGCGGTTGCATTTCCCTTCGTCTACGGGCAGGAGATAGTTCTGCTGGCCCTCGTATCCCAAGATCTCCTGTCCACCGGAACGGAGGGGATCGGGCTGCTCTACGCCGCGGCCGGCGTCGGCGGGATCCTTGCGGCCGGGCTCACGGGAAAGCTCTCCGAAAACGCTCGGCCGGGGCGCATCGTCGTCGCGACCACGATCGTCTCGGCGCTGCCGCTCATGACGTTGTCGGTGATCCGTGAACCGGCTCTCGCGTACGTCGCCATGACCGTGGAGGGCGCTGCGGTAATCATCTCGGAGGTCATGACGGTGACCCTGCTTCAGCGGCTGGTGCCCCAGAACGTGTTGGGAAGGGTCTTCGGCCTTCTGGACTCACTCGCGATCGGGATGATGCTGCTGGGGACGGTCATCGCGCCCATCGTCTTGGACGTGGCCGGCCTCCCGACCGCGCTGCTCCTGGCAGGGGGAGTGCTGCTCGTGGTCGTGACGGCTGTGCTGCCGCGGGCGCGCACGGTGGGCGCGAGGTCGACCGAGCGAATGGAAGAGCTCGCACCGGCCGTGAACGTGCTCGCAGCCGCGCGCGTCTTCCGAGGCGCGTCTCCGACCACGATCGAGGCTCTCGCAGCGCGCGCCGAAGAACAGCAGGTGGCCGCCGGGCAGGAGGTCATCCGGGAAGGCGCGACGGCAGATAGCTTCTTCGTCGTCCGTTCCGGCACGCTCGACGTCTTCTCCTCCGGCGGCGAAGGAGGGACCCAGGAGAGGGTCAACTCGCTCGGACGGGGCGATCACTTCGGCGAGATCGGCCTTCTCGAGGGTATCCCGCGCACGGCGACGGTGGTGACGACCAGCGACTGCGTTCTCTACCGCATCACGGGACAAGAGTTCCTCGACTCGATCCGGCAGGCCCCGGCGGTCTCGAGAGCCCTGGGCAACAGCGCCCTCCGGAGACTCGCGCGCACACATCCCACATATCGGCCCGCGGCAAGCACGGAGGAAGCGACATGAACAGAGACGCCGATCATCTCGGAGCGCTTGCGAGGTTGGCGGCCAACGTCGGACCCGCCCTAGTGCCTGCGGGCCACCTCGAGCTGCTGAGGTCCATCACCTCGGCGGCACAGAACCTTTTCAACGCGGCGGCATGCTCGCTCGCGCTGCTCGACGACGAGGAGAAGGAGTTGACGTTCTACGTGGCCTCCGGAGCCGGCGCAGAGGACGTCGTAGGGATGCGCGTGCCGGTGGGGCGCGGGATCGCCGGCTGGTGCGTGACCTCCGGTCAACCGATCGCGATCGCCGACGTGCGCAAGGATGCGAGGTTCGCCTCCGACGTTGCTCAGAGCACCGGCTACGTGCCGCGCTCGATCCTCGCCATGCCGCTCGAGACGGAGCGACGGATGATCGGCGTCATCGAGGTGTTGGACCGCTCGAGCGACGGTCGCGAGGACCGTCGCGACATGGAGCTGCTGGGCATGTTCGCCGAGCAGGCCGCGCTTGCGATCGAGAACTCACGCGTCTTCTCCGACCTGGGGCGGATCCTCCTCGCCGCCGCCGCGGATGCGGCAGCAGGCAACGGGCTGGGTCGCGCGCTCGAACGAGCGGCCGAGGACGCCGCCGGTCCCGATGCCGATCTGGCCGAGCTGGCGAGCCTCTTCAACGATCTCGGGCAGGCGGGTCCGGAAGAGCGGCGCGTCGTGACGCACTTCGCCCGAGAGTTCCTGGCCTACGCCCGAGAACGGCGCCGATGGACGACCTGAGGCCGGCTTGGTCCGAGTCCTTCGAGCGGGACAAGCTCGCGCGCATAGCGGCGATGGGGCTGCCCGCTCCGGTTACCAAGGAGTGGGCGTGGGCCGACAGCACCGGCGCCGGCGTGAAGGTAGCAGTGATCGACAGCGGCATAGACGCCGACCACCCGGCGGTTGGGGGCACCGCTGGGGGAGTCGTGATCGAGTTCGATCCCGATTCCGAGAACGGCGTGCGTCTCGTCGAGGGTGCGCACAAGGATCTGTTCGGGCACGGCACCGCGTGCGCCGGCATCATCAAGCAGGCTGCTCCCGAGGCCGAGCTCTACAGCGTGCGCGTCCTCGGCGAGCGCTTGACGGGCAAGGGCGTCGTGTTCGCGGCCGGCCTCGAGTGGGCCATCGACAACGACATGCAGGTCGTGAACCTGAGCCTCAGCACCGGAAAGCGCGATTACTACAGCATGTTTCACGAGCTCGTCGACAAAGCTTACTTCCGGGGAGTCATGCTCGTGTGCGCGGTGAACAACGTGCCCGGTCCGACGTATCCGTCGCAGTACTCATCGGTGTTCTCGGTCGCCGCCCACGACAGCAGGGACCCGTTCGGCCTCGACTACAACCCGTCGCCGCCGGTCGAATTCGGCGCGCCGGGGATCGACGTCGACGTCGCATGGGCCGACGGTGGACGAATCACCGCGACCGGCAACAGCTTCGCCGCTCCGCACATCGCGGGACTGGTGGCGCGCATCCTCGGCAAGCACCCGGGGCTGACGCCGTTCCAGATGAAGACGATCCTGCACTCCGTGGCCGACAACGCGGCCCCTCGATAGCGAAGCCGGGCCCCGAAGGGCCCGGCCCCCGGTGCTAACCGGCTACACCCTGTGCTTCCGGTGGCCCTCGACGTCGTCGTCGCCGGTGAGGTCCTCTCTCCTGCCCTTCCGGTGGCCCTCGACGTCGTCGCCGGTGAGGTCCTCCTTGCGGCCCTCGACGTCGTCGTCGCCGGTGAGGTCCTCCTTGCGGTGGCCCTCGACGTCGTCGCGGCGCCGCTCTTCGTCTGCCATTCCTGTCCCCTCTCTTCCGGACGGCCTGTCGCCGTCTCCAATGTCGCGCAAACCCATCTTGTGCGCCAGGTCCCCGGCCGTCTGTCGCCTACCCGACAATGGGGGTGTCGCTCAGCCGACACCTCTAGAGGCTGGCGCGCCGGCGCAGCACCTCCGGCCGCTTGACCACCACCTGGCGACCGTGGAACTCGAGGTACCCGCGCCGCTCGAACGAGCGCAGGATCTGGTTCACGCTCTGCCTCGAGCCGCCGACCATGCCCGCCAGGTCGCTCTGGGTCATGTGGAGGTCGAGCAGCGTCTCGTCCCCCCGCCGCTCCCCCCGTTCCTCGGCGAGCGCCAGCAGCAGCTTGGCGACGCGCCCATGCAGATCCAGAAAGACGAGGTCCGAGGCTTGTTCCGTGAGCCGCCGGACGACGCCCCCGAGCGAGCGCAGCAGGGTCTCCGTGAGCCCCGGGTGCCGGGACATCAGGTCGATGAGCGTCCCCCTCGTGAGCGACAGGAGCGAGGTCGGCTCGAGCGTCTCGGCCGAGGCCGAGCGCTCGCCGCCGTCGATGAGGGCCAGCTCGCCGAACGTCTCCGGCGAGCGCAGGGTCACGAGCACCATCTCGTCGCCCTCCTCGGAGGTCACAAAGACCTTGACGAGCCCCTCGACGATCACGAACAGCGAGTTGCCCAGGTCGCCCTGATGGAAGACGAGCTGGCCCTTGCGGTAGGACCGTTCGATCGCCCTGTCCGCGAGGCGCGCCAGCGTCTCTTGGTCCAGATCGGCGAGCAACTGCGTGCGGCTGAGCAGTGCGACGGCTTGCTCGATCCTCAACGGCGACCTCCCCTTGCTGAGGAGAGCCTAGAGCACGCCGGCGTCAGAACAAGGGGGGCGGGCTAACGGGTCTTGATCCACCTCATGGGCCGGTGACTTCTAGCCCGCCCATGCGCGCCTCCTGAACGAGGCGATCAGCCACGGTTCCCTCGGTCGACGGACGCGACGAACTGCCGTGTCCTGCCGTTGCGCCGCCTGTGCGGCCACCCGGTAGCGCTCGGCCCGTCGCACCATCTCGTCCGCCCTCATCCTTCCGATCTCTGTGGTGAAGCTCGCTCTCATGGCCGCCTCCGCAGTGTTGGTCGACGGGCTCAGCATGGCGGGACCCACTCGCCCACGTCTGTCGAGACAGCGACCGAAGAGGCGTCGCCGACCCGACACTTCTAGCGAAACCCTTTGCCAACGAGCCCCGTCGCGGACACAATCCCCTTAGCGAACAGCGAGCCAACCACCGGGGGGAACATGGCACGAGGGAAGCGGAACTCGCAGCAGCTCAGCGTCCTCAAGACGGTCCCGATCTTCTCGTCTTGCACATCCAAGGAGCTCGGGAGCATCGCCGACGTGGTCAAGGAAGTGGAGTTTCCCGCCGGCAAGGTCATCTGCAAGGAGGGCGAGACCGGCGTCGGTCTCCACGTGGTCGTCGAGGGCGAGACGAAGGTTCAGATCGGCGGTCGCACGCGCCGTCGCCTCGGTCCCGGAGCGTTCTTCGGCGAGATCGCACTCCTGGACGGCGGGCCTCGCAGCGCCACGGTGATCGCCGAGACCCCCGTGAAGACCCTCTCGATCGCCTCATGGAGCTTCAAGGCGCTCATCAAGTCACAGCCGAGCCTCGCGCTCAAGATGCTCGAGGAGACGTGCCGCAGGCTGCGCGCCAACGAGTCGTTGATCAGCAACTGACCCACCGGTGCAGGTCATCCGTAGATCAGCGGCTCCGCCACTCGGCGGGCCCGGCGCGTGAGCCGCAGGAAGCGCTCCTCGAGTTCCTGGCGCGGCTGATCCCCGAAGCCGAGCGCCACTCCGAGCGCCTCGAGCAGCTCGGGCTTTTCGGGGAGAACGTCGACCGGTCGGCCGGTGATCAGGAACAAGCTGTTGCGCAGGCGCGCCAGGAACCGATGAGCGTCGGTCAAGCGCTGCGCCGCGTCGCGCGCGAGCACACCGGCCTCCGCTGCGGCATCGAGAGCCGCGACCGTGCCGGTCACGCGCAGGGAGGCATGCTCATGAGCATGCCGAAGCTGTAACAGCTGCGCCGCGAACTCGACGTCCGACATCCCGCCCGGACCGAGCTTGATGTGGCGCCGGGGGTCCGTGCCGCGGGCGATCCGCTCGCGCTCCATACGAGCCTTGAGGTGTCGGATCTCGGCCAGCGTCGCGGCCGACACCTCCGGCGGACGTGCATAGCGTCGGGTCTCCGCGAGCAGCCGCTCGCCGAGGTCGCGATCTCCGGCTGCGGGTCGTGCCTTGATCAAGGCGAGGTGCTCCCAGGGCTTGGACCACCTCTCGTAGTACTCCAGGTAGGAGTCGAGGGACCTCACGAGCGCTCCGGCCTTGCCCTCCGGTCGGAGCCCGAGATCCACCTGGAAGGCCTGGCCCTCCGGGGTGACCTCGCCGATGGCTCGCACGAGGGCCTCCGAGGCCTTGTCCGCCGCAGGCTGGTCTCCCTCGTGGACGAACATGACGTCGATGTCGGAGGCGTAGTTGAGCTCACGCCCGCCGAGCTTGCCCAGCGCGATCACGGCGAATGGGAAGCCCACCTCGGCCAGAGCCGCCACGAGGCACGCGTCGGCGAGGTCGGACAGCGCCGAGCCGACCGCACCGACGTCGGCCTCGGCGCCGAGGTCCGCGAGCGTGATGCGCAGCGTCTCCCGCCTCTTGAAGCGCCTGAGCCCGTCGAGCCTGTCCTCTGCACTGCGCCATCCGAGCGAAGCCTGGGCCTCTCGCACCACCCGCGCGCGCTCCTTGACGAGCGTGGATCGCCTTGGGTCCGCGATCGTTCCAAGCTCCTCGGGCACGTGCCTCAGCAACTCGCCCGGGACCCGACCGGATCCGAGCACGCGCGCGAGGAACGCGAGAGCCGGTGGGTTGTCACGCAGCCCGCCGAGGGTGTCGAGGCGCATGTCGAGAGACTCGGCGAGCCGCAGGAACGAGACGAGTCCTTCGTCGGGCAGAGGAGACGTCGCCAGGAAACGGAGCACGGCCGGCGACAGCACTCGCAGCAGTCTTGCGCGGCGCGAGGTCCCGGACACAAGTCCCTCCAGCGTGCGCGCCGCCCTCTCGGCGTCCCTGAAACCAAGCACGCGCAATCGCTCCAGCAGGGCCTCTGCACCCAGTCGTGGACCGGTGCCCTCCCCGAGTGACTCGATCATCGGGCGATAGAAGAGCTTGTCGAACCGGGTGCGCACGTCCACGAGAACACCCCGGTGGGCCGCATCGAAGCGTTCCGCCGCGCTTGCGACCGGAGAATCGTCGAACCTCATGGCGCGCGCCAACCTCGTGATCGCATCAGGTTGCATGGGCAGCGTGCGTACCCGTCGCTCCTGCCACAGCTGGATCCTGTGCTCCACCGCGCGCAGCCACCTGTAGGCAACCGCCAGACCCGCGCCGTCCTCCTCCGCAACGTAGCCGCCGTTCACGAGGGAGTCGAGAGCAGGCAGCGTGGCGGAAGCGCGCACGGTGGCATCCGAGCCTCCGTGAACCAGCTGCAAGAGCTGGACGGAGAACTCGATATCGCGTATCCCTCCCGGCCCCAGCTTGATGTCGTCCTCGGAACGTCGACGCCGGCCCGGTCGCGCGCTTCGCTCCGAGTGCTCCTCGACGCGCTGCTTGATCCTGCGAATGGCGGCCACCCTCTCGGCCGACACCACGCCGGGGAACACGAGCGGGCGCGTCTCTTCCATGAACGCCTCTCCGAGCGCCTCGTCGCCGGCTGCAAGACGCGCCTTGATCAGTGCCTGGAACTCCCATGGCTTGGCCCAGCGCCGGTAGTACTCGAGGTAGCCGTCGAGGCCTCGTATCAGTGCGCCACTGCGGCCTTCGGGTCTCAGGTTCGCATCCACCACGAAGGCACGACCCTGCGGAGAGAACGATCCCAGCGCGTCGATGAGCCGTTCGATCACGCGCGCCGCGCGCTCGAGATCGTCGTTCGCGATGAACATGAGGTCGATGTCCGAGACGTAGTTCAGCTCGCGCGCTCCGAGCTTGCCCATGGCGATCACCGCGATGCGATCCGTCCCATCGAGGACGTCGAGCACGTGAGTGATGCACGCATCGGCGAGATCCGCAAGGTGCGCTCCAACCTGTTCCAGGTCGACGTCCGCACACATGTCCCACGCGGCTATCTGCAGCAGACGCCTTCTCTTCTCGAGGCGCAACTCATCGATGCCTCCGCGCGCCCAGGCATCCCCGATGATGCGCGCATACGCGGCACGATCCGGCAAGGAAGTCGCCGCAAGGACAACCCGGGCTCGCTCGTCCTTGTCGAGCAACTCGCCGAGCGTGCGGCTCGACACGCGTACGCGTCGCCCACGTTCCTCGACAAGCTCCATCTCAGCAGGCATGGCGCGATGTAGTCATAACGTGACGAATCGTGACGATCGCGCTGTCCTCCATGCACAAAATGAGTCGGGGACCCTTGTATCTGCGTGTTAGTTTCGGCGCGCTCAAGCCTGGTTACGAGTTCTCATGGCGCCCCGCAAGGGGCGCTTTCGTTTGGGGCGAGAGGTGGACGATCATCACGGCAAGTGATGCAAGGGGGAGGGAATGACTGGAAGCACTACATTTCCCGTCGGGTTTCGGATCGCGCTCGTGTCCGTCGTGGTGTTTGCGATCTTGGCGCTCGGCTGGTTCTCGGCTGCAACGGCTCACTCGACCAAGAAGGTCTGGAAGATGCGCAGACATATCCGGGTGCGTGCGAAGAACCAGGTAGGAACTCCGTACAGCTACGGCGGTGCCTCTCCGAGTGGCTTCGACTGCTCCGGATTGACGATGTGGGTGTTCGATGGGCACGGTGCGGATCTGCCTCACAACGCCGCTGCTCAGTACGGCCTTGCAGGCGGCGAGTTCAAGCGTGTGCGTAGCCGCAGTGGGCTCAAGATGGGCGATCTCGTCTTCTTCGACACAACCAGCGCGAGCGTGGGACATGCGGGCATCTACATCGGGGGCGGCAAGTTCGTGTCCACAACATCGTCTTCCGGCGTGCGCGTCAAGTCGATCCATGACCCCTATTACTGGGGTCCCCGCTGGATCGGCGGCGTGCGGGTCCCGGCGCTTCGAAGGGGCGCCTGACAACCGAGCACGATCACAGCATCGGCAGGTAGCGCTCTCTCTCATAAGGCGATACATAACCCTTGTAGCCGTCCCATTCGGCGCGCTTGTTGCGTAACAGATACTCGAAGACCTGCTCGCCGAGCGTCTCGGCAACCAGGTCGGATGCTTCCATCTCGTCCATGGCCTCGGCCAGGTCCCCGGGAAGCTGCACGATGCCGCGCGCCCGCCGCTCGCTCTCAGTCATCTCGTAGATGTTGTCCGTCGCCTCTGGAGGAAGGTCATAGCCTTCGTCGACACCCTTGAGTCCCGCCGCGAGGATCACGGAGAATGCGAGGTAGGGATTGCATGCAGGATCGGGAGAACGCAGCTCGATGCGCGTCGACTGCTCCTTGCGTGGCTTGTACATGGGGATGCGGACAAGAGCCGAGCGATTGTGGCGGCCCCAACACACGTACACGGGCGCCTCGGGCACGGGATAGCCATAGCCGGTTATCAGTCTCTTGTAGGAGTTCACCCACTGGTTGGTGACCGCGGTTATCTCACGAGCGTGAGCGAGGAGCCCGGCGATGAACGCCCTTGCGACCTTGGAGAGATGGTACTCGTCTGAGGAGTCGTGGAACGCGTTCTGATCGCCCTCGAAGACGGAGATGTGCGTATGCATCCCGGACCCCGGCTGATCGGTCGCGGGCTTCGGCATGAACGTGGCGTACATGTCTCGCTTCGACGCCATCTCTTTCACGACGAGTCGATAGCTCATCACGGAATCTGCCATCGTCAGCGCGTCGGCGTGGCGAAGATCGATCTCGTGCTGCGACGGGGCGACCTCGTGATGAGAGAACTCGACCGGGATGCCCATGCGCTCCAGAACATCGATCGTCTCCCGTCTCAGCTCCTGTGTCGCGTCCGCCGGAGTAAGGTCGAAGTATCCGCCCGAGTCGATTGGCGACGGGTCATCGACGCTCTTGAACAGGAAGAACTCCATCTCGGGATGAACGTAGAAGGAGAAGCCGCGCTCCGCCGCTCGCTCGAGGTTTCGTCTCAGCACATAGCGCGAGTCGCCCCAGAATGGCCGCCCATCGGGCGTGTGGATGTCGCAGAAGACGCGCGCCGCCCCGCCCTCCGGCATGATCTGGAACGTGCCGGCATCGGGCCGTGCAAGCATGTCGGACTCCTGCACGCGCGCAAAGCCCTCGATCGCCGAGCCGTCGAAGCCGATGCCCTCGTCGAACGCCTGCTCGAGCTCCTCGGAGGTGACCGCGAAGGACTTGAGGAAGCCAAGGACGTCGGTGAAGCACAGCCACACGAGCCGGATGCCGCGCTCTTCGACCGTGCGCAGCACGTACTCCTGCTGGCGTTCCATCCACGCAGCCTACGCCGCTCGCGTTTCCGTAAGGTTACGAAGCGGGACAATGAGAGAGGCGAGTGTGCGATGCAAAGAGGAGGTGAAGCCACGTGCGCGTGGCCCTGGCGCAGATCGATCTGACTGTGGGTGACGTGCGCGGCAACGCCCGCCGCATCTCCGACGCCATCGTGCAGGGCGCTCAGGCCGGCGCGCAGGTGGTGGCCACTCCCGAGCTCGGCATCGCGGGATACCCGCCGGAGGACCTTGTCCTGAGAGCATCCTTCGTTGCCGCCGGGATCGATGCCTTGGAGCAGCTTGCTCGCTCCGCGCTGGAGGTCGTCGCCGTCGTGGGCTTCGTGGAGCCCGGAGAAGACGGCCTCTACAATGCGGCGGCGATCTGCCACGGCGGGCGCGTCGTCGCCGTCTACCGCAAGCACCTTCTGCCCAACTACGGGGTCTTTGACGAACGTCGCTACTTCGAGTCGGGAACGGACCACGTGCTCGTCGACACGAACGAAGGCACCTTCGGCGTGACCGTGTGCGAAGACGCATGGGAACAAGACGGACCCGTCGTCGCCCAAGGACAAGCGGGGGCCGGGCTCATCGTCAACATCAACGCTTCGCCGTTCCACAAGGGCAAGCTCTCGCTGCGTGAGGAGATGCTCGGCGACCTCGCCCGGCGCGCCGGAGCGGCGATCGCATATGTGAACCTCGTCGGTGGACAGGACGAGCTCGTCTTCGACGGCGGATCTTTGGTGATGGCGCCGGACGGAAGCGTGCTCGCACGCCTGCCTCAGTTCGAGGAGCAGTTCGCCGTCATAGACGTTCCGTTGGGCACCGAAGGGGGAGACGGCTCCATCGCCGGATCTCTCGTTCGGCGCATCCCGCTCGAGCTTTCGTCGACGGTCGGCGAGGCTCCCCCGCCGCCGCTGGCGCCGAGGCCTGAACCCGCCGAGGAGATCTACCGTGCTCTCTGCCTAGCGCTGCGCGACTACGCGCTCAAGAACCGCTTCGACAAGGTCGTGCTCGGCCTCTCCGGAGGGATCGACTCCTCGTTGACCGCGGCCCTCGCCGTCGACGCTCTGGGGCCCGACGCGGTACTGGGCGTGGCCATGCCGTCGGAGTTCTCGACCGAACACTCGCTCGCAGACGCCAAGCAACTGGCGGCGAACCTCGGGATAGAGATGCTCCAGGTGCCGATCGGCTCGACCCTTCAGGCCTATCTCGAGGTCCTCGCCGAGACGTTCGGCGCAGTGGAGCCGGATCTCGCAGAAGAGAACCTTCAGGCGCGCATACGAGGCAACCTCTTGATGTTCGTGTCCAATCGCCAGGGGCACCTCGTGTTGGCGACCGGCAACAAGTCCGAGGGCGCCTGTGGCTACGCGACCCTCTACGGGGACATGGCTGGAGGCTTCGCTCCCATAAAGGACCTCCTTAAGGAGGAGGTCTACGCGCTCTCCCGCTACCGAAACACGGTCTCGCCTGCGATCCCCGACGGCGTTCTGACGAAACCCCCGTCGGCCGAGTTGCGCCACGATCAGAGGGACGAGGACTCGCTGCCCCCGTACGCCGTCCTCGATCCCATCCTCGAGGCCTACATCGAGCGCGACCTCGGCATCGACGACATCGTCGCGGCCGGCCACGACCGCGACACCGTCGAGCAGGTCATCGCGCTCGTCGATCGAGCGGAGTACAAGCGGCGTCAGGCGCCGACGGGGCCCAAAGTGACGACGAAGGCCTTCGGCAGAGACCGCCGGCTTCCGATCACGAATGCGTGGCGCGAGGCGCCCGGCGCCACGCCGCCCCGCAAGGTGGTTGGCGAGAAGGGTCCCCAGTAGTCCAACATTGACGCATGGCCTGGCTCCTGTTGTTGCTCTCAGATCAGGCGGACGACGCGCGCGACGTCCTGCCGGAGCTCCCGGTGCTTCCCTATCGCGTCGAGCAGGTCCCACTCAAGACGACGGGCATGGACAAACTCATCGCGCTCCATCCAGACATCTTGTTGATCGACGCAACCGTCGAGATCGAAGGAGCCGAAGAAGCGACGAAGAAGCTATCGCTCGCGTGGGAGATCGGCCTCCCGCCGATCATCGTCGTACTGAACGAGACCGGTGTCGGCCGCTTTCGCCTCGAGCACGGCGCCGATGACTTCATCATGTCGACCGCGTCGGCAGGCGAGATCTCGACGCGGCTCGCGGAGGTGGCTCGGCGCGCCGGACGTGGAGAGGAGAGCGCCGCTCTCAAGGTAGGAGATCTGACCGTCAATCCCGACAACTACCAGGTCTACCTGCGAGGGCGCCCGCTCGACCTCACGTACAAGGAGTTCGAGCTGCTCAGGTTCCTGGCTCAGCGGCCGGGGCGTGTGTGCGATCGCGATCTGCTGTTGCGCGACGTTTGGGGTTACGACTACTATGGAGGCACGCGCACGGTCGACGTCCACATCCGCCGGCTTCGGGCGAAGTTCGGTCCGGAGCACGAGGCGTTGATCGAGACCGTCCGCAACGTCGGCTACCGCCTCGTCCCCCGACCGCGAGACCGCTGACGAATGTCGTTCATCATCGGTGCGACGTTGGCGTTCATGTTCCTCGAGTGGCCGTGGCGCCTCCTCGTCATCGTCGCCCTGGCCGCGCTCGAGGGGTTCGAGGTCATGCTGTGGTTGAAGCTCCGTCGCACGCGCTCGATCACAGGTGCGGAGGGGATGCTCGGCGCGCGCGGCAAGGTCGTCACGGACTGTGATCCAGACGGCCAGGTGCGCGTCAAGGGGGCGCTGTGGCGCGCGCACAGTCGCTCCGGCGCACGAGCAGGTGAGCCGGTGGAGGTCAAGGCCATCGACGGACTGAAGCTGGAGGTCGAAGCTCTGACGTCGCCGCCCGACCCTTCCCCGCTCTCTGTACCTCCATGATCGTTCTGCGAGCATCCCGGCACACAGAACCGCCTCGTTCGTCGCTCCCAGCTCCAGGGAGCCCTGCCATTCGCCGTACGAGCCCCTGGGAGCAGGAAGGGACGGGAGGGCGGCGCCGGTAGGCTCGGGAGGCTGGGTCGCTAGCTCATCTGGTAGAGCTCCGGACTTTTAATCCGGCGGGCAGGGTTCGAGTCCCTGGCGGCCCACGACCTATAAGTGCAGGTCAGAGGCTATGTCGTCGCGCTCGAGCGCGTGCGTCACCGCGTTTTGACTGACAAGTTGACTGACTAGGAGATCCGAAAGAGCCTTTCAGCCCCCCGAGGGACGCGGATAGCTTCCCCGTCACGGCTGCGGGTGTCACCCATCCATCAGGGCTGCATCCTGAGCGCCCGGTCCATCGCGTCCGCCGCGTCTCGCATGAGGACCGGCATGACGTGGGCGTACGTGTTCATGGTCAGACTGATCTGCGAGTGTCCGAGCGTCTCCATGACGACACGCGCTGAGACACCCTGAGCGAGCAGCAGCGACGCGGCCGAGTGCCTTAGGTCATGGAACCGCCGATGCCCCACGCCTGCCCGCTCACACAGCCGCTGGTAGTGGCGGGCGAGGGTGCGCGGATCGAGGGGCGTGCCGATAGAGGCGCTGAACACGAGGTCGTGGTCGCGCCACACTGACCCCGCGGCAAGGCGCTCCACCAGCTGACTCCGCTTGTGGGCTCGCAGTGCATCCACGCACGTCTGCGGCAGCGGCAGCGTGCGGCGGCTGCGCTCGCTCTTGGGCGTCGTGAACATCGTGCGACCGCCAACACGCACGAGCGCCTGACGCACCCTCAGTGTCCGGGTGTCGAGGTTCACGTCCGACCAGCAGAGCCCCAACGCCTCTCCCCGGCGGAGCCCGAGCGCCACGCATACCGCATACAGCGCCTCCAGGCGGTCGCCGACAGCCGCATCGAGCAACCTGCGAGCCTCGTCGGGCGTCAACGGCGTCACCTCGTGGCGGTCCTGCTTCGGAGGTTTCACGAGCTTCGCCACGTTCGATTCGACGTAGCCGAAGCGCATGCAATCGTTGAGGAACACCCGCAGCACACGGAGGCATCCGGCGACGTGACCGGCAGACATCCCCGCGTCGAGCCTTGCCCGCATCCACGCTTGGACGTGGGAGGGGCCGAGCTTGACGACCCTGACGCGGCCGAGATGAGGCTTGAGGTGCAGCCTTACCTTGTCGGCGTAGTAAAGCTGCGTCGACGGCTTCACGCGGTCGGGCGTCACGTCTTTAAGCCACCAGTCGAACAGTTGCCCGAGCGTCGTCCGCTCGGCGCCGAGCGGCACGCCCCGCTGCTGCAACCGTCGAGCCTGATCGAGCTTGTCGACGACCTCCCTCTGGGTGCGGCCGTAGACGTCCTTGGAGCGGCGCTGGCCGCCCTGCCAGCCAAGATCGAGACGCCCCTGCCAGCGACCATCGGGACGTATCCACACGCTTCCCTCGCCATGACCCCTGCGCCGCTTCTTGCTCACCTGCGCCCCCCTTTCCACTCCAACCTCGCTCCCGTGACCCGTCTGTAGGCGTCCCGACAATCGCGCGTGAAGCGCATGACCGGATTGCTCGCGCCCTCTGCGACGTAGCGAAGCTCCGGCTCCGATTGCGCCTTGTTCCACGCGTGGCTGACCTCTTCCCACGTCCGCCCGTCGTTGTTGCGGGCGGCGAACACGGCGAGCGCGAGGTGCTTGGGCTGAAGCTCTCGGGGCTGTGCCGTCTCCCCGACCTCTGCGCGCGCCCTGGCGTAGATCGCCGCGACCTCTTGTTCGGTCAGTCGAGGTGACAGGCGCAGCCCGATCGTGCGCGTCGCGGGAAACCGTCTGTGCCGCGCCACCTCGACGACCTCGGCACGCGGGAGGTCGGGGCGATAGTCGGTCAGGACGAACACGAGCGCCTGCTCGGGCTGCCACGGGTAGCTCGCCGTCAACATGACGACGAGAGCGTACAGACGCCCTAGGACACCTCCTTTGCCGACCGCGACGCCCCGTGGGTGCTCTTCGCCCCCCTCGCCCGGATATGCCAACACCTTCAGCGGTACGATCGGCTCCCCCTCTGCGTCGGCGCGGGCCTCGACCCAGGCAGTTACGCGCTCGGCGCTCCGGAGCAGTCGACCTCGCAGCACCGAGCGCCGAAAGTCCACGACCTCGGGATGCTGACGAGCCTCCGACCACACGATCTGCGCGAGCGCCTCGGTGCGGTCATCGGGCGGGTCGAGAGGTACATACGTCATACCAAGATGCTATCACGTAGAGATACGCTTGAAATGTATGGATGCCCGGACGCAGGGAGGTTACGTATGAACACTTCGAGGATGTCGTTCCTGACGGCTCCGGCGGTGCTGCTGGCGGTGCTCGTGGCGGCGTTCGCCATTCGGGACGCAGATGACGCACGCCTCCTCGTCGACGTCCGGGAGGCCGCGAACCGGCTCTCGCTCGGGCGCACTACAGTTTATGAGCTCATTAATCGCGGCGACCTCGAATCCGTCCGGGTGGGCCGGTCGCGCCTGATTCCTAGCGACGCGTTGACGGCGTTCGTCGACCGCGTTCGTCGTGAGCAGCGCACCGACGATGTCGTCCTCGGCTGAATGAAGGCTTGACGCCATCAATCCCCAGCGATCGACCTCTCCACTACGCGCCGTCCGTACCTATTGGGACGACGACGCGGAGCGCGGCCTGCTCGGTGCGGCGCTCACTTCGCGCCACGCCGTTGACGTCGTCGTGGGACTCGGCCGCGACCTGTTCTTCCGGCCGGAGCATCGGGAGGTGCACGACGTCGTCGTCGACCTCGCGGCAGACGGGCGGCCGGTCGACCCCGTCACGGCCGCCGCGGAGCTTCGCCGACGAGGGCGCGTCGACGATCCGAAGGCGCTCGTTCTCGACCTCGTGCACGACGCCGCACCCACCAGGACCGCCGCCGAGGAGTGGGCGAGCGCCCTCGCTGACATGCACCGTCGCCGCCGGTACGAGTCTGCCGCGGCGGTACTGGCTGAGGCAGCCAAAAGTGGGGAAGATGCTGCTACCGCGAATGTCGCCGACCTCGTCGCCGATCTCGTCGCCGACGGGTCGACAAAAGCGCGCTCAACCGCGGTTTGCGTCTCCGACGTCGCGGCGGAGGTGGTCATGTGGATCTGGACCCGGCGCATCCCGCGCGCCAAGCTGACGGTCCTCGACGGCGATCCAGGCTTGGGGAAGTCGACGCTCACTCTCGACCTTGCCGCGCGTGTCTCGACCGGTTCTGCGATGCCCGACGGGGACGCGCTGGAGGCGGCGGCGGGAGTACTGCTGCTGAGTGCGGAAGACGGCGTGGCGGACACTATCCGCCCCCGCCTGGAGGCTGCCGGTGCCGACCTCGCGCGCGTCCACGTCTTCGAATCGGTCACCGGGAGCGATGGCACCGAGCGCGCACCCGAGATCCCCGGCGACGTCGACGAGATCGAGCGGCTCGTCGAGGGCCACTCCGTCGCGCTCGTCGTCGTCGACCCCCTCATGGCCTTCCTCGGCGCACGCGTCGACTCGTTCCGCGACCAAGACGTGCGCCGGGCCCTCCACGCGCTCAAGACGGTGGCGGAGCGGACCGACGTTGCCGTGGTCGTCGTGCGGCACTTGACGAAGTCCGGAGGCTCGCATGCGCTCTATCGCGGCGGCGGCTCGATCGGCATAATCGGGGCCGCGCGCGCCGGGCTGCTCGTGGCCCCTGACCCGAGCGACGAAGACCGGCGCATCCTCGCTGTGACGAAATCCAACCTCGCCGCGATGCCACCGGCGCTCGCCTACCGGCTGGTCCCCGACGAGCGCCACGGCGTTGCGCGCGTGCAATGGGATGGGACGACCGAACATATCGCCCGCGATCTGCTCGATATCCCTCGAAGCGGCGACGAGATCAACGGCGACGAGATGAGCGCCTCAGAACAAGCCATCGAGTTCCTGAACCAACTTCTCGCCGACGGTCCCGTCGCCACGAAAGAGCTTCAGAGCCAGGCGAAGGACGCGCTCATCTCGCTCAGCACTCTCCGACGGGCGAAGACGGAGCGTGGTGTCGTCGCTCGGAAGGAGGGCGGTCATTTCGGTAAGGGGCGGCAGCGATGGGTCTGGGCGCTTCCCGAGGTAGGACCGACAGAAAGTGGCAGCGATCCTGAAGGTGATCACGGCGACCCTGAAGATGATCACGCGAGAGCACGATCACCTTCAGGGGGTCATGATCACCTTCAGCCGGAACGAGCGGAAGGCGTGGACCGGCAGTCAGAGGGCAAGCAGGAATCAGAAGACGTAGTGCACCCTGATTGCGACGACCCGCACGAGCGCGCCGTCGAGCTAGTGCGCCGCAGCTTCGCCGCCGATGTGGTCGAGGTCGTCGAGAACGACGGCGAGCGTTGATGGAAGCTCTTACAACCCACCATTTCGCCGAACTTCGCTGCTCCGCTGCGAGGCTCATGTGAGAGGTACTCATGTCCGACTGGAGGATGGTGCATCTGCTGCCGCATCACGCTGCCTATCGTCCGCGAACTGAGTCCCGCGCGCCGCAGAAGCCGAGGAAGGGTGCTGACCAGGACAAGATTGGCCGAAAAAAGCAGGGAAATGACCGCTAAGAGACCGTAAACCCTCAGAAAACGCCATCTCCGCGACGCTCCACCAGGGGGCACCTCTCCGCCGTCGCTAAACCGTTAGAACTAACAGAAGGGACACGTGTGACCGACCCAGCCCTGCCTGGGTTGGACCCTCCTCCGCCTCGGCCCAGAGGCGTAACGTGTGTGGGCGCATCCCTGCTCGCGGCGTTAGGGTCGTTCCGCGACCCGGAGAATCGAGCAGGACCCCTCCGAGAGCGAGCAGGAAGAAGGCTCATGACAACCAGCGGGATCCTGATGCTTCTTCCCTTCCTCTGGTTCCAGACGGTAATCGCCGCTCTAATGATGCTCGGAG
>JBHEMX010000018.1:0-23302 GCA_046262355.1 Actinomycetota bacterium | reverse complement strand
GCAACCAGGGCGGCACTGCGCGGTGAGGGCAAGGCGCGAGGAGTCGTGCGTACCCGCAGGGTACGTGCGCGACGAGCAACGCAGCCATCGCCGATGCAGGGCCGTTCTGGGGCGACGGGACTTACGCAAAGGTGCACTAGTGGTCCGTCACTTCGGACCGGAAGCGGTGCTGGACCCCGTACCGACCGTATGTCGAGACGCGTCCGCGCTGCAGGATGATGCCCGCGTCGACCCACCGCTTGAGGTTCTTCGCGCCGTGCGTTGCGATGAGCGCCGTTCGACCCGGCGCGCCCCACCCCTGGATCGCGGCGGAGACCAGAGCCGCCGCATCGTCGTCGAGGTTCGCGTAGGGCTCATCGAGGAGCAGGAGATCGGGTTCGTGCAGGAGCGCCCGGGCGACCGCGGCGCGCCGCTTGAGCCCCGCAGAGAGGTCCCCGACGAGCTTCCCGGCGTGCTCATCGAGGCCGAGCTGTGCGATGACCTCGTCGCTTCGGCGCCCGGGGGCCCCGTGGAGCCGGGCGAACAAGGTCAGGTTCTCGCGCAGCGAGAGGCGTCCGTACAGTCCCGAGTCGTGCCCGGCATAGCCGACGAGGCGCCTGAAGCGCTCGTCCGCGGCGGTGATCGTCCTCTCGTTGAAAGCCACGCGCCCCCGGGTCGGCCGGAGCAGACCGGCGACCGCCCGCAGCAACGTCGACTTGCCCGATCCGTTGGGGCCGAAGACGCCGGTGACGCCGGGGCGGATGGCGAGGTCCAAGGCATCGAGAGCGACTGTGCGGCCGAAGGAGATCGTGAGTTGCTCGATGTGGATCAAGAAGCAGGCTCCGGGCCACCACGAGATGCGTTGCGGAGCCTCTCCTTGAGCGTCGCCCTCTGCACCGACCACTCCCTCTCGGAGAGCTCGCCGTCGCGGTGGCGAAGATCGAGCTCGGCGATCGCAAGGAGCAGGTCTTCCCGCGCGCCCTCGGGGCGCAGCTCGAGGGCCGGCCGGGCCGGCGGCCGTCGTCTCACGCGCACGAGCGCGGCCGCGACGAGACCGGCGAGCGCCACCCCGAGCGCCGCAGCGCCCACGACCAGGGCAGGGTCCCACCGGGCCTCGGCGAGCGCGAGGGCCTGGACCACGTCCCCCGGGTCGAGCGGCTCGAGGGTACTCCAGCGCCGGTATTCCTCGCCGTTCAGCTTGGTGCCGCCGGCCGCCTCGAGCGCGTCGCTGTCGAGGGACAGCGGCTCCTCGGTGAAGATCGAGTGCTCCAGGACGGGGTAGAGCGCCCGGCGGGAGAGGTCGAAGCGGCCTCCGGAGCCGGTCACCGGATAGGTGAACGTGATCCTGGTCTCGCCGGGCGGCACGGCGACGGTGGCCGCGAACCCGCCTAGGTCCGTGGGCACGAGCTGCGGGATGTCGAGCGATGCGTCGAGGATCCGCACGCCGTCGATGTCGGCGGCCGCAGGCAGCGGGAAGGCGAGGCTCGGAGCGGGGATGCCGTCGCGGGAGCCCCCGACGGCTGCACCTCTTCCGATGTAGGCGGCGGCGCTCGAGTTCGTCACTGTGACCGACTCGATGACGCCGGCTCCCTCCTCGTTCGGGATGAGAAAGAGGTAGTCGCGCGCGACGACGATCGACGAAGGGTCGGTGGTCGTCCGCCACACGCGCAGCCGTGCCTCGACTACGGGCCGGCGGGCCGTGTCCGCGGGGAGCTTCACGGCCCCTCCGGCGAAGAGCCCACCGTCGTAGCGCGCGTCGAGCGCATAGAAGAGGTCGTCTCCGGTTGCGAGGTCCTCGAACCGGAAGCGCCCTCGAACGTCCGTTCTCGTCTCTCTCTGCAGGTTCCCGCCGCGCCCGCCGGTGAGCGTCACCAGCACCCCCGACCCGGCACGCCCGGTCGTCTCGTTGAGGATCCGGCCTCTTATGGTTCCACGCGGCGCGCCGGAAGCGGGCGCGCCCTGGGAGACGACCAGCGCCGCGCACGCGAGCGCAAGGCCGAGCCGCGTCACCGGGTTCGGGATGTAGACCCCTCGCCACAGCGAGGACACACGGACCCCGTCGGCCGCGGCGCCCCGCAGCCGGGGCACTGCAGCCGCGCAGTGATCGCCGCGATCTCGCGCTCGAGGTCGTCGTCGGGTGCCCGGAGTGCATCGAGCCGCCGCAGCGCCTCGAGCGCCTCGGCCTCGAGGCCGGGTAGCAGCGCCTGGAAATCGTCCTCGGTGAGCTTCCCCATGTCGTGATCGGCCTCGAGATCGAGGATCGCATCGAGCGCCGAGCGCTTGCGCGCGCCCTCCCCAGCGGCGCTCGCCTCGGGACCTGGCGCGTCGAGCGCCGGGCGCGGCCCTCGCCGCCCGCCCAGCAGCGGCATGCCCACGTAGATCAGGGCCGCCGCGCCCAGCAACGCGACCAGCGCGATCGCCATCACGTCGACCGACGCAGGTCGGCGAGCTCGGCGTCGAGCCGGCGGCGCTCGTCTCCCGAGGGCGCGGCAGGCGCCTCTCGGTGGGCCGCGCGGGCGCTCCAGCGGCGTGCCAGCGACCACGCGAGGCCCACCCCGGCGAGCGCCACGAGACTGGGAAGCAGCCACGCGACCAGACCGGCGCCTTCGGTGGGCGGAGCCGCCTCGATCACGCGCCCGTACTCGGCGCGCAGGCGAGCCACGATCTGCTCGTGATCGAGGCCGTCGCGCGCCCATCCCTCGATGCGCTCGCGCAGGGAGGCGGCGGCGTCTGAGGGACAGTCGTGCAGGGTGAGCCCGGGACAGAACGGCGACATCACGTCGTTGGCCACGTCGGTGGCCACCTCTTCCGGCGACGCGCTCGCCGTCCCGCTCCCGAGGACGAGCAGGAGCGCGATCGAGCCGCCCACCAGGGCCGCCCGGCGCGTACAAAAGCGCGGCCGGCTCGGCGGGCGCGCAGAACGAAAGCGCGGCCGGCTCGGCGGGCGCGCAGGGGCAGAACGCGTGTCCGTCATCGAGTTGCCGCCGCGGGCTCGGGCATCCGGCGCGCCGCCCCCACCTCGACGGGTGCCGGGGAGGGGCCGGACATGATCACGGACATCCCCAGAGCCATCACGAACGCCCCCGCCCAGATCCACCACGTCAGCGGGTTCACGAACGCCCTGAGCGCCGCGGTTCCGTCGGCGTCGAACGACGTGACCACGACGTAGAGGTCCTCGACGGGGTTCGTTCGGATCGCGACCTCGGACTGCGGTTGCTGCTGAGCGAGGTGGAAGTTGCGCTGAGGCCAGAGGGTGGCGACCGGCCCCTCGGCGCCGGTCACGGCAACCTCAGCGGCGTTGATCTCCTTCTCCGGAGTCGTGCTCCGGCGCAGCCCCTCGAACGTAAGGGTGTAGCCGCCGACGCGCATGGAGTCGCCGGGCTCGAGCTCGGCGCGACTCTCCGTCTTGAACGCATTGCCGGCCAGGCCGATCACGAGCAGAACGACGCCGAGGTGCACGACGTAGCCGCCGTAGCGGCGGCGGTTCCGGAGCAGGGTGTGGCCGAGCGCCGCCCCCCACCCGAGACCCGATCGGGCTCGGTACATACGACTGCCGCGGGCGAACTCGCCCCCGATGGAGGTGGCCGTGAAGACGCACAGCCCGAGAGCGAGCAGCGCCCCGGCGCTCCTCACGCCGACGAGCGCAAGTACGACGAGCGCGAGCAGCGCGGCGGCGAGCGGCGGATGCACCATGCGCCAGAACGGCCCCACGCTCATGCGTCGCCACGAGATCAACGGGCCAAGCCCCGTAAGGGCGAGGATGGCGAGGCCCAGTGGCAGGAACACCGCGTTGAAGAACGGCGGACCGACGGAGAGGCGGATGCCTGTGAAGACCTCGGCCAGGATCGGGTAAACGGTGCCCCACAGCACCGCGAACGCTGCGGCGACGAACAGCACGTTGTTGGCGAGGAAGGCCGACTCACGCGACAGCAGTGAGTCGAGTCGGTTGTCGCTGCGCAACGAGTCGAGGCGTAGCCCGATCACCGCCAGGCCGCCGACCAGCATCGCGGCGAGGAAGGGCAAGAACCACCTTCCGATCGGTCCCTCCGTGAAGGTGTGGACCGAGGACAAGATGCCCGAGCGCGTGAGGAAGGTCCCGAACACCGCCAGCACGTAGGTCAGGAGTATGAGGGTCACGTTCCAGACCTTGAGCATGCGGCGTTTCTCCTGGATCACGACCGAATGAAGGAACGCGGTCGCGGTGAGCCACGGCATGAACGAGGCGTTCTCGACCGGGTCCCACGCCCAGTACCCGCCCCAGCCCAGCTCGGTGTAGGCCCATGCGGCTCCCAGGACGATCCCCACGGACAGGGCGCTCCACGCGAACAAGGTCCAGCGCCTCGTCGCGCTGAACCAAGCGTCGTCGGGACGGCCCGACAGCAGGGCACCGATGGCGAAGGCGAAGGGGATCGAGAACCCCACGAAGCCGGAGTAGAGAAGCGGCGGATGCAGCATCATGCCGGGGGACTGCAACAGTGGATTGAGGCCGCGCCCGTCCCCGGGGACGTCCGCCAGGACCACGAACGGGTTGGCCGGTGCGACGAGCAGGAGCAGGAAGAAGCACGCCACGCCGCCGAGCACGACGGTCGCCCACGACTTGAGCCGAACCACCGCGTCGAGGCGAGCCAGCGCGAATGCCGCGAAGCATGTAAGCAGCAGGGCCCACAGCAGCAGCGACCCCTCCATGCCGCCCCACAGGGCGCCCAAGGTGTAAGCGCCGGTCAGGGATCGGGACGAGTAGTTCGTTACGTACTCGAGCGAGAAGTCATGAGCGAACAGGGCACTCAGGAGCGCGCCCGCGGCGAGCACCGTGAAGGCGGCCGTCGCAGTGAGCGCCCGCCGCCCCGCCTCGCCGAAGCGAGCCCGTCCCGTGAGCCCCCCGACCGCGCCGAGCGTGACGCCGGCAACGGCGAAGACCAAGGCCGTCACGAGCGCGGGATGGCCGAACCCCGCCAGGGATGGCATCGAGGCTCAGGCGGTCTTGAACTTGGATGGGCACTTGGCGAGCACCTCCGAGGCGGAGAACAGCTCGCCGTCGAAGTGGCCGCGCGCCACGACCTCAGAGCCGGCCCGGAAGGCGTCGGGCATCGGCTGGTCGGTGGTGACGGGGATCTCGTGGCCGCCGTCGGCTATGGCAAAGGTCGTGTCGAGCCCCCGGCGCTCGATCGAGCCCGGGACGACCTTGCCGTTGACCCGAAGATCGGTACCCGGTGGCGTCGCGCCCTGCGCCTGGATCTCGCCGACGGTCATGTAGAAGGCGGTTGCCTGAGGTCGGTTCAACGCCCAGCCGACGAGCCCCACGAGCGCGCACGCGACGACCGCGGCGCCGATCACGAACTTGGCGCGGCGCTTGGGAGACGGGTTCCTGGGACTCGGATCCATCGACGCGCCTAGGTTAAATGATGGGCCCCGGTAGCTCCGCCGCGCGCGAGGGGCTCGAGCTGTGGAGGGCCGAGGACCTCTGCTGCCCCTAAGCTCCGTCCACCACGTTCAGCACGTACAGGGTGAAGAGCAGGAAGAGCCACACGCCGTCGACGAAGTGCCAGTAGAGCGTCGCCGCCTCCAACGACCCGAGGCCGCGCGCCGGGCGGCTGGCTCGCACCGAGTGTGTCAACGCCAGCAGCAGGATCGCCAGTCCCGCAAGCAAGTGAAGGCCGTGGAACCCGGTCATCGTGAAGAACAGCGTCCCGAAGATGTTCGTGGCAACCGTGAACCCGTCGGAGATGAAGACCGCCCACTCGTAGCCTTCCTCGACGATGAACGCCGCGCCCAACAGCACGGTCGTGCTCAACCATCGGATCGTGGATGCGCGGTTACCGCCGCGCGCCGCCCGCAGAGCGAGATGTTGGGTGGCCGAGGAGCTCAGCAGCACCGCCGTGAGCACGAGCGGCCGGACCAGCTCGAGCTCTGGAGTGCCCGGCGGCGGCCACCGCGCGGCGTCGGCACGCAGCGTGTAGTACGCGCCGAAGAGGGCTCCGAAGAACATGACCTCGGACGCGATGAACAGCACCATTCCCAACACCGGCGCGCGCAGCTTCTCGCCTTGTTGCGCACGGTTCGTCGCGGCCGCTCGCGCCGTCATCGCGGGTCTCCTCCCTCGAGAAGGGCGTCGATCTGAGCCTCGAGCCGAGCGCGCGATATCGCGCCGAGCGGCACGATGCTGCTCGCCGTCTCTCCCAGTTGCTGCCCGCGGGACACGTGCGCCAAGCGCCACTCTTCGTCGATGAAGAACGTCTGCGGGAGCCCGTACACGCCGAGGTCTCGGACAACCTCCTTGTCTTCGTCTCTTGCGATGGGGAAGGTGATAGCGAACTCGCGCACGAAGCGCCGAGCGTCTCCTCTTGTGTCCTCGATGTCCACGCCGACGAATCGCACTCCCTCGTCGCGATACTTCCTCCACGTCGACTCGAGGAGCGGCGCCTCCTCTCGGCAGGGGGCGCACCACAAGGCGAAGAAGTTCAGCACTACCGGAGAGCCTTTCAGCTCGTCGCTCCTTAGTGTCCCGCCCGCCAACAGCGCGAGATCGAACTCCGGCGGCGTCTTCTCTTCGGCCGGTCTCAGTGCCAGGTAGATCCCCACTCCGAGCGCGACCGTGAGCACGGCGCCGATCACCTGCCGCCACGGGCGCGACCGGTGCCCGTATCCCTCGAGCTCATCCGTCGGGACCAAGTCGTCTCACCCTTCAGCGCCGCCAACGTGCGTGAACGCTGCTCAGGCTATCCGGCGCCCGTCAGTTAATATCTCGCGTCGTCAGCAGGCTCAGACGGAGAGTGCATGAGGATCCCCACCATCGCTGATCGACGGGCGCGCGTTCTTGGGTTTCTTGTGCTTCTTGGCTTGCTGGCCCTCGGCGCCGTCGCTTGCGGTGGGGACCAGCCGCAGAGCAGCCTCGACCCCGAAGGACCGTTCGCGCGCGAGGCGGACGAGCTCTGGGATCTCACGTTCGGCATCGCTGCGATCATCTTCTTCCTCGTCGAGGCCGTTCTCATCTTTGCGATAGTGAGATACCGTCATCGGCCCGGGCGCAGGGCGGCCCAGTTCCACGGCAACACGAAACTCGAGGTTCTCTTGACGGCGGTGCCGACGCTGATCCTTGCCGGCATCGCCGTGCCGACGGTCCAGAGCATCTTCAAGCTCGCGGAGGAGCCTTCGAACGCGCTGCCGGTGACGGTTGTGGCTCATCAGTTCTGGTGGCAGTTCGAGTATCCCGATCAGGGCATCAAGACGGCCAACGAGTTGCACATCCCTACGGGACGCCCGGTGCGCGTCGAGCTGAAGGGAGCGGCCGCCGATACCGTCCAGCCGGACGAGTCAGAGGTGATCCACAGCTTCTGGGTGCCCCGGCTCGCGGGCACGCAGGACATCGTTCCCGGCCACACGAACTACCTCCTGCTCGAGGCAGACCGTCCCGGCGTGTATCTCGGCCAGTGCAAGGAGTTCTGTGGGCTGTCCCACGCCAACATGAGGATCCGCGTCATCGCCCAGACGCCTGGTGACTTCTCGAGGTGGGTCGGCGAGCAACAGCAGCCGGCCGCGGAGAGCGAGCTCGCCGCCGAGGGCTCGAGGCTGTTCCAGGAGGGTGACTTCGCGGGTGGCGCGCCGTGCTCCGCGTGTCACGCGCTCGACGCGTCGATCGACGCCCAGCCGTCCATCGGGCCCAACCTCGCCCACTTCGCGGATCGCGAGACATTCGCGACCATCTTCGAGCGCACGGATGAGAACCTGAGCGCATGGCTGGCCGGACCTTCGGACGTGAAGCCGGGCGCGCGCATGCCCGACCTCGGTCTGACGCAGGAGCAGATACAAGCCCTCGTCGCGTACCTCCAGAGTCTCGAATGACCCCCCTAGAAGGAGTGATGACATGGCGACCGCAGCGGTAGCCGAAGGCCCGTTCAGGCGGCCCACCGCAACCACCGGCTGGTGGAGCTGGGTCACCACGGTCGACCACAAGAAGATCGGCATCCTGTACTGCACCACGGCGTTCGTCTTCTTCCTCATCGGCGGGCTCGAGGCGCTCGCGATCCGCAGCCAGCTGGCGCAGCCCAACGGGCAGGTGCTCGATGCGGAGGCGTACAACCAGTTCTTCACGATGCACGGGCTGACGATGATCTTCCTCGTCGTCATGCCGTTCGGCGTCGGCCTCATGAACTACTTGGTACCGTTGATGATCGGCGCGCGCGATGTCGCCTTCCCGCGACTGAACGCGCTCAGCTATTGGATCTTCCTTTCCGGGGGCATCTTCCTGTACTCGAGCTTCCTCTTGGGGGGTGCACCCAACGGGGGTTGGTTCGGCTACGCGCCACTCAACCAGGGGCTTCCCGGAAACGGGATGACCTACTACTCGATAGGCCTGCAGATACTCGGCATCGCGTCCCTCGCAGGCGCCGTCAACTTCGTCGTCACCATCATCAACATGCGCGCGCCCGGCATGACCATGATGCGCATGCCGGTCTTCGTATGGATGACGCTGGTGACGGCGTTCCTCCTGCTGTTCGCGATGCCGGTGATCGCCGTGGCGCTGTTCCAGCTGATGTTCGATCGTGTGTTCGGGTCCGTCTTCTTCGATACCGCTCAGGGAGGTGACCCGATCCTGTGGCAGCATCTCTTCTGGGTGTTCGGGCACCCTGAGGTCTACATCATGATCCTGCCCGCCATGGGCATCGTTTCGGACGTGCTCCCGACGTTCTCGCGCAAGCCGATCTTCGGCTACGCGGCGATCGTCTTCGCTGGCATCGCCATCGGCTTCATGGGTTGGGGTGTGTGGGCCCATCACATGTTCGCCGCAGGGCTCGGTCCGGTGGCGAACTCGGCGTTCGCGCTGTCCACCATGTTCATCGCCGTGCCCACGGGGATCAAGATCTTCAACTGGATCGGCACGATGTGGGGCGGGGACATCAGGATAAAGACGCCGTTCTTGTTCGCTGTTGGGTTCGTGTCGATGTTCATCATCGGCGGACTCTCGGGAGTGACACACTCGATCGTCCCGCACGACGCTCAACAAACGGACACCTACTACATCGTCGCTCACTTCCACTATGTGCTGTTCGGCGGCGCGATCTTCGGTCTTTTCTCCGGCTTCTATTACTGGTGGCCGAAGATCTTCGGGCGGCTGCTGTCCGAGGGCCTCGGCAAGCTTCACTTCTGGCTCATGTTCATCGGCTTCAACCTTGCATTCTTCCCGATGCACATCGTGGGTCTGCAGGGGATGCCGAGACGCATCTACACCTATCCCGAGGGGATGGGCTGGGACCTCATGAACCTGATCGAGACGATCGGCGCGTTCACGATCGGGGTGTCCATGCTCGTGTTCATCGCGAACGCCGTGAGAACGCGACGCAAGGGGTTAGAGGCGGGGCCGGACCCGTGGGACGGTCGCACGCTCGAGTGGATGACTCCTTCCCCTCCACCCGAGTACAACTTCGCGGATGTACCCATCGTGAAGTCGCGCGACGCCTTCTGGCATCGCAAGTATGTCGAAAGCCCCGAGGGCGAGCCGTCGAGGGTCTTCGCGGGCGGGGCGGATGGTCATGACGACCACGATTCACACATCCACATGCCGTCGCCGTCGTACTTCCCGGCGCTCGCCGCCGCCGGGATCCCATTGATGGGCTACGGGGTGATCTATCCGTCGCTGCGTGCGCTGATCGTCGTGGGTGGGTCGCTCCTGGTGTTCGGTCTCTTCGGCTGGGTGCTGGAGCCCTCGGCGGCGCAGGATCCGGTATGAGGCCCACATGAGCAGTCCGCAGGAGGCCGTGATGGCCCAAGCCGACATGCACGAGGCGCACACCAGCACGGGTCTCGACAACGTCAAGCTCGCGATGTGGGCTTTCCTCGGCTCGGAGTGCCTCTTCTTCGGATCTCTGATCTCCACCTACCTGCTGTATCGGAACCGGGTCCTGCCCGACGGCGGTCCCAATCCTCACGACGTCTACGACATCCCGTATACATCCGTGAGCTCGTTCGTGCTGCTCATGTCGAGCCTCACGATGGTGCTCGCCCTGGCGGCGATCCAACGCGGCGATCACAAGGGCCTTCGGGTGTGGATCTTTGCCACGGCCATGCTCGGCGTCGTGTTCATCGGCGGCCAGATCTACGAGTTCACCACGTTCGTCGACGAGGGTATGAAGCTGTCCTCCAGTCCGGCTGCCAGTGCCTTCTATCTGCTCACGGGATTCCACGGAGCCCACGTCACGGTGGGGATCCTCTTGTTGCTGCTCGTCTTCGGGATGTCGCTGGCCGGACGCATCTTGCAGACCGACGCGCGCAAGGTGGAGCTCGTCGGCCTTTACTGGCACTTCGTCGACGTCGTGTGGATCGTCGTCTTCACGGTCGTTTACTTGATACCGCTCGATTGATGGGGACGCTGAGGCTATGAGCCACCAGGTGGAACCGGCGGAGGCGGCTGAACTTCACCACCATCCGACCCCGCGCAAGTACGTGACCATCGCCGTCATCCTTGCGCTCATCACCGCCGTCGAGGTCGGCATCTACTACGTTGAGTCGATCCACGTCGTGCTCGTCCCCTCGTTGATCACGTTCGCGTTTCTCAAGTTCTTCCTCGTCGCGACATGGTTCATGCATCTTCGCTTCGACAGCAAGCTGTTCCGTCGTCTCTTCGTCACCGGCCTAGTCCTCGCCTTGATCGTGTTCACGATCGTTCTCGTGACCTTCTTCACCCATCTCGGCGGACCCACGCCGGACGTCGCCGGATAGGAGAGCAGATGACCGATCTCGCCGCGACCGAGGCGTCTCCGTGGGCATTCCACTTCCACCCCGATGTGTGGCTGCTCGTGATCGTGCTCGCCGCCGGCTATGCGACGCTGCTTCACCGACTGGGTCCGAAACACGTGGGGCCCGGGACCCGGCCGGCCACCACCAAGCAACAGCTGTTCTACTTCTCCGGTTTGGTGGCGCTGTGGGCGGGAGCCGACTGGCCGGTGCACGACCTCTCCGAGAGCTACCTGTTCAGCGTCCACATGGTGCAGCACATGCTGTTCACGTTCGTGGCGCCGCCGTTGCTGCTGCTCGGACTTCCCGCGTGGCTGCTGCGCGCGCTGCTGCCGCCGGCGGCGCTGCGCGTGGTGCGCGTGCTGACCCGCCCGTTGGTGGCACTGCTGGTCTTCAACGGAGTGATAGCCATCACGCACTGGCCCACTCTCGTCGACGCCTCGCTCCGCTCGGAGCCCCTGCACTTCGTCATCCACTTCATCCTTGTCACCACGGCCACTTTCATGTGGTGGCCGGTGGTGAGCCCGCTTCCGGAGACGGCGCGTCTCTCTGAGCCGGCGAAGATGCTCTACCTCTTCCTGCAATCCGTGCTGCCGACCGTCCCGGCTTCCTTCCTCACCTTCGCGGACCGACCGATATACCGCTTCTACCAGTCCGTCCCGCGCGTGTGGGAGGCACTCGACGTCGTCACCGATCAGAGGGTCGCCGGCCTCATCATGAAGCTCGGCGGCGGTCTGCTGCTGTGGGGTGTGATCGCCGTGCTCTTCTTCAGGTGGAACGCGCACGAGGAGGGGCAGCGATCGCAGGAACAGATCTCGTGGGAGGATTTCGAGCGTGAGCTGGAAGCCTGGGACCTGAGGAGATCGTGAGAGACGATCTGGGTCGTCCCGACCTCTCCGGCGAGTTCCGCCTGCGCGTCCCGCTGCCGCTCGTGGTGCCCCTCGTTGCGATGCTGCTGATCGCCGCCTTGACGTTCGGCTTCTCGAGGGTGCTGCTGACGATCTCTCAGGAAGCGGCCACGATGGTTGCGCTCATGATGTCGGCCAACATACTGATCGCCGCCGCGTTCGTCGCCCTGCGACCGCGCATCCATCGCGTCGGCGTCCTCGAGGTTGCCCTCATCGCTCTCTATCCGGTGGTCATAGCCGTCGTCATCGCCTCCACGGGCCTCGGGTCTGAGGCTGCCGAGGGCGAAGCCGCGCCGCAGCAGCAAGAGCAGCCCGCGGCGGCGTCCGGCGGCTCGGACGCAGATGCCACGCTCGTCGCCCAGAACGTGCAGTTCGACACGGACTCGATAGCGCTGCCCGCGCAGGCAGAGGCCGTCGTCTTCCTGGACAACCAGGACGGCGTGGAGCACAACTTCTCGCTGTATCCGGACGAGCAGGCTGCGGACGCCCAGGGCGACGCCATCTTCCAGGGCGACGTCGTCGGCGGCGGCGACGGCACGGAGTACGCCTTCGAGTCTCCGCCCCGGGGGGAGTACGTGTTCCAGTGCGACATCCATCCCAGCATGCGCGGAACGGCGACGGTCGAGTAGGGCCCGGCGGGCCGATCGGCGCGCTCCGTGCCCCCTGCCACCCATGCAGCGCCTCCTGGCTCACGGCGACGTTCCGCCTCCGCCCACGTGGCCCGGCGTGCTGTTCGAGTGGCCCTTCGAGCCACTCGTGTGGGTCGCTTGCGCGCTCGCCCTATGGCTCTATCTGAGCGGCACGCGCCGCGTGCCCTCGTGGCCCGCGGCCCGGCGCGCCTCTTTCGTCGCCGGCGTGGGGGTTCTCGCCGTGGCCCTCGCCGGCCCCGTCGCCGTCTACGCGCGCGCGCTCTTCTCGGTCCATATGGTCCAACACCTGCTCCTCACCTTCGTGGTCGCCCCGCTGATCGTGCTGGGGACCCCATTGGCCCTTGCGGCGCGCACGCCGCTGCGGACCCGCTCGGCGCGCCTCGTCCACTCCCGGCCGGTGAGAGCCGTGACCCACCCGATCGTTGCGTGGTGTCTGTTCACTCTGGTCATGTGGCTGACCCACTTCTCGCCCCTCTACGACGCCGCGCTCGAGAGTGAGGTTCTCCATGTCGTCGAGCACGCACTCTTCGGGGCGGCCGGCCTGCTGTTCTGGTGGCCCCTCGTGGGACTCGATCCCGGGGCGGCGGGGCGACTCGGCCATCCCATGCGCCTCCTCTACCTGCTGGTCGCGCTGCCGCAGCAGTCGTTCCTCGGCCTCGCCGTCTACTCGGCAGGCGAGGTGCTCTACCCCCACTACGAGAGTCTGAGGCGAGGCTGGGGACCGGCCCCGCTTGCGGATCAGGCGCTTGCGGGAGTGCTCATGTGGGTGATCGGAGATGTGCTGTTCATCGTGGCGCTCGTGTTCGCGGTGCTGGCGTGGATGCGCCACGACGAGCGCGAGGCGAGGCGGATCGATCGCCGCCTCGGTCTCGGCTAGCCATCGACATCTGACACCCGACCGGATATCATTGCCCCAATGAGTTGGGCAGGAGATCTCATCCGGCTGGCACGTCTCGAGTGCGGCCTCTCACAACGTGAGCTGGCCCGGCGGGCCGGCACCTCGCAGGCGACGATCTCCGCCTATGAGATGGGGGAGAAGTCGCCGAGTCTCGACACGCTGGCGCGCATCGTGCGCGCAGCAGGGCTCGACCTACGCATCCAGCTCACACCGGCCGACAGCCACGACGAATGGTTAGCTCTCTACGAGCGCTCGCTTCCCACGGAGGTCGTCGAACGGAGTCGCTCGCAGGACGGCGAGCTCGTTGAGCGAGCTCGATCGGAGAGGGCGGGGCCACGCAGGTGACCGGTGTTATAGCCCCGGAGGAGATCCTCAAGATTCTCGCAGAGCACGGCGTCGACTACGTGGTCATCGGGGGAGTGGGCGCGATCCTCCAAGGGGTCGAGCTGCCCAGGACGCTTGATCTCGACGTCGCTGCTTCTCACGCTAGAACGAACCTCAAGAAACTCAGCGCTGCGCTGAAGGAGATGGACGCGAAGCTTCGTTTGGGCCTCCCCGAAGACGGTGACTCACTCGAGGCGTCGATCGACGAGCGGATGCTTAGGAATATCTATGTGGTGACGATGATGACCCGCTTCGGGCCCTTCGACGTCTTGTTCGAGCCTCCGGGGATGCCGCCATACAAAGACCTCAGGCGTCGCGCGCAGACGTTGAAGCGCTTCGGTCTAGAGGTCCCTGTGGCATCGCTGGAGGACATCGTGGCGTCCAAGAGAGCAGCGGGGCGCGAGAAGGATGCTGCGCATCTCACGATCCTGCTCGAGTTCATGCGTGGTAGCGACTCCCGACGTTAGTCGTCGTTCGTAACGACGACCGGGATCTCCGGCCTCCCACGGTTGGGACGCTCGCTTGATGAGCAGGAGCTTGCCTTCAGCGTTCGTCACGAGGGCGCAGGGCTTGACGTCTGCCCCTCCTCACCCGGCGATCAACCAGGGCCTCATCCGATCAGCCGGTCGGCGGCCATCGCGGCGAACAGCAGCGCGAGGTAGAGGATCGAGAACCGGAACAGGCCCCAGGCCGTGCGCGTGGACGGACGCCGTCGAAGCTTGAGCGCACCGGCGATGAAGGCAGCATTGAGGACGAGCGCCGCGGTGAGATAGAGCAGCCCCATGTGCGCAAGCGAGAAGAACGCAAGGCACATGGCGAACAGCAAGAGGGCGTAGAGCAGGATATGGCGAGCGGTTTCGTCCCGCCCGTACACCACCGGCATCATGGGCACGCCCGCCGACGCATAGTCCTCCTCGTAGCGCATCGCCAGCGCCCAGAAGTGGGGCGGCGTCCAATAGAAGATGATCCCGAAGAGAGCGAGTGCGGGGAGCTCGACCGTACCCTTGACCGCCGCCCAACCGACGAGCGTCGGAACGGCTCCGGCGGCCCCTCCTATCACGATGTTCTGAGGCGTCGAACGCTTGAGAGCGATGGTGTAGACGAAGACGTAGAACAATAGGGCGCCGATCGCGAGCCCCGCCGCGAGCAGATTGACCGTCGCCCACAGCAACGCGAACGAGACGACTCCAAGCCCGACGCCGAAGAGCAGCGCCGCGCGCGGAGCGATCCGGTGCGCAGGTAAGGGCCGCCTGCGCGTGCGGGCCATGATCTCGTCGATGTCGCGGTCCACGAAGCAGTTGATCGCATTGGCGCCACCCGCAGCCAGTGCTCCGCCGACGAGCGTGAGCAGCACGAGCGACAGGGGGGGGAGCCCGCCCTGGGCGACGATCATCGACGGGACCGTAGTGATGAGCAGCAGCTCGATGATGCGCGGCTTCGTGAGGGCGAAGTAGGCGCGAGCCTTGCCGCCGAGCGAGGCCGGCTCGAGGGCCTCATCGGCACCGTTGGCGAGACCGATCGAGGGCGCGCTTTCGGGCACGGCCGCCCGTTCCATCAGCGACCCCCATCCAGCGCCGGCCGGCGCCCGCGCAGCGTCCTGTGGGCCACCGGAAGCGTCGCGGGCCGGGACGCCACGGCGATTCCCACGAGGCTCGCCCACACGAGCGCACCCACCAGGAGATGCCCCGTAACGACGACCGCGTTCAGCCCCGTCCACACGTTCGCAGCTCCGATCAGGACCTCGAGCGCGAAGGCGCCCAGCGCCACGTGCGCGAGGTGCGCCTGCAGGGGCAGCTCCGCCTTGCGGCGCATGATCTGGAGAGCAACGACGGCCACCACGGCGCCGGAGGCGGCGGCCAGGGTCCGGTGGAGGAAGTGAAGGGCTCTCGGCTCGACCGAGAGGTCGGGGACGACGCGTCCGTTCATGAGCGGCCAGTCGCCGAACGCGAGCCCCGCTCCGGGGCTGCCGCTGATGTAGGAGCCGACCATCAGAAGCAGCAGCACCGCGCCCGCCGCGAAGCTGGCCCGCTTCGCCGTTGCTCGGTCCACGGTGGTCTCCAGCCGGTCCTCGATGCGATAGGCGCCGAGCGTGATGTAGATGAGCACGCCGAGCAGCGCCATCGCCGCGGTCAGGTGGAGGACGACGGACTCCGCCTCGAGCTCGAGCTTGACCACCACGGCGCCGATGACGGCCTGCAGCAGCACGAGCCCGAAGGCGCCGGACGACGCCCACGCGATGCGACGCGAACGGGGGCGGAGACGCCACGCTGCGAGCGCGAGCGTCGCAAGCAGGATCACGACGACGGAGGCCGCGAGGCGGTGCGAGTACTCGATGATCACCGCCCGGCTCTCGAGCGCGGGGACGAGCTTGCCCGAGCAGTGCGGCCAATCGGTTCCACACCCGAGGCCCGACTTCGTCGCGCGCACGAGTCCACCGATCGCCACGAGGATGAAGGTCGAAAGCGTCGCCGCCAGGGCCAGCCGCCGGAAGATGGTCATCGTTGGCATGCTAAACGGCGCCGTAATCATGACGCTGCACGAATGGTCCGTCGCTCGAATGCGTCGGGGATCCGCGCCGCGGGGCACTGGTGGTCCGTCGCGTGAGTACCGCCAGCACCGAGAGCGTTCCTGCGCGCCGAGGGCAAGGCGCGAGGAGTCGAGCGTACCTGGAGGTACGTGAGCGACGAGGAACGCAGCCATCGGTGATGCAGGGGCGCTCGGATGCGTCGGTGATTTGCGCGACGGGGCACTAGTCTCGTCGTCATGGTGATCGGCACTCGCACGGGCATCGCCCTGGCGCTCACGCTGCTTCTTGTGGGGCCGGCGTGCGGCGCGGGCTCGTCCGGCTCGAATGAGCCCGGACCGTCGTCGTTCGCGACGCCGTTCGGCGACGACAGGATCTATCCGCGCTTCGTGTCCTCGGAGGTCGCGGTGGGCGAGAATCGCTTCCTCGTGGGACTGTTCAACGACAAAGACGCACCGGTGGGGTCGCCGAAGATCGACATGCACATCCAGTTCTTCGATCTCGACCGCTCCTCGGAGGACCCGGTCTCGGAGACCGACATGGACTGGGTGTGGATCACGAAGCCCTACGTCGGCCTATACCAGAGCGATGTGACCTTTCCCAACGCAGGTCGCTGGGGCGCGGAGGTGACCGTGTCGAGCAAGAACCTCGATGAGACGGTGAGGTCGAGCTTCGATGTCCGCTCCGACACGTTCACGCCTGCCATCGGCGAAGAGGTGCCCGCCTCGGATACGCCGACCGCGGCCGAGGTCGACGGGCTCGGCCGCATATCGACCGATCCGCGCCCGGATCCTCGCTTCTACGCGACGTCGGTGGCCGACGCGCTCGCCGCCCACGAGCCATTCGTGCTCGTGTTCGCAACCCCGAAGTTCTGCGCGAGCCAGACCTGCGGTCCGATGCTCGACACGGTCAAGGGCGTGGCCGAGCGGTGGCCGAAGATGACTTTCATCCACGTCGAGCCGTACGAGCTTCCGGTACGGGCCGGCGCTCTCCGGCCCGTGGCCGCCGCCGAGCAATGGGGGCTCCCGACCGAGCCGTGGACGTTCGTGGTGGACTCGAAGGGTCGCTTGGTCGCCAAGTACGAGGGCGCGCTGGGAGCGCCCGAGCTCGAGCACGAGCTCAGGCGTCTTCGATAGCGGTCGCGTAGAGCTTCCCTGCGCGCGCCTCGAGCTCCACGCGCACCGGGTCGCCGCTCGCCAGGTGGTCGCTCAGGTGCGCCGGCGGGAAGCTGTAGTCCCGGTCTGGGTCGATCGCTACCTCGTACGTCTCGTCGCCGCTCTTGAGGGTGAAGCCGCGCACGTCGCCGAGGCCCTCCGAGCGCACCTCGAGGACGACGCCGCTTAACTTTTCCGGGGCGCCGCCGTCATCGCTTGCGCCCGACGACCCTGCGCAGGCGGCCGCCGCCGCGATGAGGATCACGAGGAGCGCACCCCAGAGTCGGCTTGCGCGCACGAAGGAAGGAAGGAGCTGCGCCGGCACACGTCTAGGGTAGCGGCGACATGAGCGAATTACCCCGGTCGTCGGGCTCGCTGAGGCGCGCCGTGGATGCGGCGCTGGGAAGCTTCCTCGCCGACCGGCGCGCCGCCCTGCCCGAGGCTGCGGCCCTGATCGACGAGATCGAACGGCTCCTCAACTCCGGCGGCAAGCGGATCCGCCCTGCGTTCTGCTTCTGGGGCCACCGGGCGGCCGGAGGGCAGGACGGCGACGCGGCGGTCCGTGCGGCCGCGAGCCTCGAGCTCCTCCACACCTTCGCGATCGTTCACGACGACATCATGGATTCCTCGGAGGAGCGCCGCGGGGTGCCGACGGTTCACGTCCGGCATGGTCTCAACGTAGCGTTGCTCGTGGGCGACCTCGCACTCGTGCTCGCGGATGCGCTGTTCGTCGGCTCAGGCTTCGGCGCGCCCGACGTCACGCGCGCGTTCGAGTGGTACTCGCGCATGCGGCAGCAGGTGATCGCGGGGCAGTACCTCGACGTCGAGCTCGCGCGCGAGCCGCTCGTCACGGAGGAGCGGGCGCGCTGGGTGGCGGTGCTGAAGTCGGGTCGCTACTCGATCGAGCACCCACTCGCGATCGGCGCGTCCCTGGCGGGCGCGCGACCGGACCTGCTCGAGCGCATTCGGAGCTTCGGCGCGCCGCTCGGCGAGGCGTTCCAGCTGCGCGACGATCTCCTCGGCACCTTCGGCGAGCGCTCGAGCGTCGGCAAGCCCGTCGACTCCGACATCCGTGAGGGCAAGCGCCACGTGCTCTACGCGAAGGCGCTCGCGTCCCTTCCCCCGAGCGAACGCAGCTTCCTGGTGGCTCGCTGGGGCGGCGGCTCCGAGCTCGGGGAGGAGGAAGTGGAGCAACTACGAGGCTTGATCGAGTCCTCCGGCGCGCGCGCCGCCACGGAGCGCCTCGTGACCGAACTTACGGAGCGCGCGCTTGGCGCGCTGAAGGAACTGGCGCTTGAAGACGAGGTCCATGCCGCGCTCGAGGATCTCGCGCACAGCGCAACGACGCGCCGGTGCTAGCCGGAGGCCGGCCGAGCGGGAGGCGGTGCTGTGCGACGCGATCATAGGACCGTGCCCGCGCGCCTTGCCGGGCAGCGTCGGGGGCGCACACTGTAGATTTGGTCGTTAAGAGAACCCTTCCCACCAGGAGTGACGTTGGCCGATCCGGAACAGATCTACCAAGAGGTCCTGCAGGAGGAGCAGCGCAGGGGCAGCGCGGGGCCCGTTGCGGAGGGGCGAGCGAAGGCCGCGCGCGTGCGGACCGAACACGGGTCGCCGCATCCCAAGGAGCCCAAGTGGTGGCCCGGCGCGCAGCCGCATCTCGACGGCGAGGAGGGTGCCGCTCCGGCGGAAGAGGCCCCGGCGGCAGAGGTCCCGGCGGCAGAGGCTCCTCCGGCGGAAGCCGCAGAGCCGGGGGTCACCGAGCCCGCGCCGGCGGCCGAGCCCCCTGCGCCGGTGGAGCAGCCGGCCGCGGCCACCGCGCCGGCTCCGCAGCCGGCCACCGCGGCGCCGGCCACCGCAGAAGCTCCGCCCGCGCTTGCGGCGGCTCAACCCGTGGCCCAGGCGCCCGCCGCGATGGCCGCGCCCGTCGAGGCGCCTGAGGCCCAGCGCCCGTCCGGCGTGACGCACGGCACGGCCTCCGGGAACCGGCTCCGCCCCGAGGACGCGGTGTCGACCGAGGCCCAGTTCGACGGCGAGCGGGCGATGCACGAGCGCCGCAAGCTGATCGACGACCTCATCGCCACGGGGGTGCCGGCGGTGACGGCGCGCGAGACGGGGCGGCCGCGCGCGCCGTACCTGGCCGTTCTCTATCTCTTGATCCCTCTCCTCGTCGTCGCGTTCCTCGTGAGCCGGGACGGCTCGCCGAGCTCGGAGCCGGCCGGGGATGCCGCCGTCGAGGAGCCCGGCGCGGGAGGAGGGGACGGCGGCTCCTCCGGCGGCGCGGACGCAGATGCCACGCTCGTCGCCCAGAACGTGCAGTTCGACACGGACTCGATAGCGCTGCCCGCGCAGACAGAGGCCGTCGTCTTCCTGGACAACCAGGACGGCGTGGAGCACAACTTCTCGCTGTATCCGGACGAGCAGGCCGCGGACGCCCAGGGCGACGCCATCTTCCAGGGCGACGTCGTCGGCGGCGGCGACGGCACGGAGTACGCCTTCGAGTCTCCGTCCCGGGGGGAGTACGTGTTCCAGTGCGACATCCATCCCAGCATGCGCGGAACGGCGACGGTCGAGTAGGGCCCGGAACCTCGATGATGGGTGGTTTGCGGTCGCGCTCGCACCACTCACGGTGGACCCGGCGCTAGACTCCTTCGTGAAAGTTTTCACAAGCGCCCGGATGGTCCCGCCCGGGGGCGGATCGTGCCGCGGCGAGCGGAAAGGAAGGTAGCGTCGTGCCGACTGAAGTCGACGTCGCGATCGTGGGTGGAGGCCCGTCTGGGGCCTCGGCCGCGCACTTCCTCGCCGCCGGGGGGCATTCCGTCCTCGTGTGTGAGAAGAAGCATTTCCCTCGCGAGAAGACGTGCGGCGACGGCCTGACGCCGCGCGCCGTCAAGGCGCTCGAGCAGATGGGGCTCGGAGGTGAGCTGGCCCGATGGGAACGGGTGCGAGGCTTGCGCGCACACGCCGCGGGTCGCACGCTCGAGCTTCCCTTCCCCCAGCTCGATGAATTCTGTGACTTCGGCGTCGTCAAGCCGCGCAAGGACCTGGACCGCATTGTTCTCGAGAACGCGGAGGTTGCGGGCGCGAAGGTCCTCTTCGACACGCAGGTGAAGACCCCGACCTTCGAAGATGGGGTCTGCACCGGCTTCGTCGCGATGCGCGCCGGCGACACCGAGGAGGTACGCGCCAAGTGGGTCGTGTGTGCGGAGGGCGCCGCGACTAAGTTCACCGGCATGCTGGGCCGCTCGCGCGATCTTGGCTACCCCATGGGACTGGCCATCCGCCAGTACTTCCGTTCGCCGATGGAGCACTCGGGCTGGTTCGATGCCTACCTCGATGTGCGCACGTCGCGCGATGCGCTTCCCGGCTACGGATGGGTCTTTCCCGTCGGCGACGGCACGGTCAACGCCGGCGTCGGGCTGCTGTCGACGTTCGGTGGATGGCGGGACGTGAACCTGCACGAGCTGCAGGATGCGTTCATCAGGGGTCTGCCGCCGGAGTGGGGCATCGATCGCTCGAGCGTCTGCTCCAAACCGCGCGCGGGGCGCCTCTTCATGGGCCAGAGCGTGTGGCCGCCCCATGGCCCCGGCTTCGTCCTCGTCGGGGACGCCGCAGGGATGATCAACCCCTGCAACGGCGAGGGGATCGCCTACGGCTACGAAACGGGATACATCGGAGCCCGTCACATCGACGAGGCGCTCCAGGATGGCTCGGCCCGCTCGCTGCCGGGATACACCAGAGAGCTCGAGGAGACCTACGGCCCCTACTACCGGCTGGGCAGGCGATTCGTGAAGTTGATAGGGCATCCCGCGCTGATGGAGAGGCTCGTTTCGATGGGGATGCACTCGAAGAAGGTCATGAATTTTGCCCTTACGATGCTCGCGAACCTCGAGGACCCGGTCGCAGACGGCGCGCAGCAGAAGGGTTTGAAGCTCTTGAAGAAGCTGGCGGAGGTCAAACCGTGACGCTGCCCGCGTATCTGCCGATCCTTTTCCTCGTGATCCTGTCCACGTTCTTCGCCGTTGGATCGATCGTGGTCGCATCCAAGCTGTCACCGCGCAGGTGGACGCCTGCGAAGCTCGAGCCATACGAGTGCGGGATCGTGCCTCAAGAGGGTGTGGATCGCGAGCGTTTCCCTGTGAAGTTTTATCTGATCGCGATGCTCTTCATCGTGTTCGACATCGAAACGGTGTTCCTCTACCCATGGGCTGTTGCCTATTCGGAGCTCAAGGTCTTCGGGCTCATCGAGATGGGGGCTTTCATCGCGATCCTTCTTGCCGCCTATGGCTACGTGTGGAAGAGAGGTGGTCTCGAGTGGGCGGAGTGAGCGACACGATGGGCGCGAACTTCCTCACGGCTCAACTAGACAAGCTCGTCAACTGGGCGCGCAAGTCGTCGCTGTGGCCGGCGACGTTCGGGCTCGCCTGCTGCGCGATCGAGATGATCTCTTCCACGATGCCTCGACACGACCTGGCGCGCTTCGGCATGGAGGCATTCCGTGCATCGCCGCGGCAGGCTGATCTCATGATCGTGGCCGGGCGAGTGTCGCAGAAGATGGCGCCGGTCCTGCGCCAGATCTACGACCAGATGACGGAGCCGAAGTGGGTCATCTCGATGGGCGTCTGTGCCTCGAGCGGCGGGATGTTCAACAACTACGCGCTGGTGCAGGGCGTGGACCAGGTGGTCCCCGTCGACGTCTACGCCCCGGGCTGCCCCCCGGGCCCCGAGACGCTCATCCATTCGATCCTCACCCTCCACGAGCTGATCCGGACGGGCGAGATCACCAAGCGCCGGGCCGAGACCGGCGCCGGGGCCGGCTATCACGCCCACGGACCGGGGCCCAAGGTCGCGGTCGCCACACCTCGCTGACCACCCCAACCGGTGACGGTCAACCGCGCCAGGGCCCGCTGACCGTCACCGGTTCCAGGGGATCTCCCGGGCCGCGGCCCACGTGGCGATGTCGCGGCGCTCGATGGCCGCGGCCATGAGCTCCGGGAAGAGATCCGGCGTGCAGGCGAAGGCGGGGATGCCGAGGGCGGCCAGGGCGGCGGCATTGTCGTGGTCGTAGGCGGGCGCCCCGTCGTCGCTCAGGGCCAGCAGGACGACCACGGTCGCGCCTGCGGCCACCAGGTCGGCCGCCCGCTGCAGCATCTCTTCCCGTGAGCCGCCTTCGACCAGGTCGCTGATGAGGACGAGCACCGTTTCCGTCGGCCGGGTCAGGGTCGACTGGCAGTAGGCCAGGGCCTGGTTGATGTCGGTCCCGCCGCCCAGCTGGGTGGCGAAGAGCAGGTCCACGGGGTCGTGGAGGTGGGCGGTGAGGTCGACGACCGACGTGTCGAAGACCACGAGCTGGGTGCGCACCGCCCGCAGCCCCGCCAGCACCGCGCCGAAGATCCCGGCGAACACGACCGAGGCGGCCATCGACCCGCTCTGGTCGACGCAGAGCACGACGTCGCGCTGGACGGCCTGCTGGCGGCGGCCGGGTCGCCGTCGACGACGACGTGGACCCGGCTCGGGGCGAGCTCGTCCTCCCGGTGGTCGCCCGGCTCCTCGGGATCCGCACATGAACGACAGGGAGCGCCGGTGGCGCATGGTCCTCGGGGGCGCGGCGGAGAGCGACGACGGGCTGGGGGCGCTGGGCGGCGCCGACGCGGCCATGGACGCCGCCCTCGCCGCCCTGTACGAACCCGCATCCGACGGCGGTGGAGCGGGCAACGGACCGAGGTCGGGGGGGCTCGAGTCGTCGGCCCCCCGGGTGGCCCGCTGGTTGGGCGACATTCGCACGTACTTCCCGTCGACGGTCGTCCGGGTCATGCAGACCGACGCTATCGAGCGCCTGAACCTGCGCCGCCTGCTGCTGGAGCCGGAGGTGCTGGAGGCGGTCGACCCCGACGTCCACCTGGTGTCCACCCTGCTCGCCCTCAGCGATGTGCTGCCGGAGGCGACCCGCCAGACCGCCCGCCTGGTCGTCCGCCGGGTGGTCGACGACCTCGAGCGCCGCCTGGCCCAGCGCACCCGCCAGGCGGTGAGCGGCGCCCTCGACCGGGCGTCGCGGAACCGGCGGCCCCGTCACAACG
>JBHEMX010000017.1:0-50957 GCA_046262355.1 Actinomycetota bacterium | reverse complement strand
GAAACCCATGCGCGATTTCGCGTGGATGCTGCGCCGTCACGAGGACGGCATCCTCGCCTACTTCGAGTGCCGGATCGACAACGGCGCGGTCGAGGCCATGAACAACAACGCCAAGGCGATCAGCCATCGGGCGCGCGGCTTGCGCACCGAGAATGCCTTCACGCTCGCCATGTATCACTGCCTGGGACGGCTTCAGCTACCCGAGACCTGGCACAAATTCTCGTGAGGAGCCGAAATAGAGGCCGGGCTCCGACTCGACTATCCCGCGCTTGTGAAGGGGCTCTTGAGGACCGAGCACGGGGAGATCGATCCAGGAGAACCCAGGGTGGAAGCCGGTGCACCACACGACGTTGGTGACTTCCACCGTGCGGCCGTCCTCCAGTTGCGGTGATCCGTTCTCGACACCGGTGACACGGGCAACGCGTTCCACCCCAGCAGCCGCTAGATCCTTGGGCTTGACGCGGATCAGGGGTTCGCCGGTTGAGATCATCTTGGAACGGACCTTCCTACCAATGGGCGTGCTCATCGTTAGCACCCGGTGAAAGATGATCCGACCGATGAACGGCATCAAGACGCGGGCGACAACGCTTTCGGGGCGGAAGGGGATCGCACCGGTGCTGGGTCCCGATAGCAACACCTCGTGGGTCCTCGCGACTTCGATGGCGACCTCGGCTCCTGAATTGCCTGCACCCACCACGAGGACACCTCCTTCCTGGAGTTGCCCCGGATTCTTGTAGTCGGCAACGTGAAACTGGAGGATGCGCGGATCGAGCTCGGATGCGTAATCGGGAACTCGAGGCCGCTGCCAACTCGACATCGCGACCACGACGTTGTCCGCTTCGAAGTGCCGGTCCCCCGAGGTGGCGACGAAATGATCCCCTTCGCGGGCCAACCTCTGCACTCGGATCCCCGTCTCGACCTGAAGGCCGAACTTCCGAGCGTAGGACTCGAGGTAATCGGCCCACTCGTTCTTGCTCGCGAACCCCCACCGGTACCCGGGGAAAGGCATCCCCGGAAGGCGATTAAGCCGATTGGGGGTGAACAGCCGGAAGGAGTCCCATCGATTGCGCCACGCGTCGCCGACCCGGGGGTGGGCGTCGATGATCTTGTACGGTTTCGGAATCCCGACATCCCCCGGCTTCTGCGGCTTATACTCTAAATTGGAGTAAACTTAATACTCGTCGTTTGGAGTATGTCAAGAGGGACCCATGGCGGAACGACTGACCACAACGTCGTATGCAGTCCTGGCCCAGGTTGCCGTGCATCCCTGGTCCACATACGAGCTCGCGCAGCAGCGGGTCCGCTACTTCAGGTACGTGTGGCCGCGGGCTGAGAGCGCGATCTACCGAGAGGTGAAACGCCTCTCCTCCATGGGACTGCTCGACGGGAGGAAGGAACACGTCGGGAAGAGGGCGCGCACCGTGTACTCGATCACCGAGAAGGGGCGGGAGGCGCTACGTGAATGGCTCGCCACACCCGTGTCCCCGTTCGCCATGGATTTCGAGGCCATGATCCGCCTCTTCATCGCACCCCTCGGTACCAAAGAGCAGATAGTCGCAACTCTCAATCAGGTCCAAGGCGACGCGCAGGAGATGCTCCGTTTCGGAGGGGCGGTCAAACAAGAGTTCCTCGAAGGCATCGCGGCGACCCAGGATCAGGTCTACATCCGCGCGCTGGCTGTGGACTTCTTTATCAGCCTTATCCACACCGTCGACGCATGGGCGGAACGAACCCTTAAAGAGATCGAATCGTGGGACGACCTCAACCCCGATGGAAAGAACGAACGGGCACTTGAGAAGATCCGAGAGCTTCCGGTTCCCGCGCCTGGATCAGTCGGGAATCCACCGCTACCACCTCGTACGCAACATCGTCGGCGACGACACGCGAGACATGCTTGAAGATGCGGTTTCAGCGCTGGGAAGCAGCCAGTGCGGTGACCCGGCGGAGACCCGTCGTTTGTCTTTAACTCGATCAGAAAGGTCGAGCTGACTTGCAGAGATAGCGCGCGCCCCTTTCGTTCGGTTCGCGCCCAGGATTCAAACCTGCGCACGGCCCACAAACCGCTCCCGCACTCGGTCGCGTTCACCTTCACGGGTACCGGCAGATGTTCGACGAAGACGTTGACCTCCCGCGCGCCTCGGTGCCTCGGCAGCGCCTCGGTATATCTGGGGCTCGGTACATTCGGGCGTGTCCAACGCGTGTCCAAGCCCATTGAGCGCCGTCGAGCCGACCGCGGAAAAATAGGGGCCTGACCAGGCATATCAGCTCGTGGGGCCGGCTGGACTCGAACCAGCGACCAACGGATTATGAGTCCGCCGCTCTGACCAACTGAGCTACGGCCCCCCCGTTCGAGGGTGAGACGAGCCCCGCGAAGCGGGACCGGATCCCCCACAGAACGAGTGGGCTCCGGGGGCGGGACTCGAACCCGCAACCTACCGGTTAACAGCCGGCCGCTCTGCCGATTGAGCTACCCCGGATCAGGTGCAACATCCTAAACGCCCGCAGCGCCCGCTCCCTATCGACGCCCTGGGATTGGCAACGGCCGCAGGTGGGCAATACGATTCGAGCGAGAGGACGAGAGAGCTCGATGTGGAAGGGGTCAAGATGAGGTTGAAACTCGGTTTCCTGGTCGGTTTCGGCGCAGGCTACGTGCTCGGCGCGAAGGCGGGACACGACCGATACGAGCAACTCCGGCGGCTCTACGGCAACTTGATCTCGTCTCCCCAGTTCCAGGAGGCGAGCGGCAAGGCACGCGAGGCCGTGGGGACGGGCTTCGAACAGGCCAAGGGAGCTGCGACCGAGGGCGTGAGCAAAGTCAAGGGAGCCGTGAGCGAGAGACGGGACGAGGACACGCGTCCGGGGGGTCTCTCGGTAGCTCCTCCGTCCGGCTAAGCACCCCGGGGGCTACTCGAGGTAGTCACGTAACTTCTGGCTGCGAGACGGGTGGCGCAGCTTCGATAGCGTCTTGGACTCGATCTGGCGGATGCGCTCGCGCGTGACGCCGAACTTCTTGCCTACCTCTTCGAGCGTGCGCGGCTGGCCGTCCACGAGACCGAACCGCAGCCGGATCACTTCCTTCTCGCGCCCCGAGAGCGTGTGGAGCACAGATTCGAGTTGCTCCTGAAGAAGCTTGAAAGACGCTCGCTCGAGCGGCACGACCGCCTCCGCATCCTCGATGAAGTCGCCGAGGTGGGAATCCTCTTCCTCTCCGATCGGAGTCTCCAGCGACACCGGCTCCTGAGAGATCTTTTGGATCTCGCGCACCTTCTCAGGAGGAAGCTCCATCTGCGTGGCGATCTCCTCGGCGGTTGGCTCTCGTCCGAGGTCCTGCAGCAGCTGGCGTTGGATGCGCGCCAGCTTGTTGATCGTCTCGACCATGTGCACCGGGATCCGGATCGTCCGCGCCTGATCTGCGATCGCGCGCGTGATCGCCTGGCGGATCCACCACGTTGCATAGGTCGAGAACTTGTAGCCCTTCGTGTAGTCGAACTTCTCGACGGCTCGGATCAGGCCGAGGTTGCCCTCCTGGATGAGGTCGAGGAACGCCATCCCGCGCCCAACGTAACGCTTGGCGATGGAAACTACGAGCCTGAGGTTCGCCTCCACGAGATGACGCTTTGCGACGGCCCCATCGTGGTTGCGCCACACGAGCTCGTGTTCATCGTCTGAGGACAGCTTCGCTCCTTGGCCCTCCAGCTCCTCCTCCGCCTCGAGCCCCGCCTCGATACGTTTAGCCAGCGAGACTTCCTCCTGAGCCGTGAGCAGGGCGACGCGACCGATCTCCTTCAGATACATGCGCACGGGATCATTGGTGGGTGCTTTAAGAGCTTGGTCGACCTCCTTCCGGGCGCGCACGCGTTCCTCATCGACATCGGGGGCAGGCTCGGGCGGGTCCTCCTCGACGATGGCTTCGTCCTCGGCGATCTCGACTCCGAGTTCGACGAGTCGTTGATAGACGCCATCCGTCTCATCGGCGTTGAGGTCGAGGACCGACAACCTCTCCGCAAGGTCTGCCGCGGTAATAGAGCCCTCGCCTTGAGCATGTTGGATGATGCTCTCGACCTCTACCTGAGCCGGGGACAGCTCTGTCATGGTCGTCGCAGGAGATGGAGCGGGCACCTCCGCCTCCTTGCGGGTGGGATCATCCGTGGACATCATGCTGCTCCCTGGAGGCGCCTCAGTAGGTCTCGACGATTCGCCTCGAGCGAGACCAGCTCAGTGAAGAGCTCATCATGCCGTTGGGGATCATCGAGAGGATTGACGTCCTGAAGCACATCCCGTCTCTTCTTGATGTCGCGCTCGAGCGCGAAGACCTTGAGGCGGACGAATACCTCTTCGCTCCGTTCGCTGAGATCATCTCCTGACATCTCTCCGCCGACCGTCAGTTCCGTCAGCAACGCTAACGCGTCCGACGACAACTGCTCTGCCGCCTTGGCCGCCACCGACGTTACACCTGCTCGGGACGCGTCGACGGCATGACGGAAGAGCTCGCGCCGCGGCGCCGAGGTGAAGTCTTTGTCGTCGACCTCACTCGCGTACCGCACAGCCGTCTCTGGACGCGTAAGCACCAACTGCAACGCCTCTCTCTCCACCTTTACGTGACCGGGAAGCCGTCGCTCTTGTCCCCGCTCGATCCCCTCTCTCGAACCCGACGGCCGACTCTGCTCGCCCAGGGCTCGCTGGATCGCATCGGGCTCGACTCCGATCCGCTGCGCCGCCATGAACGCGTATTCGTGCCTGGCGATGGGGTCGGGATGCCAGCGTAGCACCTCGACGACCTGCCGAACCGCCCGCGCGCGCGCCTCGGGCGTGTCGAGAACGAGCTTGGCGATCATCTCCTCGAGCTTGAACAGCAACAGCGGCTGGGCACCTTCGAGCACTTTTCGGATCGCGTCTGATCCATCCTCGCCGACGACCTCGGCAGGATCCCGTCCGTCGGGCAGAGGCGCTACGAGGACCTCCAAGCCGATCCGGTGATGCACTCCAAAGCTGCGCTCGGTCGCGCCTTTGCCGGCCTCGTCGGCGTCGAGCATGAGCACGGCCCGCTGGGTGAACTTCTTCAGCAATTCAAAGTGCGCCTCCCCCAGCGCGACGCCGTTCGTGGCCACCGCTTCCGTGACGCCTGCCTCATGCAAGGCGATAACGTCCGTGTAGCCCTCGACGAGCACCGCCACACCTCGAGCGATCGCCGACTTCGCCCGATCGAGCCCGAAGAGGAGCCTTGACTTGGAGAACACGGGCGTGTCCGGTGAGTTGATGTACTTCGGCGACTCGTCGCCGAGGGCTCGACCACCGAAGCCGACGACGTCGCCCTGCAGGCTCCACGTCGGAAAGATGATCCGCTCGCGGAAGAAATCGTAGAGGGCGCCATCACGTTCACTTCTGCGCGCCAACCCCGCCTGCTCGATCTCTGCGGGCGAGAACCCATGCGAGAGTAGATGGCGGCACAACGCGTTGCGACCGGGACCATAGCCGAGCTTCCAGCGTTCGGCGACCTCGCGCCCGAATCCGCGCCACTCGAGATAGCGGCGCGCCCCAGCTGCATCCGCCGACGTCAATAGCTGCTCATGCAGAAAGCGGGCCGCGCTCTCGTTCGCCGCGATGAGGCGCGCCTTGACGCCGGCAGCCTTCCGCTCACCCGGCTTCAGCTCCTCGTAGCGGAGCTGGAAGCCGGTCTTGCGCGCAAGCCACTCGACCGCCTCGGGAAACGGCAGGTTCTCGATGCGCTGGACGAACTGGTAGACGTTGCCCCCGGCCCCGCATCCGAAGCAGTGCCAGAGCCCGTTGGACGGATTGATCTGAAGCGACGGCGTCTTCTCCGAGTGGAACGGACACAGCCCCTTGAACGTGTGACCGGATCTCTTGAGCTTCGAGTAGCCGCCGATGATCTCGGCTATGTCGGCGCGCTCACGCAGCGCGTCGATGTCCTCTTCCTTGATCCTCGCCACGTTTCCTCGCTCGTCCCCTTATCGGATAGGGAAGCGTAGAGCACGGGGAAGTCGTCTCATCCTAGACGCCGAGCCCCGGCGAGGGCGCGCCGACGAGCTCCTCGAACGCCCTGATGGCGAATCGGTCGGTCATCCCGGCCACGTAGTCCACGGAGGTCACCCGAGCGTCGTTGCTGGTCCGCACGCCCTGAGGCGGAGCCTCGACGTAGCGCTCGAGCAGAGTCTGGAGGATCCGCTGGACGGCTTGCTGCGTGGCGGCCCCCACGGTGCCGACGTAGACCTTCGCGAACAGGAACTCCCGCGTGACGTGCATGGCGTCGAAGATCTCCGGCGTCATGCATATGGCGGCGGACCCGGTCGAGGCGCTCACGAGGTCGGCCACCATCGTGTGGATGCGCCGAGAATGGGTGCCGCCGAGCACCTTGCGGGTCGCCTCCGGGAGGTCCTTCTCGGCCAGGATGCGGGCTCGCACCGCGTCGTCGATGTCGTGATTGAGGTACGCGATGCGGTCCGCGTAGCGAGCGATCTGCCCCTCGAGCGTTGCCGGCATCGGCATGGACCAGGTGTGGTTCGCGATCCCATCCCGAACCTCCCAGGTGAGGTTTAGGTTCTCTAGCGCCTCAACGATCCTGACCGACTGGAGATTGTGCTTGAACCCGGGGTGGAACGCCGCAACGACCTCCTCGCCGAGGTGACCGAACGGGGTGTGGCCGAGGTCGTGCCCGAGGCAGACCGCCTCCACGAGATCCTCGTTGAGCCGCAACGCGCGAGCGATCGTGCGCGCCACCTGGGTCACCTCCAGCGTGTGGGTCAAGCGCACCCGGTAGTGATCCCCCTCGGGGGCGAGGAACACCTGCGTCTTGTGGCCGAGGCGTCGAAAGGCCTTTGAGTGGACGATGCGATCGCGGTCGCGCTGAAAACAGGTTCGGATAGGGTCTTCCGGCTCGGGTTCCTCGCGCCCTTTGGAATCGGTAGCGAATGTCGCCCGGGGCGCGAGCATCTTGTGCTCGGACTCCTCCGTCGCTATCCGATGATGGGCGTCCACGGCAAGGACCGTAGCACCGGGCTATGACGTATCTTTGAGGCGGCCGGGCGCTAAGACAAGGAGCAGGGATGACACGACGGACGTACCTTCTGCTACCCCTGCTCCTGCTTGGCCTGGTCGCATCGGGTGCCCCATCCCTGGCGCGCCAACTGGTCGCGGCCGACAAACCACGCGTGAGTGGTCCACTGACCCAAGGGAGCAAAAGGTGCGAGGCGCGCAAGGAAAGGGTCAACGGCCGAGTCATCGCGGTGGCGAGGTCGTGCCTCCGTTTCTACTCCTTCGACCCGGCGTTCGAGAACAACGGACGGCGCGACTACGGCGCGATATGGCTGCAGGTCAACATAGACAGCCGCCGGCGCTGGTGTGCGACCACGGTCAAGGCGGACATCATCGTTCCCAACGGCACGAAACTCCACGCGCGCGAACCGAAGTCGTTCAACGCGCGCAGGCGACACAAGGTCAAGACGAAGCTCGTCGTGGACGCGCGCAACAACGCGTCCCGGGAGGGCGTGATCCAGAAGCGCTTCCTCCTCTTGCCGCGAACGCTGCGCGGGCGGACGCGCGACGATGGCCGCGTGTGGCGGACCGTGTGGCACGGCAGCTCAAAGAGGCTGTTCGCGTCCGCATCCGGCATCGAGACGTCGTGGCCCTCGGAGCAGGACCTCGGCGACTTCACAGCCAGAGCCGAGCTCCGCTACCGGATCAAGAAGAAGCCCAGCTGCTGAACCTGGCCCTCACTTCGACGAGGTCGTGGTCTCACCAAGCACCGCTTGGGCCGCCGCCAGTCGCGCCGTCGGGATCCTGAAAGGCGAGCACGACACGTAGTCCAGGCCGAGCCTCTCGCAGAAGTTGACGGAGTCCGGATCGCCGCCGTGCTCGCCGCAGATCCCCAGGTGGATCGAGGCATTGGCCGCCTTTCCCTCTTCGACGGCGATGCGCATCAGTCGTCCGACGCCGGGTTCGTCGATCGTCACGAATGGATTCGACGGCACGAGCTTGCGTTCCTCGTACAGCGCGAGGAACTTGCCGATGTCGTCGCGCGAGAAACCGAAAGCGGTCTGCGACAGGTCGTTGGTGCCGAACGAGAAGAAATCGGCTTGCTCGGCGATCTCTCCCGCGGTGACGGCGGCGCGCGGCAGCTCGATCATTGTGCCGAACTCGATGTGCACGTCGACGTTGCCTTGCGACACGACCTCGCGCGCGACCGGCTCCAGCTCCTCGCGCATCTGGCGCAGTTCCTCGGCCGTCGCCACCAAGGGGATCATGATCTCGGGCCGAGGGTCGCCGCCTTTCTTGGCGACCTCGACGGCTGCCTCTGCGATGGCTCGAACCTGCATCGCGTAGAGGCCGGGCTTGAGGATGCCGAGCCTCACGCCTCGCAGGCCGAGCATGGGATTGGCCTCGTGCAGCTCGTTCACCTTTGCCAGAAGGACCTTCTTGTCTTCCAGGTCGTCCGCATCCTCGACGCCCGCCTCGGCAAGCGCCACCTCGATCGCGAGCTCGACATGGTCGGGGAGGAACTCGTGCAGGGGAGGGTCAAGCAACCGAACGGTGACCGGCAAGCCGCTCATGGCGTCGAAGATGCCCATGAAGTCATCGCGCTGGAGCGGCGCGAGCGTCTCGTAAGCTTGCCGCTCTTCCTCCTCTGTAGACGCAAAGATCATCTTGCGCACGGCTGCGACGCGCTCCTCTCCCAAGAACATGTGCTCCGTGCGGCAGAGACCGATACCCTCGGCTCCCCGCGCCCGTGCGTTGCGTGCCTGCTCCGGAGTGTCCGCATTGGCGCGTACACGCAGCCTTCGATGCTCGTCTGCAAAGCTCATGAAACGCTCGTAGGCCCGCCACAGCTCCGAGTCGCGCGCCGCGTCATCCCCTGAGATTGCGGCGTCGAGCACGGACGTCTCCGTGTCGAGCTTCTCGGCATAGACGGTCCCGTCGGTCCCGTCGATGGTTATCCAGTCGCCTTCGTTTACCGTCGCTCCCCCGGCGGTGAAACTCTTGATAGTGCGGTCGATGCGGAGGCCGTCTGCTCCGCATACGGCGGGGATGCCTTCGCCGCGCGCCACCACGGCGGCGTGCGAGTTCGTCCCTCCTGCCGACGTGAGGATCCCTTGCGACGCGACCATGCCGTGGTAGTCGTCGGGATTCGTCTCTCGCCGCACGAGGATGACGGCCTCGCCCCGCTCCGCCCACTCCGACGCATCCTCTGCGCTGAACACGGCGCGCCCCACAGCCGCGCCGGGAGAAGCATTCAGGCCGCGCGCCACCGGCTGCAGCGTCCCCTTCACGTCGGACTTGATGATCGGCTTGAAGAGCTCATCGAGCTTTCCGGCCGTCAGTCGATCGCGAACGGCGGTGGCTTCGTCCACCAGGCCCTCTTCGACCATGTCGGCGGCAATGACCCACTCGGCCAACGCGGTGCGCTTGCCGACTCGAGTCTGCAGCAACCACAACCTTCCCTGTTCGACGGTGAACTCGATGTCGCACATGTCGCTGAAGTGTCGCTCCAGCGTGGCCATGTGCCTCTGGAGCTCTTCATATGCGCCCGGCTGCTCACCGCCCATCTCATCGAGAGCGAGGGTGTTCCTGATCCCGGCGACGACGTCCTCCCCCTGAGCGTTCTTCAGGTAATCGCCGTACGGCTTCTTCTCGCCGCTCGCCGGATCGCGGGTGAAGGCGACTCCGGTTCCGGAATCGTCACCCTTGTTCCCGAAAACCATAGCCTGGACGTTGACCGCGGTTCCTAGGGAATCTGAGATCTTGTTGCGGCGCCTGTAGTCTTGTGCACGCTTGTTGTCCCACGATCCGAACACCGCTTCGATCGCCTGGTGCACCTGCTCGGTGGGGTCCTGGGGAAACTCTCGACCCGTGGCGGTCTCGATGATGTCCTTGAACCGGGCGACGAGACGCTTGAGATCGTCGGTGTCGAGATCGACGTCGTTCGTGACGCTCTTGTCTTCCTTGAGCTCCTCGATGGCTTCTTCGAAGAGGTCCCCGTCGACGCCCATCACCGTCTTGCCGAACATCTGTAGGAGCCGGCGGTAGGAGTCCCAGGCGAAGCGCTCGGAGTTCGTCTGGCGCACGAGGCCCTCGACGCTCTCGTCGTTGAGGCCCACGTTTAGGACGGTGTCCATCATGCCGGGCATCGAGAACGGCGCGCCCGAGCGCACCGAGACGAGCAGAGGGTCGCTTGCATTACCGATCTCGCGACCCATGGTTTCCTCGAGGGCCTTGCGATGCTCGGCGACCTCGTCCAGAAGCCCGTTCGGGAACGTACGAGCCTCGCGGTACGCATTGCACGCCTCACATGTGAGCGTGAATCCCGGCGGAACTGGCAGGCCCAGATTGGTCATCTCAGCGAGGTTCGCCCCCTTGCCCCCGAGAAGGTTCTTCTGAGATGCGTCACCCTCGTTGAAGTCGTAGACCCATTTCGTCATCGATCGTCCTCCTCCATTGCTTGGAGATCGAAGTCGACGGCCTCGTCCTCATCCGCCGACGGTGTCACTTCGGTTCCCGCCGGTCGCGGGCGAGCGTCACTGCACGAGTCTTTCGGCAAGGTAGCGAACGACGCCTTCTATCGGCAGCCGTGCTTGATCCATGGAGTCCCGGTCGCGAACCGTCACCTGATCATCGGTGAGCGTGTCGAAGTCGATCGTCACGCAATAAGGCGTCCCGACCTCGTCTTGGCGCCTGTAGCGCCTGCCGATCGATCCGGTGACGTCGATGTCGCACACGAAGCGCGCCCGGATGTCCGCGGCGACCTTCTCCGCGACGGGCACGAGATCCACATGCTTGGACAACGGGAGGACCGCGACCTTCATGGGCGCGAGCCGCTTGTCGATACGCAACACCGTTCGTTTCTCCTTCTTGCCCGAAGCCGTGGGAGCCTCTTCCTCACGGTACGAGTCGATCAAGAAGGCGAGGAGAGGACGCTCGACCCCCACGGCAGGCTCGATGACGTAGGGGAAGTAACGCTCGTCGGCGTCGGCGTCGTAGTACGAGAGGTCCTCGCCCGAGTGGCGCGCGTGTGCGCGCAGGTCGTAATCGGTACGGTTGGCGATCCCCTCGAGCTCCGACCATCCCATCTGCGGAAAGTCGTATTCGATGTCGAAAGTCCGCTTGGCGTAGTGGGAGAGCTCGTCCGAGGCGTGCTCTCGCAGCCGGAGCCTCTCATGGCGCATGCCGAGATCGACGTACCAGCTCATCCGCTGGTCCAGCCAGTAGTCATGCCACTGCTCGTCGGTTCCGGGCTTGACGAAGAACTCCATCTCCATCTGCTCGAACTCGCGCGTCCTGAAGACGAAGTTGCCGGGAGTGATCTCGTTGCGGAAAGACTTACCTTGCTGCGCGATTCCGAAGGGAAGCTTCCTGCGCGCGGCTTGCTGCACGGCCACGAAATCGACGAACATCCCCTGGGCGGTCTCGGGGCGCAGGTACACGGCATTCGCCGAGTCCTCGACGGGACCCATATGCGTCTTGAACATGAGGTTGAAGTGACGTGGCTCCGTCCATGCCGGAGCTCGACCGCAGTTGGGGCACGCTCGCTCGAAGTCGATATGGTCTGCACGGAACCGCTTGTGGCAATGCGTGCATTCGACGAGCGGATCGGTGAACGTCTCCACGTGACCCGACGCCTCCCAGACCTTCGGGGACATGAGGATAGAGGTCTCGAGTCCCACGATGTCGTCGCGAGCGTGCACCATGGCGCGCCACCACTCATTCTTGATGTTCCGCTTCAGTTCGATCCCCAGGGGCCCCCAATCCCAGGCCGAGCGCAGACCCCCGTAGATCTCGCTTGACGGGAAGACGATCCCACGCCGCTTGCAGAGATTGACGATGGTGTCGATGGAAACGTCGCTCATGAGGTCATCATAGTCGTCGCAGGTCGCCGTTCCCGAGGCGCGCACGAGCCGGCGCGCCGCCGACGCGAGATGGGAGGTTCGCCCTGAACCGCATCGAGCCTGAGGTTCCGCGGCCGTTGGCGCGCGTGGCGGCGCTCTCGTGGCGCTTCCTCGTCATCGTCGCCGCCGGCTGGCTGATCGTCATGGCGCTGGTGACGCTACGCATCGTCGTCCTGCCGCTCATCATCGCTCTGCTCATCTCGACGCTGCTCGGCCCGCCGGCCGCGTGGCTGCGGGCGCATGCCTGGCCTCGCCTCCTCGCCGCCTGGACCGTCCTCTTCGGCTCGCTCCTCGTCTTGGCCGCCCTGGTGACGGTGCTCGCGCCACAGGTCTCCAGTGAGCTCGGTGACCTGGCACAGAGCGCGCGTGCCGGATTCGAGGAGGTGGCGACGTGGCTCGTAGAAGGTCCCCTGGAGCTCACCCGCGATCAGGTCGATCGCTACGTCGATCGGGCAGTGGAGCAAGCCCGGTCCAACAGCAGCATCATCACCAGCGGTGTACTCACGGGCGCGATTGCGGCCGCAGAGGCGATCGCGGGAGCGGTCCTCACCCTCGTGCTGGTGTTCTTCTTCATCAAAGACGGAGACGACATGCTGGAGTGGGGTTTGAAACAGTTCCCACAAGGCACTCGCGAGCACGCGCGCGCCGTCGCGCACAGGGCGTGGGACTCGATGGGTGCCTACATAAGAGGAACGGCCGTCATAGCGCTGGTCGACGCGGTTCTCATCGGGATCGCGCTGCTCGTCATCGGCGTGCCGCTCGTCGTCCCGTTGATGGTGCTCACCTTCTTCGGAGGTTTCTTCCCCTTGATCGGTGCGGTCCTCGCGGGAGCGATCGCTGCACTCGTCGCCCTCGTTACGAACGGGCCTCTCGACGCATTCTTGGTCGCAGGCGCCGTCACGATGATCCAGCAGGTCGAGGGAGACGTCCTCCAGCCGGTCGTGCTCGGGCGAGCGGTTCGGCTGCATCCGGTGGTCATCCTCCTCGCCCTGACCGCGGGGGCGGTCCTCGGCGGCATCGCCGGCGCCTTCCTTGCCGTTCCGGTCACCGCCGTGGCCACTTCCGTCGGCAGCTACGCCAAGGCGCAGGCAGCAACCGGCGAGTAGGCGCAGCGCGCATCGACGGCGCGCCCCCTCTATCCTCAGGACGCAACAGTGAGCAGCCACCGCAACGATCAGGGAGCACTGCCATAGACGTCGCACTCGGCCTCGTGGCCGTGTTGCTGCTCATCCTTGCCCACGGACTCTTCGTCGCCGGCGAGTTCTCCATCGTTACCGTGGACCGTGGCCGCATCGAGCAGCTCGCCGAGGACGGCCAACGCGGCGCCGCCAGCACGCTCCAAGCGGTAAGAACCCTGTCGTTCCAGCTCTCCGGCGCGCAGTTGGGCATCACCTTGACGTCGCTCGTCGTCGGTTTCCTCGTCGAGCCGACGATCGGCGAAGCGCTGTCGCCTCTCATCGAGCGCGCGGGACTGCCGCCGGCCTCGGCTCATGGCGCCGCCATCGCCGTTGCACTGGGGTGCGTCACGGGCGCCGAGATGGTCGTCGGCGAGCTCGTCCCAAAGAACCTCGCGATCGCCGAGCCTCTGCGCGTTGCGTTCATGACCGCCACGCCTCTGCGCCTGTTCAACAGGTCGTTGAGGGTGGTGATCCTGTTCCTCAACAACGCCGCCAACTGGACGGTTAGCCGCCTCGGGATCGAACCTCAGGAGGAACTCACCTTGGTGCGCTCGCTCGAGGAGCTACAGATGCTCGTACACAGCTCGCGCGCTCACGGCACGTTGCTGGAGGAGGGCTTCTCGCTTCTGGCCCGTTCCTTCAGCTTCGGCGGCAAGACTGCGGCCGACGCGCTCGTCCCTCGCACTTCGGTCGTCGCACTCGAGCAGCACGAGAGCTTGACTTCGGTGGCGGAGGTGGCGCTGTCCAGTGGACACTCGCGCTTTCCCGTCTACGGCGACGACCTCGATGACGTTCTCGGGGTCGCGCATGTCAAGGACGTCCTCCGCGTGCCGCTCGAGCGGCGCGCACACATGGTGGTCGCCGAGACCATGCGAACGCCCTTGATCGTGCCGGAGTCACGCGATCTCGAGTCGCTTCTCGTCGAGATGCGCAGGCAGCGCCAGCACCTCGCGATCGTCTTCGACGAGTATGGAGGGACGGCGGGCATCATCACGCTGGAAGACGTGCTCGAGGAGATCGTCGGAGATATCGAGGACGAGTACGACTCCTCTGCGACGCCGCAGGCGACGGGACCGCCCGGGGGCGTGCACGTCCTCTCCGGGATGCTGCACCCCGACGAGGTCGCCGAGAAGACCGGCTTCGAGATGCCGGAGGGCGACTACGAGACGCTCGCCGGTTTCCTCTTGGCGCTGCTCGAGCGGATCCCGGAGCAAGGCGACCACGCCTGTCACGACGGCTGGGAGCTCAAGGTCACGGAGATGGACAAGCGGCGCATCGCGCGCGTTTTGCTGGTCGCTCCCCCAGACCCCGAAGACCAAGGCGACCTGTCGCCGTGACGCCTTGGTACCTCGCGATCGCCGTCGTCCTCCTGCTCGCCAACGGCTTCTTCGTGGGCGCCGAGTTCGCCCTCATCGCGGCGCGCCGCACCAAGCTCGAGCAGATCGCAGAGGTCAGCGACAGGGCCAACATGGCGCTCAAGTCCATCGGCGAGCTGTCCCTGATGCTGGCCGGCGCCCAGTTGGGCATCACGATGTGCTCCGTGGGGCTGGGCTTCGTCGCGGAGCCCGCCATCGCCCGCCTCATCGAGTCCGGCATCCACTCCTTCGCGACGCTCCCCCCGGCCCTTCTGCATGCGATCTCGTTCGTGATCGCGCTCACGATCGTCACGTTCCTGCACATGGTCATCGGCGAGATGGCGCCCAAGAACATCGCCATCGCGCAGCCCGAGAAGACCGCGCTGTGGGTCGCCGTGCCCTTTCGGCTGTTCGTGAACCTCCTGCGACCGGTCGTCCACCTCCTCAACGGGCTCGCGAACGGAGGGACCCGTCTCTTCGGGGTCGTGCCGACCGAGGAACGCGTCGACGCCCACACGGCGGAAGAGATCGGAGCGATGATCGAGGAGTCTGCCCGAAAGGGGCTCATAGGAGAGCCGAGGCACCGGCTGTTGTCTGGGGCGATCGGGTTCCTGGAGAGGGATGCGGTCGCGGCCATGGTGCCGCGCACGGACGTCGTCGCGGCTCCGGTGACCTCCCCTCCGGCGGAGCTCGAGAGAACCGTCCTCGACAGCGGGCACTCTCGCATCCCCCTGTTCGCCTCCGACGTCGACCACGTCGCCGGCTTCTTCCACTCCAAGGACCTCCTCCACATCGGAGCCGAGGAACGAATGCGCCCGCTGCAGCGGAGTTTGATCCGGCCCATGCTCGTGGTGCCCGAGTCCCGCAAGGTCCAGCCGCTGTTGCTCGAGATGCAGCAAGAGCGCAAGCACTTCGCCCTCGTCATCGACGAGCACGGCGGAACCGCGGGCATCGTCACCATGGAGGACCTCTTGGAGGAGCTCGTCGGGGAGATCCAAGACGAGTACGACGTCAGCGAGCTCGGGGTTGAGACGCTCGCCGAAGAGCGCTATCTCGTTCCCGGGAGCCTCCGCATCGACGAGGCTTCGGACCACCTCGGGGTCGATCTTCCCGAAGGCGACTACGAGACGGTCGCGGGCTTCCTGATGGATCGCCTCGGACGGATCCCCAGGCGCAGGGACAGCGTTGAGCACGACGGATGGCGTTTGCGGGTCCGCAACATGCATCGACGCCGCGTCGTCCAGGTGCTGGTAGAGCGGGCGGCGGTCAAGACGCACCCCGGTTAGCCTTCGTGATCATGGAGACCTCGGCCGTTCGGGTGGCGCGCCCCCATCTCATGAAGGCCTTTTTCTGGCTCGCGCTCGCGGTGTCCGCGGTGATCGTCGGCCACCTCTTCGGGCAGTTCAGGGCGCATCCCATCACCGAGGGCGTCGTCGACCCCGTCGAGACCGACGAGGCCATCATCGGGGCCACCGCCGTGATCGTGCTCCTTGTGGCCGGCATACTGGCGGTGCGAGCGCTCTCGACGACCGTTCGCCGCGTCATGGAGTTCAATGCGGGCGACAAGCACGTCGCTCCGCTCAACGTGGTTGTCTCGTTCTTCGGCTACATCGCCATCGCGATCGGCGTGCTGGTGGTTCTCAAGCAGCCGGTCGGCGGGCTCCTGCTCGGAGGAGCCCTGACCGGCGTTCTGATCGGCATCGCCGCACAGCAGGTCCTCGCGAACTTCTTCGCAGGCATCGTGCTGCTCATGGTGCGGCCGTTCACGATCGCCGAGGAGATCGTCCTCAAGTCCGGGCCGCTCGGCGGCGAGTACGAGGGCCTCGTCACCGACATGGGCCTCTTCTACGTCAAGCTCCAGACCCACACGGGACCGGTCTCGTTGCCGAATGCGGGAGTGCTGGCGTCCGCCGTGGGGCCGGGGGTCCGAGCCGCCGAGGAACGCGACGAGGAGGAGCCGGCGGCCGGCGAACCGGCGAGTGGGTGAGAGATCGCCATATCGGTCGCTCTGGACCCACTCGACGCCGAGGCGGCTCTAAAGACCTCCGAAGCGCCGCTCCCGCGCCGCGTAGTCCTGCAGTGCGGCGAAGAGCGCATGACGGTCGAAGTCGGGCCACAGCACCTCGGTGAAATAGAGCTCGGCGTAGGCCGATTGCCACAGCAGGAAGTTCGATAGGCGCCTCTCTCCGGAGGTCCGGATGAGGAGGTCGACGTCGGGGGCATCCGGTGCGTAGAGGTTCGCCGGGATCGATCCTGCCTCGGCGGCCTCCTCCAGCTCGGCGCGCCCGCCGTAGTTGAAGCACACGAGCAGGTTCATGCGCTCGTTGTGGGCGGTCAGAGCCTCGGCGGCGTCGAACTCTTCGAGGACCTCTTGAGGGACCCCCTCGCGCCGTCCGATCCTTCGGATGCGAACGCCGCGCTCGTCGAGCTCACCGCGCCGCCGGCGCAGAAGCGTCCGGTTGAAGCTGAGAAGGAACTCGACCTCGTCGGAGGGTCTGGCCCAGTTCTCGGTCGAGAACGCGTACACCGAGAGATAGAGGACACCCGCTTCGAGCGCACCCTCGACGACGTCGAACAGCGCGCGCTCGCCCGCCTCGTGGCCGCGCGTGCGCGTCAGTCCGCGCGCCTCGGCCCAGCGTCCGTTGCCGTCCATGATCAGCGCGACGTGACGCGGGAGACGATCCGGGGTCGCGTCCATCGGCGGCTCCGCCTAGCCCACGGCGAGGAGCTGCAGGCTCTTGAGCGGGCGCTCGAGGTGATACTCGGCGTAGCGGCGCAGCGCGAGGATCACGTCGGACGTGGTTGCCGCATCTGCGTCGACGCCGAACTCCGAGGTCAGCAGCAGCGACAGCAGCTCGATCCGGTCCCGGCCCATCTCGAACGCCCCGCGGTCCTCGCGCCGGCACGCGCCGCACACGGCCCCTCCGATCGACGGACTGAACCCCCCGAGGACATCGGGCCGGGCGCAGCCGGCGCAGACCCGCAGTTGCGGGTGATAGCCGGACAGCGACAGCAGCTTGACCAGGAACGCCGGGACGACGGTGCGGCCGCCGTCGCGAGCAAGCGCTTCGAGGCCCGCCAGCAACAACGCGTAGGTCGAGAACGCCCGTTCCCGCTCGGGGGTGATCTTCTCGACGAGCTCGGCCAGCGTCGCAGCCGCGGTGAGCCGGGTGTAGTCGTCGCGCACGTCCTTGAACGAGGTGAGAATGTCGGCGGCCGTGATCGTGTCGAGGTTGCGGCCCTTGTAGACCACGAGAGAGACCCTCGTAAACGGCTCCAAGCGACCTCCGAAACGGCTCTTGGTCTTGCGGATGCCCTTGGCGACGGCGCGTACCTTGCCATTCTGGCGGGTAAACAGCGTGACGATGCGGTCGGCCTCGCCGAGCTTGATCGTCTTGAGGACGATCCCCTCGTCCTTGTAGAGCCCCGGCATCCCGTTAGCGTCCCACGCCGAGTGGGCGCCGAGTGGTCAATGCGACCTTCACGACCGGACGCAGTGCCCGGCTCAGGCGATGCCGATCCGCAGGTTGCGGATCCTGGCGTCGCCGGCCTCCTCGACGATATCGAAGGTCACTCGCTGGCCCGGCCTCAGGAACCGGAACATGCTCGTGTCCATCGCCCCCGGGTCGATCGGATACTCAGTCATGCCGTCATCGGCGAGAAGGACCCCGCTTCGGGTCAAAGAGTCGTAGGCCTTGACGGTCGCTTGAGGCATGTATCCCTCGCTCCTTCGGAGGCGGTCGGGCGAAGGATACGGTCTCCGGCTAGGGCCCGCCTCCAAGGCCCAGCCGCTCGAGGGCGTAAGCGCGCCTCTGCCACTCGCGCTCGACCTTGACGCGCAGCTCGATGAAGACGCGGCGACCGAACAGCAACTCGATCTCGTGGCGCGCCTCGGTTCCGACCGCCTTGAGCGTCGTTCCGCCCTTGCCGATGACGATGCCCTTCTGCGACTCGCGTTCGACGAAGACGTGGGCACGGATCTCGAGCATCCCGTCGTCGCGTTCCTCGTACTCGTCGGTGACCACCGCGATCGAGTGGGGCACCTCTTCGTGCATGCGAGCCAGCAGCTTCTCGCGCACGAGCTCGGCGACGAAGACCGGAGGTGGCTGGTCGGTGCGCGTGCCCTCGGGGTAGTACATCGGGCCCTGCGGCATGCGCCCGAGGATCAGGTCCTCGAGCAGGTCGACGCCTTCGCCGGTGCGGGCCGAGAGCGGGACGAACTCCTCGAAGTCTCCCAAGCGCGATGCCGTCGCGAGTGCCGCGATCAGCTGCTCGCGGCGCATGAGGTCGATCTTGTTGACCACACAGAACGTGGGGCGCGCCGCAGCTCGGAGGTCGGCGGCCACGCGCTCGTCCCCGCGTCCTAGTCCGGCATGTCCATCCAGGACCAGCAGAGCCACCTCCACGTCCGACCACGCGGCGCGCACGAGGTCGTTGAGGCGCTCACCCAGCAGCGTTCGGGGCTTGTGGTAGCCGGGGGTGTCGACGAAGACGATCTGCGCGCCGGGCACGTCGAGAACGCCGCGGATGGCGCTGCGGGTCGTCTGCGGCTTGTCCGAGGTGATCGCCCCCTTGGTGCCCACCAGGGCGTTGACGAGCGACGACTTGCCGACATTGGGCCGCCCGACCACCGCCACGAAGCCGGACCTGAAGCCCTCGGCGCTCGTCTGCTCGAACGGGACCTCGCCGCTAGCCATGGGCGGCTTGCGCGCTCTCGGCTTCGGGCGGCAGCTTGGTGATCAGCACCTTCTGGATGCGGCGGCCGGTGACCCGCTCCGTGCGGAACTCGAGCGAATCGAGGCGCACGGCCTCGCCCGTGGCCGGGACGCGTCCCGTGAGCCCGAACACGAGCCCCCCGACCGTGTCCCATTCATCATGCGGAAGCTCGACTGCGAAGAGCTCGTTGACCTCGTCGATCGGCATCTTTGCGTCGACGCGCATCGTCGACTCATCGATCGGCTCGACCAGCGGCTCCTCCTGATCGTACTCGTCCACGATCTCACCGACGATCTCTTCGATCAGATCCTCGATCGTCACGAGGCCGGCCGTGCCCCCGTACTCGTCGACGACGATCGCCATGTGCACTCGCCGCTGCTGCATCTCGCGCAGCAACTCGGCGACCTTCTTCTGTTCGGGTACAAACAGCGGTGCTCGTCCCAACGACACAGCCTTGTCTCGGCTGCGCGCCAGCGACGTCCTCCGGAGAAGGTCCTTGGCGTAGAGGACGCCGACGATATTGTCCGTGTCACCCTCGTATATGGGTATGCGTGAGTATCCGGCCTTCACGATCGTCTCGAGCGCCTCGTCGAGCGACGCGCCGGCGCGGATGGCAATCATGTCGGTGCGCGGCACCATGACCTCACGCACGACCGTGTCGCCGAACTCGAACACCGAGTGGATCAGCTCGCGCTCCTCCTCCTCGATCTCCTCTTCTTCCTCGGCGACGTCGACCATGTGGCGGATCTCCTCTTCGGTGATGAACGGCCCCTTCGGCATCCCACGTCCCGGCAGCACGACCATGGCCACATTGGAGATCGAGATGAGCGCCTTGCCGAGGGGCTGGAGAACACGGCCGAGGTAGAACACCGGCTTGGCCACGAGCAGCGCGGCCCGTTCGGTGTGCTGGACGGTGAAGGTCTTGGGCGATACCTCCGCGAAGACGAAGATGACGAACGTCATGGCCGCCGCGGCGATCGCCTCACCGGCCCTCCCGAAGTAGGAGATCGCGACGCCCGTAGCGATAGCGGTGCCCGACAGATGCGCCAGCAACGTGATGAGCAAGACGACGTTGAGGAACGGTGCGGGATCCTCGACGATCCTCACGAGGAAGTCCGCGTTCTTCCTCTTCTCCTGGCTCATGTGGTGAGCCTTGACGCGATTGACGCGCGTGATGGCCGTTTCGGCCATCGCCGCGAACGCGGCGACCAAGAGCAGGAGGACGACGACCGCGATCGAAGGGCCCGCGCTCATACCCGTGTGGGTTTGAAGGAGTCGAGCAGCTCCTTGAGGCGCGCGTCCATCGCCGTCTTGTCCTCGTTGCCTTGGTGGTCGTAACCGAGAAGGTGCAGCGTGCCGTGAACGAGGATGACATCGAGCTCCCGGGCTACGGCATGGCCCATCGCGGTCGCGTTGCGGCTCGCCACGCGCGGACATATCACGACGTCGCCGAGCAGAAGAGACTCCTCCTCGTCCTCCATCATCGGGAAGGCGAGCACATCGGTGACGTGGTCCTCGCCCGCGAAGCGCGCGTTCAGCCGTCGCATGTGCTCCTGCGTCACGAGCAGCACCGAGAGCTCGGCATCCCCGTCGACCTTTTCGGCTGAGAGCATGTGCCGGGCGAGGGCGGACAACCGCTCCTCGTCTACGGGGACGTCCTGTTCGTTGGCGACGAAGACCTCCATGTCTGAACTACTTGCTCGAGGCCGTCGCCTTGGCGACCTCGGAGTAGACGCGATAGGCTTCTACGATGTCCTGGACGATCTTGTGCCGCACGACATCGCGTGCGTCGAGATGCGTGAAGTCGACGCCCGCTATGCCCGTCAGGATCTCCTCCACGACGATGAGACCCGAGCGCGCACCGGTCGGAAGGTCTATCTGAGTCACGTCTCCGGTCACAACCGCCTTGGATCCGAAGCCGAGGCGCGTCAGAAACATCTTCATCTGCTCCGGGGTCGTGTTCTGAGCCTCATCCAGGATGATGAAGGCATCGTTGAGGGTGCGCCCGCGCATGAACGCGAGCGGCGCGATCTCGACCGTGCCCTGTTCCACGTAGCGGTGGAAGGTGTCGGGCTCGAGCATCTCGTAGAGTGCGTCGTACAGAGGCTTGAGGTAGGGGTCGATCTTCGCGGCGAGATCGCCGGGCAAGAACCCCAGACGCTCCCCTGCCTCGACGGCGGGACGGGTCAAGACGATGCGTGACACGTCACCCTGCCTGAGCGCGCGTATCGCGAGCGCGACCGCAAGGTACGTTTTGCCGCTGCCCGCGGGACCTATGCCGAGCACGATCGTGTTGTTGCGGATCGCGTCCACGTAGCGCTTCTGCCCGACCGTCTTCGGACGTATCGGCTTGCCCGTATGCGTCGTGACGACGTCGTCGCCGAAGACCTTGGAGGGCTTGGCGTCGTCCTCGGCCTTGACGATGTCGATCGATCTGCCGACCGCGTCGGCGGTCAGCATGTGACCCTGGTCGAGCAGCGTGATCAGCTCCTGGAACAGGTTCGCGACCCGCTCGGTCTCGCTCGCCTCCCCTGAGATCGTGATCTCGTTGCCGCGGGCGACGATGTGCGTGGAGAACGCACCTTCGATGATCTTGAGGAGCTCATCCCTGGCTCCCAGGAGCCGCACCATGTCGTGGCGGCCGGGAACCAGGATCTTCACCTGAGTAGTCGTGAGCATAGAAGCTGCCTCAGTGTACCCGCCGGAGGGGCGACGACGCGGCGGCCCTCGGTGCCGCGGTCAGCCCGGTGGCCACGACATGTGGCGGCCACCGATGAGGTGGAGGTGCAGGTGATGCACGCTCTGGCCGGCATCGGGACCCACGTTGGTCACCACGCGGTAGCCGCCGTCGAGACCCTCCTGCGTGGCGATCTCGCTCACGATCTCGAAGATCTTCGCCAGCAGCTCTCCGTCGCTCCGGGCGAGTTCGGCGGCGGACGCTATGTGGCGCTTGGGCACGATGAGGACATGCGTCGGCGCCGCCGGGTTGATGTCTCGGAACGCGATCACCTCTTCCGAGGAATGCACGATGTCGGAATCGAGCTCTCCCTGCGCGATCCTGCAGAAAAGACAATCGGGCATCATCAACCTCCTGGCGCGCGTCCCTCGATGCCGTCGGCTCGGATGCGTTTGCCCTCGACCTGGACCATGCGGCCCAACAGCCCCCGGCCCTCGAACCAGACACGGGCGAAGTCGCTCGTCTGGCCGGAACAGACGGCGACACCATCCACGATCCTCTCGTCCTCGACGAGGACCTCCAGCCTGCGCCCGAGGTGCTCGTTCAGCCAGCGCGTGCGCAGCTCGTTGCCCAGGGCGATGAGGCGCTTGGATCGCTCCTTGCGAAGCTCAGGCGCCACCGTGTCCCTCATGCCCGCCGCGGCGGTGCCCGGGCGCGCCGAATAGCGAAAGACATGCAGCTTGCAGAAGCCGATCTGTCTTACGACCTCGAGGGTCGCCTCGAACGCGGCGTCGGACTCCCCCGGGAAGCCGACGATGACGTCCGTCGCCAGCGCGAGGTCGGGGATCATGTGGCGCGCCCGCTGCACAGAGGAGACGTACTCGTCGATCGAGTAGGGCCGGTGCATCGCGCTCAGAACCCGATCGTCGCCCGCCTGCAGCGGGACGTGGAGGTATCTGCACATCCTCGGCTCGGCCGCGATGAATCGCACGACCTCCCCGGTGAGGTGACGAGAGAGGATGGAGGATAGGCGCACACGGCGCAAACCGTCGATGTCGAGCAAGCGCCCGAAGAGCCGGACCAGATCCCGCTCGTCTCCGCCCTTGTCGTAGGCGTACTTCCCCAGGTGCACGCCGGTGAGCACGAGCTCGCGCGCACCGCCCGTCACCTTGGCGCGCGCCTCTTGCACCAGAAGCTCTTCGTCGCGCGATCTCAACGCTCCGCGCGTGGTCGGGATGATGCAGAAGGTGCACCACTCATCGCAACCGGTCTGCACCTTGAGGTTGGCGCGCACACTGCGCGTTCCCAGCGGCGGTGCGGCCGCCGAGCGTGGCCGCTCGATCTGCAACAGCGGCGCGGTTCGCGGGGCCGAGGCGAGGGCGTCCACGAAACGCTCTTTGTCGTCGTTGTTCAAGACGGCGTCGACGCCGTCGATCGCGGCGACCTCCTCGGCGTCGGAGACCGCGTAGCAGCCGATCACGACGACCTTTGCCCGCGGATGGGATCGTACGGCGCGCCGGATCGCCGTGCGCGACGCCTTCGTTGCTTCGCGCGTGACCGTGCAGGTGTTGACCACGACGAGATCGGGATCGTCGCCGGCCTCGGCGCGCTGCAGCCCGCGCGCCAGCAGCTCGTCGCTCATCGAGTCGGACTCCGCCTGGTTCAGGCGGCAGCCGAGCGTCGTGAACGCAACCTTCGCGAGCGGCGGCATGGCGGTCAACCTACCCGATGATCCCGTAGCGATAGAGGATCGCAGAGGCCGCCACGACCGCAGCATCCTCCGTCCTCAAGATGGGCCCTCCGAGCGAGACGATGCTCGCCCCGACCGCCTCGAGCGCGCGCGTCTCCGCGTCTTCCAGTCCTCCCTCGGGACCGACCACGAGCGCCACGCGCGCGGCGTCGGCCAACGCCTCGCGCAGGCGTTTGGTCGCCTTCTCCCACGCAACGAGAACGCGCTCGTGCTCGGCGACGGAGCTCACGAGCTCCTCCCACGTCATGGGTCGCGCAGTGGACATCACGAAGGGACTGCGGGACTGCTTGGCGGCAGAGCGCGCTACGGCGCGCCACCGCTCGTCGAGGAGCTCACGTTTGCGCCGATCCCAGCGGACCACGGCGCGCCGCGAGTGAAACACCCGCAGGTCCGCCACGCCGAGCTGCGCGAGGCGCTCGGTCACGTGGTCCAGCTTGGCGCCCTTGGCCGCGCCCTGGAACACGGTGATCTCTGGGAGGGGTCTCTCGTGGCGACGTCGTGCGGCGGTCGGGGCCGCAACCCGTCCGGCATCGTCTCCCACGATGGTGCCGCGCGCCACACGACCGTCGCCATCCGTGACGAAGACCACGGCTCCGGCGCCGAGCCTCAGCACGCGCTTCGCATGGTGCGCTTCGTCGGGCGCCAGAAGGATCGAGGACTCCCGCCAGGCCTCGGCCGGAGCGAAGAGCCACGGGGCGGAGCTCAGCGACGCTCACCGAGCCGCGTGGCGGGAGCGCTACCGGCTACTGGAACGCCTCCTTGATCCTGTCGAAGAGGCCGCCCTTCTGACCGGTCGCCTCGCCACGCAGGTCCGCCACGCGGCGCAGGAGCTCCGCCTGCTCCTCCGTGAGGTCGCTCGGCGTCTCGACCCGCAGAAGCACGACGAGCTCCCCGCGCCCGCGGCCGTCGAGGCGCGGCATACCCTGCCCCCTGCGCCGGATGACCTCGCCGCTCTGCGTCCCGGCCGCAACCTCGAGCTCCTCGGCACCCTCGAGGGTCGGGACCTCGACCACGCCGCCGAGCGCCGCCACCGTCATCGGCACCGTCACCTCGCACCCGAGGTCGTCGCCGGCGCGCCGGAAGACGTCGTGGGCAAGGACGCGGATCGAGACGTAGAGGTCGCCCGAGCGGCCGCCTCGCACGCCCGCCTCGCCGCGACCGCTGACCCTCAGCTGGGCGCCGTCGTCCACCCCCGGGGGGATCCGAACCGTGAGCGTCTCGTTCACCGTTACCCGTCCGTGGCCCCCGCAGTTGGGGCAGGGCTCGAGGACCTCCCGGCCAGTTCCGCCGCAGCGAGGGCACGCCGCCGCGGTCACGATGTTGCCGAACATGGTCCGGCGCATGTGGCGCACTTCGCCGGCGCCTCCGCACTCCGAGCAGCGCGTCGGGGCCGTGCCCGGGGCCGCTCCACTGCCTCCACACTCCTCACATCCGCCGAGGACGGTGACCTCGACCTCGCGCTCCACCCCGGTGGCCGCCTCCTCGAGCGTGAGGGCGACCTCGGCGAGCACGTCCGCGCCGCGCGTCGATCCGCTCCCGCGCCCGCCCTGTGCGCCCATCCCGCCGAAGAAGGTTTCGAAGAGATCCGAGATGCCGCCGAAGTTGCCGAAGCCCGCTCCGGGACCCTCGTCGCCGAACATGTCGTAGCGCTGCCGCTTGTCCCGGTCCGAGAGAACCTCGTACGCGCGCGTGACCTCTTTGAACCGCTCCTCCGCGTTCGGGTCCTCGCGGTTCGCGTCGGGATGGTGTTGACGAGCGAGCCGGCGGTAGGCGCGCTTGATGTCCTCGGGCGTTGCGTCGCGCGCGACGCCGAGCGTGGCGTAGTGGTCCGAGGCCATGAAGCTCAGACGCCGAGCTCGCTCAGCATCCGACCCAGGGCAGAGGCAACCTCGTGGACGGCCGCAATCGTCCTCCTGTAGTCCATGCGCGTGGGTCCCACGACGGCGAGAGATCCGATGACGTTGCCCTCGGCGCCGTAGGGGGCAGTTATGACCGAGCAGAACTGCATCTCTTCGAGCAGGTTCTCGGTGCCAATCGTCACCGAGACGCTTTCCGGCGACAGGGCATGAGCCAGCACCTCCAGGACGAGGCGACGGTGCTCGAGCGCGCTGATCACCTGCCGAACGATCTCGAGGTCCGCGAACTTCTGCTCGTCGACGATGTTCGACGTACCCTCGAGGAAGACCCTCTCGGTGGCCCGGTCCGAGAGCTCCTCGTTGAGCGCCCGCGCGACCGTCGCTACCGCGTCCCTGAGCTCGAGCGGGAACCGGTCGAGAGCACCCTCGATGGTCTGCCCCGCGCGCTCGAGCGCGACGCCGACGACGTCGCGGTTGAGCATCTCGGCGGCCTGGTCCAGCTGTACGTCGTCGAGCGTCTCCGGTATCAGCACGACGTGGTTGGCGACACGACCGGTATCGGTGACGAGCAGAACCATCGCCTTGTCGCCCGAGAGGCGTACGAGCTCCACGTGACGGACGACGTTGCGATCGAGCGCCGCGGCGAAGACGACGGCCGCGTGCTGAGTGAGCGCAGACAGCAGCGACGCGGTCTTTCGGAGCGAGTCCTCGAGCTCCCATCGAGGTTCGCCGAAGAAGTTGCGGATGAGGCTCGCCTCTGAGCTCGACAGCCGCGTTCCCCCCGCCCACGCATCGACGAAGTAGCGGTAGCCCGCGTCGGTCGGCACGCGGCCCGCAGACGTATGGGGCTGGAAGATGAAGCCCGCGTCCTCGAGGGCCCCCATCTCGTTGCGCACGGTCGCCGGGGAGACGCCGAGGTTGAAGTTGTCGACGAGCGTCTTGGACCCGACCGGCTCGCCGAAGTTGACGTAATGCGAAACGATCGCTCGGAGGATCGCCGCCTTGCGTTCACCGATCTCGTTGAGGCTGCTCATAGCCGTCCCATGGTACCCCGGGGGGCGGCGCTTTTAGCACTCGATGAAGCGGAGTGCTAACCGAGCGTCCCCGCGAGGAGAACGTCGTGGTCGCGGCTCCCGCACACAGGACAGCGTGGGAGCCGCCCGGTGGCGAGCTCGGTGCCGCACTCGGGGCACCGCCCCCGCAGCTGCGCCAGCGTCGCGCCATCGACCACGGTCCCATCGGGCGCCACGAGGGACCCGGAGCGCCGCCTTACGTGGACGATGTGGTCGCGCTCGCAGCGGAATTCGTCGGCGCCCTCGAGGGACCCCCACCTCGACGTGAAGGTGAGGCCGCAGTCGCGACAGGTGAGGTTCCCAAGGTAGGCCATGGACCCAAGCATGGCAGGTCGTCGCCGAGGCCGAACTTCCGCACCGTCCGAAACGTCACAACGAGGCGTGTGGGACGATGTCGACACGATCATCTGAAGGCCGGTGGAGGGCGCCGTGGTCGAGCCCGATCCGCAGCTCGTGCGGATCGCGCGCGCCCGAGACCTCGCGGCGTTCGGCGAGCTCGTGCGCCGCTACCAGGGCGACGTCTGGCGGCTCTGCTTCCACCTCGTTCGCAACGAAACGGTCGCGGACGACGTGACCCAGGACGCGTTCGTGCGGGCGTTCCGATTCCTGCCTCGCTACAGGGGCGATTCCAAGTTCTCGACGTGGCTGTTCGCGATCGCCCGCAACTGTGCCATCGACGAGTTGCGGCGCACCGACCGACGGAGGCGGCTCTCAGACGAGCTTCAGGCCGAGCGCCACGCGCCGGGCGACGAGAGCGTGCGCATCGAGATCAGGGAGGCGCTCGCGGGGCTACCGCCGGAGCTGCGCGAGCCGGTAGTGCTCATCGACATGTTCGGCGTGTCCTACGCGGAGGTCGCAACGATCCTCGGCGTGCCCCTCGGAACCGTCAAGAGCCGCGTCCACCGAGCGCGAGCGCTGCTCGCCGGAGCGCTGCTCCCGCACGATAGGGAGCGCGTCGGTGACTCTTAACACCGGCTGCGAGCTCATGCGCGTCGAGCTATCCGCGCGCCTCGACGACGAGATAGACGAGGCCACGGCGGCGGCGCTCGAAGCTCACCTCGAGATGTGCCCGGATTGCCGATCCCATGCCGGCGAGATCGAGCGCGTTCGCCGGATGCTCCGGGCGCAAGCCGCCGAAGCGGTCCCCGACCTCTCGCAGCACATCCTCGCTCGCATAGCGCTCGAGGATCCCGCGGCGCCGCGTTGGGCGGCGCGGCTGCGGATCGCCGCGGTGGCGGCGGTTGCCGCTGCGGCGGTGCTGATCGGCGCGTCCCTGCCGTTCAGCGATGTGCCTCCCGAGGTCGCCGCGGCCGGAGACATCGCCCGAGAGGTGCGCCGAGCGGCGCGCGCTCTCGAGGCGTATCGCGCGACGTTCGACGTCACGGAGCGCGGGTGGCACTCCGATGTCCCGGTGCGACGGTTCACCGCTCGCATCGCGTTCCGAGCGCCGGAGAGCTTCCGCCTGGAGGTGAGGGACAACACCTCGTATCCCGGCCCGGGCGTGTGGCCGCCCAACGACGTGGTCATCGTGGCGAACGCGCGCCGCTGGTGGATCCAAGAGCCGACGACGTGCCCCACCGCAGCCTTGCCGGAATGCGCCGTGTCTGCCGGCCTCGAGGAGCGGACGATCGCCCACAGGCAGCCCTTCGACGGCATGGCCGGCCTTCCAACCGACATCGTGGTTCCGCTCGAGACGCTGGCGAGCTCCGGAGGATTCGACGTGGTGGGCGAAGACGTCGTGTTGGGACGGCCGACCTACCGCGTCGCGCTCCCCTACCGTCAAGCGGTCCCGCTCGTGATGTCGCTGCAGGCGGGCGGCTCGTGGCGCACCTTCAGGCCCGGGGATCGGGTCGACGTATGGATCGACCGGCAGACGTGGTTCCCACTCCGGTTCGAGGTCACGAGGCGTGGATCCAGGCTGTTGACTGTGAGTGCGACGGCGTTCGAGGAGCCGCGCCGGCTCGGTCGCCCGCTCTTCGATGCCCCGAGCACCGGACTTCGGCGAGACGGGGGCTTCTCCCGGGCCGAAGTCGAGGGACTCGACGTGACGGGACCGGCGTTCACCGCCGACCTGCGGCCCTATCGGGCCGGAACCACCGAAGGCGGACAGCGCGTGTTGTCGTACGCACGCGGGATGACGTGGTTGAAGGTCGCGTACGACCGCGTTCGCCAAGGCGCCTATTACTACTCGACGACGGCAGAACAGGTGCCCCTCGGCTCGAACGGGGTCGCCTACTACGAACCCGCGACGCAATCCCCGGATGTCGCGCCGGTCAAGCGTCGGGTCGACGTGTACGGCAAGCGCATGCACGTCCACCTCGAGTCCAACCTCTCGAAGTCCCAGCTGCTGCGCGTCGCATCGTCGCTCGACATGCGCGGCGAGCGCATCCCAAGGACGCGCCACGAGGGGGGACTCGTGATCCGAAGCATCCGGCCCGCGGCGGCCGAGCGCGTCCCCTTCTTCGAGGCGCCGGAGCATGTCCCCGATGGCTACGAGGCGCGCACCGCGCTGCTGTCCCGCTCGCTCGACGGCCGCCGCACGGTCACCGTGCTCTACCGCCACGCCGAGGCCGAGTTCGACGGCGCCGGCATCCGGATCACGCAGGCCCGCCCACTCCGTCTCTTCCCTCCCACGTCTGAGTCGTTCGCCCCGACCATGGTCGGCGCCGCGAGCGGCAGATGGTCGCACGAGCGCGGCGAGCTCGAATGGCTCGAGCACGACGTCTATCGCGCCGTGTCGGCCCCTTCCTTCGGACGCGCGACGGCGCTCCGGATCGCACGGAGCCTCAGGTGACCCGCCGGCGGCTCGGCGGCAACGTCGCGGCAGCGCTGATCGGGGCACTCGTCGGAGCGCTGGTCGTGCTCGGGGCGGATGGGCTCACGCGCACGATCGGACGAGGCGCGGGCGGGGCCGAGGAGCGCGTCGCACGATCGCCCGATGAGCCGCGGCCGCGCACCTCCGCGCACGGCAACGTGCTCCTGGCGTGGTCGCCTCGCCCCTCGGTCTCTCCCCTGCGCGCAGGAGGCCTCCCGGCGAACACCGAGGCGGTCCTCGAGGCCATGCGTGGCGTCCGCGGGGCAACGACGGTGATCGCGGGGGTCGATTGGATGTCCTCGACGCGCGCCGCGGACGGCACGAAGATCGACTCGCCTCGGCGCGGCCTTTCGATCCCTATCGAGGCCGCGATCGTCAAGCCGCGCGAGTACGCATCGTTCGTCCCCGCGCCCGAACGAGACGCCGTGCTCGCGCTCGGCGAGGGTGAGGTGCTTCTGGCCGAGACCGAGGCGGAGTTGCGAGGAGCGGGGGGCGGCCTGACGATGCGCATGACCGATGGGAGGGTCCGAGTCGCCTCGGTCGTGAGCGACATCGCCACCAACGGCTACGAGGTCCTCATGCGAGGAAGCGTCCCGGAGGGCTGGACCCGTGCCGACCGATTCGTGTTGCTGCGCCTGGATCATGCCGGCAGGCGGCGCGCCGTGAGGAGACGCATCTTGAGCTTGCTCCCTGCGGGAAGCGTCCTGCGCATACGCAGCCAGAGAGAGACACCCTTCCTTCGCTATGGGGACGCGGTGCAGCCTCAGCTGATGATCAAGAAGAGCTTCGGCGAGTTCGCTGCGCGCCCCCTGCCCGACGGAAGGATCTCCATAGATCCCGGCTGGATAAGCAACAACATCCGCAGGGCCCGTGTGCCGATCCTCGGGAGGGTGGCGTGCCATCGCGCACTCTTTCCCCAACTGCGCGGCGCGCTCAGGGACGTCAGAGCGAACGGCATCGCCTACGTCATCAACCCTCAGGACTTCGGAGGTTGCTTCAGCCCCCGTTTCATCAGCCGCCAACCGGGCGGACGACTCTCCCACCACGCCTGGGGCATCGCCCTCGACTTCAACGTGTCCGAGAACGGGTTCGGCACGAAAGCCGATCAGGATGAGCGCTTGGTCGAAACCATGGAGGCGTGGGGCTTCACCTGGGGAGGTCGATGGCTCATCCCCGACGGGATGCATTTCGAGTGGAACCGCTGGCCCTGAGGAAACTCGCCCTAAGGGAGACGCGGGATCAGCTCGCGTAGCGGACGAACCTCTCCTCGAGTCGTTCCTCGCCCATGTTGCGCACGACGGTGACCAACAGCTCCGCGCAGTGGGGGTCGAACTGCCCGCCCGCCGCGCGCAGTAGCTCCTCGCAGGCGACGTCGAGCGGCATCGATGCCCGGTACGGCCGGTCCGACGTCATGGCATCGAACGCGTCGCACACGGCGACGATGCGCGCGCCGATGGGGATGTCCTCGGCCACGAGACCGTCGGGGTAACCCTCGCCGTCCCAGCGCTCGTGGTGATGCCGGATGATCGGCAGCGCCGGCGTCAGGAAATCGATCCCGTCGAGCATGCGCTCGCCGATCTCGGGATGGGAGCGCATGATCGCCCACTCCTCATCGCTGAGAGAGCCGGGCTTCAACAAGATCGCGTCGGAGATCCCGATCTTGCCGACGTCGTGGAGGATGGAGCCAAGTCGGACCGCGCGCGCATCCTCGCGCGGAACTTGCATCGCCACCGCGAGAGCCATCGCCGTGTCCCTGATGCGCCCCGCGTGCGCTTGCGTATAGGGGTCGCGCGCCTCGAGCGCGGACACGAGTGCCTCGATGGTCTCGGTGTAGTGAGTCTCGAGCTTCGAGGTCAGCTGGATGCGCGAGTAGACGTTTTGGGCGAAGGTCGAAAGGACATCGATGTGCGCCACGTCCTCGGCGTCGAACGGGTGGTCGAGGAGACGGAAGGTCTCGATCGTCCCGACCATGTCGTCGTCGAAACGGAAGCCGCATATGACGACGCGAGCGAAACCCGCATCTCTCAGGAAGCTGCGCTCGGCGGGGTCGGCTTCCGGATCGGAAGACGCGATCTCGATCGGCTCTGAGCTCTCTATCACCATGCGCGTGGCGGGGAAGTCGGCGAGCGAGTACTCCTCGGCGACCGAATGCAGACGGGCCGGAGGGACCACGCTGGCGGCCACGTCTCTCAGGACGTCGCGCCCCTTCTCGTAGAGCGAGACGAGACATGCATCGGCCTTGAGGGCGCCGACCACCGCGCAGGCGAGACCGGCGAAGAGGTCCGGGACGTCGGCGGCCTCCTGCATGGGCGCGAGAGCCCCGGCGCGGCTCGGCACCGCGAGCCGGGGCATGCTCAAGCCCGCGAGCTCGCCGTGGCGGGTCAGTGCCCCCCGCAGCGAAGTGATGTCGGCGACGTCTTCCATTTCCTAGAAACCCTCGGCGGGCGGCGCCCGAGGCTTTAAGAGCGCCGGGAGAAATAGCCAATCCAAGGCATGCGCGGCCCCGCCCGGAACTAGTCGAGGGTAGTCACAGCAGACGGCACAGGACGTCGTTGGCGACGGCGGTCCCGCGCGCGGTGAGGGCCAGCCGCCCTTCGGCCTGGGACAGCAGGCCGACGTGCGCGAGGTCGGCGATGAGCCGTTGCCTGGAGGCCAGCGCCGCCGCGCCGTGACGGGAGGCGAAGCCCGCGAGCTCGACCCCGTCGACCAGCCGCAGTCCCAGCATCAGCGCTTCCGCGGCCCGCCCGTCGGCGTCGAGCACCTCACAGCCCTCCTCCGTGGAGGCCCCCGCGTCGGCGGCGGCGATGAAGTCGCGCGGCCGCCGTATGGACCACCAGCGTCGGCCCGCGCGATGGCCGTGGGCCCCCGCTCCGAAGCCGAGGTAGTCCCCTCCGGACCAGTAGAGGACGTTGTGCGCCGACGCCGCTCCCGGACGCGACCAGTTCGAGACCTCATAGCGTCGATAGCCGGCCGACGCTAGGACGCGGTCCGCGACGGCATGGCGGTCGGCCTGCACGTCGGGATCGACGTCGGGAACGCGTCCGGTCGCCACCAACGTGGCCAGTGGGGTTCCTTCCTCGACCGTGAGCGCGTACGCGGACACGTGATCGGGGCCCGCATCCACGATGCCCTCGAGCGAGCGGCGCCAGTCTTCGGCGCTTTCCCAGGGGGAGCCATAGATGAGATCGGCGTTGAGATCCTCCACGCCTGCGCGGCGAGCGTCCTCCAGAGCCCCGCGCGCCAGCGCGACGGGATGCTCACGGCCGAGCCCTCGCAGCACGTGAGGCACCAGCGATTGGACGCCGATCGAGAAGCGGTTGAAGCCGGCGTTCAGCAGCTCTTCGAAGCGAGCCGCGTCGACCGTCTCTGGGTTGACCTCTACCGTCGTCTCGGCGCCCGGCTCGATCCCGACGCGCTCTCGCACAGCATCGAGGACGCGCCGAAGCGACGCGGCGCTCAACAAGGTGGGCGTCCCTCCGCCGAAGAAGACCGAGGTGGCGCGGCGCGCCGGACCGGTCCATGACTCGATGTCGCCAACGAGAGCCTCAACATAGGCGGCGTGCAGATGTTGCTGTCCTTCGTACGTATTGAAGTCGCAGTAGTGGCAGCGGTGCGCACAGAACGGGATGTGGATGTAGACGCCGAACCCTGGATCCTCCAGCCACCGTCCGGCGCGCCCCATAGGGCGCGCCTCCGGGGCCGCAACGCGCGTAGCGCGGACCTTCTCGAAGGTCTTCACGGACGACCGCCGTCTGCATCGATCCGCAGGGCATCGATGAATGCCCCCTGCGGAACCTCCACGGAACCGATCTGCTTCATCCGTCGCTTGCCGGCCTTCTGCCTCTCGAGCAGCTTGCGTTTCCTGCTGACGTCGCCGCCATAGCACTTCGCAAGAACGTCCTTGCGTTTCGCCTTGACGGTCTCGCGCGCGATGACTCGAGACCCGATCGTCGCCTGTATCGGGACGTCGAAGAGCTGGCGTGGTATCAGCTTGCGGAGCCGCTCGGTCATCGTCTTGCCGTAGTCGTACGCCTTGGTGCGGTGCACGATCGTCGAGAACGCATCGACGGGTTGTTGGTTGAGCAGCACGTCGACCCGCACGAGGTCTGAGGCGTTCATCCCGACGGGCTCATAGTCGAGAGACGCATAGCCTTTGGTTTTGCTCTTGAGTTGATCGAAGAAGTCGAAGATGATCTCCCCCAGCGGCATGTGGTAGCGGATCTCGACGCGCTCCGGCGAGAGATAGTGCATCTCCTTCAACTGCCCGCGTCGGTCCTGGCACAGCTGCATCACGGTTCCGACGAACTGCGACGGAGTGATCACGATGACCGACATGTACGGCTCACAGATCTCGGCTATCTGGGACGCCTCGGGCATCTCGGTCGGATTGCGCACGGTTCGTGTTGCCCCCCCGGTCAGCTCGATGTCGTACGCGACCGACGGCGCCGTCGTGATCAGCTCGAGGTCGAACTCACGTTCCAGGCGCTCGCGCACTATCTCCATATGGAGTAGGCCGAGGAAGCCGCAGCGGAAGCCGAAGCCCAGCGCTCCGGACGACTCGGGTTCGAAGACGAGCGCGGCGTCGTTGAGCTTGAGCTTCTCGAGGGCATCTCGCAACAGTGGGAAGTCGTCGCCGTCGATCGGGTAGACGCCCGCGAACACCATGGGCTTCGGTTCCCTGTATCCCGGCAGCGCCTCGGACGCGGGCGCCGTCAGAGAGGTCACCGTGTCGCCGACCTTGGCGAGACTCACCTCCTTGATGCCGGCGATGAGATACCCGACCTCGCCCGTCTCGAGGCGTTCCATGGGTATCGCGTCCGGCGCCATGATGCCGATCTCATCTGCGTCCGCCTTGACGCCCGTCGCCATGAACAGCAGGGGCTCTCTGCTCTCGAGCGTTCCGTCCACGACCCTGACCGACGCAACAACACCTCGGTAGGAGTCGTAGAAGGAATCGAACACGAGTGCTCGCAGTGGAGCATCCTCGGCGCCCCTCGGCGGGGGGATCGTAGCGACGATCGCCTCCAGCAGCGTCTCCACTCCCTCCCCCGTCTTGGCCGAGATGCGGAACACGTCCGCAGCCTCGCAGCCGATCAACGCGGCGAGCTCCTGCGCGTGCACGTCCGGCTGTGCCGCCGGAAGATCGATCTTGTTGAGAACCGGAATGACCTCGAGTCCCGCATCGACCGCGAGGTACAGATTCGTAAGCGTCTGCGCTTGGATCCCCTGCGCCGCATCGACGAGCAACAGCACTCCGTCGCAGGCGGCCAGCGAGCGGGACACCTCATAGCCGAAGTCCACGTGTCCGGGCGTGTCGATCATGTTGAGCTCATAGAGGTTGCCGTCGCGCGCCTTGTACTCCATCCGGACTGCAGCGGCCTTGATCGTGATGCCTCTCTCGCGTTCCAGGTCCATGCGATCGAGGAACTGAGCCCGCATGTCTCTCTCAGCAACCGTCTCGGTGAGGCGCAGGAGCCTGTCGGAAAGTGTGCTCTTGCCATGATCGACGTGGCTGATCACGGCGAAGGCGCGTTGGTGAAGCTGGTCCATGATCCGAGGGTAGCAGGGGGTCTGGTACCCTCGATCGTCACATCCCCTTTCCTAGAACAGGTCAGAGAACGCATGGCGAACATCAAGAGTCAGATAAAGAGGAACCGTCAGAACGAGCAGCGCCGCGTGCGCAACAAGAGCGAGCGCTCGTTCTTGAAGACGAAGATCAAGCGCTTCCAAGAGGCGCTCGACTCGGGCGATACCGACGCCGCCGGCGACGCATACCGCGTGGCGGCGCGCGAGCTTGACAAGGCGGCCGGAAGAGGCGTCATCCATCGCAACAAGGCAGCGAACAAGAAGTCGCGCCTAGCGAAGCGTCTGAACAGCTCAAACTGACGACGTAGTCGAACCCACGATCTCCACGACCGCGCGCTCGAGCGCGACCTCAGGTGGGATGTCTCCGCCTTTCATCTCCACATCGGCAGTCGCCAGAGTCCCCATGGCGGCGACGAGCTCCTCCTCACGGTAGGAGCGCGCCTGGCGGTTCAGACGTTCGGCCCGCCACTCGGGCAGCCCGAGAACCTCTCCGACCGCTCTCGCTCCTCCTTCCGCGACCGAGCGCGCCAGCACGAGCCTGCGGATCTGTGCCGCGAGAGAACCGAAGATCACCAAGGGCTGATCGCCCTGATCCAAGAGGCGGCGCAGAGCCGTCATCGCGACGTTCAAGCGCCTGTCTCCGACCGCGTCGGTGAACGCGTAGACGCGCTCGTCGGCGAGGCGCGGGAACAGCCGGCGTACCTCCGGGGCGCCGATGCGCGCCTCGGGCCCCGTGTTGGTGGCAATCTGCTCGAGCGCGCCGTCGAGATCGCGCAGGTCTCCTCCTACCGAGTCGATCAGCGCCCACCCGGCGCGATCGTCGAGCTTGAGCCGGTGCCCACGCGCGCGCTCCCGGATCCAGCCGACGAGACGGCGGCCCTTCGGCGCCTCGAGGGCGATGACCTCTCCGCTCCTCCTTACGACTTCGGCGAGCTTCGTTCGGCCGCCGGTCATCAGCACGAGCACCGTATGTGGCGACGGGGACCCGATGTAGGAGCCGAGGGCCTCGGTCTGGTCTTTCGTCAGCGCTCCGGCATCGTGCACGACCACCAGGCGACGCCCTCCCAGCAGCGACGGCGTCTCGAGCGCGGCCAGCATGTCGGCGGACGACGCCGAGGCATCGAAAGACGCCTCCGAAAGGGGATCGGCGCCGACCTCGTTGCGCAGCCTCTGCAGCGCCTCGTGGGTCAGGAACTCGTGACCCGAGAACAGATAGACCGACGCGCTCACGCCTCCCGGAGACCCATCCGGTAAACGACTTCGCCGTCCGCAACGAGCTTCACGTGCTCGGCTCCCCCGGCAAGCAGCGTCGCCCACTCGCGGGCCACCCACGCCTCCGCCTCTTCCTGCGAGGCGAACGTGTCCGACGCTCGCATGTCGTTTCCGCCCGCGTCCTCGGGCGTCCAGACGTACTGGGCCATGCTCAGGTCGCGCCGAGAAGGTGGCGCAGACCTTCCGCGGCCTCGGGGGGTTGCATGAGGGCCACCCTAAAGGTCGCTGCGACCGATGCGACGCAGCGACAGCGCTGCCGCGAGGGCGACCGGAGCGGCGAGCGGCCAGCCCCACCAGCGAGCGACGTCAAGCGACGCCCACGACCGCGCGCCGTAGAGATCGCCGACCGCGAGGATCCAGCCGGCGAAAGGTTCGGCCATCGTCGCCAGCAGCCGCGCCGTGGGGAGATGGACAGGCCCCATGAGCGCGGCGCCCAGAGCCAGAACCGTCGACGGCGGCACCGCCGGCAGGGCCAGGAGGTTCGCGGCCGGAGATGCAAGGGAGAGCTCCCCGAACGTGGCCACGAGGATGGGGGCCACGGCGAGCTGAGCCGCAAGCGTCGCCCCCAGCGCGATCCGCGCGGGGCGAGGCAGGAAAGGAAGCATCCTCGCCAGCGGAGACGTCCACAGGACCAATCCCGCCGTTGCCGCAGCCGAGAGATGGAGGCCCACCGAGAACACCATGTAGGGCCGCGCCGCCACCACGGCGATCAGCGCGAGGCCCAGCGCGTGGAGCGGCTCGGCCCGCCGGCCGTACGCGAGCGCGGCCAGCCCGATCGCCCCCATGACCGCCGCTCGCAGCACCGACGCTTCGGGACCGACGACGAGGACGAACAACACGAGCGCGCCGAGCGCGACGGACAGTTTGAGCCACAGTGGGAGCGCGCGCAACAAGAGCGCGACAGCCCCCAGCACGATCGCGACGTTGCTGCCCGACACCGCGAGCAGATGCGAGAGCCCCGCTCGCCGGAAGCCTTCGATCGTGCCTGCATCCAGCGCGCGGGTGTCTCCCAGAGACAGCCCTCGCAGCAGCGCGGCGCGACGCGGCTCGAGCGTCTGCGTAGCACGGACGAGGCCTTGCTTGACGAGGAACGCGACCCGCAGGGGCCCGGTCCCCGGCGGCTCGACCTCCATGTCGGCGGTGTCGAACGACGCGTCGGCTCCGAGCCGCCGGCGGGCGGCGTCGAACGGGTCGTCGCCCAGGGGAAGAAGCCACCCGTGCGCCACGAAGGTGGAACCGGCGGCGCCTATGTCGCCGTCGATGACGACGACACCCCTTCCGGGCGCGTCCGCATGACCTGCGCAGACGGCGCTCTCTATCGACGCCACCGTGCCGAGGCCGCCGGCGGTTTCGAGAACGCGCCCTGCAACCTCACACCGCGGCACGCTCGAGGCCGACGTCGCCAGCGGTGATCCGGATCCCGTCCGCGCGGTCGCGCTGAACCACCCGAGCCCGAAGGCGAGCGCGACGATCCCGAGTGCAGCGAGCAAGCTGCGCCGGCGCAGGAGCAGCAGCGCGCCGGTGCACGCGGGCGCGAGGCCCCAGACCGCAGGGCCTCCTTCTGCGCCGAGCCACGCCCCGGCGGCGAGCGCGGCCGCCGCCAGCCACACGCGGGCGAGCGCCCCCGACACCCGGCCTCGGCTCGGCGCTCGCCGTTAGATGCTGACGTAGGGACGCAGGTTCTCGAGCGTCACGGGTCCGATGCCGGAAACCTCCAGGAGCTGCTCGATCGAGGAGAACGAACCGATCGCAGCGCGGTATTCGAGGATCGCCGTGGCGGTCACGGGACCGATGCCCGGGATCGACTCGAGCGCCACCTGGTCCGCTTGGTTCAGGTTCACGACGGCCACGCCCGGGCTCGACGACGGCGCCGGGGCCGCCACCGGCCGTCCCGCGGCTCCCCTGGCGGCGACCTCGACCTTCTGGCCGTCGGTCACGGCCTCGGCAAGGTTGAGCCCGTCGAGATCGCCCCTGGGACGAGGACCGCCTGCCGCTTTGATCGCATCTGCGACCCGCGCGCCGGCGGACAGCTCATAGAGACCCGGACGCCTCACGACGCCGGCGACGTGCACCAGGATCACGCCGGGTACGGGGGTCGGCGCAACCGTGGCGTTCGGCGGCGCGACCGCGCCCGGGGGTGACAGCGCGCCGTCGCTCGTGGCCGGCGGTGCGATGCGCGCCTCGCCGCCGCGACTCCACAACGCGAGCGCGCCGAGTGCGACCGCGGCCACGACGGCCATCACGAGCCACGCGTCGCGACGCCGTCCGCCGATCGCCTCGAGGCGCTCGCGCCATGTGCTGGGAACGATGATCTCGGACACGAGCCGTATACTCGTGCTCCTTCCTCACCATGTCAGTGACGCGCGCCACAGCAGGCGCATCGGTCAACAGCACGGAGCCAAGGATGAGCCTCGAGATACGTTCGTGCCGCCCGGATGAGTTCCGCCTCTTTCTGGAAACGTGTGAGGCAGCGTTCGGCTACGACATCAAGGACGACGACGTCGAGCGCTTCAAGCGCGTCATCTCGACCGACCGGACGTTCGCTGCCTTCGACGACGAGACGATGATAGGGACCGCCGGATCTTTCCCCTTCACGATGACCATACCGGGCGGCGAAGTGCCGGCCGGCGGGGTCACGATGGTGGGCGTCCTCCCGAGCCATCGCAGGCGCGGCGTCCTGACGCAACTGATGCAGGCGCAACTCCTTGATGCGCGCGCGCGTGGCGAGCCCATCGCGGTGCTATGGGCATCGGAGGGATCGATCTATCAACGCTTCGGATACGGGCTCGCCACCAAGCAATGCGCGCTCGACATGGAGCGCGACCGCGCCACTTTCCTCGATCCCTCGGCGCCGATCGGACGCTGCCGTCTACTCGCACAGGACGAGGCGCTCAAGTCCTTCCCCGAGATCTACGAACGCGTGCGCGTCTCGACGCCCGGGATGTTCGCTCGCACCCCCGACTGGTGGGAGGCTCTCACGCTTGCGGACCCGGAGGCCGATCGCAGAGGCGGAGGTCCGATGTTCCGGGCCTTGTGGGAGATCGACGGGCGCGCCGAGGCCTATGCCCTGTACCGTGCGCACCACGAATGGAGCGAGGGGCTCCCCGCCGGTTGGCTCGAGGTGCTCGAGGCGGTCGCAACAACCCCGGTCGCAACGCGCGAGATATGGCGCTTCCTCCTCGGCGTCGACCTCATGGCGCGCATCAAGGCATGGTTCGTGGCCGCCGATCACCCACTGTTCCTGATGCTGACCGAGCCGAGACGGCTCCGTTTCACCGCCAAGGACGCGCTGTGGCTGCGCGTCGTGGACCTTGCCTCCGCACTCGCTCTGCGCTCGTACGCCTCCGACGGCTCGCTGACGTTCGAGATCACCGACGACACCTGTCCCTGGAACGAGGGCACGTGGGAGCTTCACGCGGCCCCCGAGGGTGCGCAGGTCGGGCGCAGCGACGCCTCTCCCGAGCTGCGGCTCAGCGCAGCCGACCTCGGCGCGGTCTATCTCGGTGGCTTGACCTTCGGCGAGCTGGCCCGCGCGGGACGAGTCCAGGAGCTCGTCGGCGGCGCGGCGCACAAGGCGACGCTGTTGTTCATGACCGAGCGCGCGCCGTGGTGCGCAGAGATCTTCTAGTTCTAGTGGTCGCTCACTTGACGAGTGAGATGAGCTTCGGCGGCCGCGCGATGACCTTCGCCGGGTCGCGGCCCTCCAGATAGGACTGAACCCTGTCCGATGCGAGGGCGCGCTCGAGCATCTCGCTCTCCGAGATATCCGCGGAGACAGCGACCGTGTCACGCACCTTTCCGTTCACCTGCACCACCATCGTGACCTCGTCTTCCGCGGCAAGCTGCTCGTCGAAGGTGGGCCACGGCTCCTCGTGGATGAACCCCCTGTGTCCCAATCGCCTCCACGCCTCCGCCGAGATGTAAGGCGCCATCGGAGAGAGCATCTTCAGCAAGGCCTCGAGCAGCTCCTGCATCACCTGCGGATCGCCGCCTCCGACCGACCGATAGCGATAGGCGTGATTCACGAGCTCCATCAAGCGGGCGATCGCAGTGTTGAACGAGAAGTGCTCGAGATCGCTCGTAACGACCTTGATCGTGCGATGTACAGTCTTGCGCAGCGCAAGCTCGAGCGGACCCTGGTGGAGAGGACCGACGTTGACGACGTCCCTGTTGTCCTCGCACAGTCGCCATACCCGCTGCAACCAGGGGGCCGAGACGCGACCGATCGCGGTGACGCCCTCCATGGGCCAGTCGAAGTCCTGCTGAGGAGGTCCTGAGAACAGCATGTACAAGCGCAGGGCATCGGCACCATAACGCTCGAACACCTCGGCGGGCTCGACGATGTTGCCGCGCGACTTCGACATCGCCTTGCCGCCCATCGTCACCATCCCCTGGTTAAGAAGACGCGGGAACGGCTCCGGGTCCTTCACCATACCCATGTCCATGAGGACCTTCTGGAAGAAGCGCGCATAGATCAGATGCATCACCGCATGGGTTATCCCGCCCGTGTACTGGTCGATCGGCATCCAGGCGTCCGACTTGGCTCTCTCGAACGGCTCACTTTCGTTATGGGGATCGAGGAAGCGGTGGAAGTACCACGACGAGTCCACGAACGTGTCCATCGTGTCGGTCTCGCGCCGCGCCTGCCGGTCGCACTTCGGGCACTCGACGTTGACCCACTCCTTGGCGGTCGCGAGTGGCGACGCCTCTCCCGTCGGCGTGAAGTCGACGTCGTCTGGGAGCACGACGGGCAGGTCCTTCTGGGGGACGGGCACCTCACCGCAGTCGGCGCAGAAGACGATAGGGATCGGGGTCCCCCAGTAGCGCTGGCGGCTGATGAGCCAGTCGCGGATGCGGAAGTTGCGCGCCGCTCGGCCGAGCCCCCGGCTCTCGAGCCACGCGGTGACCTGTGCAACGGCGAAACCCGCGGGCGTGCCGTCGAAGGGGCCGCTGTTGACCATCACTCCGTCGTGCGGGTAGGCCGCGGTCATCGTGGCGCCGTCGAGGCCGGCCCCCGCCGGCTCGATCACGACCCTCACATCGAGCCCATGGGAGCGGGCGAACTCGAAGTCGCGTTGATCGTGGCCGGGGACGGCCATGATGGCCCCCGTCCCATAGTCCAGCAGCACGTAGTCCGCGACCCACACCGGGATGCGCTCGCCGTTGACCGGATTGACGGCGTGGACCCCGAGGAACATGCCCTCGCGGCGTCGATCGGTGGCGGTCCTGTCGACGTCGGTGAGCGCCGCCACCTTCCGCTTGAAGGCTGTGAGCTCCGCCGCCTTCGCCGAGCCGGCAACGAGCTCCTCGGCGAGACGATGCTCGGGAGCGAGCACGAAGAACGTCGCTCCCCACAGCGTGTCGGGCCGTGTCGTGAAGACCGTCACGGGCTCGTCTCGGCCCTCGATGGGGAACTCGACCTCGGCCCCGTATGACCGCCCGATCCAGTTCCTCTGGAGGGTCTTGAGGCGCTCTGTCCAGCCCGTGCAGAGCTCGAGGTCGTCGAGGAGACGGTCGGCATACTCGGTGATCCTGAAGAACCACTGCGTCAAGTATCTCTTGACCACGATCGCTCCGCAGCGCTCGCAACGCCCACCGATGACCTGTTCGTTGGCCAGCACGGTCTTGTCGTTGGGGCACCAGTTGGCCGGAGCTTCCTTGCGATAGGCGAGGCCACGCTCGTAGAAGCGGAGGAAGAACCACTGGTTCCAGCGGTAGAAGGCGGGATCGCACGTGTAAAAGACGCGATCCCAGTCGAACGAGCAGCCGAGACGCTCCAACGACCCCCGATGCTTGGCGATGTTGTCGTACGTCCACTTCTTGGGATTGATCCCGCGCTTGATGGCGGCGTTCTCGGCGGGCAAACCGAAGGCATCCCACCCCATGGGGTTGAGGACGTCGAGCCCTCGCATGCGCGAGAAGCGCGCGTACGTATCGTGGATCGAGAAGATCTCGACGTGGCCCATGTGCAGGTCGCCGGAGGGGTAGGGGAACATCGTCAACGCATAGCGTTTCCGGGCGCGGTCCGGGACCTCCGGCGCCGCCCATGCGTGGGCGTCACGCCACTCCTTCTGCCAGCGCTCCTCTATCGCCTTGAAGTCGTATTCGGCCATATAGGCAAGCCTAATCGCTCGAGCGCGACGGTCACGGCCTGCAGCCGAGGAACGGCGAGGAGACGAACTCGGGAAACATGCTACCCAGGTGCTTGGGACGGACCGTCTCCGACTCGAGACGCGGGGCCGTCCACGTCGCGCCGCGCGGTTCGTAGAACCACCTTCGAACGACGTAACGACGCCCTCGAGGAGACGCCTCGGAGACAACCACCGCGCCGTCCGCGCTGCAATCGACCGCGTACACATGCGTCACGCTCCCGCCGTAGGGAAGGAGATCGTTGTCCGGCGCGCCGCGCCCCGAGAGCGCCACTTGCACTAGAGCGCCCTCGTGCAGGGTGAAGACGCCCACGAGCGTCGTCGATGCCCCGGCCGTGACGTCGACCACGACCTCCGCGCCCGGGCGGTCGTCGATGGGCACCACGGCGCTGAGGGCCGGAAGCCCGAGCGTCTCGAAGGCAAGCTCGTCGAAGTCGCGGATGGGGGCGATCCAGGTCGTCTCCGCTGCTCGCGCCACCACCAACGCCCGGCACCCGGCCGCTGCGCTCGGGTCGACGGCGAGCCATACCGACCCGGACGTCCCGTCGCCGTCGACGTCCGCCGGAACCCTCCCGCCTGTGCGATGGCGGGCCTCGATCGCCTCCGACCGGTCCGGGCAGCCGGGCGCTCCGACGAGCGACTTGGCCCACGCGGGCCGATCGGGCTCGGCCGGCGAGCGCCCGTCGCAGGCGGCTGCAAGGAGGATGGCGGCCAGGACCAGGTGTAGGCCCGCCGTCACGATCGCGTTATGGCGACGCGCTTCGTTTCGATTCATCGGATCGGGAGACAATCTAAGCGACCGAACCGGGGGGGACGCTGTGGACGCAACTGCGAATGCCGGGGCTCAGTCGAGCGAGGACGGCGCAAAGCTCAAGCGTGCCATCGGGACGAACCTGCTGTTCTTCTTCATCCTCGGCGACATGCTCGGCGGCGGGATCTATGCGCTTGTAGGCGAGGTCGGCGCGGAGGTCGGAGGCGCCATCTGGTTATCGTTCCTCGTTGCCTTCGTGCTGGCTCTCCTCACCGCCTTCGGGTATGCGGAGCTGGTGACGAAGTACCCCCGCGCCGCCGGTGCGGCACTGTACGTCAACAAGGCGTTCAAGGTTCACTTCCTCACGTTCATGGTTGCCTTCGCGGTCATGGCCTCCGGCATCACCTCGGCGAGCGCGCTCGCCAAGGCGTTCGCGGGCGACTACTTCAAGCAGTTCATCGTCCTGCCCGACATCCTCATTGCCCTCGTCTTCCTGGGGGTCATAACGATGATCAACTTCGTGGGCATATCAGAGTCGGTCAAGACGAACGCAGCCTTCACGATCATCGAGGTCGGCGGCTTGCTGCTGATCATCCTGGTCGGCCTGATCGCCGTCTTCGGCGGCGACGCCGAGCCCGGCAGGGCGCTCGAGTTCAAGGAGGGATCGAGCCCCTTGCTCCTCGTCGTGGGAGGAGCGACGTTGGCATTCTATGCGCTGATCGGTTTCGAGGACTCGGCCAACGTGGCAGAAGAGGTCAGGGAGCCGAGCAAGGCCTTCCCTCGGGCGCTGTTCGGCGGGATGCTCGTCGCGGGCACCATCTATCTCATCGTGACCGCGCTGGCGTCGATGGTCGTGCCCACGAGCCGGCTCGCGGGTTCGGACGCCCCTCTGCTCGAGGTCGTCAAGGTAGGACCCCTCGGCATCCCGCTCAAGCTCTTCGCGGCTATCGCATTGTTCGCTCTGGCCAACGGCGCGCTCATCAACATGATCATGGCGTCCCGCCTCGTCTACGGCATGGCCAATCAGGGGATCGTCCCGCGCATCTTCACGAGCGTGCATTCGGCGCGCCGTACGCCGTGGGCCGCGATCGCATTCACCGCCGCCATCGGGGTCGTGCTGATCATCACGGGAGACCTCGGCGTCCTCGCCGACACCACGGTCATGCTGCTGCTGATCGTGTTCGCCATTGTCAACGTGGCCGTGATCGTCTTGAAGAAGGACCGCGTGGACCATGACCATTTCAGCGCTCCTACCTTCATCCCCGTGCTCGGCGCGGTGATCTCGCTTGCGCTCATCACCCAGAACGAAGCGGCGATCTTCCTGCGCGCCGGCATCCTCTTGGTCATCGGCCTCGTGTTCTGGGTCGTGAATCGGCTCCTGCACGGAGAGGCGGAGCGAGAGCTCGAGGCGGAGGCGCTGGCCGGCTGAGGGGGCGCGCCGCGACGGTGCCCTCCCCGGAGTCGCTACCGACGACACCGCCGGCGCTGTGCGATCTCCGAACCGCTGTTCAGCAAGGTGAAGGCGACGATCGAGGCGCCTCCCGGTGATGAACCAGGAGGATCTGCAACGGAGGGGGCTCCAGCCAGATCGGCCGGGGAACGTAGTCTCCCGGCAAAGGAGGCCACGATGGACGCAAAGAGCGCAGTCGACCGGCTTGTCGAAGCGATAAACACCCACGACCTGGATTCGTTCGTTGACTGTTTCGAGCCCGACTATCGAAGCGAGCAGCCCGCGCACCCCGAGAGGGAATTCGGGGGCCGGGAACAGGTTCGGCAGAATTGGTCCACTCTCTTCGCAGCGATTCCCGACATCCGGGCCGAACTCCTGCGAACCGCGGACGAGGACGGCACGGTCTGGGCCGAGCTGCGGATCCATGGCCATCGCGAGGACGCAAGCAAGCTTGACCTTCGGGGCGTAATCATCAACGGGATCCGAAATGACCGCATCGCCTGGGCTCGCCTCTACCTCGAAGAGGTAGAGAGAAAGGGCGAAGGCATCGACGAGACCGTGCACAGCCTGTCGAAGGGCCGAGACTGACGACGCGGCAATGCACCGACGATCATTTCAGTGATGGGATATGTCGCAATTCGGTTCGCCGTGGCAGGCTCGTGGGCTAAGAAAAAACACTGCGCGAACCCCCGGTCCCATGCTGAGGAGAGTCGCCCCGATCGACGCGAGGGGTGTTGCCCGTCAGATGGAGCTCGAAAAGCTGACGGTGCCGGCCTCGGGATCGAAATACGCGCGCGTCTTTGGAAGCGGGTTGCTCCCGAAATAGACGAGCTCCCACGCATCGCCGTCGATGCCCTGCTGGCTGTGGATGTCGCCGGGAGGCTCGTCGAGGAACTGCACGTCGCCCGGTCCGAGCTCGCGCTCTTCGCCGACGCGAATCTCGACGCGGCCCTCAACCGACCCGTCGTCCAGTCGCTCCCACTTGATGTGGCGGTCGCCGCCTTTGACCACACAGATCACGGCCCACGAGTCGTGGTTGTGAACTGGGGTGGGGGCTTCGGGCTGAAAGCGGGCCAACATCAACGCCGAGCCGTCTTCTCCTTCGGCGAGGATCGTGGCCGAAGCGGACGCGCCATGCAGGTCACGCAAGCGGTCTTCGGAGATGAGGTCGGGCTGCCGGGCCAGCCTGCGTAGTCGCTCGGCGATCGCGTCGAAGGCGCCTCTGGTCGGGCCCAGCCGACCGATGAGCACGGACGCCTCCGCGACGAAGACCTCGGGCGTGTAGGCGTTTTGAGTGTTCGTCACAGCCTCTCTTCTCAGCCTATCTGGGACGAGCTTATCTCGGGTGAATGGGCCGACGCTGGCGGCGGGCGACGCCAGCGCCCTCGCACTCGCTCGGCGTCTCCGCGGTCATCCCGGCCTCCTGGTCTCGGCCAGGGATTCGTGCGTTCCGGGCTCGCCGGTTCCTTCCGATCCGTCCGGGAGATGCCGGACCTGCCCACGGCGGGCTCCGCGCCGGAAAGGGCCCTGATGCGCAAGCCGGTCAAGGAGATCCGCGAGATGAGCCGGGACGAGGCCTACCTACCGGATTCCGCCTTGGTGCGCAGTGTCAGGATCGGTGGACCCAGAAGGGCGGTGCGCGAACCTGGATCGAGTCCCCTCGACAGCGCCCGTTCTCACTTGTTGACCCTCGTCCTCCGCCCTCGTCACTTCCGGCCATGAACCGTCGAGTCGCCCGTCGATCGGGAAGACCGTTTCGGGGCCCGGTGAGTCGCGGAACCAACTCTGCGAATCAGCAGCCGCCCGAGCGGGCCTTGTTTCCCTTTGCGACCTCGGCACCGTTGACGACAGCCCTGCGCATCTGGGTCTCTCCTTCCGACTCGCCCGTCCAGATGATCACTTCACGACAGTGAACCGGAAGTGCGTCGCGCTCGGAGTATCGATCGACCTCACTTTTCTAAGTTCAATCCCCGCAGAGTCCAGGTCGGCGAACAGGCGGACACCGTCACCCAGCAGGACTGGGATCAGATGAATTTGCATCTCGTCCAATAGCCCCGCCTCAAGGTACTGCTCGATGATGTTCGCGCCTCCCCAAATGCCGACGTTCTTGTCGCCCGCGGCAGCGCGAGCCTGAGCGAGACCAGCCTCGATCCCGTCCGTCACGAAGTTGTAGGTCGTACCCCCCTAGCCTTAGCAGGGGTTCACGTATCTCGTGCGTCAGGACGAATACAGGCATCCGAAAGGGCGGGGGGTCACCCCAGGGCTCCACTCCGACATCGAACATCCGCCTACCCATCAGGACCGCTCCCGTGGTCGCGTAGATCTCGTCGAGGATCTCACCGTCAGCCTCGGTCTTTTTGGAGAACATCCAAGTGCAGACGTTCCCCGCCGTCACCGAGCCCGTTGTCCGGTCCCTCATTGGGCCCGGTGACGAAACCATCCAAGGACATCGAGATATCCGAGTCACCTTGCTCATCGAGGCCTCCTCCTATGGCTTGCCGGCGCGCTCATACCTTAAGAGGACGGTCCCCTACTGAACGTTGCCGAATCGACTAGTCGTAGCGAATCGACACTCAACGAGCGCATCGACGCGCGCGGAGGGACAGAGGCTCGAAGCAGAGCTTCGCGATAGCCGTTCAGAGGCTCTTACGGCCGACGAGATAGCGCAGTGGGCGGCAGCCCTGCCCGAGCTGCTGACCTGCGCAGCAGAGAAAGGCGCTTATCCGCAAACTGGTGAGGGAAATCCGAGTGATGGCCGGGATGAGATCGTCCCACCTATCGCATTCCGCCGTTGGGTCGCGCACCGCAAGGCTGGGTGGTCCTAATAGAACACTGCGCGAACCGCCCAGCCTTGATGGGTGCGGCCATCTCGCTATAGCTGCCCTGCCGTAATCTCGCTCGTGGTCTCCCCCGCTCCGCCAGATCGCTCGATGCGCGGCGTGTCGGAGGCGGTGTCGAGCTGAACCTCGACGGCCAATACCTCGTCCTTGATCCAGTCGGTGTGTCTGAGTACGTCGGAGTGCGACTCAGGGAGCCAGACGCGGATGCGATCCGTAAGCTCGAGCTCTGCCTGCTTCCGCATCTCGTTTAACTGCCGGATCAGGTCGAAGACGCGACCCTCGAGCTCGAGCCCCGCATCGAGCTCCGTATCAATCTCCACCGAGAGTTCCTCCTGCGATGCGACCGCCCAGCCCTCGTTGACCGGCCCGCGCTCGCGCAGCACCTCCTCAGGCCTCAGCGTCTCTCCCTCGGCGAGGACATTCTGGCCGTCGAGAAGTTCATAGCGCCCCTCTTCGAGGGCGGACCGCACAGCTGGAAGCTTCCTCCCGAGGCGCGGTCCGAGCACAGGAAGGTTCGGCTTCAAGCGCACGGGCGCCTCAAGGCCTGACTCGAACCGCACATCTTTGACGCGCAGCTCCTCGGCGATCTCGTTGGCGTGGGCGGCCGAGCGCTGGGAGCCGTACACGACAGCGCGCCGCAGTGGCTGGCGCAGCCTGATGTTGCGGTATGAGCGCGCTTGCCGGCCGAGTTCGACGACACGCCGGACCTCCGCAATCTCCTCGATCAGGGCCTCGTCGACGAGGCGGCCGTCCACCCGCGGCCACGGCGCCAGGAAGATCGACCGCGACGCTTCAGGGCAAGGTATCGCGACGAGATTCTGCCAGAGGTGCTCGGTCAGGAACGGCACGATCGGGGCGACGACGCGTAGTGCCTGCACGAGCGCGTACCAGAGAACCCGGAACGCCATCTCGTCGCCGTCCCAGAAACGACGGCGCGAGCGGCGGATATACCAGGTCGAGACATCGTTGACGAACGCCTCGAACGCGTCGACCAGCTTGTAGGTCAGCTGCTCTTCAAGGGCACCAGTCGCTTCGCCAACGAGTTCCTGCGTCCGCGCGATGAGCCAGCGGTCGAGAGGGCGTAGATCGCCTCCGGGGCCGCTGTCGAGATGCGACCACGACGGCTCGAACCCCTCGATGTTGCCGTAGTTAACGAGCACCTTGACTGAGTTCCACAGCGTCAGTTGCCTACGCTTGATCTCGTGCGCAGGACCGTAGCCGAAGAGGAGGTTCCGGTCGGGCGGCTGCTGGCAGAATTGCCAGCGCATCACGTCGGCACCCATCCGCTCGAACGCATCCTCCGCCCTGATCAGGTTTCCCCACGAGCCGTGCATCTCGCGGCTTTGCTCGTCGAGCATCTTCTCGTAGCCGAGGACCTTCCTAAACGGCGCCTTTCCGACGAGCGCGACCGACATGAAGAGCTGCGAGTAGAACCAAAGCCGAATCTGCTCTCGCATCTCGGATACCCAATCGGCAGGAAACCACTTCTCCCAGTAGACGTGGTCGGGCAGGTCGGCACCCGACAGTCCGGCTGACGCGCCAGTTGCGTAGCCGCGCTCCACCCACCTGTCGCTCTGCCATCCGAGCGTCGAGAACGGGACGATCCCCGCGTCGAGCCAGACGTCGCCGACCTCGGAGATGCGGCGTGCCTCCTCGTTACCGCAGGTCTCGCAGCGGATCGTGACGTTGTCGACCCAAGGCCTGTGCAGCTCCTCAAGTTGCTCGAACCCGGACGTGGCCCGTTCAGCCAGTTCGGTCTTCGAGCCGATCACCTGTGAGTGCCCGCACGCCGAGCAGGTCCAGATCGGCAACGGCAGCCCGAAGTAGCGGCGGCGGGAGATGTTCCAGTCGCCCATGTTCCGCAGCCAGTCCTCCATGCGCTTCCCCATGTAGGCCGGAGTCCACTCGATCGAGTCATTCGCCTCGAGTAGCTGCGGCCGCACCTCCTCGACGGAGATGAACCAGTCGTCGGCGATGCGGAAGATGAGCGGCGTGTCACAACGCCAGCAGTGCGGGTAGCGGTGCTCGTACAGGCCCGTCTCGACGAGCAGCCCACGCTCCTTAAGGTCGCCCACGATCTGGTCGGCGGCGTCGCCCGTCGATGACCCGTGCAGCCAACCGTAGTCTGAGTAGAAGTGCCCCGCCTCATCCACCGGCGTCAGCACCGGCAGGTTGAGCTCGCTGCCGAGTTCGAAGTCCTCGCTGCCGCAGCCCGGTGCGACGTGGACGATGCCGGTACCGTCCTCGAGCGACACCTCGTCCCATGGAACAACGTGGTGGTCGACGCCGGCACCCGGTGCGAGCGTGTCGAACGGTCCCTCGTACCGCCACCCGACGAGTTCCAAACCGGGCCTCCGCTCCTCCAACCGCTCGTTCCCGTACCGCGCGACGGCGACCCACTCGCCATTGGCGCGCCGCCCATAATCCGCGTCGGGCCTGACCGCCGCGGCGACGTTCGCGGGCAGCGTCCATGGAGTTGTCGTCCAGACGACGAGGTATTCGCCGGGCCGGTCGAGGAGCGGGAAGCGCACGAACAGCGACGCGTCGGCGCGCTCTTGATAGACGCCGGACTGCGTCAGCTCGTGCTGCGACAGCGACGTCCCGCACCTGGGGCACCACTCAGTCGAGCGGTGGCCGGCGTAGAGCCAGCCGCGCTCGTGGACGATCCTGAGGAACCGCCAGATGTACTCGATGTTCGTGTCGCTGAAGGTGAAGTAGTCGTTGCCCCAGTCCATCCACTGGCCGAGGCGGATCGAGCCGCGCGTTAACTCCTCGCTCGACCAGACCACGACTTCGCGACACTTGCGCGCGAACCGGTCGAGGCCATATTCCTCAATTTCGCGCTTCGAGTTGAGCCCGAGCTGCTTCTCAACGCCCACCTCGATCCAGAGCCCCTGGCAGTCGAAGCCGTTCTGGTATCGCTGGTCGAATCCCTGCATCGCCCTGTAGCGCTGGAACACGTCCTTCAGCGTGCGCCCCCAGGCCGTGTGCACCCCCAGCGTCTTGTTCGCCGTCACCGGGCCGTCGATGAACGACCATTTCGGGCCGTCGCGATTGAGCTCGCGCAGCTGAGTAAACGTCTGCTCGTTCTCCCAGAGTTTCAGGATCTCGCGCTCAAGCGCAGGATGATCGGGCTGCTTCGCCAGGGGTCGGAACGTCTGGGCCATACGTTCGATCCTACGGGCGTCGCCGCGCCGGGGGCCGAGAATCGTGGGAAGCTGATCCTGCCCGGTAGCGCCGCACGCGTATGAGGCCATAGTTCCTCTACTGCGAACGCACCGCCAACTCGCGCAGCCGTTCAGCCAACAAGCCTAGGGCCCGCGAGTCCACGCGGTAGATGTTGAAGTACCCGCTCCGGTCGGCAGTGACCAGTCCGGCCCGGCGCAGCACCGCGAGGTGCCCCGATACCTGCGACTGGTAGCTGTCGACTTCCTCACAGAGGCTGGTCACGGAGCGCGAAGGGGGCGCTCTGGGAGCGCCGTGGCCTTTTGGGTGGACCCGATCGGAGTCGAACCGACGACCTCCGCCGGGGCCGGAAGGGGGCGCTCTGGGAGCGCCGTGGCCTTTTGGGTGGACCCGATCGGAGTCGAACCGA
>JBHEMX010000016.1:0-26975 GCA_046262355.1 Actinomycetota bacterium | reverse complement strand
TCATGTCGGGCGTCGGTCATCAGAGCAACATGGAGGCGGCAGAGCGCTTCAACTCCGAGGTTCGCAGCTTCCTTCGCTCCGTCACGGGCTGAACGGTCATGCAGCGTGGTCCAAGAAGATGTCAGCCCGACGCCGCCCGCTCAGGGTCTGCTGTTGCTCGGGCTCGAGCGATCAGGGCGCGCACCGCCGGTTCGTCGCCGTCGCGCAACAGCCGGACGGGATCCGGGTAACCGTTCACGATCCCATCGAAGAACTCCCTGCGCGCCGCGTAGTCGGGCAACGATGATCTCGCCCACCCTCGCACTTCGTTGAGCAGCAGGGCGAGGCGGGCATGGTGAGCGCCGATGACGTCGGCTATCTCTCGCTTGATCCTCTTGGCCAGCGCCGGGCTTGCTCCCGCGGTGGATACCGCGATCGCAAGCGGTCCTTCACGCACGACGGCGGGCAGGATGAAGTTGCACAAGGCTGGAACGTCGACGACGTTGACCAGCATCGAACGCTGCTCCCCATCGGAATAGATCCGCCGATTCAGGTCGGTGATCGAGGTCGCCGCCACCACCAGGAAGCGGCCCGCGAGGTCTGCCGAGGTGTACGGTCTCGCACACCACTCGACCTTGCCCGACTCGGCGAGCACGCGGATCTCGGTGATCGCCTCGGGGGCCACAACCGTGATCGATGCGCCGCATGCAAGCAGGCCTTCGATCTTCTCGAGGGCCACCGAACCGGCTCCGACCACGAGGCATCGTCTCGCCGTGAGGTTGAGACAAGCCATGTAGAAGGTCGTGTCGACCGTGTTGTGTGCGCTCACCGCTCTTCACTCCCGAGTCCTTGGAAGCGCAGCGCGAAGCGCCGATCGCACGAAGAGCAGTACCAGGTGCCGCCTTCGGCGACGGGCTCGAGCGCCTCCTCCCCGCAGTAGGGGCAGCTGAACGGCACGGCACGAACGCTCACTGTTCCGCCTCGGTCTCCTTGGGGCCGTGATGCACGCCGAAGGAGTGGATGCCGCACTCCGACTTACCGAACCCATTCCAGCGCCCGGCGCGCTCTTCCTCGCCGTCGGTCACCGGGCGCGTGCACGGGCCGCAGCCGATTGAGCGATAACCCTTCTCGAGCAGGGGGTGCCTCGGGATGTCGTGGGTGTCGGTGTAGCGGTCCACGTCCTCGCGCGCCCACGTGGCGAGTGGATGGATCTTTACTATCTCGCGTCCCGAAGGCAGCAATTGCGCCTCGACGATCGGCGTGTTCGATCGCAGTGGAGACTGATCTCGCCTTATCCCGGAGATCCACCCGTCGAACCCTTCGAGCGCGCTCTGCAGCGGACGGACCTTGTTTATCAGGCAGCACCGATCGGGGTCCCGGCCGTAAAGCTCCGGTCCGTAGGCCTGCGCCTGTCCCTCTGAAGAGCCATGTGCGCCGCGCAGCTCCACGACGTTCAGGTCCCACGCCTGTTCGATCTTCTTCCTGAAGGCAAGCGTCTCGGGGAAGTGCCAACCCGTGTCGAGGAACAGGACCGGCAGATCGGCACGGATGTCCCGCAACAGATGAAGTATGACCAGACCCGACGGCTGGAACGACGTGGCCACCGCGAGGCGGTCGATGGTGGACGCGGCCCAACGGAGGACCTCGCTCGGGTGCGAGCTCCCGAGAGCGGCGTAGTGGACGTCCGGCGACGTGAAGTGAGGCGCCCGAGCGAGCGCGCGGTCGAGCCCGGCCGCGTTGCTGCTCACGATGTTCTCGGTTCCGCAACGAGGGCAGGCGCCGGTGGGGAGCTCTTGAACGTCGGCTTGGCGGCGAAGACGCGCAGTTCGGGATCCGAGAGGCGCTTGACGAAGTGAGCAAAGTTCTCGTCGTCGCGGCGCGCGCCCCGGAAGCGTCGGATCAGCGTCTCGACGTAGGGCCCGACCTCGGAGGCCGGCACCCTGACGCCCTTGGCCTTGCGCCCGAAGGAGCGCTCTTCGCCGAGGTGGCCTCCGAGGTGCACGAGGAAGGCCTCGGCCTTGCGCGGCGCCACGATCGGGTTGCCGTGGTCGTCGACGCCGCCGACCTTCTGGGTGACCTGACATCCCATGAGCCCGATGTCGGCGGTCTGATAGCGAGCGCACGAGTTCGGGCAACCGTTCACGTTGATGCGCACGTCCTGGTCGAAGTTGGGTAGCCGGTCCTCGAGGTAGCGGTAGAGCTCCGTGGCGCGTCCCTTCGTCTCGACGATGGCCAGCTTGCAGAACTCGATGCCGGTGCAGGCCATCGTCCCTTGGCGCCACCTGCTCGCTCGGACCGGAAGGTCCAGCGTCTCGAGTTCGCCGACGAGATCTTCGATGCGCCGCTCGTCCACGTCGAGGATGAGCAGCTTCTGCTGAGTCGTGGTTCGCACTCGGCCCCTGCCGAAGCGCCTCGCGAGCGATGCTACGGCGCGCAGTTGGTGGCCCGAGATGCGCCCCGCCTTGGGAGCGAAGCCCACGTAGTAGCTGCCGTCGTTCTGTCGCCAAACTCCGATGTGCTCGCGGTGGGCGACGGGGCTCGATGGCGGCTGTTCGAGATCGGCCAGAGCAAAACCGATCTCCTTTTCCAGGGTCTCGCGGAAGCGTTCGGGGCCCCAGTCACGGACGAGGAACTTGAGTCGCGCCCGGTTGCGCGCTCGCCGATAGCCCCACTCGCGGAACACCGCAGTGATCCCGCTCACCACCGGGACCACATCCTCCGGTGGCACGAAGGCGCCCAGACGTCGGGCGAACATCGGCGTGGTGCTCAGCCCACCGCCGACCCAGAGGTCGAAGCCGGCCCGGCCGTCGGAGCTTGTGGCTCCCACCAGGCCGATGTCGTTGATCTCGTGTTGCGCGCACTGGTGCCCGCACCCCGAGATGGAGATCTTGAACTTGCGCGGCAGGTTGGAGAACTCGGGGTTGCCCGCCAGGACGGCGTTGGCTTCCTGGAGGACGGCCGAAGCGTCGACGACCTCCGTGGCGTCGATGCCGGCCACGGGACACCCCAGGATGTTGCGCGGCGTGTCCCCACAGGCTTCCGTGGTGGACAATCCCACCGCCTCCAGGCGGCGCCAGATCGCGGGGACATCTTCGATGCGGATCCAGTGCAGCTGGATGTTCTGTCGATCGGTCACGTCGGCTACGTCACGCCCGTAGTCGATGGACAAGAGACCGACGGCGTCGACCTGTTCCGCGGTCAGGGTGCCCCCCGGGATGCGGATGCGCAGCATGAAGTAGCCGTCGCCTTCGGGACGCTGGGTATAGAGACCGTGCCAGCGGAAGCGCGTGGCCAGGTCCGAGGGCCAGATCGATGAGAAGCCCGCGCGCGCGTAGACGGTCTCGATGCGCGCGCGGACGTTGAGGCCGTCGTCCTCTCGCTTCGCCTGTTCGGCCGCGTTGAGCGGCTCCCGGTACCCCAGAGCCCACTGGCCCTCTGCGGCGGTGCCTGTTCGTACGGAGCCCTCCGACCGGCCCTCACATCCGCAGGCTTGACACATCACTCGGCCCCCTTGGCTGCCGGAACTCGAAGACGTTTTCTACAGTGGAAAGCTGCTAAAGTCAACGCCGGTGCAGGACCGATCGGAGGGACGGGATGTTCGTGACCGGTGAGCGCGGGGTCCGGTCGGCCCATCATGTCCCGTCCGGTCCCGGCGTCGGCACGGTCTACCTGGTGGGAGCGGGTCCGGGGGACCCCGAGCTCATCACCTGCAAGGGGCTCAGGCTCCTGCATTCCTGCGCCGTGGTCGCCTTCGATCGCCTTGTTCACCCCGCGCTCGTCGCCGAGGCGCCGACGGCGGCGGAGCGGGTCTTCGTGGGCAAGACACCCGGGCGTCCCCACCTCGACCAGGAGGTGATCAACCGCCTCCTCATCGATCGGGCGCTGCACGGCAAGACCGTCGTCCGGCTCAAGGGAGGAGATCCCTTCGTGTTCGGCCGAGGAGGCGAGGAGGCCGACGCCCTCTCCTCCTTCGGCATCCCCTTCGAGATCGTGCCGGGCGTGACCTCGGCGACGTCCGTGCCCGCATACGCCGGTATCCCGGTCACCCACAGAGGGATCGCCTCGTCCTTCGCGGTGATCACCGGCCACCGCTGCAAGGGGATACGGGAACCGAACTGGCAGGCCCTCGGGTGCGCCGTCGACACCCTCGTGTTGCTCATGGGGGTGAAAGCCCTGGAGCATGCCACCTCGGAGCTGATCCAGGCGGGCCGAGATCCGGCCGAACCGGCGGCGGTGATCGAGTGGGGAACGACGGAGCGACAACGCACCGTGGTGGGCGAGCTTTGTTCCATCTCCGCTCTTGCACGGCGTGCCGAGGTCACCCCGCCGGCCACGGCGATCATCGGTGAGGTGGTCCGGCTACGCGACCGGTTGACGTGGTTCGAGCCGGCTAGCACTCCTGTGATGGCCTGAAGAGGCTGCCGTAGCGCGCGGCTGCCGAACGCAGCGGGCGAGCAGCCCGCCGATGCGCCGGAGCAAGGCACGGTTGGGGCTCGGGGACGCGCTCGGCGACATCTTGTAGTGGGTCGCGCAGTCAAAGACCGCAAGTCCCTTATTCAGGTCGGCAACGAGACAGCTCCGCGGTCGGCCCGCCGACAGCCTGGAGAGGGCCGTCGCGCGAGCCTCCTCCTAGGGACCGCCACAGGGGCGATCCGGAAAGAAGGAGGAGGAGAGATGTTGAGGAGCGTGAACATCGCTGGAAGCACGCCATGGGGTCCCGAGCGCAAGCATCTGGGCTCGGTGGTCGCCGCCGTCATCGCTCTCGCATGGCTGCTGTCTCTTGCGGGGCCCGCCCAGGCCCGCCTCTTGCAGGAAGACGGCGACGGAGGAGGTTTTCTCCTCCGGAGGCAGGACTCCCCAAGGCTACACGGGGTAGTGGACGTCGGCACGATCCGTGACGCTAGGGCACTGAACGAGCCGAGCTACGAAGAGGCTGCCGCGGCGCCGACCGATGTCGAGGCGATCGCGCAGCTGCGGGCACTCAACGAGCCGAGCTACGAAGTGGCTGCTGCGGCGCCGACCGATGTCGAGGCGATCGAGCAACTGCGAGCGCTCAACGAGCCGCAGTACGGCGAGGGCCTCGAGTGGAACGGCCTCTACGCGGCGGACCTGCGAGCGGTAACGGACCCGAGCTACGGTCTACCGCAGTCCGAGCACGACTTCACGGCTTCCTCGGGATCGCCGGATGAGGTCGCCGTCCCCGAGACCGGCGTGAACCTCGGTCTCCTTGCGACCGTGCTCGTCGGGCTGATGGTCGTCGCCGGCTTGGCGTTGAGCATCCGTCGCACGGCGGCACGGATCGCCTAGCGACGCCGGAAAGCGAGGCCGCACGCACCTAGCGGCCTCGCTTTCGGCGCGCCGGGATCAGGCTGGAGGACCCTTCGATCCGGGACTTGCCATGCGGCCCGTCAGGGGCTCGAGAAGAAGGGTTTACGGAGGTCGATGAACTTGAGATCTTCGATGTGCGCCATCCAGTCCTCGGCGCTACCTTCCGATCCCGCGGGCGGCTGTTTCTGCTCGCCGGCGCGCGCCTCCTCTTCCGAACTGAAGTAGATGAAGTCGCTGAAGTTCGTGCCCTGCCAGGCACGCACGCTGCCGATGAGGTCGGGGCGGTTGGCGCGCAACCACTCTTCGGCGTCCGCTTCAGCCCGGCGCCACTGCGCCTTCTGCTCCTCGTTCTCGAGGCGTCCTTGGATGACCTGCACGAAGCCCGCGTTATCAGACCCACCGCCCCATTGGACCTCGACCTCCGTGCAGTCGTAGAACCGAACCTCTCCCTCGAGGTGCTTCTCGGTGTCGGACCACCACTTGCTCTGCTCCGGCCGGTCGCTGTTGGTCCGTGCCACATCATCCGATTCGAAACGGGCCACGGCGATGAACTCCCCGTCGTCGGACACGCCCGCGGTGCTGCCCAAGAAGCCCTGCGCGCCCGGCTTAACGGTCCGGTCCCATTCCTCCATGCACTTCCACACGGCCGTTGGGTCGTTCGTTCGACCTTGGATCACCTGTGCGAACATCATGCCCCCCTTCCGCTCGGGCCCCATGACCTCTACGGAGTCGCCGTGCCTAGGCCTCGTGAATGAGGCTTCGCAGCTACTGGACCTCCGCTGTGGATCAGCACCGTCAACAGTAGACGCCGAACGCTTCCCCGCGCAATATGGGGACGATCAGACGGTTGCGGCTGCGCGACCTCGCTTGCTCTTGGGGTAACCCGGAAACCGAGCGACGGGAGGCCGGCGTCACGTCACGGGTGCGTGCGGCCACGCCCATACACTTCGTGCGGTCACTTGAGGCGGTTCGCATAAGGGGAGCGGGCGACACGGCGCGGGAGGGGAAACGTGGCAAGAGCCGACCCTGGACATCGAAACCTGGTGATGGCGGAGCGGATCGAGCGGAGGCCGGTCGACGACCTTGTTCGGTTCGTCGTTGCCGGTGACTCGGGTGCGTGGCCGGACCCCACGGCGGACGGGATCTTTGCACAGCTGCTGAGCCAGATCGCCGAGTTCGATCCTGTTCCCGCGTTCTTCGCCAACCTCGGTGACTTCGCAGGCCCCGGGACGAAGGAGCGGCACGATCACTACCTGCGGTTGGTGGAGACGCTGCCGATCCCGGACATCTGCGTCATCGGGAACCACGATCTGGACGACGATCTCGGCTGGGACACGTTCGAGCGCGTCCATGGCCCGGTGAACTTCGACTTCGCTTGCGGCCACACACGTTTCATCGTCATCCACGCCGAGCCCGGCGCCATAGGCGCCGTCGAGGTCACCGGCGTGGGAACCGCAGAGGGGACGCAAGGGCCGCGCGATGAGGACCTCGCCTTCCTCGAACGCAGCCTGCAAGCTGCGGACGAGCCGCAGCGCATCGTGCTGATGCACATGCCTCCGTACCTAGAAGGGCGCTACGCGCCGCATGACGACTGGGGCTTCAGGCGCCTCGAGCCAGAGTTTCTGGGCCTCCTTCGGACCCACAACGTGAGCCTCGTCTGCTGCGCTCACGGCCTCGCCTTCGACGAGAACGTGCACGACGGCATCCGCTTCGTGATGTCGGGCGGCGGCGGCAGCGGCCTCTGCTCGCACCTCCGCGGCGTCTGCATCGAGGGATTCGGGCACCCCGAAGAGAGGGGCAGCCTGTACCACGCGGTGGAGATCACGATCTCCGCAGCAGGGGCCATCTCGGGGCGCGTCATCCAAGCGTTCGATCGAGGTGAGGCGACCCCGCGTCACTTCGGCGCCGTCCCCGCGCGGCGTTGAGGCTGCGGAAGCTCTAGGAGCGGGCGCGCCACGCCTGCAGGAGCTCGGCCTCCTTGGCCGGAGAAAGCCCGGCGCGCAGCTCGGGTCGTCCGCGCCCGGCGTCCCATGTCAGCGTGTCGGTCACAGTCTCGACCAGGGTGCGGTGGCGAAGCCCCGCTGCGATCGCCTTGGATGCGTCGTAGGCGTGCGCTCCCGGGTGCTCCGGGTGCCACATCGGCAGCCACCGGTAGACGTCATCACCCAGTGTGTGCAGGAAGTCGGGGGACACCCACGTCGGCTCCGTGTCTGCTTGGCTCGAGGCACGCGCAGACTCCAAGACGACGCTCATCGTGATCGGCTCGCCTGGGCCCACGACGCCGTAGACATCATTGTCCAGCAGCTCGATGCGCTCGAGCATGAAAGCTGCGACATCTCGCACGTCCACCACCTGCAGCGGCGCATCGGGAGGTCCCGGTGCGAGCATCTCCCCGCCGCTCGCCGCGCGGCGCACGTAGAAGGTGAAGCGATCGGTGGGGTCGTGCGGTCCCACGATGTATCCCGGGCGAACGATGAGGTAGCGGCCGGAGAACGCCCGCAGGGCCTCCTGCTCGCTCGCGACCTTGAGTGGCCCGTACGTTTCTTCGGTCACCTCCTCCGTCTCCGGGAACGGAGGTCCATAGGTCGGCGAGTCCTCTGTCGCTCCGGGCGGCGCGTCTTCGGGATGCACCGACAGGCTCGACACGAGTGCGTAGTGACCGATCCGATCACGCAGCACCGATGCCACATGCGTCACCGCACGCGGGGTGTAGGCGCAGGTGTCGAGCGCGGCGTCCCAGGTCTGCTTCTCGAGCACGTGGAGCCCTCCGTCCCTGTCACCGTGGAGATGCTCGACAGCCGGGAGGCCCTCGGGTTCGGTCGCGCCGCGGTGAAACAGGCTGACTTCGTGCCCGCGGCCGGCGGCGTGCTCCACGAAGGCGCGGCCGACGAACTGCGTGCCGCCGATAACCAGGATCCTCACGAGCCCTCCCTTCCCCGACGCGGGCAACCGTACCTTCCCGCATTCACTGCGGCGCGACCTGAGCAGTAGGTCCGGGACGCGCAGAGGGGCGGCTCGGTGAGCCGCCCCTCGCCTTAACTTGCCTCCACCAGCTTCAGCGTCGGACGCGCACCCTCTTTGCACCGGAGCCGGCGGCGTAGCACTTCGAGCTCGTCACGAGCCGAGCCTGGTACTTGGCGCCTTTGCGGGCCTTCACGCTGATGCTGTAGGCGCCGAGCGAGCCGGATGTCGTCGACTTGAAGAATGAGAACTTTTTCGGTCGTCCGTCGTTCAGGACGTCTCGACGGATGACGACCTTCTGTGCTTGCTTGCACGTCGAGGAATTCGCAGTGATCGACCCACTCAGCTTGAACCTCTTGCCCCTGGCGACCGACTTCTTGGACGACTTGAGAGAGATCGACCGGCGGAACTTCCAGGAGATCGCCACCGCGTCCGTTCTGTTGTCGGCTTCGGATGCGGCCACGGACTCTGTATCGCACAAGGTTCCGTCCCACTCGACGCGTCCGTCAGGATGGAAGCTGCCGTCGGTCTCTTCATCGACCCAGAAGCAGATGCGCGCGCGACCCGCTTGAGCGGGACTCTCCGGCGCGATCGTCATGCGGCATTGCCCGCTGCCGGCGTCGCCTGTGACGCAGCTTGATCCGGCGTCACCACCGTTGTAGTCGGCGAACTTGCTCCCGGTCGCAGAGTCGTCCGGGTCGTTGACGGTTGGGCTGAGGTTCTCTGCATCGATCTGCCAGCCGTCGAGAGGAGTGCCCCCATCCTTGACCGTGCACGTGATGGTCTTCGACGAGCTTGCCGCAACGGTAGAGGCCTCGGGGCTGCAATCGAGGCTTGCGGTCTCGGAGAGCCCCGCGAACCAGGTTGGAGTGGCGACATCGGTGCCGTCTCGCTCCAGGTGCGATCCCGGCTCCGTGGTGACGCTTTGACCCTCGGTCTCGTCGACGGTCGTGCCGTCGATCCACGCCCACACCTTGTCTTGTCCATCGGCTCCGCTGAGGTTCTGATAGGACTTCCGACAGGTCGCGCTCCCGACCGCGACCGTGCAGCGAAGATCGGGCGAGTCGAAGGAGACGCCGTCCGGGCCGGTTCCGGTCCCGGGATCGCCGGGACCGTCGACCTCGAAGTTCACGATCACTGCGGCGTTGGTCGGAGACGGTTGACCGGTCGCGTCCGTGAGCGTGGCCGCCATCCTCATGGGGCTGCGAAGCGCTGCCTTGGACGTCTCGGGGTTCAGATCCAGGTAGGGAGGATCTTCGGCGACCGCGACGCCGCCGAGCGGTAGGAGCAGCGTGAACGCGGAGACAATTGCGGTGACGAGCGGTGCCCGCCTCGATCTTGGCTTCAAGCGAATCCTCCCCAAACTGTGCCGCCGGTGCACCGGAAACGATCGGCACATTGGTCTACCCGTGCTCCGGCGAGCCGCCGTATGACTTTTGCTCAAGTTGACGCCACCAGAGATGAGTCTCAATACGTAGTGGACGCAGGCCTCGAGCAAGCAGTCACCGTGTGAAGCTGCGACGGACTCCGTTAGCAGCTGCCCGTTTCGGATTTGGTCAGCCGCCTCCCAGGGGAGCCACTCCAAAGCCAACCGTGAAGCGCCTGCACCAGATGACCGCGCTCCTGTAGTGAGAGAGATCGAGATCCGATGGGAGCGCATAGTTCTGGTCTCCGACATTGCCCTTGAGCGCTCCGAGATCGACGAAGCGCTCCCCGTACGCGTTCCAGTCATCCGACGCGGGGATCTCCGAGAGATACACGCGCAGGTCTGGCCCGTTGGACGTTTGGAGATCCTGCAGTCGTAGAAACGTCCGCCCCGGCCCAGACTCGAGGATCACGGCCCGTCCCGAAGTCTCGTGCTCGAGGGCTCTGAACTCGCCGGCTGCGAGCGTCTCGAGGCTCTCGTTCGTGAATGGTTCCTCCTTCATGGCGGAGCCGCCTGTGGATCCTTCAGCCTGGCCGGCGCGGGCGCCCGGTAGCTCTTCGTTTGACGGGCTCGTCGATCACGAGCTTCTGTGGCTGAAACCAGACGAGAACGACGGCCGAGAGTCCAACGACGACCGCGGCGGAGATCCATACGAGGCGCCTGCGTCTCGAGACGAACCTTCGGAACCGTCCTGGGGGCCGGCTCTCCGGGCCTATGGGCTCGTCCGACGGGAACCTAGCGGGCATGACGTCTCCCATTGTCTCGCACCGCGCGTTGCAAGATCGAGATCGCGGCCCGGTTACCTTGCCGAGCGGGCTTCGTGCATCGGGGCCGGATCGCCGACGTATCGCTCCTGGGTCAGCGTCTTGTTGCGAGCGGAGTTCGAGGATCGAGAGGTCACGTGACTCGTCGAAGCTTGGCCCTGCGTGCACGCGGGTGGGGAAGCAGCAAGCAGCTATCTCCGAACTCGTGCCATAGGTAGCCGGCTCCGAGCGCGGCGTCGTAGGCGCGCTGGACCATCTCCGCCCCGGCCACTGCTTCCAGCAACGACAGATGAGAAGCCTTGGGTTCGTGCCACCCCGTGATGATCGCGTCCACGGCCCGAGCGGGTCGATCGGTGCCGAGGACCAGGTTCGTACGGCCGCGCCCGGATGCGACGGTGCCGTGTGGTCCGGCGACGGTCTCGAGCGCGCGCGTCACGGAGGTGCCGACCGCTATCACGCGCCCTCGCGCCCGGCGCGTCTCGTTGACGAGCCGGGAGGTCGACGGCGGAACCTCGTAGCGTTCCTCTTGAGGAGGCTCACCGGACTCGAGCGAGGAAACCCCGGTGTGCAGCAGGACCGGTGCGACGTTTATGCCCCGCACGATCAAGTCGATGATGAGCCGTTGCGTGAAAGGGCGTGCCGCGCTCGGCATCTCCGCACTACCCCTTTGTCTTGCGAAGATCGTCTGATAGGCGGATAGCGGCCAACGGTCGTGCAGGTAGCCGTAGGCGATCGGACGCCCTTGGCAGGCGAGATAGTCCTCGACGGGTGCATCGACCTCGATGTGCGCGCGCCACAGGCGGCTTCGATCCCGGGCCGCGTCCGGATAAGCCGCCAGGACATCGATCCGGACGTCCCCGGGAAGGTACACGACGTCACCCGCAGCGGCTTCCGGCAATGGCCCCTCGGCCCCTCTCAGTTCGATCACCCAGAGCCCCCCTCGGAGCGGGGACGAGAAGTGCACCACCACCGGTCTTCCGTCGAGACGGATCCCGTCGACGGCCGCGGGCAAGGTTGCCGACGTGTTCACCACCACGACATCGCCCGCCACCAAGAGATCCTTGATGTGCTCGAAGCGAGTGTGCTCTAACCCGTCCGGCTGCGCGACGAGCAGGCGGACCTGGTCGCGCGGCACCCCGCGCGCTTCGGGAGGCTCGGTTGCGTGGAGCTTCTCAGGCAGGGTGAAGGTGGTTCGAGCTGGTGCGAGAGCGCCACTCATAGACCAGCGCGCTCGGTTGTTGGTTCGAGCTCCGAGCTCCGATACCTTCCGCTCGGGGGCCGCTCGGCGATGAGGCGCATCAGCGCCGGCACGACCGTTTCTGGCTCCATGCGATCGGAGATGTCCTCTCCCGGGAACGCCTCTTGTTGCATGACGGTGCGCATGTCGCCGGGGTCGAACGCGTACACGTGCAGCGAGGTCTGCTCCGCCGCGAGTACGGCCGTGAGCTGCTCGAGCGCAGCCTTGGAGGAACCGTAGCCTCCCCAACCTTCGTAAGGCTCCGTTGCGGCGTCGGAGGTCACGTTGACGATCGAGCCATGGGCGCCGGCGAGTTCGGGCAATACGGTCTGGATCATCGCCAGAGCGGCGACGACGTTGACCTGGAAGACTCGCTCGAGCTCGCCTATCGGGTACCTGTCGAGCATCGGGCGGGGACTGGGGCCGAGCGTGCTGGCGTTGTTGACGAGCAGGTCGACGCGGCCCGCACGGCGGGCCGCGCGCCCCATCGCTTCTCTGTGGGCCGGGGCGGCAACGTCGCCGGGGATGGCGGTGACCTTTCCGATCTTCCGCAGTGGGGCCGTCGCGCTCTCGAGCGCGTCCCCGTCGCGCGCGTCGACGATCAGGTCCCAACCCTGGTGGACGAGCTCTCGGGCGAGCGCGAGGCCCAGCCCACGTGACGCCCCGGTGATGACGGCAACAGACATCGAACGGCTCTCCTTAGATCTGGCGACGGGTCGTAGGTCCGTTCCGATCGCTAGACTAGGAGTTAAAGTTAGCTTCAAGTCAAGTCGGAGGCATGCCCGCATGGCCAAGGACTCACTCTCGGTAGGCGAAGCAGCTCGGCGGAGCGGCTTCGCTCCCTCGGCCCTGCGCTACTACGAGCGCGAAGGGCTGGTGTCGGCTGAGCGGACGGAGGGCGGACAGCGCCGCTACCGCAGGGACGTCCTGCGCAGGCTCGCCTTCATCCGCGCCGCACGGCACGTCGGACTGACGCTTGACGAGGTCCGTAGCGCCCTCGGAGAGCTGCCTCGATCACGGACCCCCACGCGCGCGGACTGGACGCGTATCTCGAGGCGGTGGCGGGAGCGGCTCAACGCAGAGATCGAAGCACTCGAAGCCCTGCGCGACGGCCTGGATTCCTGCATCGGTTGTGGCTGCCTATCCCTCGAGCGATGCCGCATCTCGAACCCTGAGGACATCGCGGCCGCACATGGACCTGGGGCCGTGTACCTGCCCAAGCCACTGAGGGAGACCGAGCCCGGTGAATAGCAGCCGCTCGCTGCGTGGGCATTGGGTCGTCTGCCTCTTTGTTGTCCTCTCTTCCTGCACTCCCCAAGGCAACGACCAGGGGTCCGCGCCCGAGCGGAAAGATGCTGAGGCCTCGCAAGCCGGCCCTGAAGAGGAACGAACGGAAGAGCCCGACGCTGGAGACGAGCGTCGAGCGGCCGGGTCTGTGACCATCGCAGCCGCAGGGGACATCTCTGAAAGCGAGCCGGGAGGCCAGAAGGCGACGTCCGATCTCATCCTCGACGAGGATCCCGACCGCGTCCTCGTGTTGGGGGACAGCCAGTACCCCGCGGGGTCGCTCAACACTCTCGAGGACTACTACGATCCGACCTGGGGGCGGTTCAAGGACAAGACCGATCCTGCACCCGGCAACCATGACAAGTATGGATCGTCTGGCTACGAGGAGTACTTCGACCCCCCGGGGCCTTGGTACTCATTCGACCTCGGCAAGTGGCATCTTGTCTCGTTGGATTCCAATCATCCCGGCCACGGCGCCCAACTCTCTTTCCTGGAACGGGACCTAGACACCGATGACCATCTTTGTGACCTCGCCTACTGGCACCACCCCCGCTGGTCGTCTGGTTCCGATCACGGCAACATCACGTCGGCTCAGTCCTTGTGGGAGCGCGCAGTCGACGCAGACGTGGACCTCGTTCTGGCGGCCCACGACCATGTCTACGAGCGCTTCGATAGGCTCGACGAAGACGGGCGGCCGGCGTCCGACGGAACCTACGAGATCGTCGTGGGCACGGGCGGAGCGGAACAGCACGACGATTTCTTCGCCGAACCCCTGACCGGTTCGAGGGTGCGGCTCGACCAGTTGCACGGAGTGCTCTTCTTGAGGTTGCGCAAGACCTCCTTCTCGGGCGTTTACAGGAGCGCAGACGGTGGGGTGCTCGATAGGTTCTCGGCCGAGTGCCGATGAACCGGATACATCGCCTTCTTCGTCATCCCTCGCCTTCGGGATGGACCTATCTCGAGGGGCTTGATCGGCTCGGACGCTCGGCGATGGACCGATCCAAGAATGAGTTCTCCTTCGCGCGATAAAGCCTTGCGGCCTCGGCCAGAGCCTCTCGGCTTCTCGCCGGCGCCCGCGTTCTCAGTACCTCTCCCAGGCACCTTCGGGCGTCGCCCTGCAGATTCAGCCAGTCCGTGGCGTCCGCCAGCTCGCAGGCCACTCGCGCATGCCCTTCTGCTCCAGCTTCGTTGCTCTTGTGCAGCAAGATCCTTGCCAGATTGATGGAGCAGCGGATGTGGACGTCCGGATCATCGGCGCTCGTGGTTTCCCGAGCCTCGAGCGAGAGCGCCTCAGCCTCGCTCACGCTGCCTTGCCGACACAGTAGCTCCGCGAGGCGCGCGCCCACGCTCGCCGCGATGGACACCTCTCCCGTCGCCTGCAACATCTTCAGGGCGCGTCGCAGCTCCGCTTCCGCACTTTCGGGGATCCCGAGGTAGAGGTAGGCGGTGAAAGAGTCGAAGCATCTCGCCATGAGCAACGCATCCGTGTCTCCAAGGTCGCGCATGAGCGCGTCCCCCAAGGAGAGCGAGTGCCGGGCGGCATTGGAGCGGTCCAGCATCGCTTCGAGCTCTGCGCGTTTGAACAACCAAACAGCTTCCATGCGCCTGTTGGTGGTCCCCATGCACCACTCCAAAGACTCGCTCACCTGAGACAAGGCCTCGGAAGCAGGCGTCGGGCCGATCACCATCGCATCGAGGAGGATCTCGCGCCCGAACGCCTCGACGTGCGTGCTGCCGGCTCGCTGCGCAGCAGCGATCGCGGCGCGGCCGGCGTCGACCGCCGAGGCATTGCGCCCGAGCGCCACATATGCCCATGCGAGATAGCTGAGCGAACGCGCGTGCCCCTCCTCGTCTTGTAGCTCTGCGCACAGCTCGACCGCTCGGCGGGCATCTTGGATCGCATCGGTGTTCGAGTAGTCGGGCTGCTCCCGGACGTCGACGTAGGATCTGAGGTACTGGGAATGGGCTTCGAACCTGCGATCGCCTGTGCGCACCGAATCGTTCTCTGCGCGGGTGATGAGCTCTCTGCAGGCGCCCATGTCGCGCAGGACCGTGAGCGCGTCGCCGAGCTTCGCCACGACGTCGAGCGGTGGCCCCGCATCCTCGTCGAAGAGACGGGATGCACGCGACAAGAGGTTGCGCGTGCCCTCCATGTCCTCGCGGCCATGTGCGCGGCGACCTGCCGACGCAAGCCGTTGTGCTGCCTTGATCCCGAGACCGGCGTAGCGAGGTTCGCGCGGGGCGAGCTCGCGTCGGTAGCGATAGGCCTGCTCGAAGTGATATCCGATGATCTCCTCGTACTCGGCCACGCGTGCTTCGAACTCCTCCTCCATCCAGGAGCCCAAACGCTCGTGCAAGAGGGCTCGCTGTGTCTTGGGTATGGAGTTGTAGGCGGCTTCCCTGATCAGGGCATGACGAAGGCAGAAGCTCTCGGCCCCGGTGTGGTCCGACCCCCACCGTTCGATGAACTCCTTCTGGACGAGCGCTTTCATCTCGGGTGCCGGGTCACTGCCATGGAGGTAGCGCAGCGCCGTCATCGGCCCCTCCAGGCCGATGACGGAGGCGCATTGGAGCACGGCGCGCTCGGGCACGCGGAGCCGATCGAGGCGAGCTGCGAGGATCACCTGGATGGTGGGCGCCACCGGCACGTCGATGACGCTTGGGGTGATCCATCCCTCGGCGGTGCGGCGAAGGATGCCGTCGTCGATCAACATCGACATTGTCTGCTCCATGAACAGGGGGTTTCCTCCCGCCATGGTGGCAAGCCGAGCGCTGAAGCGTTCTGGTAGCGCGACATCGCCGGCGAGGTTGTTCAGCACGAGTCGGCTGTCGGCGGGGTCGAGAGGTTGCAGCGATACGATGCGACCGGCCTCGGTGCGAAGAGGCCCTTGATCGAGGATCTCGGGGCGAGCCACGCACAGCAACAGCAACGGCACCGAACCCGACCAATCACGTAGGTGCTCGATCACATCGAGCAGCGGCTTCTCCGCCCAGTGAAGGTCTTCGAAGATGATGACGACTGGACTTCGGGCCGCCATCTGCTGCAGGAGCCGGCGCGCCGCGGCCGCGATCTCCTCGGGCGCGGCTCGTCCCTCCGCCACGCCGACGGTCTGAGCCAAGCGCTCGGTAACCAAGGAGGCGCTCTGCGAGCCTTGGACCGCCTCTTCTATCTTCGCGCGCGCCTGCCTCGCGTCGTCCCCATCGCCTATGCCGGCGGCCTGCTTGATGATCTCCTTGAGGGGCCAGTACGTGATCCCCTCGCCGTAGGAAAGACAGCGGCCCATCAGGATCGCTGCGCGCGCGCCGACCTCGGCGGCGAAGTCGGATACGAGCCGTGACTTGCCCACACCGGGGGTCCCCACGACCGTGACGAGTCGGCAGGCCGGAGAGCCGGCGGCGTCCTCGAAGGTCTGCAGGAGCACGGCTTTGTCGCTTGTCCGGCCCACCATCGCGTGGCGTGTGGGGCGCGTTTCCCGCACTCGCGCCGAAGGCTTCGCCACGACCCTGTAAGCGGTAATCGGATCCGTTCTGCCCTTGACCCCCAACGCGATCGGCGCGGCCTCGACGGAATGTCTTAAGAGCCGAAAGGTGTCCTCCCCCAAGAGGATCTCTCCGGGCCGGGCCGCCTGCTGCAGGCGGGCTGCGGTCGTCGTGGCGCGGCCCACGAGCAGAGGTTGCCCCGCAACGGATCTGCCGGCAATGACCTCGCCGCTGTTGATCCCGATGCGAACCTCCAGCCGGATCCCATGACTGGCTTCGAGGCCGTCGTTCAACCGGCCCAGGCGCCTGCGCATGTCGAGCGCCGCTTCGACGGCGCGCAGGGCGTCGTCCTCGGAGACGAGCGGAACACCGAACGTCGCCCGCACGGCGTCTCCGATGAACTTCTCCACGGCGCCGGCGTGGGCCTGTATCGCCTTCACCATGGCCTCGAAGAAGCGCGACATGACATCTCGGTAGGCCTCGGGATCGAGCTCCTGGGCGAGTGCCGTCGAACCCACGAGGTCGGCGAACAGCGATGTAACCGTCTTGCGTACTTCATCAGGAGCTCGGCGAAGGGGTGCCCCGCACGACGCGCAGAAGCCGGCGCGCTCCGCGCTGGGCTCCCCGCAGCGTTCACACGATCTCACAAGCAGAGTCTAAGGACGGGTCCTCCCGGCAACGGCCACGCCGCCAAGGACTGCTCCTCTGGGAGGCGACGTTTGTTTCGGGACCACCACCTCGCTCGGCGGCCCCCGTCTATAGTTCTGGGATCTCGGCCGTCTGGGGGAGCCATGTCGCCTGAGCACGAGGAGTACCTCGACGCGTACCTGCTCACGAAGGGAGCGACGCGTGCCTACCTGGACCACGTCGAGTCGCTCGAGAAGGCGACCGACTCACCGGTTCATTTCGTGTTCCGTCTGGTCGGAGCGTGGGATTCGCTGACCGTGATCCAGGCCGCCCCCGGAAATCTGGAAGGGATCCACGAAACCGCACTCGAGCTGACCGCATGGAAGGATGGCGCTCGACCGATGCTGGTCTCGCTCGCCTTTCCGTGGGACTGGCTCGGCCGCATCATCAAGCGAAAGCTTCCCCTCTTTCGCTTCGAGGCCATAGTCGCGCTCCGGGCTGAGCCCGGTGCCGTTGCGGGGCTCGTCGCCGGACTGACCGAGACTCTCCCGGGCCCGGAACCGACCACGGCCGGTTCACCGCAGTTCGGCATCCAACGCGTAGAGGGCGACTATGACCTCTTGTGTGAGGTAGGAGCGAACAGCGGGGAGGATCTCCGGGAGGCGGTCGAGATGCTGCGCGCGGCGGTGGGCCAAGAGGGCGCTCTGGACGTCTCCTTCGCAGTCGGGCTGGAAGGCAAACAGGAGCGGTAGCCGCCGGCGCCCGCAGCCCAGCTGCATCGGGCGCCCATGTCTCAGCCCTGGATCCGATCGCCGGTGCGCGTGCCGAACTGCCACGTACCGAGCGAAAGACCGATCGCTCCTCCCACCAGCGTCAGCACGGCCAGCGAGGTCGCAAGCCGTGCATCCCATCCCTCGAGCACCAGCGCGCGCATCGCCTCATCCCGTAGGTGAGCGGGTTCAGCCGGGCGACGATCTCCATCCACACCGGCATGGCTTCCAGCGGCACGAACGCGTTGCTCATGAACAGCAGCGGCAGCGAGACGAATCCGGCAACCGCGAAGAACGTGCCGTGTTGCGGAACGGCGTAGGCGAGAGCAGAGAAGGCCGCCGTGACCGACATCGTGAGCAGTGCGGCGGTCAGCAGGATCAGGAGCAGCCCCAGCAGGCCGGTCTCGAGGCGGACGCCGAGGACGACGGCGACGAACACGAGGACTCCTCGCCCGCCGAGCGGGCCGGCTGTAGGTCGCTCCTGCTCGATGCCCTGCTCCAAGCCCAAGCGCATCATGGCCGGCAGAGCGACGGAAGCATCCTCCACGTAGAGCAGGACTCCAGCGTGGTCGCCGAAGGCCTTGCGTAGAGATCGAGTCTCGATGACCGCACTCGATGAGCTACCGCTGCGTCGAGGGGCCCTCGAGCGGACTGGTGACGAGCATCCGCCGCGCCCAAGCAGCGCCTCATAGGGCTCATCGTGGCCCACGGCTCTCGCCGCACGCTGAAGGGCATCGACCTCGGCAGCCATGACTCGACCGTACGCCATCACCGCTCCAGGTTCTCGATGGTCTCGACCCGGTGATTTGCATCAAGCTACCTTTTGCTAGTCTGCTCCTCCGGAGGGGAAGAGTGAGCGGACGAAAAAGAGCTGTTGGTTTCCTTGCTTCGTGTGTGATCCTCGCTGCCCTGGCAGTGGGCGGTGTCCCTGCCTCGGCCGGCGTCGCCACATTCTCTCCCGAGGCCGACGCTTTCGTCATCAAGAGCCAGGCGGAAGCCGAATCGAGGTCTGACGAACGAACTGCGGATCCGGAACGCAACCAAGGAGGCGTATCTTCGCTTCGATCTCACGGGTATCGGCGCGGATGACAACGTAACGAAGGCGACGCTCAAGCTGTACGCGACCAATGCGTCTGGATGTTCGTTAGGTGGAGAAGTGTTGCGAGCAGCCAACGACACATGGGTCGAGTCGACCATCACGTGGAACAACCGTCCCGGGGCCGCCACGGGGGCCAACTTGGGGACGGTGACCTCATGGCCGGCGAACGCCTACGTCTCGTGGGACGTGACCGCCGCCGTAGTGGGTGGCGAAAAGGTCAGCTTCGTGGTCCGTATGCCGCCGAGCTGCAACGTCAGGAAGGATTCTGTCTTCCGCAGCCGGGAGGCGGCGAAGAAGCCCCAACTCGTGGTCGAGACGGACGCGCAGCCGACCCCCTCTCCGACGGTTTCAGAGACGCCGGTTCCTTCTCCATCGGGCGCACCGACGCCAACCCCGACTCCCACCGAGTCTGTGCCGCCTCCTGGTGCGGGTACGGTCATTGCCGCGGCGGGAGACATCGCCTGCAAATCGGGTGACTCGACGAATCCCTGTCAGCAGACTGCAACCGCCAACCTCATCACGTCCGATCCGTCGATAGGTCATGTGCTGGCCTTAGGGGATAATCAGTACGAGAATGGAAGCCTCGCCGAGTACCTCGCCGGCTATGACAAGTCGTGGGGTGCGTTCAAGGCGAAGACGAAGCCGTCGGTGGGCAATCACGAGTACGTGACCATGAACGCACAGGGCTATCGTGACTACTTCGGGACCGGCTCGGGGCCGTTGTACTACTCCTTCGATGTCGGCGACTGGCACGTCGTCGCGATCGATTCCAACTGCAAGCGCCTTCCGACGGGGGGTACGGCGCACGGCTGCGCCAAGGGATCCCCTCAAGAAGTGTGGTTGAGAAACGACCTCGCAGCCGATGACAGCGCGTGCACGCTGGCTTTCTGGCATCATCCACGCTTCTCGTCAGATGCTCCTCTGACCCAGATCGTACCCTTGTTCACGGACCTCTACGACGATGGTGCGGAGCTTGTTCTCTCAGGTCACGCGCACAGTTACGAGCGCTTTGCTCCGCAGACACCTGCGGGCACCATCGACGAGAACAACGGCGTTGTTCAATTCGTCGTGGGCACGGGGGGTAAGAACCACCGGCCCTTCGACCTCACGCCTCAAAACTCGATCGTCAGGAACGACACGGCCTTCGGCATACTGAGGCTCACTCTGGATGCCTCCGGATACATCTGGGAGTTCGTCTCAACCGACGGTTCCTTCTCCGACTCAGGGGCCGCCGCTTGCCATGATCCGCCGAGCTCTACGGTGGCGTCGGGGGCGCCGGCCGGCACAGTACCCGTCGAGGGGAGTCCTGTGCTGGTGAGCACGCGCGTGTATCGCAATGAGAACGGGGTCGCAAAGAGGCTCTATCGGCGCCCGCGTCCGTAACGCTCTCGGGACGGCCGGGGCGAGGGATGCAGCGATGAGGGTACGCACCGCTCGTCGGATCGCCTGGCCGCTCTGGGGTGTAACCGCCTTGAGGACCCAGTCTTCGTCCTCGAGCACCGCCTCCATGACGCTTCGATATGCTTAGTCGGGTTCTCCTTTGCCGTCCCGGCTCCCACGAGGGAACCGATCTACCGTCGCGTCGCTGGGGGCATGCCCGCTGAACGGCGCATCGGACCTTTTGCCTTGTGCCGCCACGTGGCGGGGCGGAGGGCTTCTGGTTCGGTCGGTCGGCGCGCCGGGGCGTTGGCGGCGCCGGGTCGTTCGACCTTTGGCCTGTGCCGGTTGCTAACCTGGGACACTGATGGCTGTCGCTCGAAGGGAGGCGCCGTGGATCCTCGAACCGAGAAGGTGAGTGAGCTTCTTCACGAGGCGGGCGAGACCCACCATCAGGTCTACAGGATCGTCGACGGCGAGGATGCCGACTGGGCTTCTTGGTATGCGGACTGGCTCATCCACCTGTCTGAGCTTCCCGAGCTGCTCGGCGTCCGGCCCGTGCGGAGCCGGTTGATCTACCACCTGGTCCGCTTGGACGAGGAGTTCCTCGCCAAGGCGCCCGGCGGCAAGTGGGAGGACTACTACGCCGCCGAGCTGATCGCCAATCTGGGCTCGGCTTGAGCTGATGTCACGCCCGGTTGCCCCGCTCGAGAGCGCGTAGCGTCACCGCTTCTTGACCCGGCGTGAGCGTAGCTCTTGCAGCTTGCGCCGGTTCTCGGGATCCTGCGCCGCCTTCTTGCCCTTGGCGATCAGCTCGCGGCCCTGAGGGCTGCGAGCGAAGTCGCCGAGCTTCTTCAACAGTGAAGCCATCGGTCACCTCCGGTGGATGTCTGAGGCTCATTCCTACCCCAAGCTGTGGCGTGTCCCACCTTCACGGGGCGTTGAGCCTCGACGCCGAGCGCCTTCAGGAGCCGGTCGACCCCTCCGGTGACGGTAGAACTCGATCGGCTCCGGCGGCAACGGGGTGTTGCCCAGGATGAGGTCCGCAGCCTTCTCCGCGACCATCATCACCGGTGCGTAGATGTTGCCGTTCGGGATGTACGGCATCACCGACGCATCGACGATGCGAAGTCTGTCGAGGCCGTGCACCGTCATCGTCTTGGGGTCCACGACCGCGGCCTCGTCCGTGCCCAACCTGCAGGTGCACGACGGGTGTAGGGCGGTCTCTGCGTCTCGGGCGACCCACTCCAGGATCTGCTCGTCCGTCTCGACGGCCGGTCCCGGCGACAGCTCGCCGGCGTTGAAGGGATCCATGGCGGGCTGAGTCAGGATGTGGCGGGCTACCCGGATCGCCTCGACCCACTCGCGGCGGTCCTGATCGGTCGAAAGGTAGTTGAAGAGCAAAGCCGGGTGCACGCTCGGATCTGCGCTCTTGATCTTCACCGTGCCGCGCGCGTCGGAGTACATCGGCCCGATGTGCACCTGATAGCCGTGTCCCCCGGCCGGAGCCGACCCGTCGTAGCGGACCGCTACCGGCAGGAAGTGGAACATCAGGTTGGGATGGTCGACCATGTCGTTGCTGCGGGCGAATCCGCCTGCTTCGAAGTGGTTGGTGGCACCGGGGCCGTTGCGAAAGAAGAGCCAGCGGAAAGCGATCCACGGCCGGTAGCGCCACCCTAGGTACGGTGCCATCGACACCGGCTGATTGCAGGCGTACTGAACGTAGACCTCGAGGTGATCCTGCAGGTTCTCGCCCACGCCGGGCAGGTGCTGCACGACAGAGACGCCGAGCTTTCCGAGCTCCTGTGCGTGGCCCACGCCGGAGACCTGCAGGGTCTGCGGGGAGTTGATGGCTCCGCCGCAGAGGATCACCTCGCCGGCCCCCACCCGCTGCAGCGACGCGCCACCGCGCTTGTACTCCACACCGACCGCCCGGGTGCCTTCGAACAGGATCCGCGTTACCAACGAGCGGGTCCTCACCTCGAGGTTGGGGCGGTCCATGACCGGATGCAGATATGCCCGGGCGGCGCTGAGTCGGCGGCCGCGGTGCACGTTGCGGTCGAAGGGGGCGAAGCCCTCCTGGCGGTGGCCGTTCACGTCCTTCGTGAGCTGGTGCCCGGCCTGCTGCACCGCCTCGAAGAAGGCTCCGAACAAGGGATTGGTTGCCGGCCCACGCTCCAGCACGAGCGGTCCGGAGTGCCCGCGGAAGCCGTCGTCGGGGTCCGCCGCGAGACAGGTCTCGATGCGCTTGAAGTAGGGGAGGCAGTGCGCGTAGTCCCACGTCTCCAGGCCGGGGTCGGCCGCCCAGCGCTCGTAGTCCAAGGGGTTGCCGCGTTGGAAAATCATGCCGTTGATGCTGCTCGAGCCGCCGAGAACCTTCCCTCGCGCGTGATAGATGCGCCGTCCGTGCATGTACGGCTCGGGCTCTGACTCATACTTCCAGTCATAGAAGCGACTTCCGATCGGGAAGGTGAGCGCGGCCGGCATGTGTATGAAGACATCCCAGAGGTAGTCGCGCCGCCCAGCCTCCAGCACCAGCACCCGGGTGGACGGATCTGCGCTGAGCCGGTTGGCGAGCGCGCTCCCCGCCGAGCCGCCGCCGACTATTACGAAGTCATACCGCGCAGGAGCCACAGCTTCTCCTCGCCGGGGTGCGCCGGTCCGATTACGACGACGATCTCTCTACAGGCCGTTGCGGCGCGCCACCTCGATCAGGAGGTCGACGTTATCGGAGATGATGCCGTCGACGCCGAGGTCGATGAGTCGCTGCATCGTGGCCTCGTCGTCGATCGTGTACGGCACGACGAGGAGACCCTGTTCGTGGAGGCGCGGTATGCGGGGCCCGTGGAAGATGTCGGGGTCCTCCTTGGCGTAGAAGTCCTCTGACTCGACGTGCGCCTGATAGGGGTCGTGCACCTGCCAGTTGGAGGACACGACATCGGCGTGAGCGGCGCGCACGAGCCGGCCCACGTTGCGGAAGTCCCACCAGTCCAGGCCACCAGTCCACGGACTTTCCACGCTCGGGTCCCCGACCACCGCCTCCAGCGAGCACTCGTCGCTCAACGCGTCGCAGTCCTCGCCGGCGAACTGCCAGATCAGCGCAACGGTGTCGATGCTCGGGTTCAGTCGGTGGGCGTAGATGATCGTGCGCCAATCGAACGATTGGATCATCGCCCGGTCCGTGAGGTTGTTGCGCTCGATGGCGGAAACGAGCTTGCGCGTGAGCGTCTTGTAAGGGACCGTGTCGTCGACGAGGGGACTGATCTTGGTCTCGATGTTGAAGCGCACGTCGTTGTCGCCGCGCGCCTCGACGAGGTCGAAGACCTCCTGCAGCGTCGGTATGCGTGCGCCCGGTCGGGCGACCTGTTCGGGGAATGCCGGGTCGGTGTTGCCACAATCGAGTGTCTTTATCTGTGCGAGCGTGAGGTCTTTGACGAGGTCGCCGACGTAGGGATACTCGGGATCTCCAGGAGTGGCGGGAGCGGTGTCCTCGCAATGCACGCCGTTGATCAAGCGATCGTGCAAGACGACGAGAACGCCGTCCTGGGTAACGCCGGTGTCGAGCTCTAGCGTGTCGACCCCGGCCCTCAGCGCATACCGGAACGCCGGAAGCGTGTTCTCCGGACGGTACCAGCGCGCGCCTCGATGACCCTCGACGTCGAACGGAGGCGGCTCGTGCGCCTGGGGCAGAGCAATGTCGCGTGCCGCCAGCACTTGTCGCAGCCGGTTGGGGTAGTCGGTGATGATGCCGTCGACGTCGCGATCGATGAGGTCTCTCATGGTGGGCTTGTCGTCGACCGTCCAGGGCACGACCAGCATGTTGCGGGCATGAGCGGACGCGATCATGTCATCCGTCAGGAACAGGTGATCGACAGACAGCACCTTGGCGCCGATCGAGCGGGCGGCCTTCGCGACATCACCCTTGAACGGCGGCTCATCGATGTCTATCCCCGCGGTCCACGGCGACTCACCGGGAACTCCAAGTTGGATCGTCGACTCGTCGCCGAGAGCCACGAGACGCAGCGCTGGGTGCAGCCGGTACGCCGCGACGAGGGTCCTCCAGTCGAAGCTCTGCAGCATGCTTCGACCCATGACTTCGTTCTCGTCGACGACCCGGAGGACTCGGCGCGCGAACTCGCGTGGTCCGACCGTCTCGCCGGGTTGAGTGGGGTCGATCTTGGTCTCGATGTTGAAGCGGACCTCGCGCGCCTCGTAGCGGTCGGCGAGGTCGAAGACCTCCTGCAATGTGGGGATGCGCGAGCCCGGCATCAGAACCTGGGTGGCGGCAAAGTCAGAATGGGTTCGCGCGCCGCAATCGACCGTCTTGATCTGGCGTAGAGTGAGCTCGGAGATGAGGTCGCCGACGTACGGATACTCCGGATCGCCCGGTCTCACGGGATGCGTATCGGTGCACACGAGCGGCGAAACGTACCGATCGTGGCTGACGACGACCGCCTTGTCCTGCGTGATGCCGGCGTCCAACTCGAGCGTCGTGACACCGGTCTGAAGCGCCTTGGCGAATGAGGAGAGGGTGTTCTCGGGACGCAGTCCACGCGCCCCCCGGTGACCCTCGAGGTCGAACGATTGACTACCCGCGCCCGCCGAGCCCGCCAATCCTGCGGCCAAGCAGGCGGCTACGAGCGACGAGATGGCGATGGATCTCAGTCGAGCCATGTATCCCCCTCTGGACGAAGTGCGCACCGGTCTACTCGGCGGGGATCTCGTCGTGGACCATCTTCAGGTCCATGCCCTGAGCCCGCCGGACGAGCCGCGCCACAACATAGATGATGATCGCGACGACGTACAGGGCCGACATGTAGAGCGCGGAGTCGGGATTGTTCACTCCGTATATGTCATCGGTTGCCCACTTGTAGAGACAGAAGATGAGAAAGAGCGAGAAGAGCGCGGCCGAAGCAGTGATCAGCGGTACGCCCAAGATCTTGTAGCGCGCGATCGGCGAGGCGTTATAGATCTCAGGCTTGCGCCACGGCAGGATGGCCGCCGCTACGGCAGAGCCTAGGAAGGTTATGGCTATCACCAGCGTGGCATCGAGCGTGTACGTCGCGAAGTTGTCTGTGTATGCGTAGAAGTATGAGATGGGGATCGATGGGATCAACATGAGCGCGAGCGCGGCGTAGGGTACACCGTTGCGATTGGTCCGCGCCGCCCACTCCGGCAGCACCCGATCGAACGCAGTCGCGAACACGACCCGGGTCGAGGACAAAAAGACGGACCCGACCCAGCCGAAGAACCACAGCGACATGAGGCCAACCAGGATGAACTGGAGTATGGGATTGCCCAGCAGGAAGGCGGCCAGCATCCCCGGATAGGGCCACGCCGCGAGCGGGGCGTCGGGCAGGTAGAAGGCATTGTTGGCCGCGTAGTAGAAATCCCAACCGAAGGTCTTTGAGAACAGCGCGAGCAGAGCAGCGCCCACCACCGTGGTGGCAAGCAGAGCTCCACCCATAGCGTAGATGTTCTTACGGAAGTCGGACGCGCCCCTAACCTCCCCGTAAAGCGTTGCTCCCCAGTTGGACCAGAGGTTGAAGAACACGATCATGGGGATGAGCAGCAGCGTCGGGGCGAGCGCCAAGGATGCGGGCCCTGCCGCGTCCAGCCCACCCACCTCCAAGGTCTTCTGATAGGCGTTCGCCGGCGCGCCGTAGACATCGGTCGCCTCGGAGTTGAACGCCGAGATGAAGTCGGTCTTGGAGTTGACGAGCAGAAGCACGAATACGATCGCGAGAGCGACGACGCCGCCGTAGAAGCACACCTGCTGGATCCGAGCGTAGGTGCGCATGCCGAGCGAGATCAGCACAGACGCAAGCACGGCAACGATGAGAGAGGCCGTGAAGATGCCCGCCGGTTCGGAAAAGAAGGTCACCACTGAGTCGAGTCCGAGGATGGCCGCGAGCGGTCCGACGACCTCGATGTTGAGGATGTTGGCGTAGATGGGCACCCAGTGCCACAAGATGAACCACCATCCCGTCGCCGCGAGGACGAAACCGAGCCCGCCGCCCAAGACTCGGCTGGTCCATACGTAGTCTCCGCCGGCTCGGGGCATCACCGCGATCAGAGAGGCGTAGGTGATGGCCTGAAAGATCAGGTACACGCCCGACAAGACGATCGCCAGTAACAGTGAGCCGTCGGGGATGAACGGAGCGAAGGAGAAGATATAGAGCCCGAGCGTGATGAGGTTGATCGAGAACGCCGCATAGATGAAGGCGTCACGTACGGACCAGCCCCTGAGGAGACCGGTTGCCTTTCGAACGAACAAGCTCTCCTGTGGAGCGCGCCCTGCAGTGGCATCTGCCATTCCTTCCCCCTATCCGCTTGTGAGCACGAATCGCTTGACCGACTTGCCTCCGTCGAGGTCTACCACTGCCCCGAGGAGCTGTCCCTGCTCGTAGGAGCTGCCGGGATTGATGCTGAGGGTTCGACCGATCCTGGTGTTGCCCTTCGCCTCGTGGATGTGGCCGTGGAGGGAGAGGGCGGGCTGGCCCTTCTCGATCGCCTCACGGACCGCCGTGGAGCCGCACGGCATCGACGACCGCCCCGCGTACTTGGGTCGCATGTCCGCGGTCAGCTCGGGAGCGTCGTCGAGACCGGAACCGTAGGGAGGGCAATGAAAGCTGTAGAC
>JBHEMX010000015.1:0-89123 GCA_046262355.1 Actinomycetota bacterium | reverse complement strand
TATCTCGACGAGACCATCCAAACGCTGTCGGCTCGTATCGAGGAGATGGTCGCCCCTTTCTCCAAGAAGGTGGACCTGCTCAAGACGATCCCGGGTGTTGATCAGCGCACCGCCGAGGTCATCGTGGCGGAGATCGGCGTCAAGTCACGCACGAAGGAAGCCATCGCTACGAAAAAGGACAACATCGTGGACCTCCGTGAGGAACACCAGGAAAACTGTCCCTGACGTATGTCTAGTTAACGAGCTAGCTCCGGTCAGCCTGGCGCAGGGCAGCGACATCCCCGGCGACTAAGAACTGCCCTCCGTCAGTGGGCTGTGGGCGGAGTAGTAACTCGATGCGACGGATGGGTGTTGGCAAGTCCTCGCATGACACCACCAAGCAACGCCCCGGAGATGACAGGGGCTTGGGTGACGGCAGAGAGAAAGTCCTTCCCTCCGATGCGGTAGAGGATGCAATCGGTTGCGGCCCTGACCGTGGCCGTGCGGGGCATCCTCTCCAAGAGTCCGATTTCGCCGAAGTAGTCGCCGGCTTCAAGACGATTGGCGATTCTGGGCGAGGTCGCCTCCCCCTTCGCCAGCACGGTGAGAGTGCCAGCGGCAACTACAAAGAAGTCGTGCGCAGGCTCCCCCTCACGCACGACCGTCGTTGCGCAAGCTACGCGCTCCTCTTTCATGTCGCGGGCGATGCGCTCCAGCGTCACTGGTGAAGCGCCGTCGAATATGTGCAGGTCTCGCAGCAACTGAACTCGCGGAGCCAACGCCGTCTCCGCTGCCTGTAGCGTGGCCTCGACCCGGCGCAGTCCCCTGATCGCGATGAAGGCCACGATGACCAAGAATCCGCTCGGGACCCACAGGGCCGTCTTCAGTCCGAGGGCGCTCACCTCCGCAGGAGCGACGAGGCTTCCGGCGACCATGCCCGCCACGGCCACCGATCCGAGAACGCCAAAGATCCGCCCCAGCATGTCCGAGGCGACGACACGTTGCAGCACCGTAACCGTAACGACATCGAGGACGATCGCGCCCGCGCCGTCGAGCGTCATGGCGAGTACTGCGACCACGGGAGAGGTGACAAACGACAGCGCCACGAGGCTCGCCGCCGACAGCAGAGCACCGGCGAGCAAGATCGGCGCAGGGCGGCTCGCTTCGTTCAGCCGTCCCGTGAAGACGGCCGCGAGGATGCCGCCAACACCGATGGCGGCCATGAGATAGGCAAGCCCATCCGAGCCGGTGCCGAGGCGCTCCTGAGATACGAGAAGGAGCAGCACCAGTTCGTGGCCGTACAAAAACGTCCCCGCGAACAGGAGCAGGAACAACATCGTCACCGGCGTCGATGACACGACCGCACGCAGCCCCTCCGTCACCTGGGACCAAAACCCAGCTTCCTCCTCCCGTGTCCCTTGGGAGCGGGTGCGCACGGCTAGCAGGGTGAGCAGCGACACGAGGAAGGTGATGCCGTTCAAGCCGAAGGCGAGCACGGGCGAGCCGAGCAGCAACAGCGCACCACCCACGGCGGGACCCAACGCGATGGCGGCGTACTCGACCGCAGAGATGACCGAGTTGGCAGCGGCGAGGTGGTTCTCGGGTACGACGGACGGCGTCATGGCGGCAAGGGCGGGACGGTAGGCGGTCGAGGCGATGGTCGACAGCATCGAGATAACGATGGCGGCAAGAGCCGACCCGGAGGCCGCGGCGATGGCGGCAAGAAGGAACATGAGCCCAGCCCGGACGATGTCGGCGACGATCATCACGGTGCGGCGCTCGAAGCGATCCGCGACCACGCCACCGGCCGGACCGAGCACTATCACCGGCAGGAAGCGGACGATGCTCGCGCCCGCAACCCATGCCGCCGAGTGCGTCTGCTCGAACACGAACACCAGCAGCGCGACGCCGTAGAGCCAGTCGCCGGTCTGGGACACGGCCATCCCGGCGAGGAGGTAGCGGAAGTCGCGGTGCGCCAGCGCGGCTTGCGACGACGACTTCATGGTGGCTTCGCCGGTCACGCCATCATCGTGAGCCAGGGGTGGTCTTGCGACAAGGGCGCTGAGCGAAGGGCCGGACCCGAGGGCCCGGCCCTGTTGCTGTTGCTCGACTGGTTAGCCGGTGTACCTGCCTCCGTGTCCCTCGGTGTCTTGGCCGGTGGCGTCCTCGCCACCCCACCTGCTCCCGTGACCACGAACCTCGGCGTCGCTGCCCTCGAAGGCAAGGGTCACGGGCTGGCCGACCATGTCCTCGCCGTTCCACTTCCAGGCGTGGCCCTGGGTGTCGTCGATATCGACCTCAAGGTCGATGCCGTTCCACCTGCCGAGATGACCTTGGACCTCGTCGCCCGAGTTGGTCCGGATCGTGACCGCCTTGCCGGTGAGGTCCTCGAAGTTGAAGCGACCACCGTGGCCCTCCACGTCCTCGTCCAGTCGAACGCTAAACCTGACAGGCATCTCCGTCTCCTTTCGTCCCCCTGCTCGCCTAGCCGTAGTACCTGCCCGCGTGACCTTCGGCGTCCTCTTGCTCCTCCTTGTCGGCGTCGCCCTCCTTGGCGTCCTCGGTCCACCTGCCGCCGTGGCCGCTGACCTCGGCGGCGCGCTCCGGCTTCTCTGCCTCCTTGGGCGGAAGCCTGAAGCCGTGGCCCTTGACCTCGGCCACCTGCTCTGGGGTCTCGCCCTCCTTGGGAGGAAGCCTGTACCCGTGGCCCTTGACCTCGGCCCCGTCGGGAAAGCGCACGTAGACGGGCTCACCCCTGTCGCTCGCCGCCCGCAGGAGGTTGGCCTGGGTGTCGTCGACCTCTAGCTCGATGCCGTTCCACTTGTAGGCGTGGCCCTCGGTGTCTTCGCCGCGCGTGTCCTCGCCGCCCCTGTAGTAGCCGTGGCCCCTGACCTCGGTGCCGTCCTCCAAACGGATCGTGACCTCCCGGCCGCTGAGATCCTCGTACCTAAAAGGCATGTGGCCCTCTACGTCGTCCAGCTCGATTCCATACCTATAAGGCATCGCCCTTCCCCCTTCGTCCTGGACCGCGCCTGTGGCTGTCCTACACCGTCAGCATGGCGATGCCAAGGGGCATTGGCTGTCGGGTAGCCGACAATCCGAGCGTTATCTTCCCCGCCGTTTGCGCGTGGCGGCGGTTGTGTCTGATTCGTCCCCGTCCACCGGGGGGTCACGCGCCGGGACCTCTACTCGCAGCCCGACATCACAGCTGACCGCTGGCTCCGCATGAACAACTCCCCTCCACGGTCGGTGGACTGAGTCAAGGCCATGGAGATGGCACGCACGAGGCCGTCGTCGTGACCGAGCCCTCTCGGTCGGAGAACCAAGATGAGAAGATGGTGCGGTCTCATGGCGCAGTCGCTGCGACAAGGTGCCGAGACATGGGCGTGAACGGACGGAGCGAATGGCGGTCTGCCCGAACTGCGGCGAGGACAATCCGGACAGGGCGAAGTTCTGCCTGGAGTGTGCAACTCCCCTCACAGCCGCGCCGTCGCCCCAGGCCGAGGAACGCAAGATCGTGTCGGTGCTGTTCGTGGACCTGGTCGGCTTCACCGCCCGCTCCCACGACGCCGACCCGGAGGATGTAAGAGCGGCCCTGGCTCCGTACCACCGCCTCCTCAAGACCGAGATCGAGCGATTCGGAGGCACGGTCGAGAAGTTCATTGGCGATGCGGTTATGGCAGTCTTCGGTGCTCCAGTGGCCCATGAGGACGACGCCGAACGTGCGGTCAGAGCAGCGCTGCGGATCACCGAGGCGATCGAGGAGCTGAACCAGCAAGCCGACCTCGATCTCTCCATTAGGGCCGCGGTCAATACCGGGGAGGGGCTCGTCACCCTCGGTGCGAGACCGCAAGCCGGGGAGGGCATGGTCACCGGAGATGTCGTCAACACCGCTTCTCGGCTCCAGGGGATCGCTCCCGTAGGAGGTGTCGCCGCGGGGGAGATCACCTATCGCTCGACCAAGGACTTCATCTCCTACGAGCCCCTCGATCCTGTGACCCTGAAGGGCAAACCGGAGCCGATCCCGGTGTGGAGAGCTGTCTCGGCGCGCAGCCGTTTCGGGGTCGATGTCGACATGGCCCCCAAGACTCCCTTCATCGGGCGCGACTTCGATCTCGGCGCGTTAAAGAACGCCTACCAGAGAACACTTCGAGAAGCATCCGTTCAGTTGGTGACTGTCGTGGGGGAACCTGGGGTTGGAAAGACCAGGCTGCTGGGCGAGTTCTCTTCCTTCATCGATGACCAGGACGAACTCGTCTACTGGCGGCAGGGGCGATCTCTTCCCTACGGGGAAGGCATCACCTTCTGGGCGCTGGGGGAGATCGTCAAGGCTCAAGCAGGCATCTTGGAATCAGACAGTCCCGAGACCGCGTCGGAGAAGCTTTGGGTCGCAGTGGAAGCGGTGGTCGAGGAGACTGATGAGCGCGGTTGGTTCGTGGCGCGCCTCGGGCCGCTCGTCGGTGCACAGGCATCAGGAGGGAGTGCTGAGAAAGAGGAGTCCTTCACTGCCTGGCGGCGCTTTCTAGAGGCGATCGCCTCTCGGAGTCCGCTCGTCGTGGTGTTCGAGGACCTTCATTGGGCCGACGCCACCATGCTGGAGTTCATCGATCAACTTGTGGAGTGGTCCACGGGAGTGCCCCTCCTCGTCATCTGCACGGCAAGGCCGGAACTTTATGAACGCCACCAAGGCTGGGGCGGTGGCAAGCGCAACTCCAACACGATCTCGCTATCACCACTCACGGACTCGGAGACCGCCCAGCTGATCTCTGCGATGTTGGCACAAACCGTGCTTCCTGCTGAGGTCCATGCGGCTCTGCTGGAGCGGGCCGGAGGAAACCCGCTTTACGCGGAAGAGTTCATCCGCATGCTGTCCGACCGACGCATCATCCAGCGCAAGGGTCGGGTACTTACACTCGATTCCGAGGCAGACATCCCCTTGCCTGACACCGTCCAGGCGCTCATCGCCGCTCGCCTCGACACCCTTGCCCCCGAGCGCAAGTCTCTGCTTCATGACGCTTCCGTTGTGGGCAAGGTGTTCTGGTCCGGAGCGGTGGCTGCCCTCGGAGGGCGTGACGACCGAGAGGTGAAAGAGGGCCTCCACGAGCTGAGTCGCAAGGAGCTCGTCCGAGCTGCTCGCAACTCATCCATGGAGGGTCAACAGGAGTATTCTTTCTGGCACGCCCTTGTAAGAGATGTGTCCTACGGCCAGATCCCGAGGGCGCAGAGGGGACGCAGGCACCGCTCAGTGGCTGAGTGGCTGGAAGCCGTCGCAGGGGACCGGGTGGGCGACCACGCCGAGGTGCTGGCTCACCACTACGAGACTGCGCTGGAGCTGACCAAGGCGTCTTCCGACACGTCTCAGTCGACCGAGCTGCAGGCAGCGGCCTCCCGCTTTCTCGTCCTGGCCGGAGAGCGTGCCCTCGACCTCGATCTGCGGCGCGCCCACTCCTACTTCGACCGGGCCTTGGTGCTCCTGCCTCCAGGTGACCCGCAAAGGGCCAGGGTGCTGAGTAAGAGAGCAAGGACGGCGACAGGTTTTGGACGCTACGACGAAGCGCTGTTCGACTACCGGGCGGCAATAGCAGAGTTCCAGCAACAAGGTGACCTTGTTGGTGCGGGCGAAGCCATGGCTAGGTCGGCAACCACCCTATGGTGGCAAGGAAAGACGGCCGAGGCAGCGGCGACGGGGGCGGCGGCAATGGAACTGCTCAAGAGTCAATCCCCCGGATCGGGTCTTGTTTTTGCCTATAATGATGCGGCTACGAACGCTTTCTTCTCTGGCCACCTCGCCGAGGCCCTCGAGAGGTCAGAGATGGCCCTGCGCCTGGCCGAGCAACTAAGCGATCAAAGAGGAATCGCTGCTGCCTTAGCCATTCGGGGCTACGTCCGTTGTGAGCAGGGAAATCTATCAGGGCTAAATGATTTCCATGATGCCTTGAGCATGGCGCTGAGCCACAACATGGGCGCAGAAGCATTCATGGCGTACAGTGGCCTTACCGAGCTCCTGTGGTGGATCAAAGGTCCTCAGTCCGCCATCGAGAACAACAGAAGTGGGCTAGCATTCGTCGCGCGTCGAGGCCGTGAAGGGGATGTCTTGTATACGAGGGTTTATGACATCTTCTTCCTATTTGACGAAGGGGATTGGAAGCGGCTGCTCGGTGAAATCGACAACTTGCTTGAGGAGACCTCCCATCGGCCACAGCTGACAGCAATGGTTCTCCCGTACAAGGCGCTCGTCCTGGTGCTGAGTGGGCTGACAGATGAAGCCGTTTCCTTTGAGCAGGGGTTTCTTCCTCTAGCTCGACAGATCGGCGACCTTCAAGTCCTCGTTCCGGCCTTGACGGCTGCGGCGGTCGTGAGGGCGTGCGTTGGTGACCGCAGGGCCACTCAACAGTTGGTGAAGGAATTCTCTGAGGCCACGCCTGGTCGGATTGGCTGGCGTGCACGCCGCCTCCCTGAGATGGTCCGTGCGCTAGTTGGGACGGGATATCACGAGACGGCCAAGCAGCTTCTAGTCAGTGAGAGCGATGTGCACATGACTCGTGATCGCCACTCTGCTGTGACGGCTCATGCCATTGTCGCCGAAGCTGAGGAGCGCATCGACGAAGCACATGGTCTCTACATCCAAGCAGTACAGCGATGGAGGGACTACGGGAACGTCCCTGAGGAGGGCTACGCACTTCTGGGGGCAGGACGTTGTCTCATGGCGATGGGGCGACGAGACGATGCCATAGAGCCGCTCCAGAAGGCCCGAGCCATCTTCACTAGGCTCGGCGCGGTTCCGCTCATCGAGGAGACCGACTCCTACCGCCAGCAGGCGGAGGCGGCGTCCTAGTTCGACTTCCCTCGAACTTCATGAGACGAAGGAGGCAGGATCGACTCGTTGACGGTCGTCCAAAGGCCTGCTCAATGTAGTGGGATCCTCACTAGGGCGCGGGGGCGGTTGCGTCAAGTGGTTGCAGGGCGTTTGAGTCCGGCAAAGAGGCCGACACCAGGCGTCAATCCGGACGACGTAAGAAGTAACAGGTTTGCGCGCGGCGTAGCCAGCCGCTCCCTCCGTGGCGGTTCACGATGCAGGGGGCGTACCTTTCCGCTCATTGCATTCGGCCGCGCGCCGTGCGCACACCCCGGGCGAACCTCTGGCGTCCGGGAAGGCCGGGAAGGGAGCAGCGACCTTCTCCGCTGCTCCCACCGTGCCGGGCGGTTTGCATTTCCCACCGCTCCCTTTTCCACGGGGAAGGGGTTGATATAGGTTTTTCGACTCCTTCCAACGACGGCCCCGTGACGATCCTGCTCGATTCGGCGAAGGCCTTCTGAGCGCCGCACGCAGCGGTGCTCGAGCTTCCCCCCGCGCACGAGGTGAGCAGAAGCCCTGTACCGCCGCTAAGCGACGGTGGGGGGCCCTCTGGTCTCCAGACGACGGTGGAGGGCCTCCGGTCGCTGGACGGCGGTGGAGGCCAGAGGTATGCGAGCGGCCGGCGTTCAGTCCTTGAGGACGCGGCGCGCGGCATCGAGGATCGCGTCGGGGGTCAGCCCGTACTGCGCCAGGAGCTCGTCGGCGCCTCCGGAGGTCGCGTAGGTGTCGCCGAGGTCGACGAACGCCATGCGCGTCGGACGCCGCTCTGCGAGGGCCATGGCGACCGTGGCGCCGAGCCCGCCGTAGGCGATGTGCTCCTCCGCGACCACGATGGCTTGCGTCTCGGTGGCCGCGCTCTCGAGGATCTCGGTATCGATCGGCTTCACGGTGTGCATGTCGATCACGCGCGCAGAGATGCCCTCCTGCGCGAGGCCCTCGGCCGCATCGAGCGCCATCGAGACCATGATCCCGTTGGCCACGAGGGCGATGTCGTCGCCGTCGCGCAGCTGGTTCGCCTTGCCGATGTTGAACGGCACGTCGTCACCGTAGACGATCGGCACTTTGGGGCGGCCGCAGCGCATGAACGTCGGCCCCTCTCGTTCGATCATGGCGCGGGTCGCGACCCCGGTGCTGGGGCCGTCGGCGGGCACGAGCACCGTGAACCCGGGCAGTGAGCAGGCGAGTGCGACGTCCTCAACCGCCATCTGCGACGGCCCGTCTTCTCCGATCGAGATGCCGGCGTGCGTTCCGACGAGCTTCACGTTCTGGTTCGGAAAGCCGATGCCCATGCGGATCTGGTCGTACGCGTTGGCCAGCAGGAACACAGAGAACGACGACGCCACGGGGATCCTGCCGCACGCCGCGAGCCCTGCCGAGATACCGATGAGATTGGACTCGGCGATGCCGACATTGAAGAAGCGCTCGGGGTAGCGCTCGCCGAATTTCCCCGTGTAGGTCGAGTTGTTCACATCGCCGTCGAGCACGACGATCTTGTCGTCGGCGCCCGCCTCGAGGAGCGCGTCCCCGAATGCCTGGCGCGTCGGTGGTCCATCCTCGAGCTCTATGCGCGCGATCCCGAAAGTCATTCCGGCGCCCCGATCTGTTGCAATGCCCCGATCTGTTGCAATGCCTTGGCTTCTTCGTCGGCGGGGATCGGCTTGCCGTGCCACTTGCCCGGGGCCTCCTCGAGCAACGCAACGCCCTTGCCCTTGATCGTGTTCGCGACGATCGCCTGAGGCGATCCCTTGACCGATCGAGCCCACTCGAAGGTCTTGGCGATCGCATCCAGAGAGTGGCCGTCGATCACCTTCACCTCCCAGCCGAACGCGCTCAGCTTCACGTCGAGCGGATCGAGCGGCTGGATGTCGTCGACCGCGGCGGTCTGCTGGTAGCCGTTGCGGTCGACGATCAAGGTGAGGTTATCGAGCCCGTGGTTGCCCGCGTACATGATCGCCTCCCACACCTGACCCTCTTCGCTCTCGCCGTCGCCGACCATCACGTAGACGCGGTAGTCGGTGCCTTCGAGCTTCCCCCCGAGGGCGTGCCCGATGCCGATCGAGAGACCCTGTCCCAGCGAGCCGGTGGATGCCTCGACGCCGGGGAGGCGGTTCATGTTCGGGTGTCCCTCGAGGGGGGAGCCCAGCTTCCTGAGCGTCTCGAGATCGGCGCGCGGGAAGTAACCGGCCTCGGCGAGCACCGCATAGAGTCCCGGCGCGCCGTGGCCCTTGGAGAGGATGAAGCGGTCGCGCGCGGGGTCGTGCGGGTCCTTGGGCTCGTAGCGCAAGACTCCGCCGAAGTACAGCACCGTCAGGACCTCGACCATCGACAGCGACGTGGAGGGATGGCCCGAGGCGGCCTCCGTCGTCGCGGTCACGATGTCCTTCCTGAGCTGCCGGGCGATGGCCTCGAGCCGAGCTTTCGATTCTGTACGAGGTTTGGGCACCGAACCTCCCTTCCCGTCTCCTTCGCACTATTCCACCACACGGCGGCCGTCACACCAGCGTCGCCCGGACGAGCCGGGAGGGAACCCTGTGGCGGGGACGCGGCGTCGAACCGGATGATGAGGAAAGCACTGCTCGTGTCGGTCTTGGCGGCGCTCTTGCTCCTCGGCGCGGCGCGCGTCCTTGCGCTGTCGCCGTTCGGCGGGACCGCGCCCCCGACCGAGCGCGCCGAGGGGCCCCCCAGCCCGACGGAGGAGCCCGAGGGCCAGCGTCCGGAGCTGGACCAGGGGACCGGCATCCCGGAGGTGGAACGCAAGGTCTGCCTCGTCCTGCGCAAGCGTTGCCTCCCAACGCCTCCGGCGATCATCTGCGTGCCGGACGTGCCCTGTCGCCGGAGACCTCCTCTGCCCTGTCCCCCCGGTGCCCTGTGCCCCCTGGGAGGCCCGGCCCGTGGGGCGGCGCGCGTCCTCGGCCCGCATCCCTAGACCACGGCGCCGAACCTTCTAGGATGCCAACCCATGGCCGGTGACACGATCTCTTTTCGCGCGCTCAAGGGGACCCATGACCTCCTGCCGCCCGAGTCGTGGCGGTGGCAGCGCGCGGTGCGCCTGGCGATGGACTCGTTCGCGCTCGCCGGCTACGCGCCGGTCGAGACCCCGATGCTGGAGCTCACCGAGGTGTTCGAGCGCGGTGTCGGCGCGTCCAGCGAGGTCGTCGGCAAACAGATGTATACGTTCACCGATCGCGGTGGGAGGTCGCTGACGCTTCGGCCCGAGGGAACGGCGCCTGTGATGCGCGCGGTCTTGGAGCACGGCCTGCACAGGGGACCGCTTCCGATCAAGCTGGCCTACGGCGGAGCGATGTTCCGGCAGGAGCGTCCTCAGAAGGGCCGCTACCGTCAGTTCTTCCAGGTCGGCATCGAGTCGATCGGCTCGAACGACGCGGCCGTCGACGCGGAGGTCATCGAGGTCGGCAAGCGATACCTCGCAGACGCCGGCGTCGAAACCGTCCTGGTGCTGAACTCCATCGGACACGTCGACCCTTCGTGCAGGCAGGGTTACCTCAAGGTGCTTGTCGAGTTCCTCTCCGAACGCGCCGCGGCCCTTGCCCCCGAGGACCGCGCGCGGATCGCCACGAATCCTCTGAGGACGTTTGACTCGAAGGAGCCGCGCACGATCGAGACCATGCAGGAAGCGCCCCTCATCTCCGATCATCTCTGTGCGGGTTGCGCCGAGCACTTCGAGGCGGTGCGCACACACCTCGACGACCTCGGGATCGAGTATCGCTTCGAACCGCGACTCGTGCGGGGACTCGACTACTACACGAGGACGGCATTCGAGTACATCTCGGTGGGGCTCGGCGCGCAGAACGCGGTGGGAGGCGGAGGACGCTACGACGGCCTTTCCGAGGTGCTCGGTGGCCCACCCCTTGCCGCGATCGGGTTCGCGCTCGGCATCGACCGGATCCTCATCGCCGAAGAGGAAGGGCCAGGCTCCGGCGCGCCGAGAGCGCGCGTCGACGTCTACATCGTGTCGTTGGGCGAGGCCGCGGGACGCGAGGCGTTGCGGCTCGCGACGCTTCTGAGACGGCGCGGCGTGGCCGCGGACTTCGGCCTCGGCGGGCGCGGCATGAAGGGCCAGATGAAGGACGCGGACCGATCCGGCGCGCGGCGCGCGCTGATCCTCGGCGAGGCGGAGATCGAGGCTCGGACCGCGACCGTGAAGGACCTCGCTACCGGCGAGCAGCACAGCGTCGCGTTCGTCGACATAGAGACGAGCTGGACACCATGATGCGCACTCATCGCTGTGGCGACGTACGCGCTGGAGACGTCGGGTCCACGGTCACGTTGTCCGGCTGGGTGCACAGCCGGCGCGACCACGGGGGAGTCACCTTCATCGATCTGCGCGACACGGCCGGGATCATCCAGGTCGTGTTCAGCCCCGACATCTCGAGGGACGCACATGACGCCGCTCAGGAGCTCCGCAACGAGTATTGCCTGCAGGTAAGAGGGGAGGTAAGAGCGCGCCCGGCTTCCAGCGTGAATCCGAAGATCCCCACAGGCGACGTCGAGGTCGCCGCTCGCTCGATCGAGATCTTCTCCGCCGCCGAGACGCCGCCGTTCCAGGTCGACGAGCATCAGGAAGTCGACGAGATGCTGCGCCTCAAGTACCGGTATCTGGATCTCCGCCGCCCTGCGATGCAGGACAACCTCAAGCTGAGACATGCGATGGTCTCGGCGATCAGGCGCTTCCTCGACGGCGAAGGATTCCACGAGATCGAGACTCCGATGCTGACGCGCGCCACGCCCGAAGGGGCGCGTGACTACCTCGTGCCGTCGCGCACTCATCCCGGTCATTTCTACGCGCTCCCGCAGTCGCCACAGATCTTCAAGCAGCTCTTGATGGTCGCCGGGCTCGATCGCTACTACCAGATCGTCAGGTGCTTCCGGGACGAGGACCTGCGCGCCGACCGACAGCCCGACTTCACTCAGCTCGACCTCGAGATGTCCTTCGTGGACGTGCACGACGTCCTCGACGTGACGGAGAGGTGCTTCCGCTACGTGTGGGCGGAGGCGCTGAACGTCGACGTGGCCCCGTTCGCACGGCTCACCCATGCGGACGCGCTGAGGCGGTACGGGTCCGACAAGCCCGATACGCGCTTCGGCCTCGAGCTCGTCGATCTCGGCGAGGTCTTCGCCACAACAGAGACACGGGTCTTCAGGTCCGTGCTCGACGCCGGAGGAACGCTGGCGTGCATCGTGCTGCCCGGTGCGGCCGACCTGTCCCGCAAGGACCTCGATGCGCTCGTGCAGGAAGCGAGGTCGCTCGGGGCCGGGGGACTCGTTTGGGTAGCGCTCGCGCGCGACGGACTGCGCTCGCCGCTCGACAAGTTCTTCTCGGACGAGGAGCGGACCGACCTCGTCAAGGTGGCCCAGGCCAACGAGGGCGACCTCATCCTGATCGTCGCCGACGCGCGCCGAGCCCTCGTGCAGAAGGTGCTCGGAGCGCTGAGGGTCCGGCTCGCGGAGCGTTTCCGGCTGGTGCCCGACAGGAAGCGATCGGATCCCGAGGCGTGGAGCTTCGTGTGGATCACGGACTTCCCGTGGTTCGAGTGGGATGAGGAGGCGCAGCGATGGGGGTTCGTCCACCATCCCTTCACCGGCATCGCCGAGGACACGATGCAGTACCTCGAGTCCGACCCCGGCAAGGTGATGTCCAAGGCCTACGACATCACGCTCAACGGGTGGGAGCTCGCCAGTGGCAGCATCCGGATACACGACCGCGACACGCAACGGCGCGTCTTCAACGCGCTGGGGATTTCAGACGACGAGGCGGAGGAGAGGTTCGGCTTCCTGCTGACTGCGTTCCGCTTCGGCGTTCCGCCGCACGGAGGCATCGCACCTGGCATCGACAGGCTCGTGGCGCTCGCCGCGGGTGAGTCGAACATCCGTGAGGTCATCGCGTTCCCCAAGACGCAGAGCGCCTTCGATCCGCTCACCGGCGCGCCCTCCGAGGTCGACGAGGAGCAGTTGGAGCTGCTCCACATCCGCTCGACCGCTCCGCCCAGGACGCCGTCCTGATCCCTTCCGTTGGGAGTGAGCCTCGAGCCGAGCCGGCGGCTCCAGGAGCGGAGGCAGACGGCGCGCCGGGCGCGCCGACCGTGTGACATCCACCCACACTCAGCGTGGGTACAGGCCCAATGGTCCCCCGTCGCATCACCCCGCCGGCGCCCGGAGCGGCGGACGCGCCGGGGGGCGTGGGACGATGGCCGTGTGGACCTGTTCGACGCAGCTCTCGAGGATCGGTTCGACCAGTACGCGCCGCTGGCGGCGCGCATGCGCCCTCGCTCGCTCGATGAGGTGGCCGGTCAGACCCATCTCCTCGGACGGGGGCGCGCGCTGCGCGCGTTGATCGAGTCCGGCGACCTTGCCTCGATCATCCTGTGGGGGCCGGCGGGCTCGGGCAAGACGACGCTCGCGAACGTGATCGCGCGCACCACGAACGCCCATTTCGAGCCGATGTCCGCGGTCACCGCAGGAGTGGCCGATGTGCGCAAGGCGATCAAGGCGGCGCGCGACCGCCTTGCTCAACAGAACGGACGGACCGTGCTGTTCCTCGACGAGATACATCGCTTCAACAAGGCGCAGCAGGACGCGTTGCTGCCCGCGGTCGAGAACGGCTGGGTGCTCCTCGTCGGCGCGACGACCGAGAACCCATCCTTCGAGGTCAACTCGCCGCTCATGTCGAGAAGCATCCTGTTCCGTCTCGAGGCTCTCGACGAAGAGGCGGTGAGGGCGATCCTCGAGCGCGCCCTGAACGACAAGGAACGCGGGTTGGCCACCATCGACATCGAGGTCGATGGAGATGCGCTCGAGCACATCGTCGGGGGCTCCGGAGGTGACGCGCGCGTCGCATTGAACGCGCTCGAGGCCGCCACGCTGATCGCCTCGACGGGAGGCGGGCGGATCGATCTCTCAGTCGCGGAGGAGGCGTTGCAGCGGCGGGCTCTCCCGTACGACAAGGCGGGGGACTGGCACTACGACGTGATCAGCGCCTTCATCAAGTCGATGCGCGGATCGGATGCGAGCGCCGCGGTCTATTGGATGGCGCGCATGCTCGATGCCGGAGAGGATCCCAGGTTCATCGCGCGCCGCATGGTCGTCTTCGCGTCGGAGGACGTCGGCAACGCCGATCCCACCGCGTTGACCGTCGCCGTCGCGGCGCACCACGCGCTCGAGTTCGTCGGGCTCCCGGAGGCGAAGCTCAACCTGGCGCAGTCCGCTGCGTACCTCGCGCTCGCCCCGAAGTCGAACGCGTCGGCGATGGCCATATGGCGCGCCGACGAGGACGTGAAGGTGACGGGACCTCTGCCGGTGCCTCCGCACCTCAGGGACTCGCACTCGCCTGCGTCGCGCTCGCTCGGCGCGGGCAAGGGCTACGAGTACCCGCACGCCCACGGAGGTTGGGTCGCGCAGGACTATCTCCCCGAGGCTCTCGGCGAGCGTCGCTACTTCGAGGCGCTGACCGGGCGCGAGGCGGAGCTCAGCCGCGCGCTCGAGACCAAGAAAGACCGCTAGTGCTCCTGCGCGGAAGTAACGTCAGCAACCAGGGCGGCACTGCGCGGTGAGGGCAAGGCGCGAGGAGTCGTGCGTACCCGCAGGGTACGTGCGCGACGAGCAACGCAGCCATCGCTGATGCAGGGCCGTTCTGGGGCGACGGGACTTACGCAAAGGTGCACTAGTTGAGGTCGGTGCGCGCGAGGAAGCGCTTGAGCGCGGCGCGGTCGCCGAGCACCTCGACGTCGTCCGGTCCGATGCGGCGCCACAGCAACAACAGGAGGTCCGACGCCGAGGCGCGCACCGCGGCGTCGCCCTTGCCGTGCTCGCGCCTGACGCCCAGCCCCCCGGTGCGCACCTCTACCACCCATTCACCGGCGGCGTCGGTGCTGTGCAGGTGCACGGCCTCGGCGTCGCCGTCGAGGTTCGCGTCGGCGGGCATGTGCAGGTCGAGGAACTCGTCGACGCCGTCCACCGCCAGCTCGGCGTCGATCGGCTCGGGCACGCCGGCGGCGGCCTGCCCATCCCAGCGGTGCACGGCAGTCTCTTGTGCCATGCGCCGCTGGACGAAGCCGACGTTCTTCTGCGACGACCACGTCCACACCTCGCGCGCCGGGTCCGTGTTCTGAAGGATCTCGGCGAGGCGCTCCACGCCCTCCCGGAACCACGACAGCAGCTCGAGGTCGCTCGGGCGCTCGGGCGCGCGCGCCTCGTGGCGGTCCTGAAGCCCCTTCGCCGCCACCTGACCCCAGAAGTCGTGCACCTCGCCGGTGTGCCACACGAGGTCGGCGACCTTCCAATCGGGGCATGAGGGCACGGTGGCGTCGAGATGGCCCTCGGCAACGTCGGCCAGCTGGAACCCGTCTCGCCTCAGGTGATGAGCGTAGGCTTTGGCATCCACGCCGCGACGATACAGCGCGGCCCGCCGGAGACGGCTGCCGCGGAAGCCGGCCCGGCGCGCCGCGGGCGCGCACGGTATGGTTACGTCATGCTCACCCTGCTGAGGAAGCTGTTCTGGGTGCTGGTCGGTGTCGCCGCCGCGCTCGAGGCGGACCGCTGGATCGACCGCCAGAAGGTTCGCATGTCGCCGCACGCGGTCACCGGAAGCTTGCTGGACAAGCTCAACGAGGGCCTCGAGAAGAGAGCCGTCTCCCGCACCACGTTCTAGAACTCCTCTGAGGGTCCCGATCCACGGCGGCGGGGCCGGTAACCTGAGGTGATGGACTCCGGCACGATCAGGGATCGTTTCCTCGCGTTCTTCGACGAGCGGGGCCACGCGCGAGTCCAGTCCTCTTCGCTCGTCGCCGACGACCCGACGCTGCTGCTTACGAACGCCGGGATGAATCAGTTCAAGCCCTACTTCCTCGGCGAGCAGACGCCTGCCTTCGCGCGCGCCACGAGCGTCCAGAAGTGCTTCCGAACGCCCGACATCGACGAGGTCGGCAAGACCGCGCGCCACCTCACCTTCTTCGAGATGCTCGGCAACTTCTCGTTCGGCGACTACTACAAGGACAAGGCGTGCCCGTGGGCGTGGGAGCTCGTGACCGAGGGATGGGGCATCGACCCTGAGCGCCTGTGGGTCTCGATCTACGAGACCGACGACGAAGCTCACGCCGTCTGGATCGATGAGGTCGGGGTCAAGGCGCAGCGCGTCGTGAGGCGTAAGGAGGACAACTTCTGGTCGATGGGCATCGCGGGCCCATGCGGACCGTCGTCCGAGATTTTCGTCGACCTCGGCGAGTCCTTCGGTCCCGCGAGCGAACGGGGGCCCGCCGACAACGAGGATCGCTACCTCGAGATCTGGAACCTCGTGTTCATGCAGAACGACTGCAACGCAGCGATCGAGCCGATCGCCGAGCTGCCTAAGAAGAACATCGACACTGGAGCCGGACTCGAGCGGCTCGCGCTGGTGCTCCAGGACGCCGCTTCGATCTACGAGACCGATCTGCTCGGCGGCATGGTGCGGCGCGCCGAAGAGCTCGTCAAGCGAGACTACGGCCGCGACGGGCGCACGGACATCGGGCTGCGCATCCTCGCCGACCACGGGCGCGGCATCACCTTCCTGATCGGCGACGGTGTGCTGCCGTCGAATGAGAAGCGCGGCTACGTGCTGCGACGCGTGATGCGGCGCGCCGTGCGTCACGCGCGTCTGCTTGGCCGCGATGACCCGATCCTGCCGGAGCTGGTCATGGCGACGGTCGAACTCATCGGCGCCGCCTATCCCGAGCTGCGCGCCAAGCGCGACTTCATCGCCGATGTCGCGGCGCGCGAAGAGGAGCGCTTCAGCACCACACTCAAGCAGGGGATGAGCTTGCTCGAAGACGACATCGCGCGCACCCGAGCGGCGGGTGAGACAACGCTCGAGGGAGACGTTGCCTTCCGTCTCCACGACACCTTTGGCTTCCCCGTCGACCTCACGCGCGAGATCGCCACCGAAGCAGGGCTCGCGGTCGACCTCGCCACCTTCGACGAGCTCATGTCCAAGCAGCGTGAGCAGGCGCGCGCGGCGCGCCGCTCGGGCGACGTGCGGTCCAACGAGGTGCTGTCCTCTCTCGTCGAGGAGCAGGGGACGACCGAGTTCATCGGCTACGAGCACCTCACTTGCAGCACCCAGGTCATCGCGATAAGCGACGGCGTGCGCGGCATTCCGGCGGCAACGGAGGGCGACGAGGTCGACATCGTGCTCGACCGCACGGTGTTCTACGCCGAAGGAGGCGGACAGGTCGGAGACCGCGGCACGATCTCGTCTAGCTCCGGCGCGGCCTCGGTGAACAACACCCGCCCTCTGGCCCCCGGGCTCAGCGGTCACAGGGCGATCGTGCGCGCGGGCGAGATCCGCGTCGGAGACGAGGTGCGTGCGGTCGTCGACCCGGCGTGGAGGAGCGGCTCGATGCAAGCCCACACGGCGACCCACATCTTGCACTGGGCGCTGCGCGACAAGCTGGGCGAGCACGCGACGCAGGCCGGGTCGCTGGTCGAGCCGGGGCGGCTCCGCTTCGACTTCAACCACTACGAGTCGCTCGCGCCGGAGCAGATGGCCGATCTCTCGGACGACCTCCAGGGCCTCGTGATGACCGACGACGGCGTGCGCGCCTACGAGACGAGCTACGACTTTGCACGATCGATCGGCGCGATGGCGATCTTCGGTGAGAAGTATGGAGACTTCGTGCGCGTCGTCGAGGTCGGCGACTACTCCAAGGAGCTGTGTGGAGGAACGCACGTTGCGCACACGAGCCAGATTGGCGTGATCGTCGTCACCGGCGAGAGCTCGGTGGGAGCGAACCTCCGGCGCGTCGAGGCCCTCGTCGGGCACCATGGGGTCGAGCTCCTGCAGCGGCGCGCTGCACAACTCCAGGACGTCGCGCAGACGCTGAAAGTAAGTCCGGACGAGGTCTCTGAGCGCGTCCAGAGGCTCGTGGCGACGCAGAAGGACATGGACAGGAGGCTCGCCGAGATCGAGCGCGCCGACGCAGATGCGGAGGCGGCGCGCCTCGCCGACGCGGCGGTCGACGTGGATGGTTCACGACTGGTCGTGGCTCGCCGCGACGTGGGGGTGGATGTGCTGCGCACGCTGGCGCAGAAGCTCAAGGGCAAGCTCGGTTCCTCGATCGTCGTGCTCGGCGCGGCCGGGGACGGCCGCGCCAACCTTGTGGGTGCGGTGAGCAAGGACCTTGCCGCGCGCGGCCTCTCGGCGCGCGATCTGCTCGCGCCGGGCGCCGAGCTTCTCGGCGGCGGCGCGGGAGGCAAGCCGGAGCTCGCGATCTCCGGCGGTCCCGACGCGGGCCGCCTCGACGAGGCGATCGAAACAGTCGCCAAGGCGGCGCGCGACGCGCTGACGCGGTGATCCTCGGCGTCGACCCGGGCGAGCGGAGGGTGGGACTCGCCATAGCCGACGACGAGACGCGCTTCGCGCGCCCGCTCGAGGTCGTGGACGCAAGATCGAGCGACCCCGTCGCGCGCATAGAGGCCATCGTGCGGGACCTCGGTGTGCGCTCGATCGTCGTGGGCAAGCCCGTCGGGCTGTCGGGACGGCCGGGGACCGCGATGGAAGCGCAGCAGGCGTTCGTTGCGCGCCTCGAGGCTCGCCTCGACGTTCCCATCTCCGAGTTCGACGAGCGGCTCACCTCCATCGTCGCCGAGCGCGCTCTGCGCGCCGGGGGTGGGAAAGCGCGTTCGCGCCGGCGCATCGTCGACGCCGTCGCGGCACAGATCATGCTCCAGGACTACCTGGACGCAACGAGATGAGACTCACGCGGCGAGGTCGCATAACGGTCGCGCTGGGCACCGTCGTTGCCTTCGGCGCGCTGCTCGGCGGAGGCGGGCTGCTCTTCCTGCGCTCGATCGGCGTCACGGGGCGGAGCGATCCCGGCCGGCGCGTCGAGGTCGTGGTCCCGGACGGAGCGAGCGCGAGCGACATAGGGACGTTGCTGGAGGACGCGGGGGTCGTGCGCTCGGCGCTCGGCTTCAGGCTCGCCACATATCTGGACGGCGGCGCAGGCGACATCCAGGCCGGCAGCTACCGTTTGCGCCGCGGCCTCACGGCCCGCGCCGCGCTGGGCGCGCTTACGCGCGGTCCCGAGATCGAGGTCGTCACGATCACGTTCCCGGAGGGCTCGTGGCTCACGGACTTCGCGCGCGTCGTCACGAAGGACACCGGGTTGTCCGGCGACAGGTTCCTGCGGCTCGCGAGGTCGGGCCGGGTGCGGTCGAAGCTGCGGCCGCGCTCGGTGGACACCCTCGAGGGGCTCCTGTGGCCGTCCACCTACGAGGTAGGCGAGGATGCCGGCGTGCGCTCCCTGCTGGAGAGGCTCGTCGCCGAGTCCGAGGCGCAGGTCGAAGAGGTCGATCTCGCGCGTTTGCGGGGGATGGGACTCTCCCCCTACGAGGCGGTGATCGTCGCCTCGCTCATCGAGGCGGAGGCGAGGGTGCCATCGGACCGATCCAAGATCGCGGCGGTGATCCTCAACCGGCTGGGCGCCGGGATGCCGCTCGGCATCGATGCCACGGTGGCGTACGCGATCGGCGAGCGCGGTGCGGACCTGACGGTGAGCGACCTCGCCGTCGACTCCCCCTACAACACGCGCAAGCACGCCGGGCTGCCGCCGACGCCGATCGGCGCGCCGGGCCGTGCGTCGCTCGAGGCGGCCGCCGCTCCGGCCGCGGGCGAGTGGCTCTACTTCGTCGTCTCGGACTGCGACGGCAGGCACGCGTTCAGCGAGACCTACGACGAGTTCCTCGCCGACAAGGCCGCCTACCGGTCGCTCGAATGTTGAGCGCGGCGCGTGGAGCGGCGTTCGCAGGGGTCCTGGGATGGCCTCTCGAGCACACCTTGTCGCCGCCGATGCACAACGCCGCCTTCCGCGCCCTGGGGATCGACGCGACCTATGTCGCGTTCCCGGTCCCTCCCGGCGAGCTCGCAGCCGCCGTTGCGGGACTGCGGGCGCTCGGTGCGCTCGGGGCGAACGTCACCATGCCGCACAAGGAGAGCGTCGTGGAGCTGCTCGACGATCTCGCCGACGACGCGCGCAGGATGGGAGCGGTCAACACGATCGCGCGCGATGGCGACCGGATCGTCGGCCACAACACCGACGTGATCGGGTTCCGCGACTTCCTCACGCGCGACGCGGGGATCGACGCGCGCGGGATGCGCGCGGTCGTGCTCGGCGCGGGCGGAGCGGCTCGGGCGGTCGTGAACGCGCTCGGCGAGCTCGGCTCCGAGGAGATCGTCGTCGTCGGGCGGCGGGCCGCACGGGCGGAGACGATCGCGGCGCTGGCGCGCGGCGCGCGCGCGGCCGCGTGGCCCGAGGTCGGCGCGGCCGTCGGGCGCGCCGACCTGGTGGTCAACGCAACCCCGCTCGGGATGGGGGCAGAGGATCCGCTTGCGGGCGTCGCGCTGCACGAGGGACAGGCAGTCGTCGACCTCGTCTACCGACCGCTGGAGACGCCGCTACTGGCGCGGGCGCGCGCCGCGGGCGCGTCGGCGTGGGGTGGCCTCGGCATGCTCGTGCGCCAGGGCGCGGGATCGTTCCGCATCTGGACGGGACGGGATGCTCCCGTCGAGGTGATGATCGAGGCTGCCTCAGAAGCGTCTTGCGCGAACCCATAGCTTGCCGGGGCGACAGTTGGATAAGCTCAGGGACCAGGGGGCTCGCACGGTGCGGTCGTCCCCGGGCGCCGGCGATCGAGGCCGGAGTGAGGGGGAGGGGCCCGCCGGGGCGGGCGGCTCAACTCGCCGAGCCTCGTGCCGAAACAGCGACGAGGGGCATCCGGGAGCGCTCCCGGGGTGTTCTCCAAAGGAGGATAGGGATGACCAGGGCCGATCAGTTGGCCGAAGCACTCGATGAGTTCCTCGGCGTGTCCCCCGAGGTGGAGGCTGCCGCAGTGGTCAGCTCGGACGGCCTTCCCATGGCTTCGGCTCTCCCGGCACACGTCGAGGAGGACCGCCTCGCCGCCATGAGCGCGGCGCTGCTGATCCTCGGCGAGCGCGCCGCCAGCGGGCTCGGCAAGGGTGACCTCGCCCAGGTGCTGGTGGAGAGCTCGGACGGCTACATCGTGCTCATGGCCGCCGGACCGCACGCGGTTCTGGTGGCGGTGACGTCGACCGCCGCCAAGGCCGGCCTCTTGCTCTTCGAGATGCGCCGCGCCGCGGTGCGCATCGCGACGCTCATGAGCCACGACGATTCGAGCGCCTCTTTCGGAGACGGCGCCGCGGCGCAGGACGCGGTTCCTGCAGCGGAGGGCACGCAGGCCGAGCCCTCGGTCCCCACCTGGCAGTAAGCGCGCCGGGGGGGTAGGGGAGGCAGGCAGTGCTCAGCGGAACTCTCGACGAGTTCGCGCTGGCGGACGTCTTTCGCCTGATCTCCCTCGCGCGCAAGACGGGACGGCTCGACGTCGAGCGGCGGGCGGGCGCCGGCAAGGTCTTCTTCGACAAGGGTGAGGTCTACTACGCCGAGTCGAGCCTGGTTCGTGAGCCGCTCGGGCAGAAGCTCGTGCGCTCCGGCGCGCTGACCGAAGGGCAGCTCCGGCGCGCCCTCGACGAGCACGTCGGCAGCGGCGAGCGGGTGGGCAAGATCCTCGTCGCGTCCCGGGCCGTGACCGAGAAGGACCTCGAGGATGCGGTGCGGGGCCAGACCGAGGATGCCGTCTTCGACCTCCTGCGCTGGGAGCGAGGTGAGTTCCGCTGGGAGCCCGGCGACGAGATCGAGACCGAGGTCCCCGTCGCGGTGAGCGTCGAGAACCTGATCATGGAGGCGTCGCGTCGCCTCGACGAGCTCGAGATCATCCGCCGCAGGATCCCGTCGGCGGACGCGGTCATGGCCATGGCCATAAAGCCTCCCGAGGGGGCGGCCGAGATCAACATCACGCCCGAGGAGTGGCGTCTGCTCGTCCTCGTGGACGGTTCTCGCTCGGTGCGCGAGATCGCCGCAACGGTAAGCGTCGACGAGTTCGCCGCCATGAGGACGCTCTACGGGCTCGTGTCTGCGGGCCTCGTCGAGATCGTCACGGATCCGTTCGCCTCCGGCGGCCGACCCCGAGGCGAGGCGTGGAGGGGCAGGGTCGGGGCCGAGTCCGACCCGGACAAGCCTGCCTGGCTGGAACCGTTTACCATGCCGGAGGAACTCCGTTCGGAGCTCGGACCCACGCGGTCGGGGCGCTCCGAGGCGGAGAAGGCGGAGGTGGAGCGAGTGGTGATCGAAGCGACGCCCGTCGATCAGGAGGACCACGCCATGGAAACACCTCCACTCGACCAGCCTCGAGATGGCGAAGAACGGAGCGGGGATCCGGCGCCCGCCTCCGAGGACGCGCCCGAGGCGCGCGCCGGGGAGGCGCGCCCCCACAGCGAGGTCTCGGACCGGGGAGGGCCAGGTCCCGAGCCCCTCGCCGAAGCCGATCCTGAGCTCGTCCATCGGGCGGACGTAATCTCGCTGCAGGAACCCGTGAGCGAGTCGACGATCGCAGACGCGCCGCCGGCCCAGTGGTTCCAGGACCCCGAGGTCGTGGCCCCCGAGGAGACGCCCGCCGACGAGCTCGGGAGCGCGGCCCCCGAGGAGACGTGGCCCGACGACCTCGACGTGGAGCCCGGGATCGAGGGCGAGCGCGCGCCCGAGGAGCAACCCGCGGCCGACGAAGGGCCCGCGGGTGACGAACGACCGGCACCTGAGGAGCGCGCCGCCGAGCCGCGCCGCGCGCCCGAGGAGCGCGCCGCCGCCGACGAGCGACCCGGGGAGCGCGCGCCCCAGGCGCCCGTCGATCGCTCGGCGGTGGTGCGTGAGCTCGCCGGCCTCTTCGGCGCGGCCGAGCCGTCCCGCCCCCGCCCGACGCCGGCGCCGTCGGATGCCGAGACGAGCACCTCAGACGAGCCCGACGACCGCAAGCGCGTGGAGGACGACGAGCAGGTCACCAAGAGCCTCATCTCGAGGCTCATCGACGGCGTCAAGGGTCTCTAGGTGAGTGACTGAAAGTATGGTTCGCGCTCGAACTCAGACTCCAGTCAAGCGCCTAACCAGGGGGTTTGGAATGACAACTCATCCGAATTCGACTTTCTGCTCACTCACCTAGTGCTGGAGCTCGCATGAGCTCGAGAGCAACCCTGGTCCGCCGCCAGCGGTCGCGCGACGGGGCCGCCCGGCGCCCGATGAAGCTGGTGGTGACCGGTCCCTTCGCCGCCGGCAAGACGACGCTCATCGAGACGATCAGCGAGGTCGCGGTGGTCGGCACCGAGCGCGACGTGAGCGACGGGGCCAAGGCGCTCAAGAGCCGCACGACGGTGGCCATGGATTTCGGACGGATCACCTTCGCCGACGATCTCGCGCTGTTCCTCTTCGGCACGCCGGGTCAGCGGCGCTTCGAGGTGATGTGGGAGATCCTCTCCGAGGGCATGCTGGGGTTCATCTTGCTCGTGCGCGGCGGCGACCAGGGCTCTCTCGACGACGCCGCCGAGCTGCTGGGGACGTTCGCGCTCTACGCCGACGTCCCCTACGTGGTCGGGGTGACCCACCTGGACGCCGCCGGCGTGCCGCGCGCGAAGGTGCTCGAGGAGGTGCGGGCGGCGCTCGGCGTCCCGGACGAGGTCGCCGTCATCGGCTGCGACCCGCGCCGGCGCGAGGACGTGAAGACGCTCATGCTGCAGATCCTCTTCGGGGTGCTCGAGCGGCTCGAGCGAGCGTCGTCGTCCGAGGCCGGGTAGTGCGTTGCGTGAGGCCATGACGTGGCTCGTGAAGAAGCTGAGGGTGCTCCTCCCGCGTAGAGCTCCTGTGGGCCGGCACGCGTACCGCCGCGGCGCCCGGCCCGCGGCGAGTCCGCAGCAAAGGGAGCCGCGCCTCGAGCGCCCCCGGAGGCAGTTGGCCCCGCCCCCACCGCCGCCTCGAGCGCGCCCCGTTCCACCGCCTCCGCCGCCGGAGCACGAGGGGCCTGCGTCCCCGGGCGAGGACCACGCGCCTCCACCCGCAAGCCCGGCGCCCGCCTCCGGCGAGGACCAGGCGGCTCCGTCCGCAAGCGCTGCCCCCGCTCCCGGCGAGGAGCCGGCGCGCCCGAGCGGGGGCCGCGCACCCGTGCTCCTCACGTTCGAGGATGGCACCGAGATCGAGGTCGACGCCGATCCGCTGCTCGAGCAGCGCATCGCCCACATGCTTCAGGCGATCCTGAGGCCCTCGCCGCCCCCGCGCACGTCCCTTTAGAAGCTGCGCGCTCCGCCCGATAACCCACGGGAGTGGGGGAAGGGAAAGGACCACGCGGGTGACATGGCGATGACCTCATCGGTCCGCGCCGCCGGTCAGCTCGATGAGCTGCTTATGGCGCGTGGGCTGATCGATCAACAGCAGCTCGACGAGGCGCGTACCCAGGCGGCGCAGACCGGCCGTTCCCTGGGCCGCACCCTCATCGAGCTCAAGTTCGTGACGGAGGCGAGCCTCGTGGCCGTGCTCGCCGACCAGCTCGGCCTCCAGTTCGTCGACCTCGGCGAGGCGCAACTCGACCAGTCGGCGATCGCCCTCGTGCCCGAGTCCGTCGCGCGCAGACACAACTGCATCCCGATCGGGTTCGACGAGAATAGGCTGATCGTGGCCATGGCGGACCCGGCCAACGTGCTGGCCGTCGACGACATCCGCGCGATGACAAAGCGTGAGGTCAAGACCGTCGTCGCGACGAAGGCCGACGTCCTCACGACCATCAACCGTCAGTACAGGCTCGACCGCGCCGCGGAGACCCTCGTCGAGGAGGCGACCGCGGAGCAGGACGTCTCGCAGCAGGATCTCGAGGCCGCGCTCACCGCCGCCGGCGCCGAGGATGCGCCGATCATCAAGCTCGTCAACATGCTCATCACGCAGGCGATCAACGACCGGGCGTCGGACATCCACATCGAGCCCGAGGAGCGCGGCCTCCGCGTCCGCTACCGCATCGACGGCGTCCTGCACGAGGTCATGAGTCCTCCGAAGGCGGTGCAGTCGGGGATAACGAGCCGCCTCAAGATCATGGCGGACATCAACATCGCCGAGCGGCGCATCCCTCAGGACGGGCGGATCGGCCTCACCGTGCAGGGCAAGTCGATCGACATCCGCGTGGCGACGTTGCCGACCGTGTACGGCGAGAAGATCGTAATGCGCATCCTCGACAAGTCCAGCGTGCTCCTCGAGCTGTCCGACCTCGGCTTCATGCCGCGCAACTTCCACCGCTTCCAGCAGTCCTACAGGAAGCCCTACGGAGAGATCCTCGTCACGGGACCTACCGGTTCGGGGAAGTCGACGACGCTGTACGCGACGCTCAACATCCTCAACCGGCCCGAGGTAAACATCATCACGGTCGAGGATCCGGTCGAGTACCGGCTCGGGGGGGTCAATCAGGTGCAGACGCACCCCAAGGCGGGACTCACGTTCGCGTCGGCGCTGAGGTCGATACTCAGAGCCGATCCCGACATCGTGCTGATCGGCGAGATCCGCGACCGGGAGACGGCGCAGATCTCGACCGAGGCCGCGCTCACCGGTCACCTAGTGCTGTCGTCCCTGCACACGAACGACGCTCCCTCCGCGCTCACGCGCCTCGTCGAGATGGGGATCGAGCCCTACCTCGTTGCCTCGGCGCTCGATTGCGTGCTCGCCCAGAGGCTCGCCCGCAAGCTGTGCTCGCGTTGCCGCGAGGCGTACACCCCGACGGAGGAGGAGCTCACCGCGGCGAGCTTCCCGTTCGACGCGGACGAGGGCATCCCGGAGCTGTTCCGCGCCGTGGGCTGTTCGGCGTGCGGCAACACCGGCTACAAGGGCCGCATGGCGCTGCACGAGGTCATGACCGTGAGCGAGGACATCGAGAAGATGGTCGTCGAGGCGGCGTCCTCAGAGGCGATCAAGAGGATCGCGGTCGAGCAAGGCATGGCGACGCTGCGAGAGGATGGCATGGAGAAGGTCAAGATGGGCCAGACCTCGATCGAGGAGACCCTGCGCGTCGTCGTGTGAGAGGTGCGTGGGGCGGCTCCGCCCCACACCCGTTTCTGGTGCGTCGGGCTCGGCATCCGGGCGTTCACGGGAAGAGGAGCTCAATCCCTTCGCCGGGCGGCCGATACAACCATGGAGAAGCGAGCCCGCCGAGTGGGTCGTGAGCGCTCGATATGGCGCCTGAGGACCCACTCGAGCGACCAGGGCCGTGCGCGACCACCCGACGGTGAGGAAGTGTGCACATGACGCAGACGAACAAGCCGTTGGACCAAGAGCTCGTCGACCGCGGGCTCGTGTCGCCCTACGAGATCCGTCCCGTCGTAGAGGAGGCCGAGAGGACCGGCAAGTCCCTCGGTCAGCTCCTGCTTGAGCGCGGCCTGGTGGCAACGCAGGACCTGCAGGCGATCGGGGGCCCGGAGGTGGCGGCCGTGCTGTCGCCCTTCGCTCCTCCCCAGGGCCATCCCGAGGCGCCGGTGGCCCCCTCTCGAGGAGGGGACTCGCCCTTTGGCCACTCTCCCTTCCCCGCAGGACCCGGAGCGCCGCCGGCGCCGTCCCTCCCGTCGAACGCCCCCGATGCGGCCGGCACGTTCGGTCCCGAGGACGTCCCCATGGTCGAGGCGGCGCCGCTCGCGGAGCCGGCGGCCGCGCGGCACGAGGAAGAGGAGAAGGACCCCAACCTCGCGGAGTTCCTCCTCGCCGTGCTCGAGGGCCAGGCCTCGGACCTCCACCTCACCGCGGGCCTCCCGCCCACGGTGCGCGTCTTCGGAGACCTGCGGCCGGTCGCGGGCTATCGCAAGCTCACACCCAAGGACCTCCAGGACATCATCTACTCGATGCTGACGCAGAAGCAGCGCGAGATGTTCGAGGAGAACCTCGAGCTCGACGTCTCTTACGCCCTGCCCGGCAAGGCGCGTTTTCGCGTCAACGTCTTCCAGCAGCGTGACGCGGTGGGCGCGGTGCTGCGTCTCATCCCCTACGGGATCAAGACGGTCGACGCGCTCGGCCTCCCGTCGACGGTCAAGGAGTTCGCACATCTTCGGCGCGGGCTGGTGCTCGTCACCGGGGTCACCGGTTCCGGTAAGTCGACGACGCTCGCCGCGCTCATCGACGACATCAACTCGCACCGTCCCGAGCACATCATGACGGTCGAGGACCCGATCGAGTTCCTCCACCAGCACAAGAAGGCGGTGGTCAACCAACGGGAGGTTGGAAGCGACACGCACGGGTTCGCCGCAGCCCTCAAGCACGTGCTGCGTCAGGACCCCGACGTCATCCTCGTCGGAGAGATGCGCGACCTCGAGACGATCTCGACCGCGTTGACCGCGGCCGAGACGGGGCACCTCGTGTTCGGGACGCTGCACACTCAGGACGCTCCGCAGTCGATCGACCGCGTGATCGACGTCTTCCCGCCACACCAGCAGGAGCAGATCCGCATCCAGCTCGCCGGGACGATCGCGGGGATCATCTCGCAGCAGCTCGTTCCGACGGCGGACGGCAAGGGGCGCGCCGTGGCGGCCGAGGTCCTCGTCGCGACTCCCGCCGTCCGGAACCTGGTTCGCGAGGGCAAGACGCACCAGATCTACACCTCGATGCAGGCGGGCTCCAAGTTCGGGATGCAGGTCATGGACCAGCACCTCGCAGAGCTCGTGAAGAAGGGAACCGTGAACTACGAGATGGCGCTCGAGCGGGCGCATCACATCGAGGAGTTCAACCGACTGGCGGGGAGGGGATAGGCGATGGCCGACTCCTTCGCATACAGGGTGAGGACCGGCGAGGGCCGGGTCATCGAGGGCAAGATGGAAGCCGACGGCGAGGGCGCCGTGGCGGCGCGCCTGCGCCAGCAGGGCATGGTGCCCCTGCAGATCTCCAAGGAGTCGAAGGTCAGCTTCAAGATGGAGATCAATCTCAAGGAGAAGAGGGTCAAGCTCAAGGACCTGGCGATCTTCTCGCGCCAGTTCGCGACCATGATCAACAGCGGCCTGTCGCTGCTGCGGTCGCTGATCATCCTGGCGGAGCAGTCGGAGAATCCAACGCTGGGAAAGGCCATCTCGGCACTGCGAGACGACATCGAGCGCGGCTCGAGCCTCTCGGCCGCGATGTCCAAGCACCCCAAGGTCTTCAGCAAGCTCTATGTCTCGCTGGTGAAGGCGGGCGAGACCGGCGGGCAGCTCGACGTCGTGCTCGTGCGCGTGGCGGAAACGCTCGAGGCGGACTACAAGCTTCGTCAGAAGGTCAAGTCTGCGATGACTTACCCGGTGATCGTGACCGCCATCTCGATCATGTTGCTGATCGTCATGCTGATCTTCGTCGTGCCGACGTTCGCGGCGATGTTCAAGGACCTCGGCGGCGAGCTTCCGCTTCCCACCAAGGTCCTCGTCTTCGCCAGCAACCAGGCAAAGATCATCGTACCCATCATGGTCGCGCTCTCCATCGGTGGCTTCATCACCTATAAGAAGCTGCGACTGTCGAACAACGAGTTCCTGCTGCGCACGGATCAGATCAAGTTGAGGCTGCCGGTATTCGGTGGCCTGTTTCAGAAGATCGCGCTGTCGCGCTTCTCTCGAACGCTCTCGCTGCTGCTGCGAGCGGGCGTCCCCGTGCTCCAGGCGCTCGACATCGTGGCCGCAACCACGGGCAACGAGGTGCTGGGACGGGCCGCGCTCGACGTCAAGGACAGCGTCAGAGGTGGCGAGTCCATGTCGAGCCCGCTCGAGAAACACGGCGTCTTTCCCCCGATGGTGGTGCAGATGATCTCGGTGGGGGAGGACACAGGAGCTCTCGACGCGATGCTCGACAAGATCGGTGACTTCTACGACCAAGAGGTCGAGTCGACCACCGAGTCGCTCACCGCGCTGATCGAGCCGCTCATGATCGCGGGCCTCGGAGGCCTGGTGGGAGGCATGGTCATCGCGCTCTACATGCCGATGTTCGCGATCTACGACTTGATCGAGTAGCCGACAGTGCGCATCGTCTAAGTACTCCCGGCAAGTAACGAATTTCCAGTCTGAAACGGCTAAAGCCGTCATGGGACGTGCCGATACAACGAATGCAAGCCGGAACCTTGTAGCGCAGAAAAAGGCAAACCCGTCGCAAGGCGGGGACGCAAAGCCACGGAGCCGCATAGGCCGGCCGGGCTACCTGCAGCGAGGACGGTCCAACGACGGACCGTTCGAGCTCAGGCGAAAGAGCGCAACGGTCACCAGTCGTCGTCCCTACCCGGCTGCAGGGACAGGAAGGGGAGGTGCTGGAATGTTCCAGCGATTCCACGCAATGCGGGAGCAGCGTGAGGGCGGTTTCACCCTCATCGAGCTCCTGGTAGTGATCCTGATCATCGCCATCCTGGCGGCGATCGCGATCCCGGTGTTCCTCAACCAGAGGCAGAAGGGCTACCGGGCGCAGGTGCAGTCGGCGCTGCGGAGCGGCGCCACGGCGATCGAGTCCTACTCGACGGGCAACAACGGCAGCTACGTGGGCGCGAGCGTCGCGGGCCTGAAGAACGAAGGCCTGGCGGCCGGAGGCGACGTGACCGTGACGATCCCTGCGGCGACCTTGACCGCCAACTCGTACTGTCTGCAGGCGACGCACACTCAGCTAACCGGCGAGACGTGGAAGTTCGACAGCGCCGTCGGCAAGCCAGAACAGGCGGCCTGTTAGTTAAGAGGTGTAGTACGTTCTGTAGAGTTTGAAGGGCGGAGATTCCTCCGCCCTTCTTGCCCTGTTCCAGGGCCGGTACCAAAGCGGTCGACTGCGGCCGACGTTGCCACGTGTGCACAAAACGTTCAGCGGTCGGATCGATGCTCTTCCTCGAATGGCCGAGAGCATCTATGGACATCGGTCAAACCGCCCTCCCGAACGCAAACCTCGAGGTGTAGTGATGAGCCAAGACGAACGATCGACATCGATGCTCGATCGCGCGACCCGCGGGATCAGAGGTCGGGCCGGGTTCACGCTCGTGGAGATCATGGTCGTGATCTTGATCCTGGCGGTGCTGGCCGCGATCGCGGTGCCCATCTTCCTGAGGCAGAGGGAGGGAGCCTACAGGGCTCAGATGCAATCCTCGCTGAAGGAGGCCTCCACCGCCCTCGAGTCCTACGCAGATGGTCGCCAAGGCGACTACAGCGCAGGTCCTCCGACCATCGGCGCGTTGAAGAGCGAGGAGGGCCTCAGGATCACGTCCGTCGTCGCACTGACGCTCGCGACGACGGAGAAGCAGTACTGCATCCAAGCCACGCACGCCAAGTTCGATGAAACGTGGCACTTCGCGAGCTCGACCGGGCGTCCGCGGGCAGGCGCCTGCCCCTAGCGCGGGCCTGACCCCAAATGACTACGGACGAAGGCAGCTTCCTTGGTCGGTTCGGGTGGTCCCTTCGAGCACAGGTATCAACCTCACCTCACAGAGGTGAAGTTCACGGCGGATCGGACCGATGAGTGGTGAGACTCGGATCGTGGAAGGAGTGCGATAGCGCGTGCGCAGGGAAGACGGATTCACGCTTGTGGAGCTGATGGCGGCCATCACGCTGTCTGCGGTTCTTCTCGCACTGTCCGCCGGCGCGCTCCGCACCTTCTGGCTCAACCAAGGGCTGGACGGCGCAGCCGGCGAGATACGTTCCCAGCTCCGGCAGCTGCAACAGCGCGCGGAGTCCGAGAGCCACCCGATCGTCTACGGGGGGTGGTTCATCCAGGGCTCGTCCACGTGGGGCGTGGTCCGATACAACGCGGGGTCGAACAGTTGCGCTTCCGCCGGGATCCGGACGTTCGATGCCGGCGTGACGGTAAGCGCGATTCAGAACTTCGATGTGCCGAGCGCCTACATCACGACCTGTCGCAGCGCGCTGCAAACCGCCGGGGTCGCCAACGCGTCGACTGCGCGCATGTCGTTCTTCTACGCCCGCGGGACGGCAACTGCCGGCTCCGTCACCCTCAGGCAGCCGGCGCTGGACCGGACGAGAACCGTCGGCGTGACGGCGCTTACCGGACGGGTGAGCTAACCATGCCGGCCCCCAGGCTCATGTCGGACGAGCGCGGGCTGTCGATCGTTGAGGTCATGGCGGCGCTGATGATCTTCGCGATCATCACCACCGGGCTCGTGCCCCTTATCTCGAGCTCCATCCGGGCATCGGTTGTGGGGAACTCCTACGCGCTCGGCAAGAACCTCACCGTGAAGGGGATGGAACGGATCCGGGGGCTGCCGTATTTCGTCGCGTACTCGGCGCAGAACAAGCGAGTGGACGTCCTGGACTTCTATTTCCCCGCCGCGGCGACGCAGTCGACTAACCGCGTCTATGTCGGGGGATCGACGGATCCGGATCTGCGTTACACGTTCACGACGACGTGCAGCTCAACCTCGACGAACCCGGCGTGCCCCAAGAACATCCCCGCAGGACACACGATCAGCTTCCGTGCGCAGTTCGTCACGCCGGTGGACTCGGGAACCGTGACGACCAGCTACACGCCGACTGAGCCGGCGAGCACCTACAGGTGGGATCCCACGACGGCCACACCCGGCTCGGACCGGGCGCCGAGCCAGCTGCTGAAGATCGTGGTCTCGACGAGCTGGAAGGTTGGTGCGAGAGACAAGAGCTTCTCGCTCACGACCCTGCTCAGCGATCGCACCTTCGGCGGCACGAGAGTGAGCGGCGACGCCGCGATCGCCTACGGGGTGCGCGTCTTGACGACCTTCAAGGATGCCGGAGGAGCCCCGAGCGAGCTGATCGCGACGGGCGGCACGGCCCAGTCACAGATCTCGACCCGCCAGACGTCGACCGCATCCCAGACGGTTGATGCGGGGAGCGCCGTGCTGAATCCCACTCCGACGGATCCCTCGTACGTGCCGGTGGACGGCGCGCAGGCCGCCTATCAAGCCCCCCCCGATGCGACCACGGCGAGCGCCACCGCGTCCTGCCCGTCCCCGAACGGGTGCCAGCTTCTGCACCCCAGCGTGGTCGGAACGCCGGCCGTCGCAGGGCTCGACGGGACGACCGCGGACAACCTTCAGGCCAGGGTGGCGAGCGAGTTGCCGACCGCTCAGGGACGCTTCGTCTACTCTCAGTCCCCGCTGCTCGAGGACCTGTGGGTCAATCCTCAGCTTCCGTTCGATGCGATCAAGCTCGCTCTCGACGGCTCGAGGCACATGTTCTCGTTGAGGCCCAGGACGGCAACCGGACAGTCCGGGCTCACGGGCTCGACCAGCGCGGTGACGACCGCGCTCACGGCGGGCAACAGATCCGTTGCCACCACCGCGACCGTGTCTCTCTACGACCTTCGTCTGCTGCCCACGACCTTTGCGCCGGGGGGCGTGGTCGTGATCGACGAGTTCACCGCCACCACAACCTGTACGGCTACGGGAGCCCCCAGCGCGCCGGACCCGTCGGCGACATGGACCGCGAAGCTTCGCTACTGGAGGGACACGACGAACAACAACGCCTTGGACGGCGGCTACAGCACTCAGGTGCCTCTCTCGGGCAGCCTTCTCTCCGATCCGTTGGCCGGCATCGCGGCCAACACCCTCGTCTACGACGGGTCCGACGTCGCCAGCGACGTCTACCTGGTCAAGTCGGGGACCAACAGCGGCTACCTATCGAGCTGGTCGAGCCTCTACAACGTCTCCTCCAACGGGACTTCGAAGGACTCCGCAGGCCGGTCGCGGACGGCGACGATCGGCGGCGCGATCCGCATCGACACCGTGCCGCTGAACGCAGACCCCGCCGCGTATCCCGGCTCCGGGCTGCGCGTCTCCGTCGGGAACCTCAGGTGTGAGGCGGTGGACAAGCGGTGAACGGCGCCCGATCAGACGACGGCTACACTCTCGTCGAGATCCTGGTCGCGATGATGCTGCTGTCGCTCGCGGCTGCGGCGTTCTACCAGGTGCTCTTCTCGGGTCTGCGTGGCACGCAAACGGCACGGTCGGTGTCGTCGATCGCGCAAGAGGCCCGCTTGGGCTTGAACCGCATGGTGCGCGACACCCGCGAAGCGCAGGTGATCGAAGGTGCGACCGACAAGACGTTCAGGATCAAGATCGACTTCAACGGCGACGGAACCTACCAAAGCCCGAACTCCGCGGGAGACCACGAGATCGAGATCTATACATTCGACCAGGCTCAGCAGGTGATCACGCTCGGTGTTCCCGGCGGAACACCCGAGACGCTCGCAACCGGCGTGGCGCAGATCCCGGGCAAGAACGCCTTCTCGTACTCCAGCAATCAGCTTGCGTACGACTGGGACGCTGATGGGATCACGTCGTGGCAGGAGCTCGACGCGGCACCAAGCCACGGAGTGTCGGTAGAGGTGGGCAACGGCAACGGTCAACTCGACTACCCCGAGCTCTCCTACGTCAGCAACGTCGGCTTCGCCCTGCGGCTTGCCGATAGGAGCAGATCGACGGACTTCTATGCCGAGGCCCAGCTCAGGAACCGAAGGTGATGAACACGCACTCGAGGGCGCCGCGGCAAGATGAACGAGGGGTTGCCATGGTCACGGTGGTCCTGATAGGCGCGGCCCTCTCGGTGCTTGCCTCGACCGCCGCATTCATATCCATCCAAAACTTGCGTGCGAGCACGGACGACCGCAAGGCGGCGGATGCCTTGTCATATGCGGAGGCGGGCGTGGATCGCGTCATGCTCGAGGTCACCAAGCCGAGCGTGACCTGGGCCGACCTGGCGAGCTCCTGCGTCGGGACCCCTGGCAAGTTCGCGCGCAGCGGCTCGATCGGCAACGGTAGCTACTACGCAACGATGACGTTGTCGGATTCGAAGGGCGACCCCGCCGCGGTCTGTCCCTCCACCTCCCCGCCCCGTTACAGCGCGCCTCAGTACTTCACGATCACGTCCGATGGGACGTCCCCAGAGGCCACGCGCCGCGTCCGCCAGGTCGTCAAGGTGACGGGGGCGGGGCTTCCGGTCGGGGTCTTCGCTCACTCGGTGACGGTCGGGGGGAACCCACAACTTTACGCGAGCCTGATCAGCGATCAAGACATCACCGGTCGCGACAAATTGGCCTTCGTAGGATCGGACCCCTATTACAAGCTGAGTGACTTCTGGCCCGGCCTCAGCGCCACCACCGCGGCTCGGACCGCGGTGCACAGCACAGGAGTGGTCTACGCGGGCAACGCTCCGGAGCACAGCGTCGCACAGACCCTGAACTGCACGGCAAATAGAACCACGGGCAGCTCCCCGGGAGCGGCCGGTCAGTCCCAGTGGGACCAGAGCGGGTCCGGCGGCGCCATCCCAGGCGGCACGGCTGCCTGTCCCGGGCAAAGCTCTGCGCCGCCGCCGACCTCGAAGTTCACCTTCGACGACCTCGAGCGAGTGAAGCCTTCGGACGAACTCGCGTACCTCTCGGACACGCAATACCAGACGCTCAAGGAGCAAGCGAAGTTGTCGGGGATCTACTGCCTCATCCCCACTTCCGGCACCCCGTCGTGCATCAAGGGAGGGGCCGTCTGGAGCACGAGCCTCACGAACGGGATCTCCGACGGCGACGTCGGCGGGCTTCCTGGGGACTTCGTGGCCTACTTCGACTATCAGGATCCATCGAAGGCGATGACCGACAACCTCATCCACTGGAAGGCCTCGTGGTGGTCCTGCGACACGGGCAAGTCTGCGTTCATCATCGTGCGCAACGGGAGCTTCCGCATCGAGTCACCGCAACTCTCCGGCACGCTCGTCGTTCCCGAGGGGAGGGTCGACAACCAAGGAAGCTTCGTGTTCAACGGCGCCGTCCTGTCTAAATCGTTCGAGAGCAACGGGAACGGCACGTGGCAGATCGACCAGTGCTGGATCAACCGCATGCCCGGCCCGTGGCTCCAGTACACGAGCCACCGGTGGACGGAGGTCGACCGCTAAGGGGCTGCTTCCCGGAGCCATCGAGCCTCCGCAATTACAGCGCTGTAACTCTAAAGTCCGGTGCGTTGGGGGCCGAAGGCATCTGTTGACTGATTCTGTTAACAGTTGTTGGGTCTGCGCCCCATTGAGAAGGAGGGGCAGGGCCCCACGCCGGGCGGCGTGACGAGGGTAGGGGAGGTGGTTGATGGCCGGACCTCAGTTCGATGAGCCCCTGCTCACCGTCGGAGAGGTCGCCCGGGTCATGCGCGTGTCGAACATGACCGTTTACCGCCTCATCAAAGCGGGACAGCTCGCCGCCATCCGCGTCGGCAAGAACTACCGCATCCGGCAGAAGGACGTCGAGCGCTACCTCAACGACCGGGCCGTGTCCGTAGAGGGAGAGGCGTGATGGGGTTGGGCTCGTCGGCCGCGGTCGGTCTCGATATCGGCACCAGCGCAGTGCGCGCCGCGCGCGTCGTCTCGGCCAAGGGCAAACACTCCCTCGCCGGCTTCGGCCAGGTTGCGCTTCCCGCAGGCGCCGTAGCGGATGGAGAGATCCGCGACCCCGGCGCCGTCTCGGAGGCGATCGCCCAACTGTGGAAGCGTGCGCGGCTGCGCACCAAGAAGGCGGTGATCGGCGTCGCCAACCAGCGCGTCGTCGTGCGTCAGGTCGAGCTTCCCTACCTCGAGGAGAAGGACTTCCGCGACTCGCTGCGCTTCCAGGTCGCCGACCACATCCCCATGCCGGTGGACGCCGCCGAGCTCGACTTCCAGATCCTCGATGATCATGTCGCAGACAACGGCGAGCACATGATGCGCGTGCTCCTGGTGGCCGCAGCGACGGAGATGATCGAGTCCTTCGTCGAGGTCACGTCGGCGGGCGGCATCGACCCCACGGGCGTCGACCTCGCGCCCCTCGCGGCGGCTCGTGCGGTCAGCGCGGCTGCGCGCGCCGAGTATGGGGTCGCCGGCGCGGAGGCGGTCGTCGACGTCGGCGCGGGGGTCACGAACGTGGTCGTTCATCACAACGGCGAACCCCGTTTCGTGCGCATCTTGCTCCTCGGGGGAGACGATCCCACCGCGGCCCTGGCCGAGCACCTGGGCATCGCCTTCGACGAGGCCGAGGCGCTGAAGTTCGATCTCGGGCGAGGCGTCGGCTCCGCCGAGTCCCAGCGGGTGCTGCGCGAGAGAGTGAACAACCTCGTCGAGGAGATCCGGGGCTCGCTCGACTATTACTCGTCGCAAGAGGACAGCGAACCCCTTGCCTCGGTGATCGTCACCGGCGGAGGTTCGCTGACCCCGGGCCTCGTCACCCAGCTCGAGCAGACGCTGCGCGTGCCCGTGCAGCGAGCCACGCCGCTGGCCGACCTCGACGTCTCCAAGTCCGGGCTCACCGAGGAGCAGGTGGCGCAGATCGAGCCGGTCATAGCGACCGCGGTCGGCCTCGCAACGGGGAGCACGGCGAGATGATGCGGCGCATCGAGCTGCTGCCCGAGAGCCATCTCGCGCGCCGCCGGCAGCGCCGCTCCCTCGGATTGGTGGTCGTCGCAGGCCTCGTCGTGCTTGCCCTGCTCTTGGGTTACTGGCTCGTGCTCGGGATGCGCGTGGCAGACGCGCGGCGAGAGCTGGCGAATGCCCGGGCCGACAGCGACGTGCTCCAGGCCGAGATCGACTCGCTGCAGCGCTTCGCCCAGCTCGAGGCCGAGGTCAACGAGAAGCAAGCGGCGCTGACCACCGTCATGGCCGGCGACGTCGCGTGGCCGGCCGTGTTGACGGAGGTCGCGATGCTCGTGCCCGGCGAGATATGGCTGACCAACCTGGCGGCGTCCGCGGGTCAGACGGAAGGCGCCACGGCCGTGGGCACCGAGACCGCGGCGGTGCGCATCGCCGAAGGACAGCCCTTCGGCCGCATCCAGTTCACCGGCCGCTCGCTGTCCATGCCCGGCGTGGCGAAGTGGCTCATGCGTCTCGGCGATGCCGAGGAGTTCGACGCCCCGTGGCTGAGCGACGCGACGGAGGCCGACCTCGGCGACAGCGGCACGGTGTTCGACTTCAACAGCACGCTGGAGCTGAACGAGCGGGCCGCGAGCGCTCGCTTCCAGGAAGGGCTCAACCCGTGACCGGTCGCAACCAGATCATCGTGACGGGCGCCGGTGTTGCTCTGGTGCTGCTGCTCTTCTTCTTCTTCATCATCAAGCCGCGCGCCGGGGAGCTGGGCGACGTGCAGGCGCAGACCCAGGCCGAGAAGGACCGCACCCAGCAGCTCCAGGTGGACCTCGACCGGCTCGAGGCGCTCCAGGCCAACGCGCCGGAGTTCCAGGCGACCTTGGACCGGTTCCGGGAGCTGGTTCCGGCGGACAACGACGTCGCGAACTTCATCTTCCAGGTGCAGACGGCGGCGAACCAGGCCGGGGTCGGGTTCGTGCAGATCACCCCCGACCTTCCCGAGCAGCCGCCCGAGGGGGCGCCGCTGGCCGAGGTGCGCGCCACGATCGGCGCCAAGGGCGGCTACTTCGCGGTGCAGGACTTCGTGCGGCGGCTCTACGACCTCGACCGGGCGCTCCGGATCGACGTGCTGACTATGACGGGGGTCGAGGACAACCAAGAGGCCGCAGAGAACGGGCGCATCGACGTGCAGATCGCGGCGCGCGTCTTCTTCGAGCTGCCCGAGGGAGCGGCCGACGCGGCCACCGCGCCGACGACGACGACCACCCCGGCACCGACGACGCCTTAGGAGCGAGATGGCCACGACATCTGAAGAGACCGGGACCCGCTCACGGCCTGCGCCGCGGCAGCTCGCGATCATGGGCGGCCTTGCCGCCGTGCTGCTGTTCCTGTTGTGGTTCCTCGTGCTGCGCGATGGCGGCGCGCCCGAGGAGGAGACGCCCTCGCCGGTCCCCGCCGCGGAGCCGGCGACGCCCCGGCCGGCCCCGGCCCCCGCGGACCAGCCGGGAGGCGGGGGCGGCGGTTCCGGAGGCGCAGGAGGCCCGGTCGAGACCTTCGAGGTGTTCGCGTCGCGCGACCCCTTCGATCCGCTCATCAGCGCCTCGAGCGGCACGACCGCGGGAACGACCGCGGGAACGACCTCGGGAACGACCTCGGGAACGACCGGCACGAACGGGTCGGGTGACGGCACCGGCGGCGGAGACGACGGCGGCACGACGATCGAGGGCCATCGCGTGAGCGTGATCGACGTCTATGAGAAGGGTGGGGGGGCGCGCGCCCAGGTCGAGGTCGACGGAACCGTCTATACGGCCGACGAGGGCGAGGCGTTCGCCGACAACTTCAAGCTCATCTCCGCCTCCGGCGAGTGCGCCAGCATGCTCTACGGCGACGACCAGTTCACCCTCTGCGAGGGCGAGGAGATCCTCAAGTAGCTGCGAGGATGGCGTGATGGGTCGGCTCCGGTACCTCACTGCGGGAGAATCGCACGGTCCCGGGCTCGTCGCGATCCTCGAAGGTCTGCCCGCCGGGCTTCCCGTGGCGGTCGACGACATCGCTCACGAGCTCGTGAGGCGGCGTCATGGCTACGGACGTGGGCCCCGCATGAAGATCGAGAAGGACGCGCTCGAGGTGATGGCGGGCCTCAGGGGTGGGCTCACGCTGGGCACGCCCGTGGCCGTGGTCATCCACAACAGCGAATGGACGAAGTGGCAGCACGTCATGACGATCGAGGGAGAGCCCGGCGGCAGACGGCTCACCAAGCCTCGACCCGGCCACGCCGACCTGCCGGGCCTGCTCAAGTACGACTTCGACGATGCCCGCAACGTGCTCGAGCGCGCGAGCGCACGCGAGACCGCGGCGCGCGTTGCGGTCGGCACGCTCGCGAAGGCACTCCTCGGACGTCTCGGCATCACCGTCATCTCTCACATCGTGCGCATCGGTGGTGCTGCCGTCGACGACCGCGGGCACGTCCCCGCGGCGACAGACCTTGCCGCGATCGATTCGTCGCCGGTGCGCTGTCTCGATCCTGCCGCGTCCAACGCGATGGTGGCGGAGATCGAGGCGGCCGGCGCCGCGGGCGACTCGCTGGGCGGCGTCGTCGAGGTCGTGGTCGAGGGGGTCCCTCCGGGTCTCGGCTCCCACGTGCACTGGGACCGCAAGCTCGACGGACGTCTCGCGGGAGCGCTCATGGCGGTGCCCGCGATCAAGGGCGTGGAGATCGGCGACGGCTTCCAGGTCGCGGCGCGCCGAGGCACCGAGGCGCACGACGAGATCGAGCCCGATCTCACGAGAGCGACCGGGCGCGCCGGCGGGACCGAGGGCGGCATGACGATGGGCGGCAGGTTGCGGATGCGCGCCGCGATGAAACCGCTGTCGACCCTGAAGAAGCGGTTGCGCACCGTCGATCTCGCGACGGGCCGACCCGACGAAGCCTTCCAGGAGCGCACCGACGTGTGTGCGGTTCCGGCCGCGGGGGTCGTGTGCGAGGCCGTCGTGGCCCTCGTCCTCGGCGACGCGGTGCTCGAGATGTTCGGAGGCGACACGGTGGGCGACCTGGAGGCGTCGGTGGCTCGCTACCGGCAACGCGTCGCCTCCCGTCTCCCCGAGGCGATGGGTCACTCGCCCGACGAAGCCATCTCGTGATCGTTCTCGTCGGCTTCATGGGCGCCGGCAAGTCGACGGTAGGCCGACTGCTGGCGGCGCGCCTCGGCATGCCGTTCGTCGACTCCGACGACGAGATCGAGAGAAGGGCAGGCGCGTCGATAGCCGACATCTTCGCGACTGAGGGTGAGCCGGGTTTCCGCAGGCTGGAGCGGGAGGTCGCCACCGACCTGCTCGGGGGAGCAGACGCGGTGATCGCCCTCGGTGGGGGCGCGCTCGAGGATCCCATCACCTGCGGGGCACTCGAGTGGGCGACGGTCGCGTATCTCGAGGTCGGCTACGGCGAGGCGCTGCGGAGGATCGGCCCCGACGGCGGCCGGCCGATGCTCGCCGTGGGCGATCCCAGGGCCCTCTACGAGCGCAGGCGGGGACTCTACGAGCGCGTCGCCGACGTGACCGTGGCGACGGATGGGCGGCGTGTAGCCGACATCGTCGCGGAGCTGCAACGGCGCGCGTCGCCGCCCGTGCCCGCTGCGGAGGTTCGGCGCGTCACCGTCGCCGTGCCGGGGCGCCCCTACAGTGTGGTGGTCGGCAGTGGCGCGGCATCCCACCTCGGCGGTTACCTGCCGCCGCTTCCCGATGCCGAGAAGGCGTTCGTCGTGTCGCATCCATCGCTGCGACGGAGCGCGCGCGCCTCGCTCGACTCGCTTGGGCAGCGCGGCCTCGACGTGCACTGGAGCGACGTGCCCGAGGGGGAGGTCTCGAAGTCGCTCGCCGGCGCACAGCGGCTCTACGACGAGTTGGCGGCCGCAGGAGCGCATCGTCACGACCTCGTTGTGGGCTTCGGCGGCGGAGTGATCACCGACCTGGCCGGATACGTGGCCTCGACCTATCACCGCGGCATGGCGGTGGTGCACGTGCCCACGACCCTGCTGGGCCAGGTGGACGCCGCGATCGGAGGCAAGACCGGCGTCAACCTCGCGCACGGCAAGAACCTCGTCGGAACGATCCACCAGCCGGGGGCGGTCGTGTGCGACGTGAACCTGCTTCGAACGCTGCCTCCCGCCGAGGTAACGAGCGGCATGGCCGAGGTCGTGAAGTACGGGTTCATCGCCGATCCCGACCTCCTCACACTCGTGCGCGCCAGAGCCTCGGACATCGCCGCCACGGACGCCGGCGTCATGATCGAGATCGTCGCCCGCTCCGCCGCGATCAAGGCGTCGATCGTCGCGGCGGACGAGCGTGAGCACGGCGAGCGTGCGTTCCTCAACTACGGCCACACGTTCGCGCACGCTCTCGAGCACGTCTTCGGGTTCCGCTGGATGCGACACGGCGAGGCTGTTGCGCTCGGCATGATGGCCGCCGCCCATCTTGCCAACGAGCTCGGCCGTATCGACGACGACGACGTCGAGCTGCATCGCGACGTCCTCGCCTCGGTGGGCCTTCCGACGTCGGTGGAGTGCGAGCTCGACGACCTCGAGCGAGCGTGGCGCCACGACAAGAAGTACCGGCGTGGGGTGCGCTTCGTTCTCCTCGCCGCGATCGGCAAGCCGGAGGCCGGCATCTCCGTGCCCGAGGACGCGCTTGCGCGCGCCCTCGCTAGGCTGGCGAAGTGAAGGCGCTCGTCATACACGGTCCCAACCTCGATCTCCTCGGCACGCGCGAGCCGTCCGTGTACGGGTCCGGCACCCTCGAGGACGTGAATCGCGAGATACGCGCCGAGGCCGCGCGGCTCGACATAGACGTCGAGGTAACGCAGACCGCGCGCGAGGGCGAGATCATCGAGCTGCTGCACAGGGGGATGGGTTCCGTGGACGGGGCGATCGTGAACGCGGGGGCGTACTCGCACACGAGCCGAGCGATAGCGGATGCGATCCGAGCGGTGACGTATCCGGTCGTCGAGGTGCACCTCTCGAACATCCACGCACGCGAGCCGTGGCGGCACACGTCGGTGACCGCAGAGGCGGCCCGCGGCGTCATAGCCGGCTTCGGCGCCACCTCGTACGTGCTGGCGCTGCACGCCCTGCGGAGGATGCTCGGCGCGCCGAGTGAGTGACGGCGCGATCGCCGAGCATGGACGGCGCGATCGCCTCGCATGGACGGCGCGAGCGCCGGATGTGCTATCCCTCAACCATGCGAAAGGAACGGGCATGAACCACGAGGCGCGCATCGAGGGTCTACGCGCCAAGCTCGACGGGCTCGGGGTCGATGCGCTGCTGGTCACGAACCTCACCAACGTCCGCTATCTCACAGGCTTCTCCGGCACCAACGGGCAGGTGCTCGTGTCCTCTTCGGAGGCCGTGTTCCTGTCCGACCCTCGCTACGCGGCGCGAGCGGCGGACCTCGTCCAGGGCGCCGAGGTGGTCATCTATCCGTCCAAGCTGGTCGATCTCCTCCCGGGCCGCGTCGAGGCGGCCGGCGTCGCCCGCCTCGGGATCGAGGCGCGCACGATGACGGTCGCGCAGCGCGACGATCTCGCAGGGCCGCTCGAGGGCGTCGAGCTCGTGTCGACGTCGAACGTCGTCGAGGGATCGAGACGCGCGAAGGACGCCGAGGAGATCGCCGCGATCCGGGAGGCCGTGCGACTGGGCGACGAGGCGTTCATGTGGATCCTCGATCGGCTCGCACCGGGCAAGAGCGAGAGAGACATCGCGCTCGAGCTCGAGGTCCGGATACGCCGGCAGGGAGCCGAGGACGTTTCGTTCGAGCCGATCGTCGGCTCGGGGCCGCTGTCGGCCCACATCCACCACACGCCCAGCGAGAGGCCCTTCGAGGACGGCGACCTCGTCCTGCTGGACTTCGGCTCGCTGTCGGGCGGCTACTGCTCGGACCTGACCCGCACGGTCGTGCTCGGCTCCGCCTCCGAGCGCCAGCGCGTGATCTACTCGACGGTGCTGGAGGCTCAAGCACGTGGCATCGCCGCGGTGGCGGTGGACGCGCCCTGTGCGGAGGTCGACGGCGTGGCGCGCGAGCTCATCGCGACCGCAGGGCACGGCGATGCGTTCCCGCACGGACTCGGACACGGCGTTGGGCTCGACATCCACGAGGCCCCCACCTGCAATCGCCTGTCCGAGGAGAGGTTGGTCGCCGCTGACGTGGTCACGGTCGAGCCCGGCGTCTACCACGTCGGCTGGGGTGGCATACGGATCGAGGACTGCGTGCTCGTCACACCCGATGGTGGAGAGGTCCTCGGCAGCGCCCCGAAGCAAGAGCTCATAGAGGTGAAGGGAACCGGATGATCTCGACGAACGACATGCGACCGGGCCAGACGCTCGATCTCGACGGAACGCTGTTCACGATCGTGAACTACCAGCACGTGAAGCCGGGCAAGGGACAGGCCTTCGTGAAGACCAAGCTCAAGAACGTGCGATCGGGAGCCGTTACGGAACGCACGTTCCGAGCCGACGAGAAGGTCAATCTGGCGGTGCTCGACAAGCGCGAGATGCAGTACCTCTACAGCGACGAGGCGGGACTCGTGTTCATGGACAACGAGTCCTACGAACAGGTTCACGTCGATCCGGAGCTCCTCGGCGACGCGCGCGCCTTTTTGCGCGACGGCACCGTGTGTCTCATCCCGGTCTACGAAGGCACTCCCATCGGCGCGGAGCTGCCGGTCGCGCTCGAGCTCGAGGTCACCGAGACGGATCCCGGCTTCAAGGGAGACAGGGTCTCGGGCGCGCTCAAGCCGGCCACCGTCGAGACCGGCGCCGTCGTTCAGGTGCCGCTGTTCGTCGAGAAGGGCGAGCGCATCAAGGTCGACACCCGCAGCGGCGAATACATGTCCCGGGCCTGAGGAGGTGCCCCGCGCGGCCGGACGCTCTGGGGCGACGCGGTCCCGGCGGTCGGCGCGCCGGCTCGCGCTCGACGTCCTCTACGAGGCCGAGATCCGCGCCTGGCTTCCGCTCGAGGCCTATGAGGCGCGGCGCGCCGAGGGCTGGGTGGACGACCATGCCGGCGGGGAGGAGCCGGCGCCCGAGGCGCTCGAGTATGCCCGCACGCTGATCGAGGGCGTCCAGCGGCATCAAGCCGACCTCGACGCCCTGATCGCTCGCTACGCGGATCACTGGGCTCTCCAGCGCATGCCGGTGATCGATCGCAACCTGCTGAGGATCAGCCTCGTCGAGCTCCTGTGGGGCGACGACGTGCCGATCGCCGTGTCGATCAACGAGGCCGTCGAGCTCGCCAAGTCGATGTCGACGGACGACTCCGGGCGCTTCATCAACGGGCTGCTGGGCCGGATAGTGGAGGACCGCAACCTCCGCTAGGAGCATAAGCGTATAGGCGCTCCTCAACCGAGGCTGGAGAGCGTCGATGAAGACGTATGAGAGCGTTGCGCGCGGCGCCGTGATCGGCGCGGTCATCGAGAGGCTTCACCGTGCGTTATACGAGCCGCTCGGACGGCGCTCGAACGGCTTCCTGCTTTGCCTGTCAGTAGTTCTCATGTCGTTCGTGGCGTGGGCGGACGTGATCACGGGATCCGACGTGGCGCTGTCGTTCTTCTATCTCGTGCCCGTTTCGCTGGCGACGTGGTTCATAGATCGCCGCCGGGGGATCACTCTGTCCGTCGCTGGGTGTGTGGTCGTGCTGCTCGCCGACGTCCTCTCCGACACTACGTTCTCGGGAAGGTTCGTGCCTCTGTGGAACGCGGGCGTGCGCTTGGGAAGCTTCCTCGTCACAGTGTTCCTGCTGTCGTGGCTCAAGCAGGCCCTCGAACAGGAGCGACGACTCGCTCGGACTGATCCGCTCACGAAGGTGGCCAACGCCCGTCACTTCTACGAGGTGGCCGCGCTCGAGCTCAGCAGGGCACGGCGTTACGGCCGCGGGCTGACGCTAGCCTACGTGGATGTCGACGACTTCAAGCTGCTCAACGACGACTACGGGCACAGCGTCGGCGACGCCACCCTGTGCGTGATCGCCAAGGCCCTGAGCGACAGCGTGCGCGTCACCGACGTCGTTGCTCGCGTCGGGGGCGACGAGTTCGTCGTGCTCTTCTCGGAGACAGGGGAGGAGACCGCGGAGATCGCCGTGCGGCGCGCTCACGGGCAGCTCCTCGCTGCGCTCGAGCGCAGCGATCATCCGGTCACGGTGAGCATCGGGGCGGCTTCGTTCCTGTCGCTCCCGGAGACGGTCGACGAGCTCATCTGGGCCGCGGACCAGTTCATGTACTCGGTCAAGCGCAGGGGAAAGAACAACCTGAGCCTGAAGACGCTGGGAGAAGGCGCGCGGCGTCCGAGCGCAACGGGCTGAGCCCTCCCACCGGCGCGCCGGCGGGGTCGACGAAACTGTCCGGCGCGCCCGGGGTTGCGACGAAACCTCGAGCCGGTCGTTGAACGCCCGGCGCGCCGCGCTGTAGCCTGTCGGTCGACGGTCCTTTAACCCGGCCCCGTGAGGCCGAGAAGGAGTGATTCGGTTGCCGCATACCCACGCGCACGCCCGCCCCCTCGGGGAGGGCGTTTTTTGACGGCCCGGGTGCCACGGCGCGACCCGGCGCGCGATCTGGTGGTCAAGGCCAGGGTCATGGAGCCGAGCGACGTCCGGCGGGCTCTCACCCGCGTCGCCCACGAGATCGTGGAGCACAACAAGGGCACAGACGACCTCGTGCTGGTCGGGATCAGGACGCGCGGCGCCCCCCTCGCCGACCGCCTCGCCGGAGTGATCGCGTCGTTCGAGGGAGCCGATCTTCCTTCGGGTGCGCTCGACGTGACGCTGTACCGGGACGACGTCGCGCTGCGGGGACCGCGCAACCTCGAGGCCACGACCGTACCCGGCGATCTCGACGGGCGAGTGGTCGTGCTCGTCGACGATGTGCTGTACACGGGACGCACGGTGCGCGCCGCATTCGACGCGCTGCTCGACCTCGGGCGGCCGCGCGCGATCCGCCTTGCGGTGCTGGTGGACCGGGGGCATCGCGAGCTGCCGATCCGAGCCGACCACGTCGGCAAGAACCTGCCGACCTCAGCGCACGAGGTCGTGAAGGTCCACGTCGCGGAGATCGACGGCGAGGACGCCGTCCTTATCGGGGAGTACCGCTGATGATCAAGCACCTGCTCTCGATGGACCAGCTCGGGGCCGCCGACATCGAAAAGATCCTCGACACGGCCGGGTCGCTCCAGCAGGTCACCGACCGGCCGATCAAGAAGCTTCCGACGCTGCGCGGACGCACGGTGTGCAACCTCTTCTACGAGGCCTCGACACGCACGCGCATCTCGTTCGAGCTCGCGGCGAAGCGACTGTCCGCCGACGTCATCAACTTCTCGGCGGACTCGAAGTCCTCGGTGGCCAAAGGGGAATCGTTCAAGGACACGGCATGGACGCTCGAGGCCATGGGCGTCGATGCGATCATCGTGCGTCACTCGTCGTCGGGCGCGCCGCACCAGCTCGCTCAGTGGGTCAAGGCGAGCGTCGTCAACGCGGGTGACGGCGCGCACGAGCATCCGACACAGGCCCTGCTGGACCTCTATTCGATGCGCGAGCATTTCAAGAACTTCGAGGGGCTCAAGGTGGCGATCGTCGGCGACATCGCGCACTCACGCGTCGCTCGCTCCAACGTGAAGGGGCTCGTGACGATGGGCGCCGACGTAACGCTGGTCGGTCCTCCGACCTTGATACCGCCTCAGGCGACGACGTGGGGTGCCGCCATCTCATACGACCTCGACGCGTTGATCGAAGATGTCGACATCGCCTATCTGCTGCGTGTGCAGCAGGAACGCCAGTCCGAGCAGCTTTTTCCGAGCACGCGCGAGTACGCGGCGATCTGGGGACTCGACGCACGCCGCTTCGCGCGCATGAAACCGGACTCGCTCGTGATGCACCCCGGACCGATGAATCGCGGCGTCGAGATCGCCGCCGACGTCTCGGAGTCGCCGCGCTCGATCATCTTGGACCAGGTGCGAAACGGCCTGGCCGTGAGGATGAGTCTTCTGTATCTCATGCTCGGCGCACGCAGCGAAAGCTTCGAGGAGGTGCTCGCGTGACCTCCTGGCTCATCACCGGCGGCCGCGTCGTGGACCCCGCGTCCGGGCGCGATGAAGCGGCCGACGTGCTGATCAAGGACGACGCGATCGCAGACGTCGGAACCGGTATCGACGATGCCGGTGCAGAGGTCATCGACGCGCGCGGTGCTGTGATCACGCCGGGCCTCGTCGACATGCACACGCATGTGCGAGAGCCGGGGCGAGAGGACGAGGAGACGATCGCGAGCGCTTCCGCCGCCGCAGCGGCCGGCGGGTACACGGCCGTGTGCGCGATGCCGAACACCGATCCCGTCGCAGACACCGCATCCGTCGTCGAGAAGGTCTGGGCCCTCGGGCGCCATGCCGGGCTGGTGGACGTCATCCCCGCCGGCGCGTTGAGCCGCGGCCTCGGCGGCAGGCACATGGCAGACCTGGGGGAGATGGCGCGTTCGGTAGCGCACGTAAGGCTGTTCACCGACGACGGCAGGGGAGTCCAGGACGCGCTGCTGGCGCGGCGGGCGATGGAGTATCTCGTCGCCTTCGACGCCGTCTACGCGGAGCATTGCGAGGATGCTGCCCTCGCGGCCGGAGGGCAGATGCACGAGGGCGAACGGTCCGCTCGGCTCGGCCTGCGAGGGATCCCCGCCGAGGCGGAAGAGCTCATGGCGGCGCGCGATATAGCGCTTGCGAGGCTCACCGGCTGCAGGCTGCATCTGCTCCACGTCTCGACGAGCAGCACGGTTGCGCGCCTGCGGCGCGCCAGATCCGATGGCGTGCGCGTCACGGCCGAGGCGGCACCACACCACTTCACGCTCACCGATGCAGCGCTCGAGTCCTACGATCCTCACGCGAAGATCAACCCTCCCCTGCGCACGGATGTCGATCGAGCCGCGGTCGTCTCCGGCCTCGCCGACGGCACCCTGGACGCGATCGCCACCGACCACGCTCCCCACTCGCCGGAGGAGAAGGACCAGGAGCTCACGCTTGCGCCCCCCGGGATGGTCGGGCTCGAGACCGCCCTCGCGCTGACCCTGACCGAGCTCGTCGCGCCCGGCCACCTTTCGATGCTCGACGCGATCGCGCGGTTGTCGCACAACCCCGCACGCATCTTGGGACTCGAGGAGCACGGCGGCCCGCTGCGCCGGGGGGCCGCCGCGAACGTCGTCGTGTTCGATGCGGACGCTCGCTGGACCGTGGACCCCGCGCGCTTCGTCTCCAAGAGCCGCAACACGCCGTTCGCCGGGCGAGCTCTTCGGGGACGGGTGCTGCACACCTTCCTGAGGGGCCGCCGCACCGTGGCGGACGGGGCGGTAGCGGCGGCCGCGCTCGTATGAGGGACGAGCCGGGGCTCCTCGGGTTGGAGGATGGGGCGATCTTCCGTGGCATCGCCGTGGGCGCGCCGGGGACCTCGACGGGGGAGGTCTGCTTCAACACGGGGATGACCGGCTATCAGGAGGTCCTGACCGATCCGAGCTACCACGGTCAGATCGTCGCCATGACCGCGCCGCACGTGGGTAACACCGGCGTCAACCTCCACGACGAGCAGGCGTCGCGTCCCTGGGTCGCTGGCTTCGTCGTCCGCGATCTGTGCACCAGCCCTTCGTCGTGGCGCGCGTCGGGCTCGCTTCCCGACCTCCTCGAGCGTCACGGCATCGCCTGCCTGAGCGAGATAGACACGCGCCGGCTCACGCGCCACATCCGGTCCCGTGGGGCGATGCGCGCGGCGCTGTCCTCGACGATCACGGATCCCGACGAGCTCGTCGACGTCGCACGCGCGGCGCCGCCGTACGAGACCCGTGAGCTCGTGAGCGAGGTCACGACCGCGGTTCCTTATCGCTGGAGCCTCGAGGAGGTCGAGCGGAGGGCGGAGCACGGCTATGCCGCCGGATCCGAGCGAGCGCCCGCGACGCGTGCGCTGCTGGAGACCGGGGACCCGCGCGCCGCCAGACGCGTTGCGGCGTTCGACTTCGGCGTCAAGACCAACCTGCTCGACCTGCTCGTGGCCGGCGGCTGCGAGGTCACCGTCGTGCCGGCACGGACTCCCGCCGAGGAGGTCCTGGACGGCGGCTTCGACGGTGTGTTCCTGTCCAACGGGCCGGGCGATCCGAGCACCATCGACTACGCGGCGGAGACGGCTTCGTCCCTGCTCGGACGCATCCCGATCTTCGGCATCTGCCTCGGCCACCAGGTGCTCGCGCGCGCTCTCGGCGCGACGACGATCAAGCTCCCGTTCGGGCATCGAGGCGGCAACCATCCGGTCGCGCGCGTGGATGCTCCGGGGATAGAGATCACCTGTCAGAACCACGGGTTCGCGGTCGAGCCGGACTCGATCGCCGGCACCCCGGCACGTCTCACGCACGTGAACCTCAACGACGGGACGGTCGAGGGGCTCGCGGTCGAGGGGGTCGCCTTCGGCGTGCAGTATCACCCCGAGGCGGGTCCCGGGCCACATGACTCGCGCTACTTGTTCGAGCGCTTCAGGCACTTGATGCTGACCTTCGAGCCGAGCGCGATGGTAGCTACATAAGAGAGAGCGCAGGACGAAGGGCGCGGCCGGCTCGGCGGGCGCGCAGGACGAAGGGCGCGGCCGGCTCGGCGGGCGCGCAGGACGGAGGAGAGAGATGGGCCGCGGAGACAGGAAATCTACGAGATGGAAGAAGGACAGGCAGCGCCGCAAGCGCGCGCGCGACCGCCGCAGAGCGGAGGCCAAGGGGGCGCTGCGCCGGTGATGCCCCGGCCGTCCTCACGACGCCGTTCGCCTTGTCGGGCTCGTGCTGCGGGCTCAACCCCCCGGGCGAGGCACTAGTGCCGGCGCGCAGCGACATCGACACGATCCTGGTCATCGGATCGGGCCCCATCGTGATCGGCCAAGCCTGCGAGTTCGACTACTCGGGCGCGCAGGCATGCAAGGTCCTGCGCGCCGAGGGCTTCCGCGTCGTCCTGGTCAACTCGAATCCGGCCACGATCATGACCGACCCCGAGTTTGCCGACGCGACCTACGTCGAGCCGATCACCGCAGACTACGTCACCAGGATCATCGAACGCGAGCGCCCAGATGCATGTCTGCCGACGATGGGCGGCCAGACGGGGCTCAACGTCGCCATGGAGCTGAGCGCCTCCGGCGCCCTCGACGCCTACGGCGTGGAGCTCATCGGCGCCTCGCCGGCGGCGATCCGGCGCGCCGAGGACCGGCGCATGTTCAAGGAGGTCATGGCGTCCGCGGGCCTCGACCTGCCTCGGTCGCGCTTCGCGTACTCGGTCGACGATGCGATGCACGCCGCGGACGAGCTCGGTTTCCCGGTCGTCATACGCCCCTCGTACGTGCTCGGTGGCGGCGGCTCGGGACTGGTCCGCGATCACGACGAGCTCCGGCGTGTTGCGGACGAGGGCATCCGGCTGTCGACGATCGGCGAGGTGCTCGTCGAAGAATCCGTCGAGGGCTGGAAGGAGTTCGAGCTCGAGCTCATGCGCGACCGCAACGACAACGTGGTCGTCGTGTGCTCGATCGAGAACGTCGATCCGATGGGCATACATACGGGCGACTCGATAACGGTCGCGCCCGCGATGACGCTCACAGATGTCGAGTACCAAGGGATGCGCGACGACGGAGCGCGCGTCATGCGCGCGATCGGAGTCGAGACCGGGGGTTCGAACGTGCAGTTCGCAGTCGATCCGCGCGACGGCAGGCGCGTGGTGATCGAGATGAACCCACGCGTGTCGCGCTCGAGCGCGCTCGCGTCAAAGGCGACCGGGTTCCCCATCGCAAAGATCGCCGCGAGGCTCGCCGTCGGGTACACGCTCGACGAGATAAGCAACGACATCACGAAGAAGACGCCGGCATCGTTCGAGCCCTCGATCGACTACGTCGTGGTCAAGATCCCCCGCTGGGCGTTCGAGAAGTTCCCTGCCAGCGAGCGCGCGCTCGGCACGAGGATGAAGTCGGTGGGAGAGGTCATGGCGATCGGACGCACGTTCGTCGAGGCGCTGCAGAAAGCGATGCGCTCGCTGGAGACGGGAGTGGAGCGTCGCCGCGACGAGGATGAGACGGCGCATGCGGCTTTGGCGCCGGCTACGGACCGTCGTCTCGTCGCTCTCGAGCGCGCCCTCGCGGAGGGGATGGACCCGTCCGAGGCAGCAGAGGTCAGTCGCATCGACCGCTGGTTCGTCGAGCAGATAGCGCGCCTCCCGGAGATGCGCGCACGCCTCGAGGCAGTGGGAGGCATCGGGCGCATCGATGCGGCAACGCTGCGGCGCGCCAAGCGGCTGGGGCTCTCGGACGTCGACGTCGCCGCGGCTCTCGGCTGCGCGGCACGAGAGGTGAGAGCGCGCCGCAGCGCGCTCGGCGTCGTCCCGACCTACAAGACCGTCGATACCTGCGCCGCCGAGTTCGAGGCCCATACTCCGTACCACTACTCGACCTATGAGGACGAGGACGAGGTCGGTCGCGGGCGCCGGCCCAAGGTGCTGATCCTCGGTTCCGGCCCCAATCGCATCGGACAGGGCATCGAGTTCGACTACTGCTGCGTGCACGCCGCATACGCTCTGAGCGCTGCGGGCTTCCAGACGATCATGCTCAACTGCAATCCCGAGACGGTGTCCACGGATTACGACACCGCAGACCGGCTCTACTTCGAGCCGCTCACGCTCGAAGACGTGCTGAACGTCGTCGAGCGCGAGATGCCCGACGGCGTCATCGTCCAGCTTGGGGGCCAGACTCCGCTCGAGCTTGCGAGCGGCCTCGAGGATGCAGGCGTGCGCATCCTGGGCACGTCGCCGGACGCTATCGACAGGGCTGAGGATCGTGAGCGCTTCGGCGCGTTGCTCGCCGACCTGGCGCTTCCACATCCTCCCTACGGCAGCGCGCGTTCGCCCGCCGAGGCGTGCGCCGTGGCGCGCTCGATCGGGTATCCGGTTCTCGTGCGGCCCTCTTACGTGCTCGGCGGAAGGGCGATCGAGATCGTCTACGACGACGCGTCGCTCGAGCGCTACATGGTCGGCGCGGCGAACGTCTCGCGTGCCCATCCCGTGCTCGTCGACAGTTTCCTGGAGGCCGCCATCGAGGTCGACTGCGATGCGCTCTTCGACGGCGACGAGCTCTACGTCGGCGGCGTGCTCGAGCACATCGAGGAGGCAGGCATCCATTCGGGCGACTCCGCCTGTGCCCTGCCGCCTTTCACGCTCGGCGCTGCGCAGGTTGCAACGATCATCTCGCATACGGATGCGATCGCCCGGGGGCTCGATGTGAGAGGGTTCATCAACATCCAGTTCGCGCTCAAGGACGAGAGCGTGTACGTGCTCGAGGCGAACCCGCGCGCGTCGCGTACCGTGCCGTTCGTGTCCAAGGCGACCGGCGTGCCGCTCGCCAAGGCCGCGGCGCGCGTGATGGCCGGCGCGAAGCTCGCGCAACTGCGCGCCGAAGGCATGTTGCCGCAACGCACGGTGGGCCACGAGGGGCTACGGCACGTCGCGGTCAAGGAGGCGGTCATGCCGTTCGAGCGCTTCCCCGGCACGGATGCCGTCCTCGGGCCCGAGATGCGCTCCACCGGCGAGGTCATGGGGATCGACGGCACCTTCGGTCTCGCCTTCGCGCGCGCCGAGGCCGCCGCGGGGATCGCCCTCCCGCTGAAGGGAAGCGTGTTCGTGTCGGTCGCCGACCGGGACAAGCGCGCCGTCATCTTTCCGGCCAAGAGGCTCAGCGACCTCGGCTTCGCGCTGTTGGCGACCGCCGGCACCGCGGACGTCTTGAGGCGCGCCGGGGTCGACGCCGAGGTCGTCCCTAAGGTGTCGAGCAAGCACGGCCGCATGGGACGCGACGTCGTCGCGCGCATCGCATCCGGCGAGATCGGCATGGTCTTCAACACGCCGTTCGGTCGCGGGGCACGCTCCGACGGCTACGGCATCCGCACGGCCGCGGTGGCGGCGGGCGTGCCGTGCTGCACGACGATGGCCGGGATGGCGGCGGCGGTGCAGGCGATAGAGGCTCTGCTAGCCGGCGAGGTTGGGGTGCGCTCCCTCCAGTCGTACCTCGGCGACACGCCGAGTGGGTCGTGAGCGAGCGATATGGCGCCTGAGGACCCACTCGACGCCCAGGGGCGGGGAGTAACGATGTCGTCCGGGGAGGTGCTAACCCATCGCAAGTACGGGGAGCACTACCACTCGCTCACGATCGTCGCGCCGGAGATCGGCCGGCAGGTCGCGCCGGGCCAGTTCGTGAACATAGCTTGCCCTCAGGGCAGCTCTCACATCCTTCGCCGACCGTTCTCGGTCTACAGGGTCCACAAGCGCGGCGGATGGGCGTCGACGATCGAGATCGTGTTCGACGTGCGCGGCGCCGGGACGGCCCACCTCGCGTCGCTGCGGACCCACGCCACGGTCGATCTCGTGGGTCCCTTGGGGCGCGGCTTCACGCTTCCCAAGCGGCGCGTGCACGCTCTGCTGGTCGGTGGCGGCATAGGAGCGGCTCCGCTGTTCTTCCTCGCCGACGAGTTGCGCAACGAAGGTCACCGCGTCGACTGCATCCTTGGAGCTCGCAGCGCGCGCTACCTGCTCAACGCGATCGATGTCCGCCGCCTCGCGTCCGTGTATCGCATCACGACCGAGGACGGCAGCACGGGAGATCGCGGCCGCGTGACCGACGTGATGGTCGACACCATGACGCGCTGCGCCACCGAGGTCGTCTATTCCTGCGGCCCCCACCCGATGCTCGCCGAGGTGTCGCGCATGGCGACGGAGCAAGGCGTTCCGGTGCAGGTGGCGGTTGAGGAGCTCATGGCCTGCGGGTACGGCGTGTGCCTGACGTGCGTCATGCCGCTCAAGCGGGCCAAGCCCAAACGCGACGAGGACCCGGTCGTGTACGCCCGCTCGTGCACCGAGGGACCGGTCTTCGACGGGGCGTCGGTCCTGTGGAACGGCTCGATGGGGCCTCTGGCGAGCGACGAGGCCGAGCTGTCCCCGGCCGGCGCGCCCGACTGGGGCGGAGGGTTCGCACGCTACGACGACGAGCACGCTCCACCGGGGAACTGAGGTGGTCGAGGGCGCGCGAGGAACCTCGAGTGGTCCGCTGGAAACGCGCCTCGGGCCGGTCGCGCTGGCGACCCCCGTCCTGGTCGCCTCGGGGACGTTCGGCGCCGGCCGAGAGGCTGCGCGCTTCGTCGACCTGACGAGGATCGGTGGAGTCATCGTGAAGTCCATGACGCTCACGCCGTGGAGCGGCAAGCCGACCCCGAGGATGTGCGAGACGCCGTCCGGGATGCTCAACGCGATCGGCATCCAGAACAAGGGGGTCGACCACTTCATCACCGAGGACCTTCCATGGCTCCTCGAGCAAGGTGCAACCGTGTTCGCGTCGATAGCCGGCAACACGGTCGAGGAGTTCGTCAAGGTCGCCGACAAGCTCCGCACCGGGGGGCGGGGGCTCGTCGGCGTCGAGATCAACATCTCGTGTCCCAACCTCGAGGACCGCAGCAACATGTTCGCCCACTCCCCCGACGCGACGACGGCGGTCGTCGCAGAGGTGAAGAAGGCGCTGCCGCGGTTGCCCGTGTTCCCCAAGCTGTCTCCCAACGTCACGTCGCTCGAGGAGATCGCCGGGGCCGCCCTCGAGGGCGGCGCGGCCGGGCTGTCGCTCGTCAACACGATCTTCGGCATGGCGATCGACGTCGAGAGCCGCCGCCCGAAGCTCGCAGGGACGGTCGGAGGGCTCTCCGGGCCGGCGATACGGCCGATCGCGGTCAAGGCGGTGCACGAGGTGCACCAGGCCTTCCCCGACGTCGCGATCATCGGACAGGGCGGCATCTCGAGCGCCCCGGACGCGCTCGAGATGATCCTTGCGGGCGCCTCGGCGGTCGCGGTGGGAACGGGCAACTTCGTCAACCCGCGTCTCTCGCTCGAGGTCTCGGAGGGCATCGCGGAGCGCATGTCGGACTGGGGCGTCGCGCACGTCGCCGAGCTCATCGGCGCCGTGAAGCTCGAGGGTTGATGAGGCGTATCCCAGACGATCCCCTCTGCGTCGCGCTCGACCTCCGCGGCCGGGGCGAGTGCGAGCGGCTCGCGGCGGCGACCGAGGACCACGCGGGCCTCTTCAAGGTAGGGCTCACCGCCTTCTATTCGGCGGGTCCCGAGCTCGTGCGTTCGCTGGCGGCGCGCCGTCCGGTGTTCGCGGACCTGAAGCTGCACGACATCCCGGCACAGGTGGCGACGGCGGTCGACGCCGTGGTTGCGCTCGGCGCGTCCTACGTCACGGTTCACGCTCTGGGCGGGAGCACCATGATCGAGGCCGCGGTGGCCTCGGCGGACGATCGCATCGACATCCTCGCGGTGACGGTCCTGACGAGCTTGGACGACGACTCGCTGCGGGCGATCGGCGTCGAGCGCTCGATGTCTGCTCAGGTGCTGGGGCTGGCCGAGTCGGCGCTGGCGGCGGGAGCTTCCGGGCTCGTGTGCTCGCCGCTCGAGGTCGCCCCTCTGCGGAGCCGCTTCGGGCGCTCCGCCGACGGCGGACCCGTGCTGGTCGTTCCCGGGATCAGACCACGGGGCGCCGCGCGCGACGACCAGCGACGGGTGGCGTCGGCGGGCGAGGCTTTCGCCGCCGGGGCCGACGTGCTGGTCGTGGGGCGGCCGATAAGCGGCGCGCCCGATCCGGGCGAGGCCGCGCGCGCGCTCAACGCCGAGATCGGTCGGGTCCGAGCATGAACCCTGCCGAGATCATGGACGTGCTGGAGAAGCAGGCGGCGATCCTGCGCGGCCACTTCCTCCTCTCGTCGGGCCGCCACTCCGACCTCTTCGTACAGAAGTTCCGGGTGCTCGAGCATCCGCACCTCACACAGCGCTTCGGAGCCGGGATAGCGGATCTCTTCGAGCGCCGCTTCGACGTCGTCGCGAGCCCGGCGATCGGGGCGATCGTTCTCGGGTTCGCCACCGCGCTTGCGGCCGACGCGCGCCTCGTCTTCGCCGAGCGCGTCGGCGACGACATGGCGTTCAGGAGGGGCTTCGAGCTGGCTCCGCACGAGCGCGTCCTGGTGGTCGAGGACGTCGTGACGACCGGCGGCTCGGCGCGTGAGCTCGTCGGGCTCGTGAACGGGTCCGGAGCGACCCCGGTGGGCGTGGGGGCCCTGCTCGACCGGGCGGATCCGGCGCGCGGCGCAGGCCTCGGCGCGCCGCTGCGGGCGCTCGTCCGTCTCCAGGCGCAATCGTGGGCGTCCGAGTCGTGTCCCTTGTGCGCAGCGGGCGCGCCGTTCGAGGACCCGGGAAGCCGCCGCCTGAGCGCCTGAGCGGCCTCGCGGGCGGGTCTCGGGCCTCTCCGGGCGGGGTGTCTCCGGCCTCTCCGGGCGGTCTGGAGGATGCCCGGCCGAGGTTCTTGCGCCGAGACCTGCCGGGCGTGTCCAAACGCAACAAGTTTGGTCTGAGGGGTCGAGCGATCGGTGCCGGCAAGCCCCCGGTGGAGGTCCTTGCGCCGAGTCACGGCCGGCGGGTCCAATTTGCAACATGTCCTCGGCGCGCCCGAGGGTGCGCGTGAAGGCGGCGCGAAGCGCGCGCCGAGGGCGCGAAAAGGGGCCGTTACCAGGGAAAACGGGATCGGCACCCGTTGCGACGCGCCTCTCTGCTGCCTATACTCCGGCGTCGGCCGTGGGAGCGCTCCACACCCCGCGCGGACGACCCTTACCAGCGCCACGGCTCGAGGACCGTTAAGGAGGACGCTCTCATGCCCTTGCCACCGCCTCTCAGCGAGGAACAGCGACGGCAGGCCCTGGAGAAGGCGGCGAGGGCCCGGCGCAAGCGGGCCGAGCTCAAGGAGCAGCTCAAGAGCGGCAGGACGACGCTGAAGGAGCTCCTGGGGCGCACGGACGACGAGGTGGTCGGAAAGATGAAGGTCTCCACGGTGCTGGAGTCGCTCCCGGGCGTGGGCCGGGTCCGGTCCCGCAAGCTCATGGAACGCCTCGACATCTCGGAATCGCGCCGCATGCGCGGCCTCGGCGCGAAGCAGAAGGAGAACCTGCTGACCGAGTTCGCCCGGCGCTAGTGGGGCGCTAGTGCTGTTCCAGGCAGCTTCGAGGGGTGTTCGGCGGGACGCGCGATGCCACGGCGCGTGACGCGCGGGCGGCTGTTCGTCATCTCCGGGCCGTCGGGCGCCGGCAAGGGCACGGTCGTCCAGGACCTGCTGCGGCGGCGTCCCGAGCTCGTCCTCTCGGTCTCCGCCACGACGCGTCCGGCGCGCGCCGCGGAGCGCGATGGGGTCCACTATCACTTCGTCACCGCCAACGAGTTCCTCGCCCGGCGCGACATGGGCGGGTTCCTCGAGTGGGCCGAGGTCTACGGCAACCTCTACGGGACCCCGCGCGCTCCGGTGGCTGCGGCGCGCGCGGCGGGACGCGACGTCGTCTGCGAGCTCGACATCCAAGGCGCCCTGGCGATCAAGCACATGGAGCCCGACGCGGTGCTGGTGTTCATCGAGCCTCCGTCGCTCGACGATCTCTTCCTGCGCCTGCGAAGGCGCGGGACCGAGGATCCGGGGGCCCTCTCGGAGCGTCTGCGGGCAGCCTACGAGGAGGTCAAGCAGAAGGGCCTCTACGACCACATCGTGGTCAACGACGACCTCGAGTCGGCCGTGACCGAGCTGCTCCGTATACTGGATGAGGACTAATAGAGCCGCGCGCCCGACACGATCGCCGGCCGGCGAGCCTGCGGCCCACCATGAGACCCACCATGAGACCCGCATGAGAAAGGACCCGTGATGATCGAGCCGAAGATCGAGACGCTCCTCGAGGACGTCGATTCCAAGTACACCTTGGTGATCTTGTCCGCCAAGCGCAGCCGCCAGATCAACTCCTACTTCACCCAGCTCGGCGAGGGTGTCGCCGAGTACACGCCGCCGCAGGTGCCGTTGAGCGCCGACCGCGCCCCCAAGCCGCTGTCGATAGCCCTCCAGGAGATCGCCGAGGGCAAGATCGCCTACGAGCGCACTGCCGACGGCATCAAGTAGAGCGCGAGCGCGTGAGCTCTCCACGCGTCGCTGAAGGGGCTCAGGGCAAGAAGCTGATCTTCTGTGTGAGCGGCGGGATCGCCGTGTTCAAGGCGGTCCAGGTCGTGCGGGACCTCGCTCAGCTCGGCGCCGACGTGCGGGTCGTGATGACGGCCTCGGCGCAGCGGTTCGTGACCGCTCAGACCTTCGCCTCGGTGAGCCGGAACCCCGTTCTCACGGAGCTGTTCACTTCGGGCCCCGACGTGCCGCACGTCGAGCTGGCGCGTGGAGCCGACCTCGTCGTCGTCGCCCCGGCGACCGCCAACGCGCTCGCGAAGATGGCCCTGGGGATCGCCGACGACCCGCTCTCGGCCACGCTGCTGATGTCGACGGCCCCGCTTCTGGTGGCGCCGGCGATGCACAGCGAGATGTGGGAGCACCCCGCGACGGTGGCCAACGCGCAGATGCTCGAGGAGCGCGGCGCGACCTTCGTCGGCCCCGACTCGGGCGCGCTGCTCTCGGGCGACCAGGGCCCCGGGCGCATGGCCGAGCCCGACGCCATCGTGTCTGCGGCGCTGGGCTTGCTGCAGCGGGCGCAGAGCTTGGCCGGCCGTCGCGTGGTCGTGACCGCCGGCGGGACACAGGAGCCTCTCGACCCCGTGCGCTACCTCGGGAACCGCTCCTCGGGGCTCATGGGCTTCGCCATCGCCCGCGAGGCCGTGGCGCGCGGCGCCAAGGTCACGCTGGTGGCCGGGCACACGTCGTCCGACCCGCCCCGCGCCGTCGACCTCGTGCGCGTCGGAACCGCAGAGCAGATGAGGACCGCAGTGCTCGAGGCGGCGCCGGCCGCAGACGTCGTGATCAAGGCCGCCGCGGTCGCCGACTTTCGCCCCGGGGAGGTCGCCGAGCGCAAGCTCAAGAAGGCGGCGGGACCACCCCGGTTCTCGTTGGAGCCCACGCCGGACATCCTCGCCGAGCTGGGCGCGCGCCCCGAGCTGCGTCATCCTGAGGGCATCCTCGCCGGCTTCGCCGCAGAGACCGAGGCGGATCCGGGCGCGCTCGCCGCGGTGGCGCGCGACAAGCTCGCCGCCAAGGGTGCCGACGTCATCGTCGCCAACGACGTCGCGAGCTCGGACTCCGGCTTCGGGACGAGGACCAATCGGGCGGTGATCGCAACGCGCGACGGCGTGGACGACCTCGGCCTCGTGTCGAAGGTGGCTCTGGCGCGAGCGCTCGTGGACAAGGTCGCCGCGCTGCTCGCCCGCCGCCGAGCGCGGTAGACGGGCGCAAAGCGACCGGGGGATCAGTACGCAGAGATGCGTAACGTCCGGGGCGCGCCGGACGTTGAAGGAGAAGATGAGAGCTGTATCTTGCGCGCGGACGAAGGACTCTGACGAGGGGGACGTATGAGACGAGTTCTGATCGGCGGTTCGATCCTGAGCTTGATGGCGGCCATGGTCGCGCTCGCCCCGGTGGCCAGTGCCGCCAAGAAGTGCTTCGGTCAGACGCCGACCATCGTGGGCACCGCCAAGGGAGACGTGATCGTCGCCGGGGGTGACGACGACGTCATCTTCGGTGCCGGGGGCAACGACGTCATCCGGGGCGCCCGGGGAAGCGACCTCATCTGCGGCGGAGCGGGACGCGACACGCTGTCCGGCGGCAACGGTGACGACCGCATGAGCGGCGGCAAGGACAAGGACGCGCTCAACGGCAACGCCGACAACGACCGCCTCCTCGGCGGCGGCGGCAAGGACTCGCTCAAGGGTGGGACGCAGGGCGACTACCTGAGTGGCGGACCCGGCCACGACCGCCTGACAGGCGGCAACGGCAGAGGGTCCGACAAGCTCTACGGCGGCAAGAAGCCCGACCGGCTTTCCGGCGGGCGAGGAGCGGACGTGGTCTCCGGCGGCAACGGCAACGACACCCTCATCGGCGGGCGCGGTACCGGCGACGGGGCCGACGTGCGGGGCCCGGGCAGCAACGACACGATCCTCGGCGGCAAGGGCGACGACGTCGGCTACGGGAGCTCGGGAGAGGACACCCTCGCAGGGCATCGCGGCGACGACCAGCTCTTCGGGGGCACGAACGACGACGCCCTGAACGGCGGCAAGGGCAAAGACGTTGCGGACGGCGGGCCCGACCAGGACAGCTGTATCGGCGAGCAGACCGCGAACTGCGAGAGCTGAGGCCCGGCCCCGCTGGGAGGGGCCCCTCGCCGCGGAGGCGGGCGGTCGGGGTCTCCGCGCGCGCGGCGCGCCGCGGACAGCCGGGGCCGAGCCCTTTAGGATGCGGCTATGACGAGATCGAGCGAGCCGACGCTGTTCACCTCTGAGTCGGTTACCGAGGGACACCCCGACAAGCTCGCGGACCAGATCTCGGACGCCGTGCTGGACGAGATCCTGGCCGACGACGCGTTCGGACGGGTCGCCTGCGAGACCCTGCTGACAACCGGCCTGGTCGTCGTCGCGGGTGAGATCACCACCTCGACCTACGTGGACATCCCGGCGGTCGTGCGCCGCACGATCACCGACGTCGGCTACGTGAGCTCGAAGATCGGCTTCGACGGCGAGACCTGCGGCGTCAGCGTCGTGATCCAGGAGCAGTCCCCGGACATCTCGAGGGGCGTCGATCAGTCCTTCGAGGAGCGTCAGGGAGACACGTCCGACGGGGACCTCGACAGTCTCGGCGCGGGGGATCAGGGCATGATGGTCGGCTACGCGTGTCGCGACAACGAAGACCTCATGCCGATGCCGTTGTGGCTCGCGCACCGCTTCGCGCAGCGTCTCACCGATGTCCGCAAGGCGGGCGTCCTGCCGTACCTGCGCCCGGACGGCAAGACGCAGGTGACGATCGGGTATCGAGACGGCCGTCCGGCGACGCTCGAGACCGTGGTCTGCTCGACCCAGCACCAGCCCAACGTCGACATCGAGACGCTGCTCAAGCCGGACCTCCTGCAGCACGTGATCGAGCCGCTCGTGCCGAGCAACCTCGACAGCGGCCACACCCGCTTCTTCGTGAACCCCACCGGCGTCTTCGAGATCGGCGGGCCGCGCGCCGACACGGGGCTCACCGGCCGCAAGATCATCATCGACACCTACGGCGGCATGGCCCGCCACGGCGGCGGCGCCTTCTCGGGCAAGGACCCGACGAAGGTGGATCGCTCGGCCGCGTACGCCGCCCGCTACGTCGCCAAGAACGTGGTCGCCGCAGGCTTGGCGGAGCGCTTCGAGCTCCAGGTCGCCTACGCGATCGGCGTCGCCCATCCCGTGTCCCTGTCGGTGGAGACGTTCGGAACCGAGACCGTGGCCCGCGACAAGATCGTGGGCGCGATCGAGGAGTGCTTCGACCTCCGCCCCGCGGCGATCATCAGAGATCTCGACCTCCGCCGGCCGATCTATCGCAACACCGCGGCGTACGGGCACTTCGGGCGCTCGGACAAGGACTTCACGTGGGAGCGCACCGACCGCGCGGATGATCTCCGGCGCCTCGCCACCTGAGGAGCCCTCCGCCCAGGTAGCCTCCGTCGTGCCGCTGGTCCCGGTGTGGCGCGTGGACCGGGCGTTCGACTACGTCGTCCCCGAGCCCCTGCGGGCGCGCCTCGGGATCGGATCGCTCGTGCGGGTGCCGTTCGGTGGACGGCGCGTGCGCGGCGTCGTCGTCGGGCTCGGATCAAGCTCCCAGGAGCCCATCCTCGAGCCGATAGCCGCGCTCGTCGTGACGGACCCGCTCTGTCCCCCTCCGCTCGATCGTCTCTTCGAGTGGATCGCTCTGCGCTACGGCGCGCCGCGCGGGACCGCGTTCGCGCGCGCCGTCCCTCCCAGGGTGCGGGTCGTGACCGCGCCCGGAGCACCCCTGCGGCCGGGGCCGCAGCCGCGGCGCCTGAGCGCCTACGAGGGCGGGGCGGAGCTGGCGCGCGCCGTCGAGACGGGCGCGTCGGGCGGGTGGTGTCTCCGTCCGGTGGCGGGCGAGGACCGCGGCCGGCTCATCGCCGAGCTCGTCGGCGCGGCGGGGCGTGCCGCATGCGGGGCGGCGTTGGTGGCGGTGCCCGAGGTGCGCTACGGCTCGAGCGTGCTCGACGCCGTCGCCGAGACGTGGACGGATGCGGCGCGCGTGGACTCGAGCCGCAGCGAGCGCGAGCGCGCGAGCGCGTGGATGCGGCTCGCCGCGGGCCACGGCCTCGGCATCGGAGGGCGGGCGTCGGTGCTGGCTCCTGCCCCGAGCCTGCGCTTGATAGTCGTCGACGAGGAGCACCACGCCACTTACAAAGAGGAGCGCGCGCCGCGCTACGTCGCCCCGCGCGTCGCGCTCGAGCGAGCCCGGTTGCAGGGAGCGGTGTGCGTGCTCGTGAGCCCCACGCCGTCGCTCGAGACCGGCTACGCGGCGGCGTCGAACCGCCTCAACCTGGTCGCGCCCGGCCGGGCGCGCGCCCGCGCCGCCCGGCCGATCGTCGAGCTGCTCGAGCGACCGCGCGAGCGGATCCTGTCGCGCGACCTGCATCGGCGGGTCGCAGAGACCCTCAGGCGGGGGGAGCGTGTCGCCCTCCTGGTGCCCCGGCGCGGCTACGCCCGGGCCGTGTGGTGCGCGTCCTGCCGGCGATCGCTGCGCTGCCCCAGCTGTGAGGCGGGACTGGGCTACGACCGCGCACCGGCGGGGGGCGCGCCGAGGGTCCGCTGCGCCCGCTGCGGCTTCGCCGGCGCGCCCCCCGAAGCCTGTCCCACCTGCGGCGCGCGCGAGTGGCGTTTCCTCGGCGCGGGCAGCGAGCGGCTCGTGGAGCAGGTGCGCAAGGCGTGGCCGCGCGCGCTCGTACGGCGCGCCGACCCCGACGTCGCGGGCGTCTGGCACGGGGCTCGGGCGCCGGACATCTACGTTACGACGTGGATCGGCACCAAGGCCGCTCTGCGCCCTTCGGTCACGCTCGTGGGGGTCCTCGATGCCGACGCACTCATCCGGCGTCCGGACTTCCGCGCGGCTGAGAGCGCCTACCAGGCGCTCGCCGAGATGGCCGAGTGGGCCGGCCCCGCGGCGCACGGCGGCCGCCTCCTGATCCAGTGCTCCGAGCCGTCGCATCACTCGATCCAGGCGGTTGCTCGAGCCGACTACGGCTTCTTTCTCGAGCGCGAGCTGGAGCAGCGCGCGGAGCTCGACTATCCGCCCTTCAGCGAGCTCGTGAGGCTCGACGCATCGGGGGCGCGTAGCGCCGACGTCATGGAGCGCGCGGCCGAGTGCTGCCGTCGCCTCGGCGCCACCGTGCTGGGTCCCGTGACCGCCGGGGTCGCGCCGGGGCGGGCCGCCGCGGGCGCGCTGCAGGCGCTCGTGAAGTGTCCCGACGCCACCGCGGTCGCCGTGGGGCTGCGCGGTATCCTCGCCCGGGTGCCTCAGGGAAGCAGGCTGCGCGTCGACGTGGACCCGCGTTGAGCCGGCCATGCCTGGACCTTCATCGAGATGAGCGGAGCCTCGAGCGTGCGCGCCGCTCGAGAACGAGAGAGGAGAAGGAGCTCCGGTGGCGATCCTTCCGATCCGGGTCTTCGGTGACCCCGTGCTGCGCGAGAGGGCGCGCCCGATCGGGCCCCCGACGGAGCTGCATCGAGCGCTGGCGCGCAACATGATCGAGACGATGCGCGAGGCGCCGGGCGTCGGCCTCGCCGGGCCCCAGGTGGGCGTGCTCGAGCGCATCTTCGTGTGGGAGGTGGACGATCGCCACGGAGCGCTGATCGACCCCGTGATCGAGAGCCGGTCGGACCAGAGCGTCGAGGCAGAAGAGGGCTGTCTCTCCGTGCCGGGGCTGTACTACCCCGTGGCGCGCGCGACCGAGGTGGTCGTGACCGGGGTCGAGGAGAGCGGCGCCCCGGTGAGGCTCGAGGCCGAGGGGCTGCTGGCCAGGGTCTGCCAGCACGAGATCGACCACCTCGACGGGATCCTGTTCATCGATCGCCTGCCCGAGGAGCTGCGCGGCGAGGCGCTGAGGCAGCTCCGCGAGGAGATGCTCGGCCTGCCGTCGAAGGTCCCGGCGCGCCGGGAACCGGAGGAGACGCTCTGAGGACAGTGTTCTTCGGGACGCCGCAGTGGGCCGTCCCGAGCCTTGCGTCGTTGCTCGCCTCCTCGATCGAGGTCGCCGCCGTGGTCACGAATCCAGACCGGCCCGCGGGGCGCGGGATGACCGAGCGCGCCTCTCCCGTGAAGCTCGCCGCGACCGAGGCGGGGGTGGAGCTGCTCCAGCCCTCCGGGGGGCGCGATCCCGCGCTGGCGGCGCGCCTTCGAGAGTTGGCGCCCGACGTCGCCACGGTAGTGGCCTACGGCCACATCCTCCCGGGGGCACTGCTCGAGATCCCGCGCCTCGGGTTCGTCAACCTGCACTTCTCGCTGCTGCCCAAGCTCCGGGGAGCCGCGCCCGTGCAGCGGGCGGTGATGGAGGGCTCTCCGGCGACCGGGGTCTCGCTCATGGTGCTCGACGAGGGCATGGACGAGGGTCCGGTGCTCGCCGCCGAAGCCGTCGCCGTGGATCCGGAGGAGACCGCCGGCGCCCTCGGCGCGCGCCTCGCCGAGCTCGGCGCAGAGCTCCTCGTGCGCTCCCTTCCGGGCTACGCCGACGGCTCGCTGAGGCCGCAGGAACAGGACCACGAGGTCGCCACCTACGCGCCGAAGATCTCGCCCGAAGAGGCGCGCATCGAGTGGACCCGCTCGAGTACCGGGATCCGCAACCTCGTCCGGGGCTTGAACCCCACCCCCGGCGCATGGACCACCTTCAGGGCGGTCCGGATGAAGGTCCTCGAGGTCGGGTCCGGCGAGGGCGACGGCGGTCTCGCGCCGGGCGAGCCGGCGGCGGATCGAGGCCTCGCGGTAGGCACCGGCGACGGCCGGCTCGAGCTGTGCGTGGTCCAACCCGCGGGCAAGCTACCGATGACCGGCGCAGAGTGGGCGCGCGGAGCGCGCCTCGAGCCCGGCGATCGACTGGGGAGGTAAGGCGGATGGCGCGTGTGTCCCTGGCTCCCTCCATCCTGTCGGCGGACTTCGGCCACCTCGGCGACGAGATCTCTGCGGTTGCGGCGACGGTGGACTGGTTCCACCTCGACGTCATGGACGGCCACTACGTGCCCAACCTGACCTTCGGCCCCGCGGTCGTCGCGGCCGTGAGGGCGGCCTGCGACAACCCCCTGCACGTGCATCTGATGATCACCGACCCGGCTCGCTACGCCGGCTCCTTCGCCGCGGCCGGAGGGGCTCGCATCTCGTTCCATCCCGAGGCCGTGGGCGACCCGGCCGCGGTCATCGATGAGATCGAGTCCCACGGAGCGGGGGCGGGCATCGCCGTGCACCCCGACGTGCCGGTGGACGTCATCGCTCCTTATCTGGGCCGCTTGGCGGTCGTCCTTATGATGACGGTCCGACCGGGCTTCGGCGGCCAGAGCTTCATGCACGAGATGGTGCCGAAGATCCGCCGGGCGAAGGAGATGATCGAGGCCGTGGGCGCCGAGGCGGACGTAGAGGTGGACGGAGGAGTGAACCTATCCACCATCGATGAGGTCGTGGCGGGGGGAGCCGACATCATCGTCGCGGGCAGCGCGATATACGACGGGATCGACGCTCCCGCCGCCGCCGCTCGCCTCAGAGGCAGACTCGATGTCATCGCGCCCGAGCGGCATCCGTCGTGAGCTTGGATCCTGGTCTGGTCCTCGTCGCCGATGACGACAACGACATCGTTCGCTTCGTGGAGGTCAACCTTCGCCTCGAGGGCTTCGACGTCAGCGTCGCATCCGACGGCGAGCAGGCCCTAGAGCAGGCAAACGATCTGCTTCCCGATCTCGTGCTGCTCGACGTCATGATGCCGAAAGTCGACGGCTTCGAGGTCTGTCGACGGATCCGCGACCAGGGCCGCACCAAGCACATCTCCGTGATCATGCTCACGGCGCGCGCCCTGTCTGCCGACAAGGTCGTCGGGCTGACCAAGGGAGCGGACGACTACATCATCAAGCCGTTCGATCCCGTCGAGCTCATCGCGCGCGTGAAGTCGGCGCTGCGGCGAGCGCGCGAGACGAGGTCGGTCAGCCCCTTGACGCAGCTTCCCGGACACGTCGAGATGCAACAAGAGGTGGCCGCGCGCGTCGCGGTGGGCGCGCCGTTCGCCGTGATGTACATAGACCTCGACAGCTTCAAGGCGTTCAACGATCGCTATGGTTTCGAGCGCGGTGAGACGGCGATCAAGACGCTTGCGGATCGGGTCACTGCGGCGGTTCGCCTGCACGACCGCGTCAAGGGCTTCGTCGCACACATCGGGGGCGATGACTTCGTCGCGGTCGTCGAGGCGTCGGCGGCCGAAGACATCGCGTCTGAGATCGTCAAGGGCTGGGATCGAGCCGTGCCCGGCCTCTACGACGATGAGGACGCGGAGCGCGGATACATAGATGTAACGGACCGGCGCAACCAGGTGCATCACTTCCCCCTGATCACCGTGTCCGTCGGCGTCGCCACGAACGCACACAGGCGGCTCACGAGCCACTGGGAGGCGACCGAGATCGCGACCGACATGAGGCGGTTCTCGAAGCGGCGCCCGGCCTCGAGTTACTCGGTCGACCGGCGTAGCGCCGATCCGGGACGGGGTCCTGAGTGACGACGGCAAGAGGCACCTCCGGCGCGACGCGCGTGCTGTTGTGCGACGACACGGAGGACATCCTGCTGTTGCTCAGCATGGAGCTCGGCTTCCACGAGGACATGGAGGTGGTCGGCGCGGCCCACAACGGCCGGCAGGCCATCGAGCTGGCGCAGCGCTTGCAGCCGGACATCGTGATCCTGGATCTGGCCATGCCGGTGATGGGTGGCCTTGAGGCCCTGCCGCGCATACTCGAGGTATCCCCGCGCACGAAGGTGGTTGTGCTGTCCGGGCTCGAGGACGGCAACATGGCGGCGCGCGCTCTTGCGCTCGGCGCCGACCGTTTCCTCGAGAAGGGCCTCGATCCCGATGAGATCGCCACCGTCGTCAAGGAGGTCGCCCACACGGCGCGCGGCGAAGCGACGTCCGTCGGCGTGGACCTGAGCTCGCTCGTGATCGTCGTTGCGGAGGGAGAGGTGGAGGGAGAGGCGGACGCTGAACGCGCGCTGGAGGCGAGCTTGAGCGCGAGCGGTGCGGAGGTGATCGCCGTCTCGGACGACGCGTCGGCGCTCGAGGTCGTCGGCGATGCTCGTCCGGATCTCGTCTTGCTGGACACAGCCGCGCCCGAGCTGGACGCCTACGAGCTATGCCGCCGTCTGCGGAGCGAGCCGGCCACCGGGAACATCCCGGTGGTCATGCTCGTGGACCGTTCGATCGCCACCGACAAGGTCGCCGAGATCGCGCTCGAGGCGAGTGATTACGTCATCAAGCCCCTGGATCCGGTCGAGCTTCAGATGCGCGTGACGTCGGCTCTGAGAACGAAGCAGGAGACCACGGCGCTCAGCCCGTTGACCTACCTTCCGGGCAACGTTCAGATCGAGCGCGAGCTCAAGCAACGGACGGGGGAGGGGCGCCTGTTCGCGCTGATGTACATAGACCTCGACAACTTCAAGGCTTTCAATGACTACTACGGGTTCCTACGCGGGGACGAGGCGATCAGGTTGGAGGCCACCTGCACCACCGACGCGGTGCGCCGTCACGCGCGCGATGGCTTCGTCGGCCACGTCGGAGGAGACGACGTCATCGCGCTCGTGGATGCCGGCTCGGCCGAGGCGGTGGCGCGCGACGTCATCGACGCATGGGACCGAACGATCCTGTCTCTATACGATCCCGAGGACGCCGGCCGGGGATACATCGAGATGACCGACCGCCTGGGAGAGTTGAGGCGCTACCCGATCTCGACGATCTCGATCGGCATCGCGACCAACGAGCACCGGCCGCTGACCAACCACTGGGAGGCGTCTGAGATAGCGACGGAGATGAAGCGTTTCGCCAAGCGCCGGACGGGATCGGGCTATGCCTTCGATCGGCGCACCGCCGCGGAGCGCCGCAGCGCCCGGGGCGCGCCCCCTGCCGAGGGCGAGCGGCGCCGGCGCGTGATCCGCCTCGACCGCTGAGCGGCCGCTCTATACTCTTCGCGACAACTTGGTCAGACCTCTTCGGGGCAGGGTGAGATCCCCGACCGGCGGTCAGGCGGAGCACCTCCGCCGATAGTCCGCGAACCTCCGCTCAGGCGGGGGCCGACCCGGTGAGATCCCGGGACCGACGGTGAATCGCCGCAGCATCGACGTAAGCGGCGAGAAGTCCGGATGGGAGAAGAGGCGCAGTCGCCGCATCCGCGCGCGGCTCGTCGTCGCCTTCGAGCCCCGATGTGTTGGGGAGTGAGAGTGACGTCGATGAGCGACGACGAGCGCTATATGGCCCGAGCGATCGAGTTCGCGCGGCGCGCTACGTTCACGTCTCCGAACCCGCGCGTGGGCGCGCTAGTCGTGCGCGACGGGGCGCCGCTCGGCGAGGGTTTCCATCGCGGGCCCGGCGCGCCGCACGCGGAGATCGAGGCGCTCGCGGGCGTCGACGCCGCCGGCTCGACCCTGTACGTGAACCTCGAGCCGTGCTGCCACGACGGCCTGACGCCTCCCTGCGCCCCCGTGCTTGCCGACGCGGGTGTGGCGCGCGTGGTGGCCGCGATCGAAGACCCCGACGCGCGCATGCGCGGGCGCGGCTTCGCCTACCTGCGCCGGCGGGGCGTCGAGGTCGCGACGGGTGTGCTCGCCGGGGAGGCTCTTCTCCTGAACCGGGCATACCTGCACCAGAGAACGACGGGGTCACCGTTCGTTTCGCTCAAGTTGGCTCTGTCGCTCGACGGCCGGATGAGCGCGCGCGACGGATCGGCGCGCTGGATAACAGGAGGTGCGGCGCGTCGAGCCGTCCACGTGCGCCGCGCCGCCGTCGACGCGGTCATGGTCGGCTCTGGAACGGTCCTCCGGGACGACCCGCGTCTCAGCGCTCGTCATAGGCCGGATGCGCGCCGCCCGGCGCGCATCGTGGTCGATTCGTCGGGCCGCGTGCTTGCCGACGCGGCGGTCTTCGCTCCCGATGCTCATGTCATCGTCGCCACGACGGACCGGGCCCCGCACGAGATCCAGACGGCGTGGAAGGAGGCCGGTGCCGAGGTCCTCGTGCTGGGGGAGCGGGGCGGCGGAGTGGACCTGCGCGCGCTGCTCGAGGTCCTCGGGCGCCGGGGGATGTTGGAGGTCCTGTGCGAAGGCGGCGCGCGCCTCGCGACGTCGCTCCTGCGCGAGCGACTCGTCGATCGACTGGAGCTCAACTACGGCTCGCTGCTTCTCGGCGAGGGCGGGGCGGCCCTCGCCGACATCGGCGTGAACACCATGGCGGACGCAAGTCGCTGGAGGTGCACGAGTGCCGAGCGCTGCGGCGAGGACGTCGTGGTCGTGCTCGAGCCCTCGGCAGCGGTGCGCCCAGAGGGCCCGGGCTGATGTTCACCGGCATCGTCACGCACCTCGGTGTGATCCGGGCCGTCAAACAGCGCAGTGGGCTCATGGAGCTGGAGATAGACGCTCCCGCTACCGCGAAGGAACTGAAGCGGGGAGACTCGGTCGCGGTCAACGGCATCTGCCTAACCGCGGTCGAGGTCCATCGCAGACGCTTCCTGGTGCAGGTCGTCGAGGAGACGCAGGCGCGCACGACGATCGACGAGGCGGCGCGCGGTCAACGCGTCAACATCGAGCTGCCGGCGCGCCTTGCCGACCGGCTCGGTGGTCACCTCGTGCAGGGGCACGTGGACGGGATCGCGACCGTGCTGCGCGTCGAGGACGACGATGGCTCTCGCCGATCGTGGTGGCGGGCCGAGGAGGACGCTCTGCGCTACATCGTGCGCAAGGGCTCCGTGGCGCTGGACGGCGTTTCGCTCACGGTCGCGGATGTGGGGCGTACGAGCTTCGAGGTGGCCCTCATCCCCCACACGCTGGACGCGACGACCCTCGGCGCAGCCGATGTCGGGTTCCGGGCCAACCTGGAGCTGGACGTCATCGCCAAGTACGTGGAGCGGTTGACTACGGGTTTCGAGCAGGGGGCGGGATGAGCGCCGATGACGAAGGAAGGGAAGGGCGATGGGGCTTGCACGGATAGACGAGGCGATCGACGAGATACGCGCCGGAAGGATGGTCGTCGTCGTCGACGACGAAGCGCGTGAGAACGAGGGCGACCTGGTGCTTGCCGCCGAGAAAGTGAGCGCCCGGACGATAGCGTTCATGGTGCGGCACTGCTCGGGGATCATCTGCGTGCCGATGGAGGGCGAACGCCTGAGAGAGCTCGATCTCCCGCTCATGGCGCCCAACAACTCCGAGACGATGGGTACCGCGTTCACGGTAAGCGTCGATGCTCGGCACGGGGTCAGCACCGGGATCTCCGCGCAAGACCGCGCGGTGACGGTGCGTGCTCTGCTCGACGCGCGGGCGACGCCCCAAGACCTCGCGCGACCGGGTCACGTCTTTCCGTTGCGCTACACGCCGGGCGGCGTGCTCCGGCGCGCCGGACACACCGAGGCGGCGGTCGATCTGGCGCGCCTCGCCGGCCTCGAGCCGGCGGGCGTGCTATGCGAGGTCGTCAACGAGGACGGCACGATGGCGCGCATGCCGGACCTCGATCGCTTCGCACGGGCGCAGGGGCTCAAGCTGATCTCGATAGCCGATCTCATCGCCTACAGGCGCCGCCGCGAGAAGCTGGTGCACAGGGTGACGGAGGCGCGCATCCCCACCGCCTACGGAGTGTTTCGCGCGGTCGCCTACGAGTCGGACGATGGACGTACCCATATCGCCCTCGTGAAGGGGGATCCGGCGGGACGCGACGATGTGCTCGTGCGCGTGCACTCCGAGTGCTTCACGGGTGATGTGCTCGGCAGCATCCGTTGCGATTGCGGGATGCAGCTGCACGATGCCATGCGCAAGGTCGCGCAAGAGGAGGAAGGCGTCGTCGTATACATGCGCGGTCACGAGGGCCGCGGGATCGGACTGCGCCACAAGCTCGAGGCGTACGCCCTTCAGGACGCGGGCCTGGATACCGTCGAGGCGAACGTCGAGCTCGGCTTCGCACCGGACGCGCGCGACTATGGTGTCGGTGCTCAGATACTCGTGGATCTTGGGATCTCGACGATGCGCCTGCTCACGAACAATCCGACCAAGCGAGCGGGCCTCGAGGGATACGGGTTGCGCATCGTCGAGCGCGTCCCGCTCGAGAGCGCTCCGAACTCGGAGAATCTGCGATACCTCGAGACCAAGCGCGACAAGCTCGGTCACCTGATCGACATGATCGGCGCCGTCGATCCACCGGAGCCCGTGGGCGTCGACGGCGTCATCGACGGGAAGGAGATGCGGCCGTGAGGATTTTCACCGGATCGCTGGACGCGCGTCATCTGCGCGTCGCCGTCGTCGCCGCCCGCTTCAACGAGATGGTGACGCAGCGCCTCGTCGACGGAGCGCTGGATTGCCTGAGGCGACACGGCGCGCCCGAAGACGACCTGTCGCTCACCTGGGTTCCCGGCGCCTTCGAGATCCCCTCGGCGGCGGCGCGCATCGCGTCCTCGGGGGAGGTCGACGCGATCGTGTGCGTCGGCGCGGTCATACGTGGCGAGACCCCGCACTTCGACTTCGTCGCGGGCGGGGCCGCCACGGGCATCGCCGCGGCATCTCGCTCCACGGGGGTGCCGATCACGTTTGGGGTCCTCACCACCGAGACCTCCGATCAGGCAGCCCAGCGCGCCGGTGGCAAGATGGGCAACAAGGGGTTCGAGGCGGCGCTGGCCGCCATCGAGATGGCCAACCTCCTGGCCTCGTTGCCCAAGCCCGCTACCGACGTCTGAGGCGGCATGCTGAAACTCGTCATACCGAAGGGATCGCTCGAGCAGGCGACACTCGAGCTGCTCGACGCCGCCGACCTCAAGCTGAGGAGGACCTCCGAGCGCGAGTACCGCGGCTCAATCGAGGACCCGCGCATCGCCTCGGTGGCGATCCTGCGACCGCAGGAGATACCCACCTACGTGGCGGAGGGGTTCTTCGACCTCGGCGTCACCGGGGAGGATTGGATCGCAGAGACGGGTGCCGACGTCGAGAAGGTCACGGCCCTGCCGTACTCGCGGGTGACGGGCTCCGCGGTCAAGATCGTGCTTGCCGTGCCGCGCGACTCCGGCGTCACGAGCCCCGAGCAGATCAAGCCGCACGCGCGCATCTCGACAGAGCTGCCCAACCTGACCAAGGCCTACTTCGAGCGCCTCGGCATCCCTGTACGCATCTTCCTGTCCTACGGAGCGACGGAGGCGAAGGTGCCCGAGATCGTGGATGCGATCGTCGACCTCACCGAGACCGGCGCGACCCTCCGGCGCAACGGCATGGAGATCGTCGATGTGCTACTCGAGTCGAGGACCCAGCTGATTGCAAACCGAGCCTCGCATGCGCACGAGGAGAAGCGCAGGGCGATCAACGAGCTAACGATCCTGCTCAAGGGAGCGATCGACGCGCGCGGACGCGTGCTCGTAAAGCTGAACGTCGGCAAGGACGAGCTTCGGGCCGTGGTCGAGTTGCTTCCGGCCATGCGCGCGCCGACGGTGTCCGAGCTCGCGGAGCGAGGCTTCTTCGCGGTCGAGACCGTCGTGCCCAAGGCGACGATAAACACGCTGATCCCGCGTCTCAAGGCAGCCGGAGCCGAGGACATAGTGGAGATGCCGATCACGAAGATCGTCCCGTGAGGAGCGCGAACGCTACGGCGCCGGCGGCCCCACGACCTGGGCGTAGGCCATCTGCAGCTGCGCAACTGTCTGGCGCAAGGGTCCCTCGGCGTCCCCGAGCCGGGGACCCACCGCGTTGACGACTCCGGCGAGCGCGTCGATCGCCAGCTGGGCATCGGAGACCATGCCGCGATCGAGCTTCGTCGCGGCAACGTTGGCGAGCGTAACCGCGGTGTTGAGGACCCAGTCCCGGCTCGGCGTCTCGGTGATCTCCTGAGCGAAGCGCTGCGCCTCGGCCTCCTGCTCGGGCGTCCACAGCGGCTCGTCGCCGGCCCCCCCGGGCTCGGGCCGGAGGACCTGGTCGGGGTGGAGCGCCTGGCTGGGGTCGGGCTGCGCGACGCCGGGCTCGGGCCCCCGCGGCGGGGCCTCGGGGGGCGCCGCAGGCTCGGGGGGCGCCGCAGGAGCCGGCTCGGCGCCCTGCGCCCGGGTGGAGACCCGTTTGTCGACCACGCGCGGGCGCGACCGCTCCCGCTCCTCCTCGGTTCGCTCGTCCGCGTCGTCCATATCCCGGTCGTTATACTTTGTCGGATAGCAAGTCGCCAAGAAGGGGTGCCGGAAAGGCCCCTCACCTCCCGGCGGATCGGATGCGAGCCGCGGAGGTTGCCCTGTCGGCCGGTGATGCCGGGTTCTTGGCGTCATCGGCTTTTTCGCGTCGGTGGAGGCAGCGCCGGCGGAGCCGGAACGTCGTCGTCGGAAGGAGAGGCGCATCGCACAACAGGAACTGAGGATCAACGACCGCATCCGGGTGCCGCGGGTACGCGTCGTGGGCCCGGACGGCGCCCAGGTAGGCATCCTCGAGACCCCCAAGGCCCTCGAGCTCGCCATCCAGCAGGACCTCGACCTCGTCGAGGTTGCGCCGCTGGCCGATCCCCCCGTGTGCCGGGTGATGGATTACGGCAAGTACAAGTACGAACAAGCAGTGAGACAGAGAGAGGCGCGCAAGAAGCAGTCGCTCATCGTCGTCAAAGAGATGAAGATGCGGCCCAAGATCGATCCGCACGACTACGAAACCAAGAAGGGCCACGTGGTCCGCTTCCTGCGTCAAGGTGCGAAGGTCAAGGTCACGATCATGTTCAGGGGAAGAGAGACGCTGCATCCCGAGAACGGCGAGAGGCTGCTGCTCAAGCTCGCCGACGACGTCGCGGACATCGCCAAGATCGAGACGCCGCCGAAGCTCGACGGGCGGAACATGACTATGGTGATGTCTCCTCTCAAGGAGGCCGTCACGCAGAAGCCGCGCTCGCCGAGCCCGAGACCGAGGCCCGAGACAACACAGAAGGAAGAGGCCCCGGCCGCGCCGACGCGTCCCAAGCCGATCAAGGTCACCAGAGCCGAGGGAGGTTGATCCGGCGTGCCCAAGATGAAGTCGCACCGAGGTGCGGCGAAGCGCTTCAAGGTGTCCCCGACGGGGAAGGTTCGACGGCGCAACGCGTTCGCCAACCATCTGCTCGGCAAGAAGTCGTCTCAGCGTAAGCGCAGGATCACGTCGCCCGACGTGGTCGCGAAGGCGGACGAGAAGAACGTTCGGCGGCTGCTCGGTCGCTAGTCGATCAAGTCGTCGTTCTCGGCGGGTTCAAGGAGGTTGCAGTGCCACGCGTCAAGCGCAGCGTCGCGGGCCGCAAGAAGCGGCGAGAGGTTCTCAAGCAAGCGAAAGGCTATTACTCCGCGCGCGGGAAGCACTTCCGCGCGGCGCGGGAGCAGGTCGCACATTCGGGGGTCTACGCGTTCCGCGACAGGCGCGCCCGCAAGGGCGACTTCCGGAGGCTGTGGATCACGCGCATCAACGCTGCCGCGCGGCAGAACGGCATGTCCTACAGCCGGCTCATGGCGGGACTGCGCGAGGCGGAGGTCGAGGTCGACCGCAAGATCCTCGCGGAGCTCGCGGTGAACGACCCGGCGGCGTTCTCGGCGCTGGTCGAGGTGGCCAAGAGATCGCTCGAGCCGGCTCCCTGACGGAGTTCATAGCCAGCCTGGACAACCCTCGGGTGCGGGCGGCCCGCAAGCTGCTCAAGAGAGCAGGCCGGGATCGAGCGCGCGCCTGCCTCGTCGACAGCCCGATGGTCGCGGCCGAGGCGCTGCGCGCGGGCGCCGGGATGCGCCGGCTCTTCGTGGCTCAGGACGACGCGCGCTGGGGCGAGCTGGCCGCCGCCGCAGCCGCGCGCGGCGTTCCCGTAGCGATCGTGCCCGTGCGCGTCATCGCCGCGCTCTCCGACACCACGACCCCTCAGGGAGTGGTTGCGGTCGTGGAAGACCCGTCTCGTCCGCTGTCCCTCGCAACGGCCGGTGCATCCCTCGTGGTCGTGCTCGCCGACGTGCGCGATCCGGGCAACGCGGGGACCTTGTTGCGGTCGGCGTCGGCGGCGGGTGCCGATGCGGTCGTGTTCGCGCGCGGCGCGGTCGACCCCTTCCATCCCAAGACGTTGAGGGCGGCGGCCGGCGCGACGTGGCATGTGCCGGTCGTTCGTGATGTCGAACCGAGGGCTTGTCTCGCCGACCTGCGCCTGCAGGGACTGTCGATCATAGGCTCGGACGCCGGGGCGCCGAGCCCTCTGGACGAGGCCGACCTTACGGGCCCGATCGCTCTCGTCCTCGGCAACGAGGCCCACGGCCTCCCCGCCGCCGGGCCGGAGATGTTCGACGAGGTGCTCTCGATCCCGATGCCGGGCCACGCGGAATCGCTCAACGTGGCGAGCGCGGGCTCGATCATCCTGTTCGAGGCCGTGAGACAGCGGCGCGCCGCGGCGCGCTCGCCGTCGTGACGGCGTTGGGCTCGTAGCGTTGTTTATCCTCGATCTGACCCGTAGGGGTGCCACGAGGCTTCCGAGCGCGACCACCAGCGGAGGAGGACAGACTTGAGCGACGCCCACTTCGCCGAGATGATCTCGAAGATCGCGCACGAGCTGCGCTCGCCGCTGACCGCGGTGCAGGGATTCTCGGGGACGCTGGTCAAGCGCTGGGATAGCTTCGACGACGCCAGGCGGCTCGAGCTCGTCACCTTCGTGCACGCCGATGCGGTACGGATGGGACGGATCATCTCCGAGGTGCTCGATCTCGCCCGCCTCGAGACGCAGCGGCTGGAGCTCAACCTGGCCGACGTGAACATCGCGGCGACGGCCGCGCGCGCCGCCGCTAACGTCGCCCGGCTTCCCGGGTCCGAGCGGCTGACCATCGACGTGGACGAGGGCCTCACGGTGTGGGCCGACGCCGCGCGCCTCGAGCACATCCTCACAAACCTCGTCGAGAACGCGGTCAAGTTCTCCGACGAAGGCCCGATCGAGATGAGCGCGCGGCGGACCGACGACACGATCGAGGTGGCCGTCGCGGATCGAGGGATAGGGCTCGAGCCCGAGCGGCTGCCCGATCTGTTCTCCGGCCCCGCGCCTATGGGACAGTACTCCGTGCCGATGGGTTCGGGCCTCGGGCTCTACCTCACGAAGCGTCTCGTCGAGGCGCACGGCGGCGCGATCGAGGTGACCAGTGACCCCGGCGCGGGCTCGCGTTTCGCCATCGTTCTCCCCGCCACGGCGCCACCGCGATGACCTCGGTCCGCAACGATCTCGCGCTCCGCCTGGAAGAGGCGCGCGCCGGGGGGCTCGCGCAGATCGAGGCCGCGCGCGACCTCGACGCTCTCGAGCAGGCGCGCGTCCGGATCCTCGGGCGCAAGGCGCCCCTGGCGCGCGCCCGGGCAATGCTCGGCAGCCTGGCTGAAGACGAACGCAGAGCGATGGGTCGCCTCGCGAACCAGGTCCAGGGGGAGTTGGAGCGAGCGCTCGAGGAGAGCGGCAACCGGTTCCGGCGGCGGGAGCGCGCGCAGAGATGGGAGCGAGAGCGCATCGACGTGACCCTCCCCGGTGACGCACCTCCGGTCGGATCGATCCATCCGCTGACCAAGACGATGTGGGAGATCGTCGACATCTTCATCGGATTGGGCTACGGAGTGGCCGAGGGTCCCGAGGTCGAGCTGTCCAAGCTCAACTTCGATGCGATAAACCATCCGCCGGAGCACCCGGCTCGCTCCGCACAGGACACCTACTACATAAAGGGCTCGGACGAACAGGTCTGCTTGCGGACGCAGACGTCTCCCGTGCAGATGCGCGTCATGCAGTCGCGTCGACCGCCGATCTACGTCCTCAGCCCGGGCCGCGTCTACCGGCGCGAGGAGATCGATGCAACACATCTCGACCAGTTCCTGCAGATCGAAGGGCTAGCCGTGGACGACGGCATCACGATGGCGGACCTGAAGGGCTCGCTCGAGGTCTTCGCGCGCGAGCTCTTCGGCAAGAATCTCGATGTCCGGCTGCGCCCGCACTACTTCCCCTTCACCGAGCCTTCGGCGGAGATGGACGTCCAGTGCTTCCTGTGCCGGGGAGCGGGATGTCGCGTGTGCAAGCGGTCGGGATGGATCGAGGTCCTCGGTTGCGGGCTGGTGCATCCGTTCCTGTTCGAGTGGGCGGGCTACGATCCCGAGCGCGTGTCCGGCTTCGCGTGGGGGATGGGGATCGAGCGGATCGCCGCACTCGCCCACGGCGTCGGCGACATCCGTGGCTTCTACGAGAACGACGTGCGCTTCCTCGCCTCGTTCCGAGATGCATCGTGAGGGTGAGCCTGCGCTGGCTCGAGGACTACGTCCGGGTCGACGTGGCCGTAGAGTCGCTCGTCGAACGCCTCGACCTGAGCGGCACCAAGGTCGAGGCGGTGCACCGGCCCGAGGCGTCGATCAAGGGCGTCGTCGTAGCCGAGGTGCTCGAGATCAGAGAGCACCCCAACGCGGAGAACCTGACGCTGGTCGATGTGAGGTTGGACGACACCTCGACGCAGCGCGTCGTGTGTGGTGCTCGCAACTTCACCGTCGGTGCGCGCGTGCCGCTGGCGACGGTCGGCGCTCGCCTGCCGGGGTTGACGATCACAGAGCGCCGGATCCGTGGCGAGGCAAGCCGGGGGATGCTGTGCTCGGCGGCGGAGCTGGGGGTCTCCGAGGACCATTCCGGCATCCTCGTGCTGCCGCCGGATGCGCCGCTCGGCGCGGACGCGCTATCCGTGCTCGGGCTCGACGATACGGTCATCGAGCTCGAGATCACGCCCAACCGACCCGACTGCATGTCGATGGTCGGCGTGGCCCGCGAGGTCGCGGCGCTCCTGGGCAACGAGCTTCGGCTGCCCGGCGAGGACGTATCGGCCGGGGACGACGTCGCGCCCGAGGTCGTCGTTGACATCCAAGATGTGCAGGGCTGTCCTCGCTACGTCGCCCAGGGCATCGCCGGCGTCGTCGTCGGCCCGTCTCCTCTGTGGCTGTCGACGAGGCTGCTCGCAGCGGGCGTGCGGCCGATCTCCAACGTCGTAGACGTCACGAACTACGTGATGCTGGAGCTCGGCCAACCGCTTCACGCGTTCGACGCAACGAAGATCGCCGAGAGGACAATCGTCGTGCGCCGCGCGCGCGCGGGCGAAAAGCTCGTCACCCTCGACGGCGCCGAGCGCACCATGCACCCGGACGACCTCGTGATCGCGGACCCGCACAAGGCTCTGGCGCTGGCCGGCGTCATGGGCGGAGCGGATTCCGAGGTCTCCGAGGCGACCGCGCAGGTCATCCTCGAGTCGGCCTATTTCGCCCCCGCGTCGGTGGCGTTCACGCAGCGCCGCCACCTCCTGCGGACCGAGGCATCCGCCCGCTTCGAACGGGGCACCGACCCGAACGGAGCTGCCGTCGCGGCGCGCCGTGCCGCGCGGTTGACGGCGGAGGTCGTTCCCGGGGCGCTCGTCGGCGACCCCGTCGATGCCTATCCCGCGCCGCTCGAGCCGGTGCGCCTGACCCTGCGGCCCCAGAGGACGGACGCGCTGCTGGGCGTCGCGCTTCCCGGGCCCGAGCAGGCAACCCGCCTGCGGTCGATCGCGCTGGAGGTGATCGAGGAAGACGATCGTCTCGTCGTCGAGGCGCCGACGTTTCGACCCGACCTGCGGCGCGAGGTGGACCTCGTCGAGGAGGTGGCGAGGCTGGCCGGCTACGAGCGTCTCCCTTCGACGGTTCCGTCGGGCCCTGCCGGCGGCCTCGACCGGTCGCAGGCCGCCGAACGCCGGCTGCGCTGGACGCTGGCCGGCTTCGGGCTGCAGGAGGCGTGGACGCCGTCGTTCGGTTCGAGCGCCGAGCTCGATGCCCTGGGACTGGCCGACGACCATGGCGCGCGCGCCATGGTCGAGCTTGCCAACCCCACCTCGGATGAGTTTCCTGCACTAAGGACGACGCTGCTGCCCGGGCTCATTCGTTCTGCGGCGCGCAACCTCGCCCACCGGGCCGGCGGGGTTGCCCTCTTCGAGATCGCGCCCGTCTATCGGCCGGCGGACGACGGGTTGCCGCACGAGCCGCTCATGCTCGGCGCGATCTTCTGCGGCGAGCGCCGCAGAACATCGTGGAACGGCGCCGGCTCGAGCTGGGACTTCTTCGCGGCAAAGGGCGTGCTCGAGGCGACGTGGGCTGCGATGGCGTTGTCGCAGCCCGGGTTGGAGCCGGTCGGCGAGATGCCGTGGCACCCGACGCGCGCCGCGCGACTGTCGCTCGAGGGCGCGCCGATCGGGTGGCTGGGGGACCTGCATCCCGACGTCTGCGAGCGCTTCGAGGTGGCGGCCGGGGCCGTCGCGCTCGAGCTCGAGGTCGAGCCGGTCTTCTCGGCGCTGCCGGAGCGCCTCCAGGCACAGGAGGTTCCCAGGTTCCCCGGCGTGTACATCGACGTCGCCCTCGTGGTGGACGACGGCGTCGCGGCGCAGGTGGTGGAGGATGCGATCCGAGCTGCCGGAGCGCCCGATCTGTCCTCGGTCCGTCTCTTCGACGTCTATCGCGGGGCACAGGTAGGAGCCGGCAGGAAGAGCCTCGCTTACGCTCTGGAGGTGCGCTCTCCGGACAAGACGCTGACCGACGACGAGGCTCTTGCGGTGCGGGACCGCATCGTGGAGGCGGTCGCGCAGCGAACCGGAGCGGAGCTGCGCGCGTAGGATGGGCGAGCGCGACTTCCTCTCGATCGATGATCTCGCCGCCGACGAGCTCGAGGGCCTGCTCGACGACGCCGATGCCGCGAAGGAGAAACCTGCTCGCTTCTCGCGTCGCCTCGCGGGCAAGCATGTGGCTCTCATCTTCGAGAAGCCGTCGACCCGCACGAGGGTGTCCCTTGAGGTCGCGGTCACGTCGATGGGGGGTCATGCGATCGTCCTGCGCGGGGACGAGCTGCAGCTTGGGCGGGGAGAGACGATCGAGGACACGGGCCGCGTTCTGTCGCGCTACGTGGACGCGCTCGTCGTGCGGACGTTCGAGCAAGAGCGGCTTGAGCGTTTGGCCGCCGGGGCCACCGTGCCGGTGATCAACGCTCTCACCGACCTCTCGCATCCGTGTCAGTGTCTTGCAGACCTTCAGACGATCCGCGCGAGCAAGGGCTCACTTCGAGATGTAGCTCTCGCGTACGTGGGCGACGGCAACAACGTCGCACATTCACTGCTGCTCGGGGGGGCCAAGATGGCCATGGACGTGCGCGTCGCGAGCCCGTCCGGGTTCGAGCCCTCGTCTTCGGTGGTGGAGAGAAGTCGAGCGATCGCCGCCGAGAGCGGAGGCAAGGTCAGCGTGAGCAATGTCGTGGCTGAGGCCGCGAGCGGCGCCGAGGTCCTCTACACCGACGTGTGGGCGAGCATGGGGCAGGAATCGGAGTCCGAGCAGCGCGCCGAGGCCTTCGAGCGCTTCAAGCTCGACTCCGACGTCGTCGCGCTCGCCGACGACGACGTCATCGTCATGCACTGTCTGCCGGCACATCGGGGCGAGGAGATATCCGCCGACGTCATGGACGGGGCTCGCTCGGTCGTATGGGACCAGGCGGAGAACCGCCTCCACACTCAGAAGGCGCTTCTCGCCCGGCTCTTGAGCTGAGCCGGGAGCGGGGTTGAGACGGCTCCCGCGCTCGTTCTACGCGCGCGACGCGCTAACGGTGGCGCGCGCCCTGATCGGCTGCCTCTTCATCCACGAGTCCTCCGCGGGCTGGGTGGGTGTGCGGCTCGTGGAAACGGAGGCCTACAGGGGCCTCATCGACCCGGGTTCGCACGGGTATCGCGGCCCGACCCCCAGAACTCGATCGATGCACGGCCCCCCGGGCCACCTCTACATCTACTTCACCTACGGCATGCACTGGTGCGCCAACGTCGTGTGCGCGCGGCAGGGAGTGTGCGAGGCTGTGCTCCTGCGCGCCGGCGAGCCCGTTGTCGGGATCGACTCCATGCGAGCGCGTCGCCCCGGAGCGCGCAGCGATCGACTCCTCGCCTCGGGCCCGGCGCGCCTCACGCAGGCCCTCGGCATCGGCGGATCCCACGACGGCAGCTCTCTTCTGCGCGGTGGCGGCCTGTGGTGCGGGGAGGACGACACTTCGGCGACCTTGCGAGCCGGAGAGATCGCGCAGACGAAGAGAATCGGGCTCGCTCCCGGGCGAGGCGACGACCTGCTGTGGCGCTTCGTCGTGCGCGGTCATCCACACGCGTCGCGCCCCCGTTGATCAGCCGGGATTGATCCAGATCGTCACGGTCGAGCCGCGCTCGGCGCGCGCCCCTCCTGCGGGGGCTTGCTTCCACACGCGCCCCCTGTTCTTCTTGGCCTGGGAGCGGTTCGACTCGCGGTCAATGATCGCGCGCACCTTGAAGCGGGCGGCCTCGAGCGCCGAGGTGGCCTGCGAGCGCGTCATGCCCAGCACATCTGGGACCGTCGCGGTTTGTTCCGTGCCGCCGCCGCGGGCCGAAACGGTGATCGTGACGGTCGAGCCCGCGGGCACGAGCGTTCCGGCCTTCGGGCTCAGGGCGATCACTCGGCCCGGCGGATAGGTCGTGTCCTGCTTGGTCCGGCGCTCGACGATGAGGCCGGCGCGCTCCAGGACGCGCAGTGCATCCTCTACCGGGAAGCGCAGGACGGACGGCACCGTGACCGCATCCCCGGGTTCGCGGCACTCGTCGACGGGTTCTGTGCCGGGCACGAAGCTCGCGTACTCTCTGTACTCCGCCGGAGTGAAGCGGCCCGCGAGGCAGCCGTTGCGCGCATCGATCACGACCCTGACGATCCCCCCGGGTACCTGGAACCCACGTGCGGGAACGCCCGAGAGCGCGCGCGCCATGAACAGGCGCCATATCGAAGCGGGCCACGAGCCGCCCGTGACCCCTCCGGAGGTCGCCGTGCGGGTGGCCCGGCACGGCTGCGTCGAGCCCGCGCAGCTCGGCTTCATCTCGATCTCGCCGCGCGGATAGCCGACCCACACCGCGGTTGTGAGGAACGGTGTGTAGCCGACGAACCAAGCGTCCCGGTACTCCTGAGCGGTGCCGGTCTTTCCCGCCGCGGGGCGGTCGATCGTTGCTCCCACACCGGTGCCCCGCTGCATCACCTGCTCGAGCGCGCTCGTGGTGATGTAAGCGGCGGCAGGCGCCATGACCTTGGCCGACTTGGACCTATCCCTGAAGAGCACCTCGCCGCCGGCATCGGTGATCTTCTCTATCGCGACGGGGGGATGGTGTTTCCCATTGGTGGCGAGGGTCCCGTATGCGGAGGCCATCCCGAGCGGATTGACCGAGTTGGCGCCGAGCACCGCCGCGGGAACCGCGGCAAGCGGAGTGTTGATGCCCATACGTTGTGCCAGGTCTACGACCGGCTCGGCACCCAGAGCGAGGATGAGCTGCGCGTAGACGACGTTGACGCTGTTGACCGTCGCCTCGAGCAAGGAGAGCTCGCTGCCGAAGCTCGATCCCTCATAGTTGCACACCCGCCAGTTCCCGCCGTTGTTCGCACCGGGGAAGTTCATACAGGAATCCGCTTCGTAGCTCTCGGCCAGAGAGATGCCCTTCTCGAGCGCGGCGGCGAGAGCGAAGGGCTTGAACGCCGAACCGGCCTGCCGTCCGGTGCCCGCGGAGCTCCCCCCGTTGGGGCGCGAATCGAGACCGGGCTCGCCGGTGATCGCCAGGTTGAACTTGGCGAATCGGTTCTTCTTCCTCGGCGCGAAATAGTCGCGGCCGCCGACCATGGCCTTCACATATCCGCTGCGAGGGTCTATCGAGACGATCGATGCATGCGGATCTCGTTTGTAGGGCAACACTTCCTGCCATGCTTGCTCGGCCGCCCGCTGCATGTCGAGGTCTACGGTCGTGTAGATGTGCAGACCGCCGTTGAACAGCAGACTCTCGCGCTGGCGCGCCGTCGCGCCGAGCATCTTGAACCGATCGTCGAACTTAATGAGCCGTCGCACGTAGTCGACGAAGTAGGGAGCAGGGTAGCGGTCCGTGGTCTGGGTGGGATGAAGCTCGATCGGAGCGGCTTGAGCGCGCGCGGCCTTCTGCAGCGGGATGCGTCCTTGCTCGGTCATCTTTACCAACACAACGTTGCGTCGGGCGCGCGCCGCCTTTCGACGATCGAGGGGGTCGTAGGTCTCGGGCGAACGGATCACCGCTGCAAGCAGTGCGCTCTCGGCCAGCGTCAGCATTGTCGCCGACTTGCCGAAGTAGGTCCTGGCCGCGGCCTGGACGCCGTAGGCGCCGTTGCCGAAGTAGACGGTGTTGAGGTAACGCTCGAGGATCTCTCGCTTGGACAGCCGCCGCTCCATCTGACGGGCGAGAACAGCCTCGTCGATCTTGCGCTGGATCGTCTGATCTGCGGTCGCGCCCGGAGCGATGATGACCGTCTTCACGTACTGCTGGGTGATCGTCGAGCCGCCCTCGCGGATCTCCCCGCTGGCGGCGTTCGTCACGGCCGCGCGCATGATTGCACGCAGATCCACACCGTCGTGCTCGTAGAAGCGCTCGTCCTCGATGGCTACGACCGCTTGCTGTAGATGTTTGGGGATCGCTCCCAGCGGCACGACCGTGCGGTCCTCGACGCCGTGCATGGTCGTGATGAGGCGTCCATCGGATGCGAAGATCCTTGACGACTGCGCCGGCTTGAAGGCGAGGTCGGAGTGCCTGAGCTGGGGCAGGTCATCGATCTGTGCGCAGGCCGAGAGCGTCAAGCCGAGCGCGCACACGGCAACCGCCGGTCGAGTTGGGATATGCAGCATGAAAGACCAGTGTAACGACTGGCTCGCGCCGGAAGGTGGACTACCATCCGGTTCCATGTCGGGCTCAGCGGACGACCCGCGCTTGGAGCGTCTTACCAGGGGCGCGGCACACGTCGTCGAGCGCACCGATCTGCAGGAGCGCCTCCGTGAGGGCGGACCGCTTCGGGTGAAGCTCGGGATGGACCCTACGGCCCGGGACATCACGCTCGGCTGGGCGGTCCCGCTGCGTAAGCTGCGTGAGTTCCAGGACGACGGCCACACCGCGGTGCTGATCGTCGGTGACTTCACCGCTCGGATAGGCGATCCGTCCGGAAAGTCCGAGACGCGCCCACAGCTCACCAAGCAACATGTGCGCGCCAACGCCGAGGCGGTGCTCGACCAGTTCATGGACATCCTGTCGGCCGACAACCTCGAGGTCCGCTACAACTCCGAGTGGCTCGAGTCGATGCAGCTCGGCGACGTGCTCCGGCTCACGTCTCATCTCACGGTCGCCCGCCTTCTCGAAAGGGACGATTTCGCCAAGCGCTATCGCGAGCAGATGCCGATCTCGATCATCGAGTTCCTCTATCCGCTCGCACAGGCGTACGACTCGGTCGCGGTGGAGGCGGACGTCGAGCTCGGGGGCACCGATCAACTCTTCAATCTCTTGCTGGGCCGCGACATCCAGCGGGCCTACGGCCAACGCCCGCAGGTCGCGCTGACGATGCCGTTGCTCGTAGGCACGGACGGCGCTCAGAAGATGTCGCAGTCGCTGGGCAACTACGTGGCGATCCGCGCCGCGCCCGAGGACATGTTCGGCAAGGTCATGAGCATCCCCGACGAGCTCGTGGCGCAGTACGCGCTGCTCGCCGCCGCGCGCGACGACGACTCGGTGGCGGCGCTCGCCGGCTCGGCGGCCGGGGGCGGACCCGAGGCCGGCCTGGCGAAGCGCAGGGTGGCGCGCTCGATCGTCCGGCTCTACCACGGAGAGGAGGCCGCGGCGGCCGCCGAGGCGGCGTTCGACCGGCAGTTCAAGCAGCATCGGCCGCCCGAGGCGGTCCCCGACGCCCCCATCCCTCCCGACGCGGTCGACGGCGACAGGGTCTACCTGCCTCGGGTGCTTGCAGAGCTCGACCTGGCCTCCTCGAGGGGAGACGCCCGGCGGCTCATCTCGCAGGGGGCGGTGAGGGTGAACGGCGAGGCGATCGCCGCCGAGGAGGTGGCGCTGGCCGATCTCGAGGGAGCGCTCGTCCAGGTGGGCCGCAGGCGCTTCGTCCGCCTCACGCTGTGAGAGCGAGGCGGGACTCTCGGCGCCGGGCCCGGCGTTCATGGTGCCGAGAGGCCGCGCGCCGGAGGCGGAGACGTGTGACAGGATGGGTGGCGGCCTCAGGCGTCGGGCCGGGGCCTCAGGCGTCCGGGCCGGATGGCGTGATGACCGGCCGGCGGAGGCCTCAGGCGTTCGGGCCGCATGGCGTGTTGGCGTGTTGACCGGACGGCGACGGCGCTGGTAGGCTGTGGGTTGCTCCGTGGACAAGAACGTTGGCAGACGTCCTGCGCAAGGACGTTGTGAGAAGAGAACGGGAGTCGTCTAGAGGCACCTGAGCTACGAGGGACAGGTCGCTAGGACTCGCCGGATGCTCTTCGCACCGGCGTTTTTGCTTCCCGGAGGCAGCTTGCTCCTTGAGAACTGAACAGTGTGCCTGCCGAGAAGCCCCTCGTCCGCAAGGACCCCGAGCGATCGTCTCGACGATCGCCTAAGGGACAAAGAGGGGTGGATCGGAGACCAAGTGGACCCACGTCAAAGAGTCGACGGAGCTTGCTCCGCCGGGCCTTTGACGGACGTACCATGAATAGATCCGGCAAACGCTTTTGCGAATCTTCACGATGGCAAAGGTGTTCGCCAACAGCTTCAAACATCTCTACGGAGAGTTTGATCCTGGCTCAGGACGAACGCTGGCGGCGTGCTTAATACATGCAAGTCGAGCGACGAAACCGAAAGGGGTAACCCTTTCGGCTGAAAGCGGCGAACGGGTGAGTAACACGTGGGTAACGTACCCCGAACTCTGGGATAACAACGGGAAACCGTTGCTAATACCGGATGACCCCTGCAGACCGCATGGTCGGCAGGGCAAAGTTTTTCGGTTCGGGAGCGGCCCGCGGCCTATCAGCTTGTTGGTGGGGTAACGGCCTACCAAGGCTTTGACGGGTAGCTGGCGTGAGAGCGTGGCCAGCCACACTGGGACTGAGACACGGCCCAGACTCCTACGGGAGGCAGCAGTAGGGAATCTTGCGCAATGGGCGAAAGCCTGACGCAGCGACGCCGCGTGAGGGATGAAGGCTTTCGGGTTGTAAACCTCTTTCAGCGGGGACGAAGCCTCACGGTGACGGTACCCGCAGAAGAAGGTCCGGCCAACTACGTGCCAGCAGCCGCGGTAATACGTAGGGACCGAGCGTTGTCCGGATTTATTGGGCGTAAAGCGCGCGTAGGCGGCCGTCCACGTCGGATGTGAAAGCTCGGGGCTCAACCCTGAGAGGCCATCCGATACGGGACGGCTTGAGGCAGCTAGGGGAGAGTGGAATTCCTGGTGTAGCGGTGAAATGCGCAGATATCAGGAGGAACACCGGTGGCGAAGGCGGCTCTCTGGGGCTGATCTGACGCTGAGGCGCGAAAGCTGGGGTAGCAAACAGGATTAGAGATCTAGTCCTCTTCAACGGCAACGTTGATGCAATAAACCAGCTGTATCGGTGAAAGTCCTGTCGCATGCTCCCACTAGAGTGGGGGAATGGGATGGGATAACGCCGAGGGAAGTTCGAGATCGGATACCGAACTGTCGCAAAGGCAGCGCGATGTCCTCGTTGGAACGTTGCTGGGCGGTGGTTGTTTGGCCAAGCATGGCCGGCACCATCGCCTGCACATCAAGCACAAGAGTGCTCATCGGTCGTTGGTGGAATTTTAAGCACGAGGTTTTCTCGAGCTATGTGTCCATAGCCTTTGCATGGATTCGATCAGCGACTGGCCGGGAAGAGCCATCCGTGTGTGCAGTTCGCCTCACGGACGGACGCAGTTTTCTCGGAGTGGCATTCCCGGTTCTATAGGGGACGCCGTAAGACCGTTCCCAGGGACATCGACAGCTATCTGTCGCCGCTCGCCGTTGCCGTCTGGTTGATGGACGACGGTGCGGCTGATTATGCGGGAGTGACCTTCCAGACTCACAGCTTCCATCGATATGAGGTGGATATGCTTGTGGCTGTACTGGAATGGAAGTTCGGACTGGCAGTGAGCTCGAGAAGGAACAAGGGTCGCTGGATCGTCTATGTGACGGCAGCGAGTGTGGGGGCCTTGACCGCAATCGTTGAGCCCCACATCTTGAGCGAGTTTCACTACAAGTTGGTGCCCCGCCGAACTCGAACCCCGTAGAGACTATACGCTGGCCCCTGATTGCCAGATCAGGGTGATGACATAGTCCGACCTCGTTGGTAACAACGAGAGGCCTTCAGAAATGGCGGCCCGCCGGGATCTTTGTGATCCTGGTCTGTACCTCGAGAGCGATCGCTTTTCACGCGAGCGCGGAGGGAAAGTAACAGACGTGTAGATACCCTGGTAGTCCCAGCCGTAAACGTTGGGTGCTAGGTGTGGGGAGGCCTTCAACCCTTTCCGTGCCGAAGCTAACGCATTAAGCACCCCGCCTGGGGAGTACGGCCGCAAGGCTAAAACTCAAAGGAATTGACGGGGACCCGCACAAGCGGCGGAGCATGTGGCTTAATTCGATGCAACGCGAAGAACCTTACCTGGGCTTGACATGCTAGTTAAAGCGCGTGAAAGCGCGTGTCCGTAAGGGGCTAGCACAGGTGCTGCATGGCTAAGTGACATTGGCCCCCAGGGGAGCGATCCCCTGTGGAAACACCGGCTCATATCGGTGAAACCCTAACTGTCACACTCTGTTCCTAGAGTGGGATGCATGAGGGCAATACCGAGGGAAGTGTTCGACGGTTCAGTCAGGATCCACTTTGCCTGTAGCAGGGCACCGTCGTAACACCCTGTAGAGACTGCAATGGCATCACTTCGTCAGAGTTCGCTCTGAAATCTATGAGTGGTGCAATACGCCGGCCCCGGTGTGACAACCGGGTGAAGGTATAGTCCTGCCCCGTTCGAAAGACGGGATGACGCAGGTCGTCAGCTCGTGCCGTGAGGTGTTGGCTTAAGTGCCGCAACGAGCGCAACCCCTGCTCTTAGTTGCCATCAGGTAAAGCTGGGGACTCTAAGAGGACTGCCGGGGACAACTCGGAGGAAGGTGGGGACGACGTCAAGTCAGCATGGCCCTTATGCCCAGGGCTGCACACATGCTACATTGCGCGCCACAAAGGGCAGCGATCCCGTAAGGGGGAGCGAATCCCAAAAAAGCGCGCCTGGTTCGGATTGGGGTCTGCAACTCGACCCCATGAAGTCGGAGTCGCTAGTAATCGCAGATCAGCAATGCTGCGGTGAATACGTTCTCGGGTCTTGTACACACCGCCCGTCACACCACGAAAGTCGGTAACACCCGAAGCCGGTGGCCCAACCCTTGGGAGGGAGCCGTCGAAGGTGGGATCGGCGATTGGGGTGAAGTCGTAACAAGGTAGCCGTACCGGAAGGTGCGGCTGGATCACCTCCTTTCTAAGGAGCATCTCGAAGGAGATTGCCTTCCTAGTTGAAGTCGCTGGTCTTTCGGCAGGCACACTGTTGAGTTCTCAAGGACGCGGAAACCCTCTCCATATCCCTGAGCCTTATTCTTTGTGCTGAGAAGCGCGCTATGCGATCGTCTCGATACCAAGGAAGGAACGGGTCACGTCAGGCGCTGATCCGCTCGAAAACGCTAGGGCAAGACGACCGCGCTCAAGGCTCCGTATCTGTGAGCGAAAAGGAAATCCGGCAGTTCCTTTGTGGGGATCAATAACTCGACGGACGTGGGCCCTTCGGGCGTGAGCGGTTCGACGATCTTGTCGACCACAACGACTCCCCGCAAGCGTTGAACGCGAGGGTGCCGCGTGATCGGCGACTCCCACGAGACCCATAGCTGGAGTCGCGTGCCCGGAGCGACATCCGACGACAGCCCACGCAACTCCGCCAGCGACAACGCATAACCCCGGTAGGGCCCCGTTCCCCCGGTCGTAAGTCCGGGTGGCTCGTCCATTCCCTCGCTAGGGAAGGGGGAGGGAGCGTTCGGCACCGTATCTGTTGTCGAGACGTCCGCCTCCGTCGCGTATTCGTTCGCACTGATGGCGTCGGAGGAAACAGCGGGGCCCGTCGTGCCCGCCGGCACGACGTAGAGAGTAACGACGAACCCGAGCGCTGCGATGAGGGCGAACGCCAAAAGGTTCTTCTGGCCGGAGGGGAGTCGCATACCTTCCTTAACTCCGCGCGATGCTAGAGATCTCCTGCGAGACCGCCGCCCATCGGACGCGGGCCGCGCTCCCGGGGGCCGAACAATGACGGCGGTCTGCAGGATGCCTAGTCACGGCGATCGGGGGACTCCTCCGTCTCAGGAGGAAGAACGAGGACTTGGCCGGGGAAGAGAAGGCTCGGATCCTTTCCCACGACCTGATAGTTGGCCCTGTGGATCTTCGGCCAGTAACGTGCGATGCGCCGAAGATCCTCGGTGGCCAACACTTCCTCCGCGATGGACCAGAGTGAGTCGCCCGGCCTTACGACCCGACGGACCGACTCGTCGTTGCCTTCTCGAGAGCCACGATTCGCAGAAGCGGGCAACGGCCTCTTAACGCGCCTGCCATCGGTCTCCTCACCGCCGGCCTTGTCGCGCGGCCGGATCGTGCGACGCCCTAAACCTCCACCGGCGGGGTGCATCAGCATTGCGTGAGCGCGCCTAGCTGCTTCCCCGTCGAGATCGATTCTCGTGCTCGAACCAACCCTTTCTCCGCCCCGTCCGAACAGAGGGCCTTTAACCTCGGTGGGGCCGCCGGCCGACCCGTGGATCGCGGGGTGGACCCTCCCGCGCAGGGGGCGGACCCCATGAGAAAGAGAGACAGGCTGCGGAGACGCGGATCCTTCACTGTCACGATCAGCGCTCGAGTTTGAGCGGCCAAGGGCGGGTGAGCGAGGAGGGGGATCGTGCTCATGACGAGCGCGCTAGTCGTGGCGATCTGGGGGATAGCACGGGGCCGTCTCGTGCAACTCGTCCAGTCCGCTCTCGACTCCGTTTGCGGAGGCATCGGCTGCTGAACCGCAGGTCGGCTGGAAACGCTCCGCTCGAAACCATCTTCGCGATGGCGTTGGTCATGATCCTCGCCTTGGGTCTCATCCAGACCGCTCTCATCCTTTACGCGCGCAACGTAGTCATCTCGGC
>JBHEMX010000014.1:0-4016 GCA_046262355.1 Actinomycetota bacterium | reverse complement strand
GCCGACCGTGATCATCTCGGGTCGTGTCAGCTCTGCGGCGAGGAGGTTGAGGGCGGGTCGCGTCGTGATCAGGACGCCTGCCGATAGGGATCTGAGCCTGCGAGCGAGCAGAAAGTCCCGCCAGAGTGACCCTCCCTTGTACGAGAATTCTTCGGGATGCACGAGGAGGCTTGGGGCGCTTCGGAGCAGGCGCACGATTGGGCCGCGATCAGCCCTCTGGTCGTCGAGACTCGTGACCTTCACGTCTGGAGGGAAGGGGAAGAACGGCTCGTCGCGCCTTCGCACGATGCTGATCACCTCGACCTCGTGCTCGCGTGCGAGATAGCCGGCGAGGTTCAAGACGGTCCGGATCGTGCCGCCCATGCCGTACGCGTTGATGATCAGGAAGTAGATCTTGAGCCGCGGCGTCTGCGACGAGGACGGTCGGGACCCGCTCTGCGTCGGGACGGTCGCGAGGCCGCGAAGTGCGAGGCGGTGGATGCGGGAGACCACCGGCACGAATACGCGCTGGTGGCGCTCCAGCATCCGTCCGCGCCCGGGCGCGCCGCGCTGTTTCGTGGTTCGAAACCCTCGTTGGCGGAGCCTCATCTGACCGACTCGGTCTGGTTCCCGGCGCGGTGGGGCTCGCTCCGCGATCTGCCCGTTCTCTCGTCCGCTAACGTTCGTACGTAACCGAGGGGGTCTCTCTTTTTCCGGATGTCATCCAGATGGCGGTCCAGCCGCAGCTTTTCGCCGGCGCGTGCAGCGACGTGCTGGAGCTGTTGACGCCTGCCACCACGCGCGGGGAGCTCGGGCTGCCAAGCCGCAGGTTCGGCGTCCGTGCTGCGAGTCGGGTCGGGCACGGGCCGAGTCTAGCCGTCCCCCGTCCGGGTAGACGCGCCCTTAAGGCCCGTGGCCGGGGAGCCGATCCATCTTGCATGCAGAGGCTTCTGCTCGTCCTTTTCAGCGTCGTCATAGCGGCTGCGTTCGCGCTCGTCTCAGCGCCCCGGGCGGACGCGTACTGGAAGGCTCCGTGCATCGCCGGGACGAAAGGTCCTACGTGTTACTTCTGGAAGGGGAAGGTGACGTCTGTGGGCGACGGCGACACGATCGACGTCGACGTGAACGGGGACGGCACCTCCCAGCCGACGCGCATCCGCATGACCGGCATCAACGCGATGGAGCACTCGGTTTACAGCCACGACCCCGCGGCGCGCCGAGGCGCCTGCCACGCGCTCGAAGCGACTGCTCGTCTCGAAGGGATGGTCGACGATCGCGTCGTCCGGCTGGGCGCCCAGGACCCCGGGAGCATGAGTGGCGCCCGCTATCGACGAACCGTCGCCGTGTATCGAGACGGCGCCTGGCGTGACACCGGGCAGATCCTCATCGACGAGGGCCACGTGCTCTGGCTCCCGGCCGCGTCGGAATGGGCCCGCAACAGCCGCTACAGCCGCGGAGCACAGGGCGCGGCGGCGGCGCGCCTGCGATTGTGGGATACGGACTACTGCGGCTCCGGACCCGCGCAGGGAACGGCGCTGAAGATGTGGGTGAACTGGGACGCCGACGGCACAGACGGGACGAACCTGAACGGCGAGTGGGTGAAGATCAAGAACCTCGGCTCGACGGGCTTGTCGATCGGGGGATGGTGGTTCCGCGACTCCTATCTCGCGCAGCACACGTTCCCGTCGGGCGCAGTGATCCCTGCGGGCCAAACGATCACGCTCTACGTCGGCAGCCGCCCACCCACTGAGACCAACACGACGACCCATTTTTACTGGCGTCGAACGACCCCCGTCTTCGACAACGTCGCGACCCGCGGGATGGGAGACGGCGGCTACCTTTTCGATCGCGACGGCGACCTTCGCCTCTGGATGATGTATCCGTGCCGTTACGGCTGCAGCGACCCGCTGCGCGGAAAGATCTCGGTGCGCGCACATCCATCGACGCCCGAGGAGATCTACGCGCAGAATGTGAGCACGATGCCTGTCGACCTCGAAGGCTACGTCGTCGAGAACGCTCCGTACATCTACAACTTCGGGCCGTGGACGATCCTGAATCCGGGCGAGAGGCTGCGCCTCGTCGTCCTGGGGTCCAGCTCGCGGAACACGCGCCTCGTCAAGTACTGGGGGAAAGGCAAGTACATCCTCAACGACGGGGGCGACGAGGTTCGCCTTCGAACCGCGACGAACATCACGATCTCCTGCTACGCCTGGGGGTCGATGTCCTGCTGACGGGCTCGTCGGCCCCGGCCGGCACGCCCCTCCTCGTTATGGTTGCTCCACCGCGGCCTACCCAAATCGCCGCGGCCATCGTGCATCCGAGGATCCAGGCCAAGTTCGTCGAGATCATCCGCACCAGCGGCGTCCAGCCGGGTCGGGCACTCGAGGTCGGCGGGTACGTCAACGAGAAATCGCTCCTCCTCGCGCCCGAGCTCGAGGGCGCCGACCGCTACTGCCTCAACCTAAACAGGATGCGCACCGACACGGCCATCAAGCCGGTTGTCGGCAACTCCAACGAGATGCGTATGTTCGAGGATGCGTCGTTCGATCTCGTCCTGTCGAACGCGACACTCGAGCACGACAAGTACTTCTGGCGCTCACTCGCTGAGATCCGGCGCGTGACTCGGCCAGGCGGTCTCGTGATTCTCGGCGTCCCTGGCTACACGAAGGGTGGGCCTGTAGTCCGACCGCGGGGAACGGTCACGTTTGCGGTGCACTACCGGTTCGACTACTACCGGTTCAGCGAGCAGGCCGTCCGCGACGTCTTCTTCGAAGGGATGGAAGAGGTGGGTGTCTTCCCGATGCTTGTTCCGCCGCGCATCATCGGTCACGGGCGCAAGCCGGCGTCGAGCGGTGACGGCTCCTCTGCGACGCGGAGCCCCAGCCCACGGCGCAGGCGCCAGGGACCGGCCGAGCGGCCGGGGGAGGCGGGCGAGCCCACTCCTCGTCGACCGGCTGACGCCGCCGCTCCCAGGCCGGCCCGGGAGGCTCTCGCCGGTGTCGGGGAGCGACTCGGCTCGATCTCGTTGCGCCCGGTGTTCTGGCAGGCGAGGGTCAACCGCCTGATCGCGCCGACCGGGTTCGAGCTCAGGCGCGCGCGTCGGCACACGCCGCGACGGAAACGAGGGGCGCGCGCGCTCCCGATCGAGACCACTCAGGAGCGATTGCTCGTCGCGCCCGTTTTCATCCTCGCGTCGATCCGGTCGGGGTCGACCCTCCTGCGCGTGCTTCTCAACAGCCACTCCCAGCTCCATGCGCCGCACGAGCTTCATCTGCGCAACGTGAACGTTCACGTCTCCGGTGACTACGCGGTGCAGGCGATGTGGACACTCGGCCTCGACGAGGCGGCGCTGGAATACCTGCTCTGGGACCGTGTGTTGCATCGCGAGCTCGAGCGGAGCGGCAAGAAATACATCGTCAACAAGACTCCGACGGACGTGTTCATGGCCGGTCGCATCGCCGAGTGCTGGCCGGACGCACGCTTCATCTTTCTCCTACGCCACCCGCTCGCGATCGCGCGGTCCCGGCAGCGGGGGAACGCGTACGGCGACCGGCGCAATCTCGCACGGGTGCTGCGCTTCATGAACGCCTTGGAAAAGGCGCGGCAGGACTTGGACGGGTTGACCGTCCGCTACGAAGACCTCACAGCCGCCCCCGCCGGCGTGACCCAGCGGGTGTGCGAGCTCATCGGAGTGGAGTGGGAACCCGAGATGCTCGATTACGGCCGGGTCGACCACGGCAAGCACAGCCCGGGGCTCGGCGACTGGGGAAGTCGAATCCGGTCGGGCCAGATCCACGCGCCGCGTCCACTCCCTGCCGGAGTCGGGGTACCGGAGGAGCTGCGCGATCTGTGCGCGGCCTGGGGCTACGCTCGAGACGTCTTGCCCGCCGAGTAGATCGCGTCGTCTAGCGCCTCGTCAGTCCGTGCGCTTTCGCAGACTCCGCTTGAGGCGGGCACCGAGCGAGCGGCCCCTTATGGCCGCTGGAGCGCGTTGTGCGCGCCTTCGCGATCTGAACTGGCTCCGAAGGTCGAGGTTG
>JBHEMX010000013.1:0-5458 GCA_046262355.1 Actinomycetota bacterium | reverse complement strand
CACTACAGCCTGGACTTCCGGGAGTACGCCGTGGGATCGCTCCGTCGCCGTCTGTGGTTGCGGGCCGAGGCCGAGGGGGTCACGACGATCTCCGGTCTGCAGGAGCGGGTGCTGCACGACGACGCGTGCATGGAGCAACTGCTCCTCGACCTGTCGGTCAACGTCACCGCGATGTTCCGCGACCCCAGCTTCTACCGCGCCTTTCGCACGAAGGTGGTTCCCCTGTTGCGCACCTACCCGTTCATACGGATCTGGAATGCCGGCTGCTCAACCGGAGAGGAGGCCTACTCCATGGCGATCCTGCTCCACGAAGAAGGCCTCTACGAGCGCACGCGCATCTACGCCACCGACATCAACGAGACCGTGATCGACAGGGCGAGGGCCGGCGTCTTCGCGCTCGACAAAATGCGCGCCTACACCAAGAACTACATCGACGCCGGCGGTACCCGCGCGTTCTCGGAGTACTACGCCAGCGGCTCCGAGGGTGCCACTTTCGCCCGATCACTCGTAGACAACGTGGTCTTCGCCCAGCACAACCTGGTCCAGGACCGGTCGTTCAACGAGTTCAACGTCATCACCTGTCGCAACGTGATGATCTACTTCGCCAAGCCTCTCCAAGATCGCGTGCACCGCCTCTTCTACGAGAGCCTGGGGACGTTCGGGGTCCTGGCGCTCGGCCGCAAGGAGTCGCTCAAGGCGAGCCGCCACGAGGCGTGCTACAAGGAGCTCGACGCCGCCGAAAAGCTCTACCGGAGGGTGCGGTGACATGCCCTGCGGACTCGTCGTCATCGGCTGCTCATGGGGCGGCGTGCGGGCCCTGATCCGCCTGCTCGAGCACCTTCCGGCGGGCTTCTCGGCGCCGATCGCGGTGGCGCAGCACCGCGGCGCGGACTCGAGCGACACGGCGCTGCACTCGACTTTGAGCCCGCACACGAGCCTTCAGGTTCGAGGGGTAGAGGACAGGACGCAATCGAGGAGCACTGCTTGCACCTCGCGCCGCCCGACTACCACCTGCTCGTCGAGCCGGGGCGCTTCGCGCTGTCGCTCGAAGGCCCGGTCCACTTCGCCCGACCGTCGATTGACGTCCTCTTCGACTCCGCCGCGGAGGCTTACGGCGACGAGCTGGTGGGTGTCGTGCTAACCGGGGCCAACGCCGATGGCGCGGTCGGCCTGCGGCGTATCAAGGCGCGCGGTGGTCATGCTCTGGTGCAGAACCCCGACACCGCGGAGCGCCCGGAGATGCCCGCGGCCGCCATCGCGGTCGCCCGCCCGGACAGGGTGTGCTCGATCGAGAAGATCGCGGCCGCGTTGGGCGAACGCTGCCAGGCCACCGTAAATCAGGGGGCTCGGCTATGAGCGAGGCGGCTGCGAACTTGCTGCTGGTCGACGATCGGCCTGAAAATCTGCTCGCACTCGAGGCGGTGCTCGAGCCGCTGGGCCAGAACCTCGTTACCGCCAACTCGGGCAAGGAGGCGCTCAAGTACCTCCTGACCGAGGACTTCGCGCTCATCCTGATGGACGTCGAGATGCCCGAGGTCGACGGCTTCGAGACGGCGGCGGTGATCAAGCAGCGCGAGCGCAGCCGCCACATCCCGATCATCTTCGTCACCGCAGCCAGCAGCCACGCCGATCAGATTTTCCGTGGCTACAAGGCCGGAGCGGTCGACTACCTCCTAAAGCCCTACGACCCCACGGTGCTGCGCTCCAAAGTCGAGGTCTTCATCGACCTCTACAACCTCCGCCGCCAAGCCGAACAGCTCGCCTACCGGGCGGTGCACGACCCGCTCACCGGTCTTCCGAACCGCGTGCTCTTCACCGACCGCCTGAAGATGGCCGTGGCCAACGTCGGCCGGCGTAGCAGCGTGGTGTCGGTGATCTTCTTCGACCTCGACGGCTTCAAGCTGGTCAACGACACCATGGGGCACACCGCAGGCGACCAACTGCTGGAGATGCTGGCCGACCGTGTGCGCGCGGTGGTTCGCCCGGCCGATACCGTCGCTCGCCTCGGAGGCGATGAGTTCATCGTGCTCGCCGAGGTCGCCGACGAGCTCGACGCGATCAACGTCGCGGATCGCATCGCCACCGCCATAGCCACTCCATTCGCCCTGGACGCGGGCGCGGCGTTCGTGTCGGCAAGCGTGGGAATCGCGGTGGGCGAGGGGCCCGACGACGACGCCGAGGCGCTCATCCGCGAGGCCGACATCGCCATGTATCGGGCCAAGCAACAGGGCGGAGGACGCCACGAGATCTACGACCGCGCGATGCGCCGGCGCGCGGTCAAGCAGGTGCATTGCGAGAACGCTTTGCATCACGCGCTCGAGCAGGGTGAGTTCCGGCTGGTCTATCAGCCGGTGGTGGCGATAGCCAGCGGGACGATGGTCGGAGTAGAGGCTCTCCTGCGCTGGGAGCACCCACAGCTCGGCATGACCGCTCCCGCCGACTTTCTGGTCCTGGCCGAGGAGACCTCGCTCATCGTCCCGATCGGAGCATGGGCACTCAAAGAGGCGCTGCGCCAGGGCGAGCGTTGGCGCAGCGCGCGACCGGACGCGGCGCCTCTTGGGCTCACCCTGAACGTGTCGATTCGTCAGCTCTGGCAGCCCGAGTTCCTGCGCGACGTGAGCGAGGCGCTCGAGGCCACGGGCACCGATCCCGAGCTGCTGACCCTCGATCTCTCCGAGGCGGCGTTCGCCGGCGACGGCCGCTCGGCCACCTCGGCTCTCAGTGGATTGCGAGCGCTCGGTGTGGCGATCGCCCTCGACGACTTCGGCAGTGGACAGTCGTCGCTGGTGAAGCTCAAGCGCTGTCCGGTTGACTCGCTGAAGATCGATCCCTCGTTCATTGAGCCACTCGGAGCCGGTGACGAGCACTCAGATCTAGTGAGAGCGATCGTCGACCTCGCGCATGCGCTTGGGTGCACGGTGGTGGCCGAGAGCGTGGAGACGGCCACGCAGCTCGCCGAGTTGAGCGCCCTCGGCTGCGACCTTGCCCAGGGCCTTCACCTCGGGGGGCCCATGCCTGGCGGCCAGCTGGTGGAGACGCTGTTGGAAGGCGCTACCGACGGGACCCTGGCGTGAGCGCCGCGCCCGCCAAGATCCTGCTCGTCGACGACCGGCCCGAGAACCTGCTCGCGCTCGAGGCGGTGCTCGAGCCACTCGGCCAAGATCTTGTCACGGCATCCTCGGGCAAGGAGGCGCTCAGGCTCCTGCTCGTAAACGAGTTTGCCGTGGTCCTGCTCGACGTCCAGATGCCCGGGATCGACGGCTTCGAGACCGCCACGCTCGTCAAGGAGCGCGAGCGCACCCGCCACGTCCCAATCATCTTCCTCACCGCTCACGACAAGGGCATCGAGCACGTCTTCCGCGGCTATGAGAGTGGCGCGGTCGACTACATCCTCAAGCCGTTTCACCCGGAGGTGCTTCGCTCGAAGGTGGTCGTCTTCGTCGACCTCTTCACGCAGGGCCGAGCGCTTCAGGAGAGCGAGGAGCGCTTCCGTCGCTCATTCGACGACGCGGCCATCGGCATGGCGCTGGTCGACACCGAAGGGCGCTGGATCAAGGTCAACCGCTCCCTTTGCCAGATCACCCGCTACTCCGAAGCCGAGCTGCTGGCAACTACCACGCACGAGATCACTCCGCATGCCCGCGACCTGCACGCCGACCGGGAGCAGATGGAAGCGGTCGTGCGTGGCGATCTGGCCAACTACCGCATCGAGAAGCGCCTGATCCGCGCTGACGGCGAGCCCGTGTGGGTCCTCCTCACGGTCTCGCTCGTACGCGACGTCGAGGGTCGTCCGTTGCACTTCGTCTCCCACGTCGAGGACATCAGCGAGCGCAAGCGGATCGAGGAGGCGAGCGAGCCCTCCCTCGCCGATCCCCTCACCGGCCTTGCCAATCGAACGCTGCTCATGGATCACATAGAGCTGGCTCTGGCGCGCCTGCGGCGGCGCTGGGAGGCGATGGCGGTGCTCTTCTTGGATCTCGACCGCTTCAAGGTGGTAAACGAGAGCCTCGGGCACGCCGCCGGCGACCGTCTGCTCATGCAGGTCGCCGGACGACTGCGAGCAACCGTCCGGGCGGGCGACACAGTTGCCCGCCTCGGTGGCGACTCCTTCGCCGTCCTCTCCGAGGAACTCGACGACGAGCGTGACCCGATCGCGACGGCCGAGCGCCTCGCGGACGCGGTCGCCATGCCCTTCGACATCGACGGCAGGGAGGCGTTCGTCACCACCAGCGTCGGCATCGTCTACACGAGCGACCCCGCCCACGACCCCGAGGTGCTCCTCACCAGCGCCGAGGCGGCCATGTACAGGGCCAAGGAAAACGGCAAAGCACGCTATGAGGTCTTCGACGAGGGAATGCGCGCGCGCGCCCGCGAAAGGCTCGACACCGAGAGCGCTCTGCACCGGGCGGTGGAGCGCGACGAGATCGCCCTCGTGTACCAGCCCGTGGTCGAGGTTGAGAGCGGGGCAACCGTAGGTGCCGAGGCACTGGTGCGCTGGAACCACCCCGAGCGCGGAACGATCCCCCCTTTGGATTTCATCCCCCTGGCGGAGGAGACAGGCTTGATCCTCCCTATCGGACGCTGCGTGATCGAAGAGGCCTGCCGCCAGATGGCGCGGTGGCGCGCCGCCGAAACCAGCCCGACCTTCACGATGTCGGTAAACCTCTCTGCCGTCCAGCTCGCCCACCCGGACCTGCCCGACATCGTCGCCGGCGCGCTAGCGGAGTCGGGCGTCTCGCCGTCGAACCTGTGCCTCGAGGTCACCGAGAGCGTGGCGATGCAGAGCGCTAAGTCCATGGCCCGGATGCTCAAACGCCTACGCGCGCTGGGCGTCAGTCTCGCGATCGATGACTTCGGCACCGGCTATTCCTCGCTGAGCTATCTACGTGACTTTCCCTTCGACGTGCTCAAGATCGATCGGTCCTTCGTCGAGACCCTGGGAAAAGACCCCCAGGGAGGCCCGATCGTCGGAGCCGTCATCGCACTAGCACAGGCGCTAAAGCTGACGACCGTCGCCGAAGGCGTAGAAACCCGAGGACAGCTCAGCGAACTGCGCCGCCTCGGATGCGGAGCCGCACAGGGAGACCTCTTTGGGGAGCCACGGCCCGCGGAAACCCTGCGCCCGCCGCGCGGGATCGAGTTCCCTATCCCCGACCCGCCGGCCCACGGATCGCGCGAACGATCGAACCGACAGCCCGAGGGCTCGGTCGGGTAGGAGCAGGACCGAGTCGACACCACGACGCTCGAAAGCGCGCCGCGATACGGCGAGACAAAGCCGACCCTTGCTGCCGAAGGTGACCGACGCGTCGGATCTCGGGACGGCCCTGTCGCCGTTGTTTCGCCGGGCAAACAGGGCACCTAGGCGGGTCTCAGGCGACCCACTTCGACCTACTCAACCGACGTGAGGAGCGCCCGTCATCGGGGCCTCGCACGGTCCGGACAGCCCTCACAATCGCGG
>JBHEMX010000012.1:0-5542 GCA_046262355.1 Actinomycetota bacterium | reverse complement strand
CCCAGAACGGCTCTGCATCGGCGATGGCTGCGTTGCTCGTCGCGCACGTACCCTGCGGGTACGCACGACTCCTCGCGCCTTGCCCTCACCGCGCAGTGCCGCCCTGGTTGCTGACGTTACTTCCGCGCAGGAGCACTAGTCCTTCGCTCGGGTCAGGAGATCGCCGATGCGACCGAGGCCTTCCGCGAGATCGTCGTCGCCGAGCGCATAGCTGAGGCGCGCATATCCCGGCGCGCCGAACCCCTCCCCGGGAACGATGGCTACGCGCGCCTCGTCGAGGATGACGGAGGCGAGCTCGAGGCCGTCGGTCACGACGCGACCGCCGATCTTCCTTCCGAGGACGCCCTTGATCGACGGGAAGCAGTAGAACGCGCCGCCGGGCTCGTGGCAGGTGACTCCGGGGATGTCGTTGAGCAGTTTCGTCATCGTCCTGCGTCGCCTGTCGAACGCCTCTCTCATCTCCTGCGTCGCCGAGAGGTCCCCCGTGACGGCCGCGAGGGCGGCTGCCTGCGCGACGTTGGAGACGTTGGAGGTCGTGTGGGATTGAAGCGACGTAGCGGCGTTGATGACGTCGGTGGGGGCGATCATCCAGCCGGCGCGCCAGCCCGTCATGGCGTAGGTCTTCGCCACTCCGTTGATCACTATGCAGCGATCCTTGATCTCGGGGACCAGCACCGGCATCGACGAGAAGCGGTTGTCGCCGTAGACGAGATGCTCGTAGATCTCATCCGTGATGACCCAGACCCCATTGTCCGCCGCCCAGCGGCCGATTGCCTCGACCTCGTCCGGCGCGTAGACGGCGCCGGTGGGGTTGGACGGCGACACGAAGATCAGCGCCTTGGTCTGCTCCGTGCGAGCAGCCTCCAGTTCCTCTACCGTGACCTTGAACCCGGTCGCCTCCGTCGTCGGGAGCTCGACCACAGAGGCTTCGGCCAGCTTGATCATCTCCGGGTAGCTCACCCAGTAGGGCGCCGGGAGAAGCACCTCATCCGTGGGCTCGAGGATCGCCATCAACGCGTTGAAGAGAGCGTGCTTTCCGCCGTTGCAGACGAGCACCTGTTGGGGCTTCACCTCATAGCTCGAATCGCGCAACGTCTTGAGCGCGATCGCGGCGCGAAGCTCCGGAAGTCCCGGCGAGGGCGTGTAGTGGTGATAGAGGATGCGGCGACTGGCGTCCTGGGCAGCCGCAACGATGTGTTGCGGCGTGGGGAAATCAGGCTCACCGGCGCCGAAGCCGATGACGTTTTCTCCGGCGACCTTCAACGCCTTCGCCTTGGCGTCGATCACGAGGGTCGACGACTCCGTTATGTCGAGGACCCTGCGGGACAGTCGGCTGTGGGACACTCCCGCATGATAGGTGGGGTCCGCCCGAAAGGTTCGGATGAATCCGGAAGAGATCGTGATCCCGAGAGAGCTGCGGCCCTCGGACGGGCGCTTCGGCTCCGGTCCGTCCAAGGTCCGGCCGGAGGCCGTCGCCGCGCTCGTCCGCAGCGCGGACGGGTACCTCGGCACGAGCCATCGCCGGGCGCCCGTGCGCTCGATGGTGGCTCGACTGAGGCGGGGGCTGACCGAGCTGTTCACCCTGCCCGATGGCTATGAGGTGGTTCTCGGCAACGGCGGCACGACGGTGCTGTGGGACGCGCTCGTGTTCGGGTTCATCGAGCGCCGCAGCCGGCATCTCGTGTTCGGTGAGTTCTCCGCGAGGTTCGCCGAAGCGGTGGCGCTCGCGCCCCATCTGCGCACGCCGGAGGTCCTCCGGTCCGAGCCCGGCACGCATCCGGTCGTCGAGGCTCTCGACGGCGTGGACGTCCTTGCGCTGACGCAGAACGAGACTTCCACGGGCGTGGCGATGCCGGTGCAGCGCCCTACCGGCGACGGACTCGTCGCGGTCGATGCGACTTCTGCCGCGGGCGGATCGCTCGTGGACGCACGTGAGTTCGACATCTACTACTTCGCGCCCCAGAAGTGTTTCGCGTCGGACGGCGGTCTGTGGATCGCACTGTGCTCTCCGGCGGCGATCGACAGGATAGAGCGGCTCGCCGATGTGGACCGCTACATCCCACCGTCGATCGATCTCCTGACTGCGCTGTTGAACTCGCGCAAGGACCAGACCTACAACACGCCGGCGCTCGCGACGCTGTTCTTGATGGTGGAGCAGATCGAGTGGATGCTCGACAATGGTGGTCTGCGCTGGGCGGTCTCTCGCTGCTCACGCTCGGCCGACTTCCTCTATGGGTGGGCGGAGCGTCACGACTATGCGGCGCCGTTCGTCAAGGACCCCGAGCAACGCAGCCCCGTTGTCGGGACGGTGGATCTCGACGACTCGATCTCTGCAGCGGCTGTGTCGACTGTGCTGCGAGCCAACGGCATCGTGGACACGGAGTCCTACAGAAAGCTGGGGCGCAACCAGATCCGCATAGGGGTGTATCCGGCGGTGGAGCCCACGGACGTCGAGATCCTGACCCGCGCGATCGACTTCGTGATCGACGCGTTGGCGCCTTGACCCTGTAGGGGGTCGTTAACACGGTTACGATGCACGACGAGATGAGAGTGCTTGTCGCCGAATCGCTGTCGGAGGCCGGGATCGACCGGCTCGAGGAGGATCTCGAAGTCGAGGTGCGCACCGGCATGGCTCGCGACGAGCTCACGAGCGTGATCGGCTCTTTCGACGCGCTGGTGATCCGCTCGGCGACGATCGTGGATGCCGACCTCTTGGGGCGAGGCGAGAACCTCAAAGTCGTGGGGCGCGCCGGCATCGGGCTCGACAACGTGGACGTTGCCGCGGCGACCCGCTCGGGCATACTCGTCGTGAACGCGCCGCAGTCCAACGTACTGTCCGCCGCCGAGCACACGATGGCGCTCTTGCTCGCGCAGGCCCGCAACGTCCCGCAGGCGCACGAGGCGTTGGTCTCCGGATCGTGGGAGCGCGAGCGGTGGCAGGGCGTCGAGCTGCACGGCAAGACGTTGGGGATCGTCGGGCTGGGGCGCGTCGGGACGCTCGTTGCTCAACGCGCGAGCGCGTTCGGCATGCGCATCGTCGCCTACGACCCCTATGTCTCTCCCGGGCGGGCCGCCCAGATGGGCGTCGACCTGCTTCCGACGGTGACCCAGGTCTGCGCGCGCTCAGATTGGCTCTCGGTCCATCTCCCCAAGACACCGGAGACGCTCGGGATCATCGGAGACAGGGAGTTGAGCGAGGCGCGCGCCGGCATGCGGATAATCAACACGGCGCGCGGCGGCTTGATCGACGAGGAAGCCCTCGTGCGGGCGCTGAAGGACGGGCGCGTGGCGGGAGCGGCGATCGACGTCTTCGCCGACGAGCCCACCACGGCCCACCCGCTGTTCGGCCTCGACAACGTCGTCGTCACACCGCACCTCGGAGCCTCAACCGCGGAGGCGCAGGACAAAGCAGGGCTCGCGATAGCGGAGCAAGTCGTTCTTGCACTGCGCGGCGAGTTCGTTCCATACGCGGTCAACGTGGAGGTCGGACCCGACATCCCCGAGGGAGTGCGCTCGTACCTGCATCTCGCAGAACACCTCGGACGCCTTGCGGTTGCGCTTGCCGGACCCGGCATCGAAGGCTTGCGTTTCGAGTACAACGGCGGCATCGCCGCGTACGACACGCGCGCGCTTACCTTGTCGGCGCTCAAGGGCGCGTTCTCTGCAGTCGTGCACGAGCCCGTGACGTTCGTGAACGCGCCGCTTCTGGCGCAGGAACGCGGGATCTCGATCGAAGAGACGAAGTCGTCGCAGTCACTGGACTATGTGAACCTCATGGAGGTGCGCGCCTCGTGCGAGGACGACATCGTTTCGGTCGCGGGAACGCTCGTCGGCAAGCGCGACAACGAGCGCCTCGTGCGTGTGCACGGTTATGAGCTTGACATGGCGTTCCATCCGATCATGGCGTTCTTCCGCTACGAGGATCGTCCCGGCATAATCGGCATCGTCGGGAGCTTGCTGGGCCGGGCCGGCGTCAACATCGCGAACATGCAGGTGGCGCGCCACACCCGGGGCGGAGAAGCGCTCATGGGGATGGCCGTTGACTCGCAGATACCGCAGGAGGCGCTCGACTCGATCGTTGCCGGGGCGCGCATGCGCGATGCCCGAACGATCATCTTGAACGAGCACCCGTAGCGAAGGAGATCGCATGCCGATAGAGCCGGTCGACAAGGTGTGGATGAACGGGAAGCTCATAGATTGGGCAGATGCCACGGTCCACGTTCTGAGTCACGCCCTCCATTACGGAACCGGCGTGTTCGAGGGCATCCGCTGCTACGATACCTCGAGGGGTCCGGCGATCTTCCGCCCTCGGGAGCACTACGAGCGCATGCATCGCTCGGCCTCGATCTTCCTCATGGACATCCCCTACTCGGCCGACGAGCTCGTCGAAGCGACGCGCGAGCTGATACGCGTGAACGAGCTGAGGGAGTGCTACATCCGTCCCCTTGCATTCCGCGGCTACGGCGAGATGGGCGTGAACCCCGATCGCAACCCGGTCGAAGTCACGATCGCGGTGTGGCCGTGGGGCGCCTACCTCGGGGAGGAGGCGCTGAAGCGAGGCGTCCGGATGACCATCTCGTCGTGGCGCCGGCACGACCCCAACATCATCCCGCCACAGGCCAAGGTGACCGGCGCGTACATCAACGCATCGATGGCGAAGCTCGAGGCGGTGCGATCCGGATTCGACGAGGCGATCATGTTGAATCCACAAGGCTACGTGTCGGAGGCAACCGGCGAGAACATCTTCGTCGTCCTCGACGGGGAGATATTCACGCCTCCCCTTGGCGCCGGGCCCTTGCCGGGCATCACCCGCAGCTCCGTGATGACGGTTGCAGCGGACCTCGGGATGCCGATCCGAGAGCGTCAGCTCACGCGCTCGGATCTCTACTCGGCCGACGAGATCTTCTGTACCGGGACCGCGGCCGAGGTCACGCCCGTGCGCGAGATCGACCACCGCATCATCGGCGGTCCCGGTCCGATCACGCTCACTCTCCAGCAGCACTACTTCGCCATCATGCGCGGCGAAGACGACAAGTACCTCGAGTGGCTCGACTTTCCCTGAGCGCCATGGAATAGGGGGTTCTCTGCGCCGCCGACCGAGGCCCTCCAGCGATCCCGAGGTCGGAGAGCCGCGGCCTTCCCCCGGCGCGCCGAGCGGACCCGACCGGAAGCCCTCCACCCTCGCATAGCGACGGCACAGGCTCAAAGGTCGAAAGAACCGGTCCGCCCGAGCTTGCCGCCGCGCCGCGCGCACCGACCAGAAGCCCTCCACCCTCGCATGGCGACGGCACAGGCCCAATGGTCCGAGAGATACCCGTCCCGGGGGACGGATCGCGGGCGCCTAGCCCGAGACCCATCTCATCCGATGTGATCGCCGACGCATACGACGCGGCATGGTGGGTACATCGCCTGCGGCGGCGGACCCTAGTGGGAGGAGCACGAAGCCTTGATAGGTTTCATCGTCGCGGGACTCGTCATCGGCGCCCTCGCCCGGCTCGTCAGGCCCGGACGCCAGAATCTCAGCGTGCTCATGACGCTGGTC
>JBHEMX010000011.1:0-26249 GCA_046262355.1 Actinomycetota bacterium | reverse complement strand
GGCTTCAGACGAGCCCGACGTCAGGCCGGGATATACCGAGGCGATCGATCGTACGAACCGAGCGATCGCGGAGGACGGCGATTGGCGCTCGACGATCGTGCCGACGCGCGACGGGGTGGTCGTGGCTCTGCGCATCCGTTGAATCTGCCTGAGTGGCTGGTACCTCGCGCCGGGCGCCGTCACCCGCCCGCTCGGCGATAATCGGGGACCCATGCCCGCTCCCAGGAAGCTGATACCGCCCAAGCAGCCCGAGGTCCCTGCGCGCCCCGGCACCTTCCGGCGCATCGTCGCCACCTTCCGTCCCTATCGCACCAAGGTGACGCTCGTCGCAGTGCTGATCCTGATGACGTCGGCGCTCGGGCTCATCAATCCCTTGCTCATCAAGGTCGTGTTCGACGACGTCATCCTTGCGGCGGACGAGCCGCCGGGCGAGCGTCTGCGGCTCCTCGTCCTCGTCGCGAGCGCCATGATCGCCGCTCCGATCGTTACAGGAGGGTTGGGCCTGTGGCAGACCTACACCAGCAACCTGATCGGTCTCAAGGTGATGCAGGATCTTCGCAATTCGCTCTATTCACATCTTCAGAACATGTCGCTCAAGTTCTTCACGTCGACGCGTACGGGAGAGATCCAGTCGCGCCTATCCAATGACGTCGGGGGCGTGCAGTCGGTTCTCACCGACACGGCTTCGAGCTTGCTGTCCAACATCACCATCGTCGCGTCGACGATGGTGGCGATGCTGGTGCTGAGCTGGCCGCTGACCCTGCTCTCTCTTGCGATCTTGCCGTTGTTCCTCGTGCTCAGCCGAAAGGTCGGAGCGATCCGCAGAGAGGTCTCCGGACAGACCCAAGAGTCTCTCGCCGATCTCACGGCGATCATGCAGGAGACGCTGTCGGTGTCCGGCATCTTGCTCTCCAAGGCTTTCGGCCGGCAGTCCTATGAGATCGCTCGTTTCAGCAAGGAGAACCAACGGCTGTCGCGCCTCGAGATCAAGCGCACGATGGTTGGGCGCGGCTTCTTCTCCCTGGTTCAGATCTTCTTCTCGGTCACGCCGGCCTTCGTGTACCTGCTCGGGGGCTACCTCTATCTACGCGGCTCCATAACGGGCCAGCCGGATCGGATCGTGGGCACGATCGTCGCATTCACGACACTTCAGAGCCGGCTGTTCTTTCCCATGGGCCAGCTCCTCAACGTCAACATCGAGGTCCAGTCGGGACTTGCGCTGTTCGACCGCATCTTCGAGTACCTGGACCTCGAGCGCGACATCGTGGACCGTGATGGGGCCATAGAGCTTGATGCGAGCGAGGCTCGAGGCGAGGTCAGGATCGAGGACGCGTGGTTCCGCTACGACCGCCAGGGGCGGCCGGGCGTGGAGGGTCAGAGGCTGTGGACGATCTCGGGGGTCGATCTCTCGATCAGGCCCGGGGAGCTGGTGGCTCTGGTGGGCCCATCGGGCGCCGGCAAGACGACGCTCACCTATCTGCTCCCGCGCCTCTACGACGTCGAGCGAGGCAGCCTGCGCATCGACGGGATCGACGTGCGCGACATACGACTCGAGTCGCTCGGCGAGATCGTCGGCTTCGTGACGCAGGAGACGTACCTGTTCAACGCAACCGTGGGCGACAACCTCCGCTACGGCAACATGGAGGCCACCGCTGAGGACATCGAGGCGGCGGCCCAAGCGGCGCACATCCACGAGCGCATCCTCGAGATGCCCGACGGTTACGGCACTCTGGTGGGCGAGCGGGGCTACAAGATGTCCGGCGGCGAGAAGCAGCGGCTCGCGATCGCGCGCGTGATCCTCAAGGATCCACGCGTGCTGATCCTCGACGAGGCGACGAGCGCGCTGGACACGCACTCCGAGCGACTCGTGCAGCAGGCCCTCGCCCCCTTGATGAGGAGCCGCACCACGCTTGCGATCGCACACCGGCTGTCCACGATCCTTGCCGCCGACACGATCCTTTACCTCGATCGTGGGCGCATCATCGAGCGAGGATCCCACTCCGAACTACTCACCAAGGGCGGAGCGTACGCGGCGCTGTATCACCAGCAGTTCTCCGACGGGAGGGTCGAGTCCCGCTGTGAGGACGGCCTCGTGCTCGCCAGCGGTGAGGTCGTGCAGGAAGAGGCGGTATGAACGTCGCCGGCAAGGTCGCCATGGTTACCGGCGGCGCGTCCGGCCTCGGGCTCGCGACTTCGAAGCTCCTCGTCGAGCGCGGCGCGGCCGTGGTGATCGTCGACCTCGGCTCCTCGGACGGCGAGATCGTCGCCAAGGAGCTTGGGGAGAGCGTCAGGTTCGCCGCTGCCGACGTCACCTCCGAACACGAGGTCGGCGCAGCCGTGGCTCTTGGGGTGCGCGAGTTCGGCGCACTGCACATCGCCGTCAACTGCGCGGGGATCGCCACCCCAGGTCGCGTCCTCACCAGCGCCGGCGATGCCCTGGCGCTGGAGAGGTTCGAAAACGTCGTGCGCGTGAACCTGATCGGTACGTTCAACGTGGTCCGGCTCGCCGCGAGCGAGATGGCGCGCGGTGAGCCCGAAGGAGAGGAACGGGGTGTGATCGTCAACACCGCAAGCATCGCGGCGTTCGACGGTCAGATAGGCCAGGTCGCTTACTCCGCGTCCAAGGCGGGGATCGCCGGGATGACCCTTGCCGTGGCGCGCGATCTCGCCGAGAGGCTCATCCGTTGCGTCGCGATCGCTCCGGGCACGTTCGACACTCCGATGCTGGCAGGCCTGGGCGATGTCGTCCGCGAGAAGCTCGCGCGCGACATCCCGCACCCACACCGGCTCGGCGCGCCGCACGAGTACGCAGCGCTCGTCGAGCACGTCATCGCCAACCCCATGCTCAACGGAGAGGTCATCAGGCTGGACGGCGCACTCAGGATGCCGCCGCGCTAGAGAACTCCGGCGGGAGCGCGTCAGTGGCGGGAGGGCTCGGCGCTCCTCACCTCGAGCAGCTGCTCGAGCTCGTGCCGGCCGTCGGCGGCCAGCTCCCTGTCGAGCTCGCGCCATTCCTTCTCTGCCCAGCGGAGCTTCTCCACCGCGGAGGCGAGGTCGAGGAAGTGAACGGGCACGATGTTCGCCCGCGGCCGAAGGTACGCATCTCCGATCAGTGCGTCGAGCTCGCGGCGCGCCTCGACGAGGCGCTGGTGGATCTGCAGTAGACGTTGAGCCTGCTCGTGGGTGTAACTCTGCCCATGCTGACTGCTCAGAAGCTGGCTCCTTGCCGTAGGGCCGAAAGGACGACCTCCGGGAGGGTCACGAAAGGGTGAGGCGAGCGTACATCGGAACGGCGCGAGGGCACAAGCGCACGAGACCCTTGCCGAACGGGCCGCTATCCTGCCTCTCCATGCTTGATGAAGGGGTGATCCGAGCGGTTCTGGCGGAGGCGATGGCGCGTGGAGGCGACCTCGCCGAGGTCTTCGTGGAGGACCGCGACTCGACCTCTCTGAGGCTCGAGGATAGGCGCGTCGAGAACGTCTCGTCGGGCAGGGACTCCGGCGCCGGAGTCAGGGTCATCGCCGGCGAGCGAGCGTCCTACGCCTACACGAACCTGCTCTCCGAGGAGGGGCTCAAGGACGCCGCTCGGGCCGCTCGAGCCGGCCTCGAGGGCTCGCCGGGGACCGTGGCCGTCGACATGCGCCGCGTCGACGTGACGCCGTCGCACCGCATGCGGGTCCCGCTCGACGAGGTGGGCGCCGCGGCGAAGGCGTCGGCGCTCGCCGATGCCGACCAAGCCGCGCGCGACGCGGGCGGGGACGTCCGGCAGGTCTCTGCCACCTACCTCGACGTGAGGCAGCGGATACTGGTCGCCACCTCGGAAGGGCTCTGGGCCGAGGACGAACGCGCGCGCGTCCGCTTGGCGGTCAACGTCGTGGCCGCTCGCAACGGCACGATCGCCACAGGCTTCGAGGCGCCCGGTCATTCGGGAGGGTTCGAGCTGCTCGAGGCATACCCGCCGGCCGAGCTCGGCGCCAAGGCCGGAGCGAAGGCGGTGCGGATGCTCGACGCGAGGCCTTCGCCCGCCGGCGAGCTCCCGGTCGTGCTCGCTCCCGGGACCGGAGGCGTCCTGATCCACGAGGCGTGTGGCCACGGGCTCGAGGCAGACACGCTGGTCAAGCAGGCGAGCGTGTATGCAGGGCGGGAAGGGCAGCGCTTCGGCTCCGAGTCCGTCACGATCGTCGACGACGCCACCGACGTGGGGGCGTGGGGCTCCTTCGGCGTGGACGACGAGGGCACGCAGGCGCAGCGCACGGTGCTGTTCGACAAGGGTGTACTGGTCGGACACATGAGCGACGTGCGGTCGGCGCGCAAGATCGGGCACCCCGCGACCGGCAACGGCAGACGGCAGTCGTACGCGCACCTCCCGATCGTGCGCATGACCAATACCTATCTACTGCCGGGCCACGACGACGACGGCGACATCGTGCGCTCCGTCGAGCGGGGCGTCTATGCGGCGACGTTCTCGGGCGGAGAAGTCAACCCGGCGAACGGGAGCTTCGTTTTCGGCATGGCCGAGGCCTACATGATCGAGCAGGGCGAGATCGCCCATCCCATCAAGGGCGCTACCTTGATCGGAAACGGTCCCCAGGTCCTCGGCGTGATCGACGCGATCGGGTCCGACTTCGGGCGCAAGGAGGGCGTCTGCGGCAAGGACGGCCAGCACGCTCCCGTGACGAACGGCATGGCAACGGTTCTGCTCGGCAGGATGACCGTCGGGGGCACCGAGACATGAGCGCCGCCCTGCTCGAGCTGGCGGAGACCATCGCCGGACGGGCCTCCCGAGGCGAGCAGCTCGAGGCGTACGTCACGCACAGCCGGACCTTCGAGGCACGCGCCTACGCGGGCGAGATCGATTCGCTGTCGTCGGCCGAGCCGCGCGGCGCCGGCGTGCGCGTGATCACCGGCAGGAAGGTCGGATTCGCCTTTACCACCGATCTCTCGGTGCGCGGGCTGGACAACCTGGTGCGCGCGGCGCGCGACAACTCGTCTTACGCAGGGGAGGACGAAGGAGCGGGGCTCCCGGAGGCGTGGAAGGAGCCTCCCGAAGAAGTCCCGGGCCTCCTCGACCCGTCGCAGAGCTCGGCCGACCCCGAGCGCAAGGTCGCGTTCGTGCTGGAGCTGGAGGCCGCGGCAAAGTCCCGCGACGAACGGATCAAGGCGGTGGAGGATGCCGTCTACGCGGACTCTGATTCCGAGGTGGCGATCGCGACGTCCACCGGGATCGCCGGCGCCTACCGACGCAGCGACGCGTGGTGTTACGTCGTGGCCATCGTCGAGGAGAACGACGACACGCAGGTCGGTTTCGACTTCGGGCTGGCGCGCGGCATCGAGTCGCTCGATGCCGTGTCGGTCGCAGCATCGGCAGCGGATCGCGGATTGCGCGTCCTCGGCGCGGCGCCGATCCCCTCGGCGCGCATGCCGATCGTCTTCGATCCCTACGTCGCGGGACAGTTCCTCGGGGTGCTGGGGGGCGCGCTAACCGGCGACGCGGTGCAGAAGGGTCGCTCACTGTTCGCCGGCCGCCTCGGCGACCGCGTCGCGGCGGAGGGGCTCACGCTCGTGGACGACGGACGTCTCGCCGACGCTCCCGGCTCCTCGCCGTGGGACGACGAGGGCGTCCCGACCGGGCGCACCCCCGTGATCGAAGACGGGATCCTCCGCTCGTTCCTCTACGACACGACGAGCGCCAGGCGCGAGCAACGCGCCTCGACCGGCAATGCGGCGCGCGCCGGCTTCAAGTCGGTGCCTCGCCCGTCGCCTTCGAACCTTGCCTTCGACTCGGGGGAGCTCGGCGCGGACGAGTTGCTGAGGCAGGCCGGCAAGGCCCTGCTCGTGCAGGACTTCCACGGCGTCCACTCGGGCGCGAATCCCGTGTCCGGCGACTTCTCCGTGGGCGCCACCGGCCTTCTCCTCGAGAACGGCGCACCCGGCCGGCCGGTCAAAGAGGTGACGATAGCGGCGCCGATGCTCGACATCCTCGGGGGCATCGTCGCGGTCGCATCAGATCGCCGCTGGTTGCCGTTCGAGGGCTCTTTCGGAGGCGCCACGACCCTTGTGGCCGAGATGACGATCGCGGGTTCGTGACGAACGGTCACACGATCAGGTAGAAGGCGATCCCCGCGATCACGCAGTAGGCCGCGAACGGATAGAGCGTGTTGCTCCTGAGATAGCGGATCAGCGCAGTGATCGCGACGTAAGAAGATACGAGAGATGTGAAGAATCCCGCCGCGCCCGCGCCGAGGCCAAGCGAGCCTCCGCCTAGCTCCGGCAGCTGCACGAGCGTCGCTCCGATGAGCGCAGGGATGGCGAGCAGGAACGAGAAGCGGGCCGCGTCGTCGCGCGTCATCGAAAGGGCGAGCCCCGCGCCGATCGTGGAGCCCGAGCGCGAGATGCCGGGAAGGATCGACACCGCCTGAGCGATGCCGATGACCCCCGCGTCGCCGGCCCCCATGTCGCCGACGTGACGCAGACGTGAGCCGGTGCGTGCTGAACGGCGCTCGTGGTAGCCGAGAGCCTGTTCCGCGGCGACCAGGATGACCGCGGTTATGAGCAACTGGACGGCCGCCGCCTTCTCGTCTGTGAACGTCTCCTCGAAGTAATCGCCCAGGAGAACCCCGGCCAGCACCGCGGGCACGGTGGCGATCGCCAGAAGGGCGAGCAGCCTGAGGGCATCGCGGTCGCGCGCGAGCACGCCACGCGTGAGATCGACGAGGTCGCCCGAAAAGTACACGAACAACGCGAGCAGCGAGGCGGCGTGCAGCAAGACGTCGAAGGCGAGTCCGGGCTCGCCCCAGTCGAGTGCCGCAGGCACGAGCACGAGATGGCCCGACGAGGAGATGGGGATGAACTCGGTCAGCCCTTGAACGGCTCCGAGGAGCATCGCCTGAAGTATGGACACGGTGGCGGAGCATAAACCGAGTCATGCGATCCAACCGTGAGCCTCTCGGGGGCTCCGTCGCAGGCCTGCGCCGCCAGAACCGCGTAGATGTTGCTAGGTCTCGAGGCGTGCACCGGTCAGCGCGGTGCTGCAGATACACCCTCTTTCGGAGGGGATCTTGGGCACGAGAGAGAACAGAAGCGTGCGCAGCTTCTCGTTGTTCTGTGTGAAGACCTTGAGGACCTCTTCATGGCTTACTGCGGCGACCTCTCCCTCTACGCCGACGTCGTAATCGGTGATCAACGCCACGTTGACGTAGCACATCTCGAGCTCCCGGGCGAGGTACGCCTCGGGATACTGCGTCATGTTGATGACCTCCCACCCGGCCTGCCGGTACCACTTCGATTCCGCTCGGGTGGAGAAACGCGGTCCTTGGATCGTCACCACCGTCCCGCGCTCGTGCACGTCTATCCTTTCCTTGCGAGCGGTTGCGATCGCGAGCTCTCTGAGGTCGGGGCAGTATGGATCGGCGAACGACACATGGGTCGTGATGGGGCCGTCGTAAAAGGTGTCCTCGCGACCGGCCGTCCTGTCGACGAGCTGATCGGACACGACGAAGTCACCCGGCTTGACCCTCTCCTGGAGGGAGCCGGCAGCGCAGGGCCCGATGATCCTCTGCACCCCGAGCTGCTTGAGCGCCCACAGGTTTGCTCGGAAGTTGATGCGATGCGGCGGCAGCGAATGATCTGAGCCATGGCGCGGCAGGAACGCGACGCCGCGACCGTCGATCTCGCCGACGGCGACCGGAGCAGACGGCGGTCCGTAGGGCGTCTCGACGGTTCTTTGCGTGACCTTGTCGAGGAACGAGTAGAAGCCGGAGCCTCCGAAGATCCCTATGTCGACGCGCTCCATCAGTCCTCTCCTCGCCGTGTCGGGCCTGTTGCGCGTGCTAGGACGATGTCTCCTTCTTGGCCTCTTTCTTGGGCGCCGGCGAGTCCCCGCCCTTGCCGTCTGAGGACTTTGCCGTCTTCTGCGGCTTTTCGTCCTTCGACGACGCTGCTTCCGAGGGCCTCTTCTTTGCATCGGTTGAATAGAAGCCGGAGCCCTTGAAGACGATCCCCACCGGGGAGTAGAGCTTGCGCAGCTTGCCGCCGCAGATCGGGCACTCCTCGAGCGGTGGATCGGTGAAGCTCTGTTTGGCTTCCGTGCGTTCTCCGCAGGTCGTACAGGCGTATTCGTAGGTCGGCATGGCCCCAATCTTCTCACCTGGGCGGACGCGCCGCGTCCGCCCTGCACACCTCCATGCTTGGCATGCCCGGGGAGCCTCACTAAAGTGTTGGGGCGGGATTGACGAGAAGTTGTCATGAGGGAAAGTGGGAAGGGATGTCCCTCCAGCGTCGCCTGACCCTATTCTTCACTCTCGTCGTCATCCTGCCTCTGGCCGCCGCGGGATTCATCGTCCAGCGCGTGACGGTCGAGGAGATAAAGAACCGCTCGATGCTTTCTCTGCGGCCGGCCCTCGGAGTAGCGCGCGTCGTCTACAGGGATCGCATCGACGGCATGAAGCAGCAAGTCAGGGCCTCGGTCGACTCCACCCGTTTGACGCGCCTCCTCGAGCGCGAACGGCGACGCAGCGTCGAACGGTTCTTCATTGCGAAGCTCCAGCATCAAGGACTGGACTTCCTCATCGCCACGGCTCCGGATGGGCGTGTGCTCGGCAAGGCGCTCGAGCCTCCCGAGTACGTCGAGGGCGTGAAGACGCCGACCTCCGAGGACATCCTAGACGCCGACCCACCCGTGGACGGTGGTCTCGCTCGCTCGGACCCACTGCCGGTCGTGGGCCGCGGCGGCAAGGCGATCGCAACGGTGGTGGGCGGGTTCTGGATCGACGACGACATCCTGGTGGGAGACACGGAGGGGCGCGTCGAGCTTGCGGTCGTGGTCGACGGCAACGTGGTGGCGTCGACCGAACTACTCGAGGGGCCGGTGCCGGTGGCGGTGGATGCGCGCAGCCGCTTCGACGTCTCGATCGCGGGCCAGGGCACGGCCGAGGCGGAGATCATGGGACCTGGGACCGCACTCGTGGCGTGGGCGCCCAACTCTCCGATCCGGGCCCTCGAGGCTCGCGTTCTGGGGTCCCTCGTCGTGCTGCTACTTCTCGTGCTCGTGGCGATCGCGGTGCTGGCGCATCTCATGGCGAGCGTCATCACTCGTCCGCTCGCGGAGTTGAGCGCCGGGGCCAAGGCGATAGCGGAGGGACGCTACGGACACACGATCTCTGTGCGCGCCGAGGGCGAGATAGGAGAGGTTGCCTCGGCGTTCAACGACATGTCGGCGCGTCTCAAGGAGACGGTCGATGAGCTGTCGTCGTCGCGTGCTCAGTTCCAGCGTGCGGTCCAGCGATTCGCCAAGACGTTGCGCTCAACTCACAACATGGATCAGATGCTGGAGTCGCTTCTCGAGACCGCCGCCGACGCCGTCGGAGCGGACGGCTCGGTGCTGTGGCGGTTCTCGGCGACGAGGCGCGAGCTATACCCGCATGTGGTCAGAGGCATCGACGAGCCGCTCGCCAACGTTCCCGTCGGAAGCGGGATCGTCGGGCTAGTCGCCGAGCGCGGCACGCCGCTGATCTACGACGCCGAGAAAGAGGACCCGAGAGCTCCGGCGCCGGACTTCCCGAACGCCATCGCGGCGCCGCTCCACAGTCAGAACCGCATCCAAGGAGTCATGCTTCTGTCTCGTCGCGATCGTGCCCGGTCTTTCGCGCGCACCGATCTGAACACCGTCGTCTTCCTGGCTGAACAGGGCGGCGTCGCGATCGAGAACGTCGTTCTGCACGAGGAGGCTCAACGGCTGTCCTTGACCGACGGTCTCACCGGGGTGTGGAACCGCCGCTATTTCCAGATGCAGTTCCGTCAGGTGCTGGCCACTGCGGTTCGTTTCGAGCGACCGTTCAGTGTGCTCATGATGGATCTCGACACGTTCAAGGCGGTGAACGACACCTTCGGTCACCAGCGCGGCGACGCCACGCTCGTGGAGTTCACGCGTCGCGTCAACGGTGTGCTGCGCGAGGTCGACACGTTCGCACGCTACGGCGGCGAGGAGTTCATCGCTCTCCTCTCCGAGACCGACTTCTCCGGGGCCCGCACGACCGCCGACAAGATCCTCGACGTCGTCAAGACGGAGCCCTTCGGAGAGCCCGGCGAGCCGCCGATCCGCGTGACCGTCTCCATAGGCGTCGCCTCTCATCCTCGTCACGGCACGTCGTTCTCCAAGCTCGTGGAGGCGGCCGACCAAGCGCTCTACAAGGCGAAGCAGGAGGGCCGCGATCGCGTCGTGGTTGCCGGAGAGAGCCCGCCGAACCTCACCGTCGCGCGCTGATGGGCTCGTCACTCCGAATGCGAGGGTGATCTCTACAGCGCCCGCAGGAGCGTGTCCGCTCTCGGCCCGCACTACACTCCCCCCGAGGCACCGGCGCGCTTTTCTTGGAGGGTTGGATGACGGTTCGCAAGGCGGTGATACCTGCGGCTGGTTTGGGCACCCGCTTCCTGCCCGCCACGAAGTCGCAGCCCAAGGAGATGATCCCGGTCGTCGACAAGCCCGGGATCCAGTACGTCGTCGAGGAGGCGGTGCGAGCGGGCCTAACCGACATCCTGATCGTTACGAGCCGCGGCAAGATCACCGTCGAGGACCATTTCGATAGGTCGCTCGAGCTCGAGTATCACCTCGAACGGGCGGGCAAGGAGGAGGAGCTCGAAGAGGTCCGAGCCGTCGCGGATCTCGCAGAGGTGCACTTCGTCCGGCAGAAGGAGCCGCTCGGCTTCGGACACGCTGTTTCGGTGGCGCGCGATCACGTTGCCGGGCAGCCCTTCGTCGTCTTGGTCGGCGACGAGATCGTGCCCGAGGCACAAGGCGACGAACCGCTCTTGATCGAGCGCATGATCGAGATCTACGAGGAACGGCACGCGAGCGTCGTTGCGGTCGTGGACGTGCCGCGCGAAGAGATCTCTTCCTACGGCGTCGTGGACGGCGACAAGGTGGACGACGATCTCGTGCGCCTGCGCGACATGATCGAGAAGCCTCCGGACGATGAAGCCCCATCGACTCTTGGGTCACGTGGACGCTATGTCTTTACGCCCGGCATCTTCGACGCACTCGACAAGACGACACCCGGCGTCGGCGGCGAGATCCAGCTGACGGACGCGATCAAGATCCTTGCTTCGCAGGAGGAGGTGTACGCGTACGTGCACCACGGGCCGATGTTCGACGTCGGCAAGAAGCTCGACTATCTCAAGGCGAGCGTTGAGCTCGCGCTGCGCCGAGAGGATCTCGCGAAGCCCTTCAAGGAGTTCCTCGCAGAGGTCGTGGCGCGCTGATGCCGTGCTAAGCGTCGACGAGGCGCGCGCCCGGGTCCTCGATGCCGTCGCGCCCCTGGCACCGGTCAACGTTCCGGTGTCCGAGGCGCGCGGTCTCGTGCTCGAACGTGATCTCAGCGCGCCGCATCCGCTGCCCCGCTTCGACAACTCCGCGATGGACGGCTACGCGGTTCGAGGCGCGGATGCGGAAAGAGCGTCGCCGGATGTGCCGGTCGAGCTGGAGCTTGTGGGCGAGGTGCGTGCCGGAGATCCGGGCGACCTCGAGGTTCTTCCCGGGACCGCGGCGAGGGTCATGACCGGCGCGCCGATAGCCCGCGGGGCAGACGCGGTGGTCCCGGTCGAGGAGACGAGTGAACGCGACGGCCGGGTGATCGTGAGCGGCGCCGCGCCCGCCGGTCGACACGTCCGGCCCGCGGGCGAAGATGTGCAGGCCGGCACGGTGCTCGTGCGCGCAGGCACGGAGCTCGGGCCGGGCGAGTTGGCGCTGCTCGCGTCGGTGGGTCTGTCGCCGCTGCCGGTGCGGCGCGGTCCCAAGGTCGCCGTGCTGGTTACGGGGGACGAGCTCGTGGCGCCGGAGGCGGAACCCGCACCGGGTCAGATCCGCGATTCGAATTCTGTTGCCCTGAGGGCGCTGGTCGAGGAGGCGGGAGCCGAGGTCGTCCCGTTGCCGCGCGTCGACGACGAGCGAGCGGCGGTCGTCGACGCCTTGCGACGTGCCGCGGAGCTGGCCGACGTCGTTGTGTCCTCGGGGGGCGTGGCGGTTGGTCGCTACGACTTCGTCAAGGAGGCGGTCGAGGAGCTTGGGGGCATAGATCTGTGGCGCGTCGCGATGCAGCCCGGCAGGCCGCTCGTGCTCGGCACGCTCGGCCCCACGCCATTCCTCGGACTGCCCGGCAACCCGGTCTCCAGCCATGTCTGTTTCGAGCAGTTCGTGAGGCCCGCCATACGCAAGATGAGGGGTTGCCACTCGCTCCTGCGCCCGACGCTGGCGGCGACGCTCACCCAGGCGATCGACAAGGGGCCGGGACGCCTCCATTTCGTGCGCGTGCGACTGAACGGCGATGAGCGCGGTTGGCGCGCCACGCCGACGGGTCCGCAGGGATCCCACATCCAAACCAGCCTCATCGATTGCCACGGGGTGGCTCGCTTCGAGCGCGCCGCCACGAGGCTCGAGGCCGGCGCCGAAGTCGTCGTCGAGGTATGGCGGCTGCCGGGCGGGGACGCGTGACGTCGCATCATCCCGAGGCCGAGGCGAGGATGGTGGACGTCACCGCCAAGGAGATCTCGACGCGCGAGGCGGTCGCTCGAGGGGTTGTGAAGATGAGCGCCGAGACGCGCGCGCTCGTGCGCGCCGGGCGGCTCGACAAAGGAGACGCGCTCGAGGTCGCAAGGATCGCGGCGATCATGGCGGCCAAGAAGACGTCCGAGCTGATCCCCCTCTGTCATCCGATCTCGATCGGCGCGGTCGAGGTCGACTTCGAGGACGACGGCATCGGCATCGGCATCACGGCGCGCGTCCGCACGGCCGAGCGCACCGGCGTCGAGATGGAGGCCATGACGGCGGTTGCGGTCGCGGCGCTGACGATCTACGACATGGTCAAGGGCACCGAGCGCGGCGTCGAGCTCACGAGCATCAAGCTGCTGCGGAAGTCCGGGGGACGCTCCGGGCAGTGGCGGCGGGAGCCCTGATGACGGCGGTGGTCGAGAGCGGCGGCTCTACTCCGTGTCGCTCGGTTCGCCCGCCTTGGGGCGTTTGAGGTAGCCGGTCGTTCCGGTGGCCTGGCTCTCGATCACCTGCACGAGCTCCCATCCCTCTTCACCCCACTGGTTCAAGATCTCCTGAAGTGCGTGCGAGATCAACGGCACGGTGGCGTACTCCCATTTCTGCACGGCGCTCACCTCCCGGGACGCAGCGTCCCGCAGCTCGTGGTTGCAGGGCGGCCTAACCTACCCGCGTGCCAACCAGGCTCTCTCTGGCGTCGGGGCCGATCCTCGCCGAGCGGGTGAGCTGGGCGCGCACGCCCGTCGAGCGCGCCCGGGGCCTGCTCGGACGTGCGCCCCTGGAGCCTGGTGAGTGCCTCGTGATCGTGCGGGGCACTCAGGTCCACACGCTGGGGATGGCGTACCCGATCGATGTTCTGTTCTGCGGTCGTGATTGGATCGTGCTGCACGTCTTGCGCGGCCTCCGTCCGTGGCGCGCGTCGCGCTGGGTCAGAGGAGCGCGCTTCATAGTCGAGTTGCCGTCCGGAGTGCTTCCCGGCGACGTCCGGCGCGGTGATCGTGTCGTCGCGGAGCGCTCCCCGGCCGGCGACCCATAGGACCGTTGGACCGGGCGAGTGGCGCGGATGCTCTATGCGAGAGGTTCGTCGAACCCGGTCTCGAACGCCTCATGGGGGAGGAAGAGCCACAGTCCCGGCTTGTCGCCGAGTCGCTCGCTGAGGAAGCGCACGCTTGCCTCGTGTGGTCCTGAGGTGGTTCCGTCGAGCCTCAGCGCACCGCGCCTTTCGAGCTCCTCGAGCAGGTCCAGCGTGGGATGCCCCTCGATCTCCATGGCGCGCAGTCTACGGGTTGGGGCCCTCCCCATCGCCGTCGCGCTGCCTGTGCGGATACGTGTCGCGTGCCGCGGAGAAAACTGCGGCCGAAGCGCAGGCCATGAAACCGATCGCAGAGCCGATGACGACGGCGATCACCGTGCGGCCCGTCTGGCCGGGCCATCCGACCGTGATGAATGCAAGCGTTGCAAGGGTGCCGAGCAGCGCGCACGCGGTCATCCCCATCGTGGCGAGGCCGTGAAGGCGTCCGGGCCGGGAAAGGGTTGGGCGGGCGACCTCCTGAGCGAGATCGCTCTTCAGCGGCACCACTTCGGCGGGGTCGCGTCGCGGCCGTCCCGGCGACCGGCTCATCGGTCTCTGCTCTCGAGCCACTCGATGAGCGTGCGCACCCCAACCCCGGTGCCGCCCTTGGAAAGCTCACCGGAGTCGCTCTCCGAACGCGCGGTTCCGGCGATATCCAGATGCGCCCACGGGATGCCCTCACCCACGAAGTCCTTGAGGAAGACCGCTGCGATGATCGCCGAGCCGTAGCGGCCGCCCGAGTTCTTGAGGTCGGCGACCTCGGACTCGAGCTCGCTGCGGAGGTCGTCGTACAGCGGCAGCCGCCACATGCGCTCCCCGGCCGCGCCGGCGGCGCGCTGGAGGGCATCGGCGAGTCCGTCGTCGTTGCTGAACAAGCCGGTCGACCTGCGGCCGAGCGCGACCATCACTCCACCGGTGAGCGTCGCGGCGTCGACGATCGCATCGGGATGCTGCTCGCTCGCAAGCGTGAGCGCATCGCTCAGCACGAGACGACCCTCGGCATCGGTGTTGTTCACCTCGGTGGTGCGTCCGCCCCGATGCTTGATGACGTCGCCGGGCTTGAGGGCGCCGCCTCCAATCATGTTGTCGCACGACGGCACGAGGGCGGACACCTGGGCGCCGACACCGAGACGCACGAGCGCGCCCATGGTCGCGATGATCGCGGCCGCACCGGCCATGTCGGTCTTCATCGTCTCCATCGATTTGGCGTCCTTGATCGACAGTCCGCCGGAGTCGAAGGTGATGCCTTTGCCCACCAGGACGACCTTGGTCGTCGCGCCCTCGGGCGCGTGGTGGAGCTGGATGAGGCGCGGGGGGCGCGCCGATCCCCGTCCGACCGCGAGGAGCCCCCCGACCCGCTCTTCCTCGAGGGTTCTCTCGTCCCAAACCGTACAGGTCAGGCCCCCGACGTCGGCAACCTCCTGAGCCCGGCGCGCCAGAGCGTCCGGACCGAGCGTCGAGGCGGGTTCGTTCGTGAGGTCGCGCGCGAGCGTCACTGCCTCGGCGATCACCTTCGAGCGCTCGATGGCGTCGTCGCCCGCGTCGCCGAGCAGCAGGATCGTTTCGGTCTTGGCCCCCTTGCCGTCCGACCGGTAGGGCGTGAAGCGGTAGAGGCCGAGCAGCATCCCCTCGACGACCGCGGTCACGCCCGCGTCGCCGTCGAGCGCCTCGTGCAAGAGCGATGCCACGACCCGGCGCTCGGCGAGGCGGCGCGCCGCTCCTCCGGCGCCCTTGCGCAGCTCCGCCCCATCGACGCGCTCGGAGCGACCGAGGCCGACCACCGCCACGGCCTTGCAGGACATGCGGCGCGCCGTGGCGACTACCTCGACATCTCCCGGCTTGGCGCGCCAGCCGATCGACCCGAGGTACTCGGTGAGGTAGCCCTCGAGGGCGTCGTCGACCTCGCCGGCCCGTCCCACGAGTGAGATGCCGTCGTCCGCTGCGACCGCACCGACGAGGAGCACATCGCAGGTCACGCGCGTGGGCGCTTCTGCGGAGCGCACGACCTCGGGCGGCAACGTCTCTCCTTGTCCTCGGATGCCTCTATATACCCCCTCCCGGCTCATACTTCCCGGCAGGGCTCGAAATCCGCAGAGCGCGCGATGCCCGGGTTTAGCGTGAGCCTCGATGACCGACTTCTTCCTCGTCTTCCTCGGAGGTGCCTGGCTCGTGGTCTTCTGGCCGTCCGTCATCAAGGCGAAGAGGAGCACGCCGCTGTTCACGGCGGAGAGCTGGAGGCGGCGCATGCAGCTCATGGCTCCGCGCGGCGGCGCGCCGAGCGGGCGCTGGGTGGTGGCACCTCGCTCCTCCGGCGCGGTCGACCGCACGGTGCGCCGGTCGCGCGAAAGGTCGCAACGGCGCCGCATCCGTCTGCTGGTCGCTCTTGCGCTCTCGATACCGACGACCCTCGTTGCCGCGCTGGTGCGCGGTGGCGGCTTGTGGGAGGTTCACCTGTCGACGTATGCGCTGCTCGCCGTCTACGTCGCCGTCCTCGTCGAGGTGAGGCGAGGCCGCGACGAGAGCGCGCGCAAGGTGCGAGCCCTCGCGGAGCGCAGAGACGCTGCGCCGGCCGACGGCGTCGGCATGTTCGCCCAACGGCGCGCCTAGCCACTCGCCCCCCGGGCCGACGCCTTTTCGTTAGGGTCAGGCGTCATGGACCTTTCAGAGCTGTCCGCTCAGCTCCGCAACGCGCTCGACGCCAAGCTGAGCGCGCGGGAGCGCGGCCTGGCGAGCAGCCGCAGCGCCGTGCGCGCCTGCGGTAACGGGATCCGGGCGCTCCATCGCTACGAGGTCGAGGCCGCGGCAGCACTGCTCGATGAGGCGCAGGGCCACGTCGACGACGCCCGCCGGGCCCTTGACGGTCATCCGGACATGCTCTACGCCGGTTTCGTGCACGACGCGGAGAAGGAGCTGGCCGAGGCGCGCATCACGTTCGCTCTGGTCACGGATGCGAGCTTCCCCACCGCGACCCAGCTCGGTCTCCCGCCTGCCGCCTTCCTCAAGGGCATGGCGGAGGCGATCGGCGAGATCCGCCGGCACATCCTCGATCTCATGCGGCGCGGGGAGCTCAAGCGTTGTGAGGAGCTGCTGGCGGCGATCGACGACATGTATTACGTGCTCGTCTCGATGGACTATCCGGATGGGATCACGTTCGGCCTGCGGCGCGTCACCGACGTGGCCCGCTCGATCATCGAGCGCACGCGGGGTGACTTCACGACGTCGACGGTGCAGAGCGCGCTGCGCGACGCGCTCGAGGAACATGCCGCGACGCTCGAGGGCCGCTAGGCGGAACGGTCCCCTGCGCGAGCCTTGCTAGACCGCGGCCAGCTCGTCGGAGCGGTGCCGTTCCACGCCTTGGGGCGCAAAGACCTTGGCGTTGTGAAGATCGACGAAGACGCGTGCGCCTTGGTCTATGCCGGTTAGGTGTTCGTTGGGGAGCTGCGCTATCAGGGCCTGACCGTCGCTCAGGCTCAGGTTCACTTTGGTGGTCCACCCGAGGTTCGTCATCCGCTCGACGATCGCCGAGGAGGAGTGGCCGTTGGAGCGTATCGATGCGATGCGGATGTCGTGTGGACGCACGTAGGCGTGAGCGGAAACGCCGTCGGGGAGATGGTCTGCTCCAGCCACCAGCTGTTCGCCGAACTGGACGCGACCGTTGATCACGATGCCCTGCAAGACGTTGGCGGCTCCCACGAAGCTCGCGACGAATGGTGTCGCCGGCTGATTGTAGATCTCCTCGGAAGTGCCGATCTGCTCCACCCGCCCCTGGTGCATCAAAACGATCTGGTGAGCCAGCTCCAGCGCCTCCTCCTGATCGTGCGTCACCAGAAGGCTCGTGATGCCGAGCTCTCTGTGTATCTCGTCGAGCCACCGCCTAAGGTCTTGCCGCACGCGCGCGTCGAGAGCTCCGAAGGGTTCATCCAAGAGAAGCACGCTCGGGCGCGGCGCAAGCGCGCGCGCGACAGCAACGCGCTGGCGCTGCCCACCCGATAGTTGATCGGGCGGTCGGTGAAGTCCTCGAGCTGTACCAGCTCGAGGAGCTCGTTCACCCTCGCCTGCTGTTTGTCCTTGGCCTCCTTGCGGACCGAGAGTCCGAAGGCGACGTTCTCGCCCCCGTTCATATGCCGGAACAGCGCGTAGTGTTGAAAGACGAATCCAACGCGCCGCGACCAAAGGGGTGCTTCAGGGTGCTGCTATTAGGTACGGGCGTCTCTCAGACGGACCTTCGTCGCGGTCTCGATCCCCACGACGTCGCCCTGGTGGATCTTGATGAGCACGGAGCCGTACTCGATGTGACGCATGGCCTGCCTCACGGCCTCGAGCCTCCTCCTCGGATGCGAGGGCGGCGCCTGCCGTCCCACATCGTGTCCGGCGTTTTTCATGGCGATACTCTCCCAGGAGTGTTAATAGGAGTGTCAACCGTCCAGAGGGACTATTTACCAGACCGGATTGGGAGCTTTGTACCGGTCCCGCGTCCCGAGCCCATACTCGGTGACTCCGCGAGGTGATCGTGCGGCGCGTGCCCCACCGCATACGTGGTGGACGGCACGGAGGTAGGCGCGCCGAGGTTCCCCGGCTAGGATCGGCGCTCCGGGCCAGTAGCTCAGCTGGTAGAGCGCACCCCTCGCACGGGTGAGGTCAGGGGTTCGACTCCCCTCTGGTCCACAAATCGTGGCCGTTCCTGAGAGGTGGAGGCTCAAGGGTGCCCCCGCCCTCGACTTCCGGTTGGGCGCGCGGACCGCGGCGCTCCGCTGGAGCACAGTTGGCGGAGAAGGTCCACGCGTACACGCGCGGGTACGGAGCCGGGCGCTCCAGCAGCCGAGTGGTTGTTAGGGTGACGCGAAACGAAGCAGAAGTAGCTCGCGGGGTGGTGCCCGAGCCTAGACTTTCTCTTTCCGACTTGGAATCGGGGGCCATGGGGGCTGCATGGGCGGGCTGGCGGCGACGCAACGAAGCGCCGAGCACATGTGGCGGCCGCTGATCGAAGGATCGCTTCGGGATGAGGCCGAGGACGTCATCGACGCGCTCGCCGACGCGCTCGCCGGTTCCGAGTCCGCGGCAGCCGACTTCTCTTTCGCCGGCGGCAGCGCCGGCATCGCGCTCTTCTATTCCTATCTGGCCGAGGCGTACGCGAACGACCGCTACCGCGACATCGCCGAGCGTCACTTACGACGCGCCGCCAGGGCGCTCGCAGAGACGCCGATGGGCCCGTCGCTCTACGAGGGGTTCACGGGGATCGCGTGGACGATCGAGCACCTGAAGGCCCGGCTGTCTAGCTCGGAGAGCGACCGGCTCGGTCCCATCGACGACGCGCTTCTCCATTACCTCGATCAGTCGCCGTGGACCCGGACCTTCGACCTCATCGAGGGCCTTGTTGGCATCGGCGTCTACGCGCTGGAGCGGCTCCCGCGTCCCGGCGCCGTCGACCTGATCGGACGCGTCCTCGATCGTCTCGAGGAATCGGCCGAAGTCACCGACGACGGGACCACGTGGGTCAGCCTGCGGGAATGGGTGTCGCCTCGGTGGCGGGATCTCTATCCGCCCCGCGAGTACAACTTGGGCGTTGCCCACGGCGTCCCCGGCGTCATCGGCTTCCTCGGGGGGTGTCTGCGCATCCGGCCTCGAGAGCGAACGGGCTTCGGATCTGCTCGAAGCCGTCGTGTCGTGGACGCTCGCGAACAAGCTCGACGATCCCCACGTTTGCTTTCCTAAGTCTTGGATCCCGGGCGAGGAGGCTGCGCCTGCCCGCTCGGCGTGGTGCTAGGGAGACCCCGGCATCGCCTCGGCACTTCTCGTCGCCGCCCGCGGCGCCCGGAATCCGCGTTGGGATCGAGAGGCCGCGGGCATCGCCCGCCGTGCCGCTTCGAGGCCCACGGAGGAAGCCGGCGTCGTCGATGCGACGGTCTGTCACGGAGCCACGGGGCTCGCTCACCTGTTCAACCGGATGCACCAATCGACCGGTGACCCGTCACTCGCTCGCGCGGCGGCAACTTGGGTCGAAAAGACGCTTGAGATGCGCACGCACAGCGATGGGATCGCAGGGTTCGCCCACCGCTTGCCTAAGCCCAACGGTGAGGTGGAGGGGCATCCGGACCCGGGATTCCTGACCGGTGCCGCCGGAATCGCGCTCGTCCTTCTCGCCGCAACCACCTCGGTCGAGCCGTCATGGGATCGTCTCCTGCTGGCCTCGCTCCCGCTCGGCACAGCCGCCGGCACGTGACCAAGGACTTGGCCGGGTCGCTGACCGCAGCGGATTTCTTCGCGCTGCGCACGCCACTCCTAGCCCTCGATGAAGCCCAACGATTCGGCGAGGGCCTGGAGGCTCCTGCAGCACTGCAGAGCGGCGAGGATCTCGACGCGGCCATAAGTGCCGATCGGGCCAAAGTGCGTGCCCGCATCCGGGACGCGCTCGCCCGCCCGGAGGTGCGAGAGGCCATATTCGTCGCATCGCCAGACCTCGACAACGGCATCGCGCTGTGGGAGCGCGACCCGGAATCCCGGCGAGGGCGCAGGGCCGAGCGAGCGCTCGTGCGCTATCTCGCGCGCATGGCGGCGCGGGCGACCCCCTTCGGGCTGTTGGCCGGATGCTCGGTCGGGCGCATCGTGGGGCAAACCCGCCTCGTGTTCGAGAATAGGGCTGCCTACGAGCGACACACCCGCCTCGACATGGATTATCTCTCTGCACTGACCGAAGCGCTCACGAATGACCCCGGGATCCGGAGCACGCTTTCGTTCCGCCCGAACTCGAGCCTCTATCGAACCCCCGGTCACGTTCGCTTCGTCGAATCGCGCTGGGGCGGCAAGTCGCGCTCCTACCATCTCGTTGCCGTGCCCGACTCCCACTACCTCGACGTCGCTGCTCACGCGCGCGGGCGAAGGCGCGACCCCCGAACTACTGGTCATGTCCCTGAAGGAGGAAGGGCTGTCTTCCGATGCCGCCCGCGCCTATGTCGATCGGCTCATTGCCGAGCAGGTGCTGGTGGCCGACTTCGGCATGACCGTTACCGGCCCCGAGCCGCTCGAGCCGCTGATCGAGCAGCTTCGCAAGAGCGATAGCACCGAGCCTGTCGGCGATCGTCTCGACGAGGTCGGGGCGGCCCTCGCCGAGATCGACGGGGCGGGGGTCGGCGCTGCGCCCGAGCGCTACCGGGCCATCTTCCGGTCCCTCGAGGATCTTCCCGCCGAGGTGGAGATGCCTCGCCTCTTTCAGGTCGACATGGTCAAGCCCGCGCCCGCGGCGACGCTGTCGGCCGAGCTCGTCGACGAGATCGAGCGCGGCATCAGGATCCTCCATCGCCTTGGCGGGGTGGCTTCGGAGGACGAGCTCGATCGTTTCCGCGCCGAGTTCCAGCGACGCTACGAGGGACGCGCCGTTCCCTTGGTCGAAGCGCTCGACGGCGAGGCCGGCATCGGCTTCGGACGCGGAGCCGAGCCCGCTCCTTTGCTGAGGAGGCTTGTCTTTCCCGCGACTTCCGACGAGCGGGCGCCGTGGGGGCGGCGCCACAAGGTTCTCCTGACGAAGCTGATTCAGGCGACGGCTAAAGGCGCGCAGGAGATCGTCCTCTCTCGGCGCGACATCGAGGACATGGCCGGAGACGTGCAGGCCCCACTTCCCTTGTCGCTGGCCGCGATGGCGACCGTTGCGGCCTCGTCCGACGAAGCGCTAGATCGGGGCGCTTTTCAGGTCCACCTCCGAGGCGCGGGAGGGCCGTCTGGGGCGCGACTTCTGGGGCGCTTCTGCCACGCCGATCCCGTGCTGCGCGAGGACGTCGGGCGATATCTGAAGGCTGAGGAGGCTCTCGACCCCGAGGCGGTCTTTGCCGAGATCGTTCACCTGCCCGAAGGGGGCATCGGCAACATCCTGCTTCGCCCGGTGCTGCGCGGCTACGAGATCCCCTATCTCGGTCGCTCGGGGGCGCCGCGCACCCGGCAGATACCCGTCACCGATCTGCTGGTCTCACTACGCGGCGGCCGTATCGTGCTCACGTCCGAGCGCCTCAGCCGAAGGGTGATCCCGCGGTTGACGAGCGCCCATGACTTCTCCCGGCGCAGCGTTCCGCTCTACCGCTTCCTGTGCGCACTCCAGGCAGAGGGGGTAGCCGAAGACTTGATGTGGACTTGGGGGGTTCTGGGGACGGCTCCCTTCTTGCCGCGCGTCCGCTTCGGGCGCCTCGTGCTCTCGCTGGCCACCTGGCGCGTGGCCACGGAAGAGCTTCGCCGGCTGGGCGCAAAGAGCGATGCCGCTCTTTTCCGTGATGTCCAAGCCTGGCGGACCGAGCGCAAGCTCCCTCGATACGTGGTCCTTGCCGACTACGACAACGCCTTGCTCGTCGATCTCGACAACCTTCTGTCGGTGGAGTCTTTCGTCCACCTCGTACGGAGGCGCGACGAGGCGACGCTCGAGGAGTTCTTCCCGCCCCCCGGCCGGCTGTGCGCGCGCGGCCCCGAAGGCTCGTTCGTCCACGAGCTCGTGGTGCCGTTCGCCGTGGCGAAGCCGGCTCCGCCCGAGAAGGAGAAGAGGCTGCCTGCGATCGTGGCAACGGGCTTTCGCCGCACCTTTGCCCCCGGCTCGGAATGGCTGTACGCAAACCTTTACATGGGAGAGGCGACCGCCGATGCGGCGCTGCGCGACGTCGTCGCCCCGCTGCGCAAGAAGGTCATGAACGCGGGCGCGGCCGATCGCTGGTTCTTCATCCGCTATGGCGATCCTGACTATCACCTGCGGCTGCGCTTCCACGGAGAGCCGGCGCGATTGCGCGACGAGGTTGGCCCCGACCTCGCGGCCGCCATCGCGTCGCTGCTCGACGACGGGCGCGTCCGGCGCCTGGGGTTCGACACCTACGAGCGCGAGGTGGAGCGGTACGGGGGGCCGGAGGGGATGCTGCTGGCAGAGGAGCTGTTCCACGCCGACAGCGACGCGGTGATCGAGATCGTGCGCGGGCTGGAGCGCGGTGACGAGGGCGGGCGCGAGCGCTGGCAGCTCGCGCTGCGCGGGATGGACATGCTCCTGTCCGATCTCGGGTTCGGCACCGGGATCAAGCTCGACGTGATACGCAAGGTGCGTGCGAGCTTCGCCGCTGGGCATCGCCTCGATGGAGCACTCGGCCGTCAGATCGGTGAGCGTTTCCGCCGGCAACGCCCCGCGCTCGAGGATCTGATCGATCCTGTGACAGACGAGACGAGCCCATTGGAGCCGGGTTTTGCGATCCTGCGCGCCCGCTCCGAGCGCAACGCGCCGCTCGTCGCGGAGCTGCGCGCGCTCGCGGGGGCCGGGCGGTTGTCCATGGGTCTCGAGGGGCTGGCCCCGAGCTACGTCCATCTGCACGCCAACCGGATGCTGCGCTCGGCCCAGAGGGCCCAGGAACTCGTGCTCTACAGTTTCTTGGTGCGCCTGTACGAGGCACAGGTAAGGCGAGATTCGGCGGGCGATACTGAAGAAACGTCACCGTCCTGACAGACGTCGAGACGGTGCGGGCCTAGGATTCGTCACGCAACAAGGGACGAACCCGACCAGGAACCCAACCGTGGGGAGGAGGTGACGAGATGACGAAACCGGAAGAGGAGAAGAAGCGGCAGGGTGACAGGTCGCACGAGGAGGTGGAGCTGCCCAAGGAGACGCTCGCGGACCTCGAGGCACCCGATGACGCGGCCGAAGAGGCGAAGGGTGGGACGACACGCTTCGCCGCGAGGCGAGAGGGCAACGCTGCGTATTGCTGAGCAACTGCCGCCGGCGAGGTGCGACGGGTTATGTGTCGCTCGGGAGAAGGTTCGAGACCGCATCCAGCACCTCGCCGGGCGTTGGCATCAAGTCGCTCTCGACCCACGTGCCGGTGGCGGCCTCGAACCCAATCTGCAGCTGCGGACTCGTGATGACGTGATGGCCGTCCTCCTCGAGCATCCGGACGTTCCTCTGTACCGGGCGCCGCTGCCACATGTCGGGATTCATCGCCGGCACGAAGAAGACCGGCGGCTCGGCGGCGAGGATGGTCGAGGACAGGAGATCATCGGCGATCCCGTGCGCGGCCTTGGCCAGTATGTTGGCGGTCGCCGGGAGTACCAGGAAGAGGTCCGCCCACTCGGGAAGATTCAGATGAGGCACCCGGAGACCGCCGTGCCATCCATCCCGATAAACGGGGTTGCCGCTCAGGGCCTCGATTGCGCCGGCGACCAAGAACGTCTCTGCCGCTCGAGTCATGATCACTCGGGTCGATTCGGCCACCTTGCTGAAGTGCACCAGGTAGGTCTGCAGGCTGAGCACCGCCATCGAGCCACAGGACCCAACGAGAAGGTGAAGCCCGCCGGTCTGCGTCTCCACCCGTTCTCCCTCCAAGACGAACCGCGGCCCGACTCTAGCAGTTTCGTCCGAGCGCGCATGTGGACCATTTCTAGCGATGAGTTGAGGGGTGCGCCGATCTGAGTTGGTGACCAGGCCCGGTGCGTCCTGACGTACGCAGGCGCCTTGATCGAGTGCCCACACCCCCGGCGGAATATCGTTTTTGGGTCGTCACGGCTACCCGAGGAGCGATCACGAGACCCGACGCTGCCGGCGAGGATCGATCCACTCATTCACCCGTGGTGCGAGACCGGGCCGCGTTCAGCCTGGGGAGCTGCAGCCTTAGCTGGAACGAGGTGATGGCTCACGGACGCGACACCGGAGCGTGGGGTGCGGTGGAGCGCGAGATCAGAGAGGGGATCGCCCTCTTCCATGCGGCCGGCTCCGGCCGCCCCAGCCACGACGAATTGAAGGATGCGGCAGCCAATTTTCGCTACGCACGTAGCCTGATCGCGGCGGAGGAGCTGGAGGGGTGGCTTGAGCGCTGGGACCTCAGCGTCGAGGAATGGATGGACTACGTCCGTCGCTCGGTTCTGCGCCAGGCTCACGCTTCAGCTCTCGGTCCCCCAACCACGCGCGATCCGATCCCCGAAGACGAAGTCGAAGTGCGCGTGTGGTCGACTGCGGTGTGCTCAGGGATCCTCGAACGTCTCGCCCTGGACTTCGCCGGCCTCCTCGCCGTCCGCGAGCGGCTTGTCGAAGAGAGCGGAGGCGCGCCGGTCGGCTTGGATACGGCCCGCGAGGAATTCACCCGCCGGGTGGCCACCGAGGACGCGCTGCTGCGGCTGGTGCAGAGCAGGACTCTCGACTGGATCCGCGTCGACGGCGAAGACCTGAGCTTCGATACAGCAGACGCGCGCGCGAAGGACTGCTGTCGCTTAAGGAAGACGGCCTTAAGTCGACCGAGATCGCCGCGATCGCGAACGCAACACTCGAGCGGCGAGTCTTTTACCTGGAAGATGTCGATCCCGACCTCCGCATGGCATTCGTCGGCGCGACCAAGAGTGATCTCCTCGGCCCTATCGCCGCAGATGGCAGCTTCCACGTCGTCCTCGTGCTCGAGAAGACGTCGCCGTCGCTCGACGATCCGGAGGTGCGCAGACGAGCGATAGAAACGATCGTTGAACGCGCTATCCAGCGCGAGATGGACGAGCGGGTGGTGTGGCATGGGGATCTCTGAACGCTTCGTCCTCGAAGAGCTCCCGCTGTTCAGATTCATGCCTCCCGAAGTGCGACGCCTCGTTGCTGCGAGCTTCGTCCCAGTTACCTATGCGTTCGGCAGCGTCATCGTCCGCGAGGGGGAGCAGGCGGATGCCCTCTACGTGCTCGTGACCGGCCGGGCGCGCGTCGTCAAGACCGGCCAACACGGTGACGAGATGACGCTCAGGGTTTTGGAGGCAGGCGATAGCTTCGGCGAGATCGGCCTGCTGGAGAGGAGCACTCGGACCGCGACGGTGCGGGCAAGCGCCGAGGTCCGGGCGCTACGCCTCGACGCTGCAGTGTTTTCCGGCCTGGTTGCCACCAACCCCGCGGTTCGCGAGTACTTCGAGCTACAGGTCAAGCAGCGCGCTCTCGACGGCTTCATCCGCATTCATTCCGAGTTCGCAGATCTTCCTTTAGACGCCATGGTGGCGATGTTGCGGGAGTTGGAGGTCGTGGACGTCCCCAAGGGAGAGATCGTTATCTGGCAGGGCGATGAGGCCGGACCGATGTACGTCGTGCAGGAGGGCCGTCTGCGCGCCGACCTGGACGGCCGCGATACCGCGTACTACTCGAGAGGCGACTTCTTCGGCGAGGCTTCTCTACTCGCGCGCCGCCCGCGCGCCGCCACGGTTGAAGCTGTCTCTAAGTGCCGGCTGTTGCGCTTGAGCCAGGAGGCCTTCGGAGGCTTGCTGCAGGCTTATCCGTCCTTTCGCGCCCGTATCGAGCAGCGCGTCGAACAGTACGACTACAAGACGGTGGCAAATGTCCCGCTCGACTTCGGCGACGAGCTCCTCCCGGCAGAGGTTCAGGCTCCCCCGCCCGTGAGCGAAGACCAGGCCGAACCGATCTTCGAAGTCGACGGCGTGGCGGGGGTGGCGGAAGAGGCCCGCGGGCCCTTCGCCACGAGGGAAGGGCGCTTCGTCAAGAAGCCCAAGCGGATCCGCCGCTTCCCGCACGTGCGGCAGGTGGACGAGATGGACTGCGGCGCGGCGTGCCTCGCGATGGTCTGCCGGCACTTCGGGCGCGAGGTCGCGCTCTCGCACATCCGCCGCGCGGTGCACACGAGCGTCGACGGCACGAGCCTCCAGGGCATCGTCGACGGC
>JBHEMX010000010.1:0-52505 GCA_046262355.1 Actinomycetota bacterium | reverse complement strand
GTAAGTCCCGTCGCCCCAGAACGGCCCTGCATCGGCGATGGCTGCGTTGCTCGTCGCGCACGTACCCTGCGGGTACGCACGACTCCTCGCGCCTTGCCCTCACCGCGCAGTGCCGCCCTGGTTGCTGACGTTACTTCCGCGCAGGAGCACTAGGCGGATAAGAAAGCCCCGGAGCTCGAGACTCTCCGGGGCTTTTTTGCGCGGCCGACAGCCCTTCGTTGCGGTGGGCGACGGTTATCTTGGCGGACGTGAAGAGAACCATGGGGGGCGGAGCGCACCGAGGTCCGGTCGGACTCGCGCGGCAGCGCCGGACGATGCGCATCGTGCAGGCGCTCCTCGTCCTGATCGCGGCGGGATTGTTGATGTTCTCCGGCTACTCGCTCGGCCGGGTCGCCGGTTTCGAGGGCGGGCGGCGCGCCGAGGAGCTCGAGACGCCGAGGCCCCCCTCCGCGGTGCAGACCGTCGTGCTCGCGGCGCTCGGCCTCGGCGCCCTCGGCGCAGCGTTGTTGATCCAGGGCCGGGGCGGGGTGCGCATCCCCAGTCCCGCGCGTCTCGAGGAGCTGTCGGGCCGGGCCGAGGCCGCCGCGGTCGAACGCGCCGAGCGGGTGGCGAGCCGCAACCCCTGACGGGCCCGGTTGTGTTCGGGTTCTCCCTAGGTCGGCGCCGGCGATCTCAGACGCCGGAGCATGCGCGCCGCCCGGCTTCGCTGTGCGCCGTCGACGCCCAGCAGCTCGTCGACGTCTTCGACCGTGTCTATGTCGAGCGCGAGCCGGGGGAGAGGCAGGATCGAGCACCGCAGGCGCGCCCTTTCGGCGAGCGCGACGTGCGCCGACAGGCTCCCAGTTCCGAAGCGAGGGGGGCCGACGCCGGGCGGACTCATGTAGAGCGCGTTAGTGCCCCCGTCGCGGCGCGACGGCACGACGACCATGTCGGAAGTCGCGCCGGTGTCGAGCACGTCCTCCACGTCCTCCGGGAGCGCGAGCGGCAGGTCGCACGGGAGCACCGTCGCGGACGCGGCCCCGGCCACCAGCACCGCATGCATGGCGCCGGCGACCGCGACGTTCAGGTCGCCGGTCTCGTCGTTGAAGACGTCGAGCCCGTGCCTCCGAGCCGCGGCGACCACATGGTCGTCTGCGGTGACGACCCACCACCGCAGACGACCGGTGCAACGGCAGAGGTCGAGGGCGTCGTCCAGCAGCGCTCGGGCGATCTGTACCCGCTGCACGTCGCCGAACTCCGCTCCGAGCCGGCGCTTGGCGTCGCTCAGACGTTTGACGGGGAGGAGACCGGCGTCCACCGAGCCAGGTTAGCCGTGGGTACGGCGCCCTTGCGCGGGCGCGCGAACATTCGGCGCGACGGTTGCAAGAGCCCGCCATGCCCGTGGATGGTGACGCCGGCTTGTCGCCCCGGTCGCCTATGCCGCGCTGTGCCGCTCCTCGCCGCAGTCGGAGCAGCGGAACATGCTGGTGTGTCCGGTGCCCGGGACGTTGACCGCCACGAAGGCGCCCTCGCGGGCCGGCCGGACCTTCCTGCACCACGCGCAACGGGCGTTCATGTCTTCGGGGAAGTTGCCCTCCACGAGATCGTTCCTCGCACGGTGCGCTTCTGGATCGCTGAGTCTTCGCATGCAGGAAGTATATCGAACGTCCGTTCGGCTCGCCACCCGGGTGAGCGGAGAGGCGGACGCATGCTGGATGGGCGGGCGCACGCGCGGTCATAATCCCGTTCGAGCGTTGCGAGCGAGGGCCGCTCGCTCGGGGGCTACGACAGGTACGACAAGGGGGACGCCCTGTCCCGGGACTGGGAGCCTGGTTACCGGCTCGTGCAGGCGACGCTGCTGCCCGCGCTCGGCGCATGGTTCCGCTGGACCATCGAGGGCAGCAACAACCTCCCGTCGGAGGGACCCGCGATCGTTGCGTCCAACCACATCGCTTACCTCGATCCGCTCGCGGTGGGCTACGCGGTCAATCGGGCCGGGCGGCGGCCCCGCTTTCTGACCAAGTCCGAGCTCTTCGAGGACAGGCGCATCGGGTGGGTACTGCGCGCAACCCGTCAGATCGAGGTGCGGCGCGGCACCGCGCAGGCCGCTTCGGCGCTCGACGATGCGCTGCGGGCGCTCGACCGGGGGGAGCTCGTGGTCATCTTCCCGGAGGGCACGGTCACGACGGATCCCGATCTCAGGCCCATGGCGGCCAGGTCCGGTGCCGTGCGCTTGGCGCTGCGCTCGAGCGCTCCGGTGGTTCCGTGTGCGGTCTGGGGCACCGCTAACGTGTGGCCCAAGGGCGCCTACGCCAAACGCTGGGCTCCTCGACAGGACATCGCGGTGAGGTTCGGCGAGCCGATCGCGATCGAGGGCAGCGTCGACTCTCCCGCTCATTGGCGCAGGGGCGCCGCGCAGCTCATGGACGAGATCGCGATGCTCGTTGCTAGCCTCAAGCCGGTCGTGCCCGACGGCCGGCGTCCTCTATCGAGATCGACCTGAGTGCGGCGGTCGCCCGGGTGAGCCCTCGAGGAGGTGCCCGCCTCGACGTGTCGTGGGCGCACCGGCCTCTGGCGCAGATCACCCGCAAGTGGATCCTGCTCTACGTCCTGGGCCCGATCATCACCCATTACACGCACCCGTCGGTGCGCGGCACGGAACATCTCTCGTCGCTCGTCGCGCCGGTCGTGTTCGCCGCCAACCACTCGAGTCACATGGACACGCCCCTCATCCTGCGCGCCCTTCCGGGCCGCTGGCGTCGTCGGACCGCGGTCGTGGCGGCGGCGGACTACTTCTTCCGTAACCGGCTGGTGGCGGGCTTGGTGTCGCTCGCGTTCGGCGCGGTGCCGATCGAGAGGAAAGCCGGGGCGAGGGACTCCGCCAGACGTCTCAACAACCTCGTGCAAGCGTCCACGAACCTCCTCGTCTATCCCGAGGGAACCAGGTCGCGCAACGGCGAGATGGGCCCGCTGCGCTCCGGCGCGGCGCGCCTCGCGATCGCGCACGGCATCCCGATCGTGCCCATCCGGGTCAGCGGCAGTCACGACGCGATGCCGCCGGGGCAATGGTGGCCACGCAGGTTCCCGGTCGCGGTCTCATTCGGGCCGGCGATACGCCCGGCGCCGGGCGAGGACCACAAGGGCGTAACGGAGCGCGTCGAGCGCGCGCTGCGCTCGATGAGAGACGACGGATGAGAAACCCGCGCGTTCCCATTGACATTTCGCGGCCGGCGAAGTTTCGTCTGAGGCGGTCGCTTGCGTTGCATCGGCAGCACGAAAGGGGTAGGGCATGAGTATCTTCACGGCCGAGCTCATCGGCACGGCCATCCTGATCCTCCTGGGAGACGGGGTCGTGGCCGCGGTTCTCCTCAACCGTTCCAAGGCGCAGAACGGTGGATGGATCGTGATCACCATGGGGTGGGGGCTCGGCGTAGCCTTCGCCGTCTTCGCGGTCGGCGCTTTCAGCGGTGCGCACATCAACCCGGCGGTGACGATCGGCTTCGCAGCGATCGGCACGACGCCGTGGGGCGATGTGCCCCTGTATCTCGCCGGTCAGTTCGCGGGCGCCTTCATCGGCGCCGTGCTCGTGTGGCTGGCCTACCTTCCGCACTGGGAGGACACCGAGGACCCCGGTCTCAAGCTGGCCGTGTTCTCGACCGGGCCGGCGATCCGGCGCTTCGGCGCCAACATCGTGACCGAGATCATCGGCACTGCGATGCTCGTGCTGGGAGTGCTCGGCATCGTGCAGCAGGCGAACGAAGCCACGCTCAACAGCGGTCTCGTGCCTCTGCTCGTGGGCCTGCTCGTCGTCTCCATCGGCCTCTCGCTGGGAGGACCAACCGGCTACGCGATCAACCCGGCGCGCGACCTCGGGCCGCGCATCGCGCACGCGGTCCTGCCGATAGCCGGCAAGGGCGACTCGGACTGGGAGTACGCCTGGATCCCCGTCGTCGCGCCGATCATCGGCGGCGTCATCGGAGCGGTCCTCTTCAACGTCATCTTCCCCTGATCGTTCAGGTGGGTCCACAGACGAGCTCTTAGAAGGGGAGTTGTGATGAAGAAACTCATCAACCGGCCCGACGACGTAGTCACCGAAGCGCTGCAGGGCATCGAGGCCGCGCACGGGGACCTTGTGAAGGTCTTCTACGACCCAAACTACATCGTGCGCGCCGATGCTCCCGTGGACGGCAAGGTCGGCCTCTTGTCGGGCGGGGGATCGGGGCACGAGCCGATGCATGGTGGGTTCGTGGGACGCGGCATGCTCGATGCCGCGTGTCCCGGCGAAGTGTTCACGTCGCCGACCCCGGATCAGATGTTGGAGGCGACCAAGGCGGTGAGTGCCGGCGCCGGGGTGCTCCATATCGTCAAGAACTACACGGGCGACGTGCTCAACTTCGAGATGGCCGCGGACCTCGCCAAGGACGAGGGCATCGAGGTCGAGGCGGTGGTGATCGACGACGACGTCGCGGTTCAGGACAGCCTCTACACCGCGGGTCGCCGGGGCGTCGGGACGACGGTGCTGGCAGAGAAGATCTGCGGCGCGGCCGCGGAGGAGGGCCGGTCCCTGGGCGACGTGGCGGAGCTATGCCGCAAGGTGAACTCGAACGCGCGCAGCATGGGCATGGCGTTGACCTCCTGCACGGTCCCGTCCGCCGGCGAGCCGACCTTCGAGCTGGGCGACGACGAGATGGAGATCGGGATCGGCATCCACGGCGAGCCGGGGCGCGAGAGGGTGGCCGTGACCCCGGTGGCTGAGATCGTCGAGCGGCTCGCCGGTCCCGTCGTGGAAGATCTCGACGCGGGCGACGGCGCGGACGTTCTGGCGTTCGTGAACGGCATGGGGGGCACGCCCCTGCTCGAGCTCTACATCGTCTACAACGAGCTCAAGAAGTGGCTCGGCGGCAGAGGCGTGAACATCGCACGCAACCTGATCGGACCCTACATAACGTCGCTCGAGATGGCAGGATGCTCCATAACGCTTCTGAGGATGGATGACGAGCTCACGTCGTTGTGGGACGCGCCGGTCCTGACTCCGGGGCTCAGGTGGGGCGCGTAGCCGACGCGGCGTAACGTGAGGCCAGCCACAGGGCGACGGGAGCGACCGGTGACCGCAGGGCACGACGACTTCGTGACATGGGTGAGCGATTTCGCCGCGCAGGTGGCCGAGAACAAGCAGTACCTGACCAAGCTGGACTCCGCGATCGGGGATGGCGATCACGGGACGAACATGGATCGCGGCATGCGGGCGGTGATGGCCAAGCTGGAGGGCGTCTCGGGAGACGACATCGGTGCTCTCCTGAAGACGATCGGCATGACCCTCGTTTCCAAGGTGGGGGGCGCCGGCGGGCCGCTGTACGGGACCTTGTTCATGCAGATGGCGACCGCGACGACCCGCAAGAGCGACATCGGGGCGGAGGAATGGGGGGCGGCGCTCGAAGCCGCCGTCAGAGGCGTGCAGACGCGCGGCAAGGCGGAGCCGGGCGACAAGACGATGCTCGACGCGTTGATCCCCGCGCGCGATGCGTTCATGCAAGCGGTGGAGGAAGGTGCGTCGTTCGCCGATGCTCTGGAGCGCTCGGCCGGCGCCGCCGAGGAGGGGATGAAGGCGACGATCCCACTCGTGGCGCGCAAGGGACGGGCCAGCTATCTGGGCGAACGAAGTGCCGGGCACCAGGATCCAGGTGCGACGTCGTCACACCTCCTGCTGCGGACCGCGGCGAACGCGCTATCGAAAGCGGCTTCTTAGGGCAAGGGCAGGTCCGACAAAGGGGAGGGAGAGATGGCTGAGTACGTAGGAGCGGTCGACCAAGGCACCACGAGCACACGCTTCATGATCTTCAACCACAGCGGCGAGGTGGTGGGGATCGACCAGAGGGAGCACGAGCAGATCTACCCGAAGCCCGGGTGGGTCGAGCACGACGCCAAGGAGATCTGGGACCGGACCCAGGAGGTCATCTCGGGCGCTCTCGACAAGGCGGGGATCCAGGCAAGCGAACTTGCGGCGGTCGGGATCACGAACCAGCGCGAGACCGCGGTCGTGTGGGACAAGACGACGGGAGAGCCGGTCCACAACGCGATCGTGTGGCAGGACACGCGCACGGACAAGATCTGTGACGAGCTCGCCAAGGACGGGGGCCAGGACCGCTTCCGGGAGCAGACCGGTCTTCCGCTCGCAACCTACTTCTCGGGCCCGAAGGTGCGCTGGGTCCTCGAGAACGTCGACGGCGTGAGAGAGAAGGCGGAGGCGGGCGACGTCGTGTTCGGCAACATCGACACCTGGATCCTGTGGAATCTCACCGGCGGAACCGACGGAGGCCGCCACGTCACCGACGCGACGAACGCGAGCAGGACGCTGCTGATGGATCTCGCCTCGCTGGATTGGGACGACGGCATCCTCGATGCGGTGGGAGTGCCTCGCTCGATGCTTCCCGAGGTCAAGGCCTCGAGTGAGGTCTACGGCGAGGCCGTGGGAGGCCTGCAGGGAGTGCCTCTCGCGGGCGACCTCGGCGACCAGCAGGCGGCGGTGTTCGGGCAGACCTGTTACTCGGTCGGCGAGGCGAAGAACACCTACGGCACCGGCAACTTCCTCTTGCTCAACACGGGAGAGGAGCTGGTGCAGTCCAAGAGCGGGCTCATCACGACGGTCGGTTACAAGATCGGCGACAACAAGCCCATCTATTGCCTCGAGGGCTCGATCGCGATCACCGGAGCCCTCGTGCAGTGGCTGCGCGACAACCTGAAGATGATCGGATCTTCCGCCGAGGTCGAGGACCTCGCCCGGACCGTCGACGACAACGGCGGCGCCTACTTCGTGCCCGCGTTCTCGGGCCTCTTCGCGCCCTACTGGAGAAGCAACGCTCGAGGAGTGATCGCCGGCCTCACGCGCTACGTCGGCGCGGGCCACATCGCGCGCGCGGTGCTCGAGGCGACCGCATGGCAGAGCAAAGAGGTCGTCGATGCCATGAACGCGGACTCGGGCGTGGACCTGGAATCGCTCAAGGTCGACGGCGGCATGGTCTACAACGACCTCCTGATGCAGTTCCAGGCAGACATCCTCGACGTCCCGGTGATCCGTCCGAAGGTCGCCGAGACGACGGCGCTCGGCGCCGCGTACGCGGCGGGCCTCGCGGTCGGCTTCTGGAAAGAGGTCGAGGACCTGCGCGCGAACTGGTCTGAGGACAAGCGCTGGGAGCCCCAGATGGATGCGTCGCAGCGCGACGAGGGCTACAAGATGTGGAAGAAGGCGGTCACCCGCACCTTCGACTGGCAGGAGTAGCGGAAAGCCGCGCCGAGTGGGTGGGAGAGGACCCATAAGAGGGATCTCTCACCCACTCGCAAGCGCTCCCGGCACGCGATACTCGGTCGGGAGACATGGCTCATCTCGAGACCGAGGTGCTCGTGATCGGGGGCGGCGCAACGGGCGCCGGGGTCGTGCGCGACGCGGCCCTGCGGGGCTTCTCGGCGATCCTCGTCGATCGAGGCGATCTCGCGGAGGGCACGACCGGTCGCTTCCACGGCCTCCTCCATTCCGGCGGGCGCTACGTCGTCAAGGACGCGCGTTCGGCGAAGGAGTGCATGGACGAGAACCGCATCCTGCGGCGCATCGCGGCAGACACGATCGAGGACACCGGCGGGTTGTTCGTGCAGACGCCGTGGGACGAGCCCGATTACGCGGACGAATTCGTGCTCGGATGCGGGGTCGCCGGCATACCCGTCGAGGAGATCGAGCCGGCGCAGGCGCTGCACGAGGAGCCTCGCCTCAACCCCGACATCTCGAGGGCGTTCCGCGTGCCCGACGCGAGCATAGACGCGTGGAAGCTCGTGTGGGCCTGCGCACGCTCCGCGGAGGAGCGAGGCGCGCGCATCATGACGCGCCATCGCGTCGAGCGGCTGCTGAAGGACGGAGACGCAGTCACCGGCGCGGTGGCCGTCAACGAGCTCGACGGCAGCGAGGTGACGATCGAGGCGGGCTTCGTTGTCAACGCGTCCGGAGCGTGGGCGGCCCAGGTCGCCGAGATGGGGGGATGCGAAGGGATCACGATCCTGCCCGGCAAGGGGATCATGATCGCGATGAATCACCGGCTCGTGAACACCGTGATCAACCGCTGCGGCAGGCCGGCCGACGGCGACATCCTCGTCCCCATCCGGACCGTCAGCGTGATCGGCACGACCGATGTGAAGGTCGAGCATCCCGACGATCTGCCGGTCACTCAGGACGAGATCGACCAGATGCTCGATGACGGCGAGAAGCTCGTTCCCGGATTCCGCGCAGCGCGCGCTCTGCGGGTCTGGGCGGGCGTCCGGCCGCTGTTCCAGGACGCCAAAGCAGAGGTCGCAAGCACCCGCGACGTAAGTCGTTCCCACGCGCTGCTCGATCATCGAGAACGCGACGGCGTCGACAACTTCATCACGATCACCGGGGGCAAGCTCACGACCTTCCGTCGCATGGCGCAGGATGCGGTCGACGCCATGTGCGCGCAACTGGAACTCGACCGGCCGTGCACCAGCGCCCGGGAGCCGCTGCCCGATTCCGAGGACCACGACCACTACTGGCTCGGCGCGCGCCTCGCTCGCCGCGAGGAGACGCTGCACGACGATCAGCTGATCTGTGAGTGCGAGCTCATCTCGCGCGGCCGTCTCGAGGACGCCATGCGACGACGCAACACGAGCGATCTCGACGACATGAGACGGAGCCTTCGTCTCGGCATGGGACCGTGCCAGGGAGGTTTCTGCATCTATCGAGCGACGGGGATCCTCTACGGCGTCGAGCAGCTCGATCGCTCCGGCGCCAACAAGGCGCTGCTCGACTTCCTCCAAGAGCGCTGGAAAGGCGTGCACCCGATCCTCTATGGGGATGGGCTACGCCAGGCGCGCTTCGATGAGTGGGTCTTCCAGGGTCTGCTCGACGTGGAGCACCTCCCGTGAACGAGGGCCTCGAGCGGCACTACGACGTTGCGGTGATCGGAGCCGGCCTCGCCGGACTGAGCGCGGGGCTGCGCCTCGCCGAAAGCGGCAAGCGCACCGTCGTGGTCGCCGCGGGCATGGGCGCGATCCAGCTTGCGCCGGCGACGATCGACGTGCTCGGTTACGCGCCCGAGCGCGTGACGGCGCCGGCGACGGCACTGCAGGACTTCGCAACCGCCCACCCCGAGCATCCCTATGCGCGCGTCCCGGTGGAGGCGATCGCGGCGAGCATCGAATGGTTCAAGGAGCGCGTCGGTGCCGTGCGCTACGCCGGGAGCCTCGAGGCCAACCTCGTGTTGCCGACCGCGCTGGGAGCTCCCAAGCCCACTGCCGTCGTGCCGGAGAGCATGGCGGGCGGGGACCTGCGCTCGGGCCGCGCGCTCGCGATCGGAGGCTTCCGGACGCTCAAGGACTTCTATCCTGCCTACCTTGTAGGCAACCTCGACGGGCTCTCGATCGAGGGCGCGCCGGACGTCGCGGCGCGTGCTTTCGAGATCGACGTCCCGGTGCACGACGCCGACGTCACTCCGCTGCGGCTCGCTCGACTCTTCGACGACGCCGAGTTCCGCAAGGCGGTCATAGCAGATGCCCACGTCAAGATCCACGGCGCCGGCGCCGTCGGCTTCCCTGCGGTGCTCGGGCTCGAGGACCCAACCACGGTATGGCAGGAGCTTCAGGATGGGCTAGGGCGTGACGTCTTCGAGATACCGACGCTGCCTCCATCGGTCCCCGGCATACGCCTGTTCCGTTCGCTCAAGGGGGCGCTGCGCCAGGCGGGTGCAACGCTCGTCATGGGAGGCAAGGTGGTCGGCGCCGAGACGACCGCGCGGCGGGTGCTGGCCGTGGTCGCGCGCTCCGCGGCGCGTCCCATCGCCTACCACGCCGGCCACTTCGTGCTCGCCTCGGGAGGATTCGCCTCCGGCGGCCTCGAGATGGACTCGCGCGGGGACATCAAAGAGGTGGTCTTCGGCCTGCCGCTGAGAGCCGTACCGGGACGCGGCGAGCGTTTCAAGCCCCAGCTTCTCGACCGGCATCCGATGGCGACGGCGGGCATCGCAACGGACGACCGGCTGCGGCCGGTCGACGGAGGCGGCAACGTCGTGTACGAGAACGTCTTCGTCGCGGGGGCGACCCTCGCCGGGGCAGAGCCGTGGCGCGAGAAGTCCGGCGACGGGATCAGCCTCGCGACCGGACACCGAGCCGCGAGCCAGATCATCGAGGAGGCGACATGACCGAACCCGTGCGCGGCTCCCTCGACCACTGCGTCAAGTGCACGATCTGCGAGACCTTCTGTCCCGTATCCAACGTTACGTCGCTGTTCCCCGGGCCCAAGTACGTTGGTCCGCAGGCGGAGCGATACAGGACCGGCGGCCGCTCGCCGGACTCGTCGCTGGACTATTGCTCTGGTTGTGGGATCTGCACTCAGGTTTGCCCGCAGGGCGTGAAGATCGCCGAGATCAACGCGCGCGCCCGAGCGGAGCTCAAGCGCGAGCACGGGATCCCATTGAGGGACCGGGTGCTGGCGCGGCCCACGGTCACAGGGCGTCTCGGGACGCCCGCGGCGAGCATGGCGAACGCGGCGATGGGCAACCGGACCGTGCGGGCTGCGCTCGAGAGGACGGTGGGCATCCATCGCGACGCGCCGCTCCCTCGTCTCGCGGGACGCACCTTCCAGCGCTGGGCCAAACGCCACGACGGGATCGCGACCGGCAAGAACGTCGTCTACTTCCACGGCTGCAGCACGAACTACTACGAGCCGGAGCTCGGGCGCAAGACCGTCGCGGTGCTCGAGCACAACGGGTTCCATGTCGTCGTGCCTCCACAGGATTGTTGCGGCCTGCCGCTGCAGTCCAACGGCGCGTTCGATGATGCGCGCAGGTACGTGAAGAGACTGGTGACGCGCCTTGCCCCCTATGCGCGTGCCGGCCACGACATCGTCGCGACGTCGACGAGCTGCGGGCTCATGCTCAAACGAGAAGCACGCGAGATCCTCGGCTTGGACGATCCGGACGTCGAGGTCGTCGCCTCAAGGCTCTACGACATCTGCGAGTTCCTCTCGCTGTTGCACGAGCGCGAAGAGCTGCGGACAGACCTCGCGCCGCTGCGTCTCAAGGTGCCTTATCACGCTCCGTGTCAGCAGCGCGGGCACGGGATCGGCAAGCCGGCCATGGACCTGTTCTCCCTGATACCCGAGCTCGAGGTCGTCGAGCTCGACGTGGAGTGTTGCGGCATCGCAGGGACCTACGGGCTCAAGAGGGAGAAGTACGACATCGCTATGGACGTCGGACGCCGTCTATTCACAGAGGTCCGAGCAGCGTCGCCCGATGTCGCGGCCTGCGACAGCGAAACCTGTCGTTGGCAGATAACGCATGGTGCCGGAGTCTCTTCGGTTCACCCCGTAGAGCTGCTGCACCGCGCTTACGGCCTCGACGGGGCGCGCGCGTGACGCGGCTCGGCCACGTCACGTCTTTCGTCGACTGAAGGCAGGTCGGGCGATGGTCGGCATCGTCGTCGTCTCGCATAGCTTCGAGCTGGCGCGCGGGGTGGTGGAGCTCGCGCGGGAGATGGGCGGCGACGAGGTCCACATCGAAGCGTCCGGCGGGCTCGACGAGCCCGAACATCCACTCGGCACCGATGCCGCGCTCGTGATGGAGGCGATCGAGCGCGCCTCGTCCGGCGACGGAGTGCTCGTTCTCATGGATCTCGGCAGCGCCGTGTTGAGCGCTGAGATGGCTCTGGAGATGCGCGGCGATGGACGCGAGCGCGTCCTGCTCTCTCCGGCGCCGCTCGTCGAGGGGGCCGTGGCGGCCGCCGCGGCCGCCCGCCAGGGGGCGACGCTCGAGGAGGTCGCGGCCGAGGCGAGCCGTGGAGCAGGTATGAAGGCGGCGCACCTCGGTGGGGAGGACGGCGGCGAAGCGACCGAGGAGGGCGCGGGCGCTCTCGACGATGTCGAGGACGCGGTCGAGACCCGCCTGCGGGTGGACAACCCCATGGGCCTTCATGCGCGTCCCGCGGCCCGCTTCGTCGCGACCGCGGCGCGCTTCGAGGCGGATGTGACGGTGACCAACGCGAGTTCGGGGCGCGGCCCTGCGCCGGCGCGCAGCCTGAGCGGCATCGCGACGCTTGGGGTGAGGCGGGGACACGAGATCGTCGTGCGAGCGCGCGGGCGGGATGCACAGGACGCGCTTGCGGCCCTGCGGCATCTGGCAGAGGCAGGTTTCGGAGACGAGCGCGTGGAGGCCTCCGCGCCGCCTCCCGAGGACGAGCCGTCGGTGGAGCCGGTCCGGCGCGGAGACGTGCTGCGCGGAGTGGCCGCCTCGCCCGGGATCGCCGTCGGCGAGGCACACGTGTGGCGCCGCCGGCCCGTCGAGGTCCCGGACGAGGCCGCCGACGACCCAGATGCGGAGTGGGCGGCGCTCGAGCGAGCCATCGAGGCGGCGCGCGCGGACATCCGAGCCACGCGCGACTCGGTGGACGAGAGGCTGGGCGGCGACGAGGCCGCCATCTTCTACGCTCAACTGCTCCTGCTCGAAGACGAGGCCCTGCTGGAGCCTGCCCGGCGCGCCGTATTCGGGGCGGAGGTGAGCGGCGCGCGTGCGTGGAAGGACGCGACGGATGCAACCGCGCGCGCGTACGGCGCTCTCGATGACGCCTACCAGGCAGGACGGGCGGCGGACGTGGAGGACGTTGCCCAGCGCGTCTTGGCCAACCTGGTAGGTGACTCCGCGGAGGCTGTGGGCGTCGAGCGCGACGGTATCCTCCTCGCCGAGGAGCTCGCGCCCACGGACGCCGCACATCTCGATCCCGCCAACGTGCTCGCGATCGTGACCGCGCGCGGAGGACCGACGTCGCACAGCGCGATCCTCGCTCGCGCGGCCGGTATCCCTGCGGTCGTCGGAGCGGGCGCCGCGGTCCTCGCCATCGATGAGGGCGCCACGCTGGCCGTCGACGGGGACTCTGGTGTCGTGGTCGTGGCTCCGTCGAAGGAGACCCTGGCCGACTACGAACGGCGCAGGGATGAGCGCGCGGCCGAGCAACGCATCGCGCGCGCCGCGGCGCGATCGCCGGCGGCGACGCGCGACGAGGTCCGCATCGAGGTGATGGCCAATGCCGCCTCGCAACGCGATGCGAAGGGCGCCGTCGCTGCGGGCGCAGACGGCATCGGTCTCCTGCGCACCGAGTTCCTCTTCATGGACCGGGACGAGATGCCGGAAGAAGAGGAGCAGCTCGCCGCGTACTCGAGTGTCGCAACGGCGCTCCAGGGCCGGCCCGTGATAGTGAGGACGCTCGATGCGGGCGCGGACAAGCCCCTCGACTATGTGGCGCAGGGCGCGGAGGACAACCCTTTCCTCGGCGTGCGGGGGCTGAGGCTCGGACTGGCCAGGAGGGACCTGTTGGGACCGCAGCTGCGCGCCGCGCTGCGCGTGGCGAATGAGCATCCGGTCAAGATCATGTTCCCGATGGTGACCTTGCTCGACGAGTGGCGGCGCGCCGTGGAGTTGGTCGACGGAGCTCTCGAAGAGCTGCGCGCGGCGGGGATCGACGCGGCGCGGCCCGAGATCGGCGTGATGGTCGAGGTTCCCTCTGTCGCGCTGGTGGCGGAGCACTTCGCCGCGGAGGTCGACTTCTTCTCGGTCGGCACCAATGACCTATCCCAGTACACGATGGCGGCGGAGCGCGGCAACGAGAGGGTTGCTGCCCTCGCGGATGCTCTACATCCGGCCGTCTTGCGCTTGATCGCGATGACGTGCGCCGCGGCGCGCCGCCACGGCAAGTGGGTCGGAGTGTGCGGCGAGCTCGCGGGCGACATCGCCGCGACCGCCATACTCGTGGGACTGGGAGTAAGGGAGTTGAGCATGGGCCCACCCGCCATCGCCGAGGTCAAGCAGGCAGTGCGCGGCATCGACGCGCGCTCGGCGCGCGCCCTCGCGGGGGCGGCGCTGGACCTGCGGTCGGCCGCCGAGGTGAGGGCCCTGGTCGCAGAACGGTCGAGATGAACGACCAGACCACGAGATCGACCGGCCTTCTGTTGCGCATCACGTTCATGCGCATCGTGCTGGTCCCGGCGATCATGGCGCTGGTGCTTGCCGGCGACCGGCTGAGCCATGCCTACGTCACTGCCGCGGTCCTCTTCGCCTTCGCCGCGGGAACCGACTTCGTCGACGGCTATCTCGCGCGGCGCTGGGCCGTTACGTCGACGCTGGGGTCCTTCCTCGACACGACCGCGGACAAGCTGCTGGTGACCGGCACCCTGGTGACCCTCGTGCAGGTCGATCGCGCATCGCCCTGGATCGCCGCGATCATCATCGGGCGCGAGCTCGTGATCCTCGGCTTGCGCGGCCTCGTGGCGGCAGACGGCGTGGTCATGGAGCCGTCGATCTGGGGCAAGTTGAAGGCCAACGCGCAGTTCCTCGCGATCGGCCTGGCCATCGTGCGCGTCTCCGAGCCTCTCGGGGCGTTCTTCATCGACGAGTGGGCGATGTTCGCAGCGGCGGCCATAACCCTCATGTCGGCGTGGGACTACCTTGCGCGCTGGTCGACGGTGCTGTCCTCTCCCGGATCGCAATAGGGACCTTGCCGGCGACGACGTTCGTCACGGGCGGCTCCGGAGTTGTCGGGCGGCCGATAGTCGCACGTCTCGTCGCGCGCGGAGAGTCCGTCACCGCCCTGGCTCGCTCCGAGGCGGCGCGCCGCACGCTCGAGGCACTCGGCGCGCAACCCGCCGAGGGAGACCTGCAGCACGAGAGCCTGCTCGCCGCGAGCATGCGTGGCTGCGACGTCGTCTACCACGCCGCGGGGCTGAACGGGTTCTGCCTGCCGGATCCCTCTCAGCTTCAACGCGTGAACGTCCTCGGGACCATGGGCGTGGTGCGGGCCGCGGCACGCGCCGGCGTTCGCCGCATCGTCTACACCTCGTCGGCCGCAGCCATCGGGGAGGTCAAGGGAACCGTGGCACACGAGCGGTCGGCTCATCGCGGCTCGTTCCTGTCGGAGTACGAGCGCTCGAAGTTCGAGGCCGAGAAGGTCATCCTGGACCTCGCCGCGGCCGCGGGCATCGAGGTCGTCTGCGTCAACCCCTCCTCGGTCCAGGGACCCGGTCGAGCGGGCGGGACGGCGCGCCTGCTGCGGCTCTACATCGACGGGAAGCTCAGGTTCTTCGTCGACACGACGATCAGCCTCGTCGATATCGACGACTGCGCCGAGGGTCATCTGCGCGCCGCGGCGCGAGGCGTCGCCGGCGAACGCTACATCCTGAACGGGGCGACGCTGTCCACGAGCGAGGCGCTGGCGCTGGTGGCGCGGATCACAGGTGTTGCCGCGCGGCCGCGGGTGCTTCCGGCGCCGGCCGCCGTGGCCGCCGCCGGGGTGGTCGAGGCGGTGGCGCGCATCCGGAGAAGGTCACCTTCGGTGTGCCGGGAGATGGTCCGCACGATGCTTCATGGACATGCCTACGACGGCTCGCTCGCCGAGCGGGAGCTCGGGCTGAGCTACACGCCGGTGGAGGTGACGCTGAGGCGAACCGTCGAATGGTTCGCGCGCGCAGGGCTCCTCGAGAGGCCCCCGCCGGGCCCGGGGTGACCGGGCCCCGGCAGGACCCTACGCGTCGTGGATCGGCGGGCCGTGGTCCTGGCCCGTGCTGAAGCGCCCCTCCCTCGTCTCCTCGGGATCGCCCTCGGTCGCCTCCTGACCGCGCGAGAAGCGCGGCTTCTCCTTCTCGTCGGCCTCACCCTCCACGGTCTCTTGCCCGCGCGCGAAGCGCGGCTCCCTCTCTTCCTCGGGTGTGTCCGGCTTGCCCTCGAGACCCTCCTCGAAGCCATGCTCCGCCTGCTGCGGCCCTGCCGGACGCCCTTCTCGGTGCTCTGCCGGACGCCCTTCTCGGTGCTCGTCCAAGCCTGCCTCCTTTGCTCGCGCCGCCGTGGTCAAGTGTCGCGCCGCCGGGGAGGGGTCGCGCCGGGAGGTGGGCCGGATTCAGAGATGGACCACGGGACACGTGAGCGTGCGGGTGATGCCCTCGACGGCCTGGATCTTCGCGACGACGAGCTTTCCGAGGTCGTCGACGTTGCCGGCGCTCGCGCGCACGATGACGTCGTAGGGTCCGGTGACGTCCTCTGCGGCGTCGACGCCCTCGATCGCCCGAACCTCGCTCGCGACCTGTGCGGCCTTGCCGACCTCGGTCTGGATCAGGATGTACGCCTGCACATCAGCCACGCTGCCCCTCCTTGACGAAGTGCGCTGCCCGAGCGACCGGGAGCAGTGTAGCAAGTACCCTGTGCGCCTCCTCGGGATGGCTTGCGGCGGACGGACGGGAGGCGAGACGGTAGGCTGACCTCGATCTGTGACTGTCGTTTCTGAGCTCGGGGAGAGCGCGCTCATCGAACGCATCGCGGCGCGCCTCGGCGCGCCGGGAGCGGACGAGTTGTGGTCGGGGGACGACGCAGCGGTGCTGCGGCCCCCGGGCGGGTCGCTTCTGTTCACCACCGACGTGGTCGTCGAAGGCGTCGACTTCGACATGACCTGGAGCTCGGCTCCGGACGTCGGCTGGAAGGCGCTCGCGGTCAACGCGTCGGACATCGCAGCCATGGGGGGGCGGCCGGCGTACGCGGTCGCGGGGCTGTCGCTTCCTCGCCACACCGACGTCGACGTGGTCGATGGGATCGTCGACGGGATGCTGGCGGCCGCCCGGCGCTGGGACATCGCCGTGGTCGGCGGCGACATCAGCGAAGCGACGGAGCTGTCGCTGGCGATCGCGATGCTCGGCGCGCCGGTCGAGGCGGCTGCGGTGACGCGCGCCGGCGCGGCACTCGGAGATGCGCTCTGCGTCACCGGGGCGCTCGGCGGGGCGGCCGGCGGATTGGTGGCGCTGCGCCACGGCCTAGTGGAGGGCTCGGGCGCCGCGGCTTTGCACCGGCTCGCGGCGCGCCAGCTCCGCCCCACGGCGCGCGTCGAGGAAGGAGTCGCCCTGGCGCGCGTCGGCGCAAGCTCGATGATCGATGTCTCCGATGGACTCGCGGTTGATCTCGCGCGGCTCGTCGCGGCGGGTGGCACGGGTTGTCGCGTCGACCTCGACGCGCTCCCCGTCGACGACGACCTCGGCGCGCTGGGAGGGATGTGGCCGGTCGATGAGCTGGAGCTTGCGATCGCGGGAGGTGAGGACTTCGAGCTCCTGGTCGCGCTGGACCCACGACGCGTGGACGAGGCGCGCGCGGCGCTGGCAGGGGCGGGGACGACGCTGACGCAGATCGGGGTAGTGGTGGAGCACGAACGGCGGATGGGCGACACCGAGCTCGAGGCCTGGAGGGAGCGGGGATGGGAGCACCTGCAGAAGCGGTGAGGCACGTGCCCACCGCGTTGACGATCGCGGGGTCCGACTCCGGCGGGGGCGCGGGCATACAGGCCGACCTGAAGGTCTTTCTCGCTCTGGGCTGCCACGGCATGAGCGCGATCACGGCCCTCACGGCCCAGAACACCGTTGCGGTGACGGGTATCCACGAGGTTCCGGCGGAGTTCGTGATCGCTCAGATCGACGCGGTCGCCTCGGACATCGGCGTCGACGCGGCCAAGACGGGGATGCTGGCCTCGCCGGCGATCGTCGAGGCGGTGGCCAAGGCGGTCGAGGCCAACGACATCGGCAACCTCGTGGTGGATCCGGTCATGGTCGCCAAGTCGCGCGCCCGGCTTCTGAGCAGGGACGCCGTCGCGTCCCTGCGCGAGCGGATACTGCCGCTCGCGACCGTGGTCACCCCCAACCTCTACGAGGCGGAGCTTCTGCTCGGCGCCGAGCTCCGCTCGCTTGCGGACATGCGTGCGGCGGCGCGCGAGCTCGTCGCGCTGGGGCCCGCGTCGGTGCTGGTGAAGGGCGGGCATCTCGACGCCGAGGAGTCGGTCGACGTCTTCTACGACGGCGACGACCTCATAGAGCTGGCGGGGCCGCGCTACGCAACCACGGACACCCACGGCACCGGATGCGTGCTCGCCGCCGCGCTCGCGGCGCGCCTGGCTCGGCGCGACGACGTGCGCTCGGCGGTCCTCTTCGCCAAGGACTTCGTCACCGGCGCGATCCGGCATGGTCTCCGACTCGGCGCCGGGCACGGTCCCGTCGACCCTGGGTGGCGCCTCGCTCGCGACGTCTAGGCGGGCGCCTCGCGGGCGCCGGTGCTGTCGAGCCCCGTGCGAACGTCGAGGTAGGTGACGAGCACGAACGCCGCGATGAAGGGAACGAACGCGCCCAGCACGATGCCGTTCACGATTACGGATGCGAGCGCGTTGATCCGTCCGGGCAGGGACAGGAGGCCGGCGATCACCGTCACGACCAGCGCGATCGTGAGCCAATGCAGCAGCAGCCGCGCCCAGTTGCCCGACATCAAAGCGCGCGTTCGCGGCCACGCCCGGGCGAGGGTCTTGCGCTCCAGCACGACCGCGTGGATCACGATCGGAGGGCCGAAGAGCACCGCGGAAAGGCCGGTCGAGCCGATGAAGATCACCAACACCGACAGAGGTGGGATGAAGATCAAGAAGGCGAGGATCGCCGCGAGCAGAGCCGCAGCGAGGACCTCCTTGGCCATCGGGCGCAGCGCTCGGGCCGCCGTCCCGACGCCCGTCGGTCGCCCGAGCGAGGCGTCGTGCATGACGACGATCGAGAGTGCCGTCGCGATCGTCCCGAGCACCGGCACGCCGAGCTGGAACGCCAGCACGAGGGCCACGCGGCCCGCCCCCGCGAGGTCCTGCGCGCCGCGCGCCCCGACGACGAGCGTGGTCACGAGCAGGTAGAACACGGCGAAGGGCGCGATCAGCGCGAGAGGTTTCCGCCGGTACATCGTCAGCGCCTCGCGTATCGTCGCGGTGAAGGTCAGGGGCGCGTCGAAAGCAGCGACGCCGTCCGGGTCCGACGTCACAGGTGGCTCAGTTGCGCACGCGCGCTTTGGCGATGAAGCCGAGCGCGAGAAGCCCGGCGAGAGCCGCCCCGCCGACCGCGAGCTTCTTTCCGAGCTCGCCGGCCTCGACCTTGGCTTGGCCGACCAGCTCGTCGACCTTGCGCGCGAGCTGATCCCGGGTCTGCTCGATCTCCTCTGCGGTTCGCCGCGCGTCCTGGCCCACGCCCTGCCTCCTTAAGCCCTCGTCAAGCCTTCGTCACACGAGGCGTCGAGCATACAGGCGCTACCGGGCGTGCCCCCGGCGCCCCACGTCGCGTTACGGACGGCCGGGTCCGAGTGATCGGCTCCCTCGGCGCGCCCCTACAATCCGACCTCGGGCGACCAAAAGCCCCACACCCTCGCTCGGCGGCGGTACGGCACAATGGTCCGGATCGACCGCTCGGCTCCCTGTGCGACATCGCGGACCAGATAAACCCCTCGCTGCATGCGCCCACGTCGTGCCCCCGGCACCGGATGGAAGGGCTTGCGCTCAGCGCTTCCCGATCGACTTCGCCCACTCGATGTCCTCTTTGACCGTCTGCTTGGTGAGGTCGGCCGAGATGGGCTTGCGAAGCTTCTTTCTCGCCACGAGCGCAGCGACCACGCCGATGAGGATCAGCACGACGGCGGTGGCGATGTCGGCGACCCAGGTCCACAGGAAGGTGTCGAACCCGTCGCGCAGCCCCAGCAAGAGGAACATCAGCGCCAAGAGGCCGAAGAAGCCGCCGATGGCGATGATCGCACCCCCCACCGCCTTCTCCTTGACCTGACCGCCGATCTCCTGCTTGGCGAGCTCGATCTCCTTGCGGAAGAGGCTCGAGAGGTCTTCGGTGATCTCCTTCATCAGCTTGCCGGCCGACTTGCCGCCCTCGCGCGACGTGCCGTAGGCGCCGCCGCCGGCCGCGCTGCCGGAGCCTTGCGCCCCGCCGCTCGCGACGCCTGTTGCGGACGTTGCCGCGGCCCCGCCTCCGTCGCCCTTGTAGAGGTCCTCGGTTGTTGGTGGTCGATCGCTCACGCGCTGCCTCCTTGGGTTCCCGATACGAGAGATTGACGAGTAACGCGCCGTTCCGCAAGCACGGCGTTGACCTCGGCACAGAGAAGCGTGATCTGACAGATCAGGTACGAGGCCACGAGCAGCCCGGCGGCGGCGGCGAATGCTCCGAAGGTCGCGGCCCGAGCCTGACTGCCCGCCTTGAGATAGGTGGCGCCCACGGCCTTGAGGATCTCGAACAGGAGCGCCGCGAGCACGGCGCCGGGGAGTACCTCGCGCCATCCCAGGTCCTTGCCGGGAAGGACCTTGTACGCGGTGGCGAAGACCCCGACGCTGACGATCACGCCGGCCCCATAGAACAGGATGGCCACGAGGTCTTCGGCCGGCTCGAGCGACCTGAATATCTGGCTCGTGAGGTTGCCGACCGCGCTCAGCGCCACCGAGATGATCGCCGAGAGCCCCAGGATGGCGAGCCACAGGAGCGACCGCAGGCGCTTGCCCACGAAGTTGGGCTCCTCCACGACGTGGTTCAGCTTGTTGAGCGCATGCTCGAGAGCGACGATGACCCCCGAGCCCGAGTAGAGCGCCAGCACCAGCCCTGTGGTGGCAAGCTCCTGACGCCGCTCCGCGACGACCTCGAGGCCCTCTTTGGTCAGTGCGCTCTCCAAGAGGGGGGCGGCGTTGAGCCCTGCGTTGAAGATGTCCTTCTGGAGCTCGGCGTTGCCGAGCGTCGCGTAGCCCAGGGCGGCAAGGGCGAAGGCGAGCAGCGGGAAGATCGAGAGGAAGAGGTAATAGGTGAGTGCGGCGGCATAGGAGCCGCCGTCGTCCTCCGAATAGCGCCGGAAGGTCCTCACCGCCACGTCGACCAGCCCGTACCGGGCCCGGGCGCGCTCGACGCGCAGCCTCGCCTGCGCCACGAGGTTCTGCACCGGGCTGCTCACCGCGGTGCGGGCGTATCAGCCGACGCGCGCGACCTTGTTGGCTTTGATGCACTTGGTGCATACGGTGAGCCGCTTGGGCGTTCCACCGACCGAGACGCGGATCTTCTGGACGTTGGGGTTCCAGCGCCGGCGCGTGCGTCGGTGGGAGTGCGAGATGTTGTTCCCGAACCCCGGCTTCTTGCCACAGATGTCGCATACGGCTGCCATAGCAGCAGGCAGGGTACCAAATCGACGACCCCGATCCCGCCACGCCCGCCGCAGATCCACGGGATGAGGGAGGCGATGGCAATAGGCTGAGGATCGGCGTCACCCGAGAGCGGAGGACAGAGGAACATCCGATGAGCGAGACCGCAAACGCTCCCGAGGTCACGAGGCGCTCCCTCGGGCTCGAGATCTATGCGGCTCCGGCGCGCCGCAAGCGCCTCGCCGCGAGCGGCCGGCGCGCCGCAGCCCTCGAGAAGCTGGGCATCGCGAGCGTCCAGGACCTCCTGCAGCACTATCCCCGCTATCACGTCGACAGGACACAGCTGAAGACGGTGCGCGAGCTCGCGGCGCTCGCGTCCGAGGGCCACCAGAGAGAGGTTCAGGTCCACGCCAAGGTGATCGAGATCAACGGTCCCTTCAAGATCGACTCCAAGCGCGCGCTGATCAAGGGGCGCATCGGGGACGAGACCGGTCAGATAGCGGTGACCTGGTTCAACCAGAGATGGGTGGCGCGCGCGCTGGCGCCGGGCGCGTGGGGGTTCTTCTACGGCCGCATCGGGGTCTTCGGGCGGACCCTGCAGATGACCGCGCCGCGCTTCGAGCTCGTGCGCACCGGCAAGGAGCCTTTCAACGTCGGTCGCATCATCCCGATCTACCCGGCGACCGCCGACCTGTCGAGCGACGGGATGCGCAAGCTCATGTGGGAGACGCTGAAGAGCATCGGGCCGATCGCCGATCCCGTTCCCGAAGACCTTAGGCGCCGGCTGCGGCTCGTGTCCCGGGGTGAGGCGCTGCGCCGCATCCACTTCCCCGAGTCCAAGGACGACGTCATGGAGGCGCGCCGGCGACTCGTCTTCGACGAGGTCTTTACGCTGCAGCTCGGGCTCGTCTACCGGAAACGCAAGCTCGAGAGAACCGTCAGGGGGATACCTCACGAGCGACCCGGGACGAGCTCGCTCGCCGAGACCTTCATCGCCGAGCTGCCGTTCGAGCCGACCGGGGCCCAGCGCCGAGCCTGCGACGAGGTCGCGACGGACATGAGCAGGGCCCATCCGATGCACCGCCTCGTCGAGGGCGAGGTGGGCTCCGGCAAGACCGTCGTGGCGCTGTACGCGTGCCTCATCGCGATCGCGGGCGGCCACCAGGCCGCCTTCATGGCCCCCACGGAGGTCCTGGCCGAGCAGCACCATGTGACCGTCGCCGAGCTGCTCGACCGCGCCTTCGGCGAGGCCGAGGCCCGCAACCTCTTCACGACGGTCTCGCGCCGGCCGGCCGTGCGTCTGCTGACGGGCTCGACCCCTGCCGCGCAGCGGGCTTCGACGCTGGCCGAGGTCGCGGCCGGAGAGGTCGACCTCTTGATCGGGACCCACGCCCTGATCCAGGACTCCGTGGAGTTCACTCGTCTCGGCGTCGCGGTCGTGGACGAGCAGCACAGGTTCGGGGTCCATCAGCGCAAGTCCCTGCGTGCCAAGGGGACGATCGGCGAGCCCGACGTGCTCGTGATGACCGCCACGCCGATCCCGCGCACCCTCGCGGTGACGATCTACGGGGACCTCGACGTCTCGATCCTCGACGAGCTGCCACGCGGGCGCCGTCCCGTCCACACGCGCATCGCGGCGGGCGCCGAGGCCCGGGACGCCGCCTACGGCCTCATCCGCTCCGAGGTCCGGGCCGGGCGCCAGGCGTTCGTCGTCTACGCCTTGAGGGACGAGTCCAGCAAGGTCGAGCTCCGCAGCGCCCGCGCGGAGGCCACACGGCTGGCGCAGGAGGTCTTTCCCGACCTCTCGGTGGGGCTCGTGCACGGCGACATGCGCGGCGACGAGAAAGAGACGGCCATGAGGGACTTCCGGGAGGGACGCACCCACGTGCTCGTGGCGACGACGGTGATCGAGGTGGGCATAGACGTGCCGAACGCGAGCGTGATGCTGATCGAGGACGCCGAGCGCTTCGGCCTCGCCCAGCTGCACCAGCTCCGGGGGCGCATCGGACGAGGCACGCACGACTCCCACTGCATCCTCGCGACGGATCTGGACCTCGGCGCGCGCGCCGAGGACGCGGCCTGCGCGACCGCGGCCGAGCGCCTGGAGGCGCTTGCCGCCACGTCCGACGGCTTCAAACTCGCGCTCGTCGACCTCAGGCAGCGCGGTGAGGGGGAGCTCTTCGGAGCGCGTCAATCCGGGATGCCCCAGCTCAAGATGGCGCGCGTGCTGGAGCACCAGGACGTCGTCAAGCGAGCGCGCGATCTCGCGGTCGAGATCCTCGACGAGGACCCGGAGCTCGCCGCCTACGAGCACGTGGCGCTCGAGCGTGAGATGCGCCGGCGCTTCCCGGAGCGTGCTCTCGACGTGGTCCAGTCCGGGTGAGCGCCGCGGGCGGGGATTCTTGTAGGTTGAGCTCATGCGCGTGATTGCAGGGGAGGCCAAGGGGCGGCGCCTCAAGGCGCCCACCAGCGGCACTCGCCCGATGGCGGACCACATGCGCGAGGCGCTGTTCTCGGCGCTCGGTCCGCTCAACGGAGCCGAGGTGCTCGATCTCTACGCCGGGTCGGGGTCGCTGGGGCTCGAGGCCCTGTCGCGCGGGGCCTCCCGGGCGACGTTCGTGGAGAGCGCGCGCGAGGCGATCCTCAAGCTCGAGCAGAACGTCGAGGTGACCGGCTTCGGCGACCGCGCCGAGGTCGAGTGGGGCGAGGTCGCATCGGTGCTCGCGCGCCCCGCCGGAGACCGGATCGGCCTCATCTTCGTCGATCCTCCCTACACCATGCCCGCGACCTCGGTCCAGACGAACCTCGAGGCGATAGTCATGGGCGGATGGCTGGCGGACGACGGCCGCATAGTCGTTCACCGTCCCGCCAAGGATGCTCGCATCCAGCCGCTGGGGTTGGCTCTCGCATGGGAGCGCGACTACGGCCAATCCCACATCTACGTCTTCACGCACGACGAAGAGACGTAGATGCCGTATCACTAGCCGATGCCGAGCGTTCTGTGCCCGGGGTCCTTCGACCCGCCCACCAACGGCCACATCGACGTCGTCGAACGGGGTGCACGCCTCTTCGAGCGCGTGCTCGTCGCCGTCATCGCCAACCCGTCGAAAGAGCCGCTCTTCTCGCTCGAGGAGCGGACCGGCATGCTGCGCGAGGCCTTGGCTCACGTCGACAATGCCGAGGTCGCCTCCTTCGACGGTCTCCTGGTGGACTTCGCCACGAGCCGTGCGATCGGTGTCGTTCTCAAGGGGCTGCGAGCGGTCTCCGATTTCGACAGCGAGCTGCAGATGGCCGCGATGAACTCGGCGCTCGCGCCGGGACTCGACACGATGTTTCTCGGCGCCAGGCCCTCGTGGGCTTTCCTCTCCTCGAGCCTGGTGAAGGAGGTCGCGCGCTTCGGGGGATCCGTCGACGCCTTCGTTCCCCCCGCCGTGGCGCGCGCGCTGAAGCGGCGTTTCGGATAGCCGGTGGCTCCACCTCCCCCGTGCGGCTTGACCGGGGCGCGAAGATACGGCGTCGGAGGTCGGGATAGGAAGAGGTGGGAATGGATCTGATCGAGCGGATCGACGAGCTTCAGGTCCTCATAGAAGAGGCCAAATCCGTGCCGCTGTCGACCAGCGCGGTGATCAATCGCGACGAGTTCCTCGAGCTCTTGGCGCAGCTCAAGCAAGAGGTTCCGGACGAGATCCGGCAGGCGCGCTGGATGGCGCGCGACCGCGACGAGCTGCTGGGGAGAGCGCGCAACGAGGCCGACCGGATCGTGGCCGAAGCGCGCGAGCAGCGAGACCGGCTGCTCTCACGGACGGAGATCGTCCACGCCGCGGAGCGCGACGCGGAGCGCGTCCTCGAGGGCGCACGGGAGCGCGCGGGGCAGCTTCGCCTCGAGGCCGAGGACTACATAGATCAGAAGCTCGCCGCGTTCGAGATCCTGCTCGACAAGACGCTGTCGGCCGTGGCGCGCGGCCGCGAGCAGCTCCAGGGCAACGGCCAGAGACCCTCCGCGGTCACGCGCCTGCCCGAAGAGCGCCCGCCGGACACGACCGGCCCTTTCGACGCCGCGGAGCTGGGCGAGCCGGCGCTCTGAGGGCCGCCGTCGGGCCGTCTCGGGAGACGCTCAACCCGAGCTCTACCAGGGAAAACGCACGTCTCTGCTATCATCTCCCGGAGGAGAGCGCCGACCATCGGACGGTCGCGTACTCGCCGAAACCACCTCTCGTCATCAGGACACACGCGTCATGCAGCAGCTCATCGTGCCGGTCGCCGAGATACTCGGTAGACCCGGCGAATACCGGGACCTCGAGCTATCGGCGACCGTTGCGGACGTTCGCAACGCCCTCGTGCGCCTCGACGAGCGCCCCGCCCGGGCGACCCTGCGCGCCGAGAGCGTGGTCGAGGGCATCCTCGTGACGGGGCGGGTCGACGGGACCTCGACGTTCAGTTGCGCGCGCTGTCTCGCCGAGGGCGACCTGCCGGTGAGCGTGGACGTCTGCGACCTCTTCGTCACGCCGGAGCGGCAAGTGACCGAGGAGGACGCCTATGCGCTGAAGGGGGCCGACATGGACCTCGAGCCCCTGCTGCGGGACGCGCTCGCCCTGGCGCTTCCGCTGAACCCGCTGTGCCGCGCGGACTGCAAGGGATTGTGTGTCACCTGCGGGCGCGACCTGAACCTGGGCGACTGCGACTGCACCCAAGAAGAGTTCGATCCACGCTGGGCGGCCCTGTCCTCCCTGCGGGAACGCCTGCAAGGCCAAGAGGGCTAGCAAGGAAGGGGTAGGAGGAGCGATGGCCGTACCCAAACGACGCAAGACGCGCTCGAAGATGCGCATGAGGCGCGCCCATTGGCGCGTCGAGGCCCCCACCTACTCGGCCTGCCCCCAATGCCGTCAGGCGAAGCTGCCGCACAGGGTGTGCCCGAACTGCGGCTACTACGCGGGTCGCCAGGTTGTCGAGACGGAGTAGCCCGACCGACTTCCTGGCGGCGCTCGGCGTCCCGGCCGAGCCCGGCTCCCTCTCCGAGCTTGCCCTGACTCACCGCTCCTTCGCCTTCGAGAGCGGGGGCGGGGAGCACAACGAGCGCCTCGAGTTCCTCGGCGACGCGATCCTCGGCGCGATCGTCACCGACCTCATCTATCGCGACCATCCGAAGCTCGCCGAGGGCGAGATGGCGCGCCTGCGCGCCTCGGTGGTGAACACCGGCGCCCTCGCCCAGATGGCGCGCTCGATCGGGCTCGGGGCGCACATACGTCTCGGCAAGGGCGAGGAGAGCTCCGGGGGGCGAGGCAAGGCCTCGCTGCTGGCCGACACCTTTGAGGCGCTGATCGGCGCCGCCTACCTCGAGCGTGGCATGGACGCGGTGGCCGAGATCCTCGTGCCGCTCTTCGGCGAGACGCTCGAGGGCGTCATCGCGGCCGGGGGTGGTCACGACCCCAAGACGGCGCTGCAGGAGCTCGTCGTGCGCAGCCGCAGCGCCCGGCCCTCCTACAAGATCGCCTCCTCGGGCCCCGATCACGACAAACGCTTCGTGGCGCACGTCCTCATCGACGGGGAGCTGCACGGATCGGGCTCGGGACGAAGCAAGAAGGAAGCCGAGCAGCAGGCGGCGCGCGCCGCCCTGGTCCGGCTCGAGGGCGCGCCGGTCGAGGGGTTGGCGGCAGAGGCGGCTGCGGCGGCGGCCTGTCTCGAGGAGGGCACGGATGCCCGCGCTTCCTGAGGTGGAGATCATCCGCCGAGACCTCGAGAAGGAGGTCATCGGGCGCCGCTTCAAGGAGGTCGAGGTCCGCCCCGGCTCCAACGCGATGAAGATCATCAAACGCCACGGCAGGCGGCGTGAGTTCCAGGAGCTGCTGTCGGGAGCGCGCGTCGACTCCATCGAGCGGATCGGACGCAGGCTCGTCCTGCGCCTCGACAACGAGCGCGTTCTCGTCATCGACCTCGGCGACTCGGCGCTGCTGCTCAAGACGAGCGCATCCGACGGGCTCGCCTCGCATACCCATCTCGTCTTCGGCTTCACGATCGGCGGCCAGCTTCGGGTCGTGGACCCCAAGCTCACCGGCGAGGTCTTCGTGATCGACAGGGTCGGCCTGGATGAGCTCGAGGACCTGCGCGCCTACACAATCGACCCGCTCGAGTCGCCCCTCGCGTGGCAGCACTTCTCGTCGCTGCTCGAGCGGCGCCACGAGGCGATGAAGGAGCTGCTGCTCGACGACGGCTTCATCTGTGGGCTCGGCGACATCTACTCCGACGAGGTCCTGTTCGTCGCGGGCATCCGCTACGACCGCCCCTCGAACAAGCTCTCGTCGCAGGACGTGAGACGCCTCCTGCGCGGACTCATGGAGACCTTGCAGGACGCGGTCAAGGCGCGCGGCACGACGTGGGGGGACAGCGACTTCAGGGATCTACAGGGCAACCCCGGCCAGTTCCAGCTCGAGCTCAAGGTCTACGAGCGAGAGGGAGAGCCGTGCCGGAGATGCCGCCATGCGATCGTCCGGGGCACCTTCGACGGCGGCATCACCTATTTCTGCCCGCAATGCCAAACGTAGGATAGGGGACCCGGGACGAGGAGGAGGCAAGTTGGAAGATAGGACCCGCGTGCACGTGTTCGTGTCCGGGGACCTCGATGCCCTGGACTTCCGGCAGGCGATAGCGGACAAGGCGATCGAGCAGGGCGTCACAGGCTGGGTGCGCTCCCTCTCGGACGGGCGCATAGAGGCCGTCCTCGAAGGGCCGCGCGACGAGGTCTATCGCGTCGTCGGGCTGTGCCGTGCCGGCGCCAACGGAGCGCGCGTGGCGGGGGTGCAGGTCGACCGCGAGCCGCCCAAGAACGAGAAGGTCTTCAAGGTCAGATAGCTCAGGGGGTGTGCTCGGGCGCGCCGTGAGTTGTCCCGGACGATCCCACGGCGCGGTCGACGCCGGGCATTGCCGTCGCGGAGGCCGCGGCCGCTGCTAGGTTGACCGCATGTTCGTGAGAGCCCTGCGCCTCACAGGCTTCAAGTCGTTCGCCGATCCGACGGTGCTCGAGTTCGAGCCGGGCGTGAACGTGATCGTCGGCCCCAACGGCTCGGGCAAGTCCAACATCGCCGACGCGCTGCAGTGGGTGCTCGGCTCGCAGGCGCCCTCGAGCATGCGCGGAGCGTCCATGGAAGACGTCATCTTCGCCGGCTCCGAGCGCCGCCCGAGGCTCGGGATCGCGGAGGTCGAGCTCACCCTCGACAACTCCTCGGGCGTGCTCCCGCTCGATCTCGGCGAGGTCAGGATCAGTCGCTCGGCCGACCGCGGGGGAGCGTCGGAGTACCGCATCAACGGGGCGCCGTGCAGGCTGCTCGACGTCACCGAGCTGCTCTCGGACACCGGCATCGGGCGCAGCCTGCACGCCCTCGTCGGGCAGGGCCAGCTCGATGCGGTGCTGCAGGCCCGGCCCGAGGACCGCCGCTCGTTCATCGAAGAGGCGGCCCAGATCGGCAAGTACCGCCGGCGCAAGGACCGCGCCCTACGCAAGCTCGAGCGCGTCGACGACAACCTCGCCCGCGTGGGCGACGTCCTCGCGGAGCTGCGTCGCTCGGTGCGACCGCTCAAGCGGCAGGCTTCGGCGGCCCGGGTGCACTCCGAGCTCATGGGCGAGCAGCGCGACCTGAGGCAGCGTCTCGCAGCCACGGAGATCCAGCGGCTGGCGCTCGAGCAGAGCGAGCTGGAGCTCAAGCAGGACCGCCGACGCGAGGCCTTGCTCACCGACGAGCTCGCTCACGTCAGGGCGCTGCTCGGGAGCGCCGGCGAGGAGCGGGAGGCGAGCGCCGCGGCGGCGGAGCGAGCGCGGCAGACGCTGCACGGCCTCGGCCGGGCGACCGACAGGCTGGGCAGCCTCGCGCGCCTTGCGGACGAACGCGTCGAGCGGGTCACCGCACGCCTCGCGGCCGAGACCGAGGAGGGCTACCGGGAGCGGATCAGACTGCTCGAGGCCGAACAGGAGCGCTTCGCGAAGGACACGGTCGCGCTCGCGGCGAGCGCGGGCGAAGCGGCGCGCCGGGCAGAGCATGCGGGGGGGCGGCTCGACGCCCTCAAGGCAACCGTGGAGGCGGCCGAGGCGGAGCTGGCCGCGGCGCGGGCGCGCGAGATCGAAGCCGCTCAGGCGCTCGTACGGGCGGAGGGTGTGGAGGCGGCGGGGCGCGCCTCGATCGGGTCCGTGGAGGCGCGCATCAAGGCGATCGTCGAGCGGCGCGAGGTGGGACGGCAGGAGCTGACCGACGACGCCGCGGCGGCCGCGGCGTGCGAAGCCGAGGTCGTTGCGCTCGAGACTCGGATGGACGGCGCCACGGAGGCTGCGGCGGGCAGCGAGGCGGTCCTCGAGGAGGCCCGGGAGCGAGCCGAGGCCCTGAGGGAGCGCCTCGGCGCATCCCGGTCCGAGCAGGCCGCGGCGCAGGCGCGTCTCGAGGCCCTGAACCAGGTCCACGGTCTGCTCGAGGACATCCCCGCGGCCGCGCTTCGGGTGGTCCCGCTCATCGACGACGCCACCGAGCGGAGCCGGCTCGCGTCGGCGAGCGAGGCCGACGCGGCTCGCATCGTGGCCGAGGCCGAGGTGGCGGTGGAGGCGAGATGGCAGGACGTGGCGCGCGACGACGACGAGCTCAGGCGTCTCGACGCGCTCCTCTCCGGTGCCGCGGAGAGGCTGGCGAGCTCCCGGCGGCGTCACGAGACGCGCGGCATAGAGCTGGCGGCGCTCGACGACGAGCTCGCGCGCGCCCAGGACGCCCTGGCCGTGGCCGAGAGAGCGGCGGCGGCGGAGCGGGTCGAGCTGCCCGCACGGCGCGCCGCGGCTGAGGACGCAGATGCGGCGCGCGCGGAGGCGGAGCGTGCGTTGGCGCGTGCGCGCTCAGAGGCCGATGGGGCCCAGCGCTCGGCGAGCGAGATCGACGTGCAGAGGAACCGCGCGGAGGAGCGCGCCCTGGCGGCACAACTGAGGCTCGAGGAGGCCGAGGCCGGCATCGCCGATGCACAGGAGGGTCTCGCCGGCATCGCGGAGCTGAGGGAGTCGCTGGGAGAGGCTCGGCGGCGGGCCGAGCACGTCGCGGAGATCGCGCGCGCCGCGGCCGGGTGGGGGCGTCGATGGGCCGAGGACGCGGAGGCGGGGACGCGCGCGGCGCGCTCCCGGGCGAGGGCCGCCGAGGACCAACTTGCGAGCCTGAGGCGACGCGAGCGGGAGCTCACCGGCAGCATCGATGCGCTGATCGACCGCCGCAACAAGATGGAGGTGCGGCGCGCCGAGGTCCGCGCGCGCGGGGACGCTCTGGGGGAGCGCGCCATGGAGGAGTGGGGGCTCTCGCACGCGGACCTGCTCGCGCGCGCGCCCCTGGCGCCCGACGAGGAGAGCCCCGCGCGGGCGCGGGTCGAACTGCTCGAGCGTGAGGTCCGGCGCCTGGGGCCGGTCAATCCGAGGGCCGCTCAGGAGTACGAGGAGGCCTCGGAGCGCGAGCGCTTCCTCGTCGAGCAGACCGAGGACCTGAGGTCGTCCCGGCGGGATCTGCTCAAGATAGTGGGCGAGGTCGACGCGACGATCGTGGAGGTCTTCGAGACCGCTTTCGAGGCGGTCGCAGAGGAGTTCGAGCAGGTGTTCGACCGCATCTTCCCTGGCGGGCACGGTCGGCTCACGTTGACCGACGCCCACGACCTGCTCGCAAGTGGAATCGAGATCGAGGCGCGGCCGCCGGGCAAGAACGTCAAGAAGCTGTCCCTCCTGTCGGGCGGGGAGCGCTCGCTCGTCGCGCTGGTGTTCCTCTTCTCGATCTTCCGCGCGCTGCCCTCGCCGTTCTACCTCCTGGACGAGGTCGAGGCCGCGCTCGACGACGTCAACCTGCAGCGTTTCCTGGGGCTCGTGCGGGAGCTCGAGGAGCGCGCGCAGGTGATGGTCGTGACCCACCAGAAACGCACGATGGAGACGGCCGATGTCCTCTACGGCATCACCATGGCGAGGGAGGGCGTGTCGCGCGTGGTCGCCCAGCGGATGGACGACGCCACGGTGTGACGGCCGCCGCGTCCCCGACGCGCGTTAGCCTCTGCTGATGCTCGAAGACCTCGTCGTGCCGCTGCTCGTCGTCGGTTTCGTCCTGCTGCTCGCCACCGGGCTGGTGGTCGCGACGCGCCGCCGGCCGACCGACGGCCGAGGTCCCTCCTCCACGGCCGACGTGGCGGCGCTCGAGAGGGTCCACGACGCCGGGGCCGGGGAGCGCGCCGCGGTGGCGGAGGCCGTGCCTCCCCCGGTTGCCGTCGAGGAGCCTGCGGCCGAGGAGGTCCGGCCGAGCCTGCGCGCGAGGCTGGCCAAGAGCCGGCGGTTCCTCGCCGACAGGCTCGCCGACGCCTTGAGCGGCGCGCCGGACGAGGACACGTGGGAGGACGTCGAGGCGGCGCTGATCCAGGCGGACGTAGGCGTGGGGACTGCCACGAAGATCGTCGCGGACCTCCAGAGCGAGGCGCGCACACGCAAGGTCACCGACGCAACGGGGATCCGCTCGCTGCTCGCCGACGAGCTCGTGTCGATGTTCGACGCCGGGACCGACCGGGCGCTGCGGTTCGGCAACGAAGGAGTCACCGTGTGGCTCGTGGTCGGCGTCAACGGAACCGGCAAGACGACGACGATCGGCAAGCTGGCCTCAGATCTGCGCATGCACGGGCGGAACGTTGCGCTTGCGGCCGCAGACACGTTCCGGGCGGCCGCCGACGAGCAGCTCGGGATCTGGGCCGAGCGCACCGGCGCCGAGCTCGTCAAACACCAGCCCGGCGCAGATCCCGGCGCGGTAGCCTTCGACGCCTTCAAGCACGCCCGGGCCAAGGGCATCGACGTCCTCATCGTCGACACCGCCGGCAGGCTCCACACGAAGACGCCTCTCATGGACGAGCTCGCCAAGGTCCGGCGTGTCATCGAGAAGGAAGGCCGGGTTCACGAGGTCCTGCTCGTCCTCGACGCCAACGCGGGCCAGAACGGGCTCGTTCAGGCGCAGCAGTTCGCCGGCGCGTTGGGGGTAACCGGCATCGTGCTCACGAAGCTCGACGGCACGGCGAAGGGCGGCATCGCGCTTGCGATCGAGGACACGCTGGGGATCCCGATCAAGCTGATCGGCGTGGGGGAGAGGCTCGAGGACGTCGAGCCGTTCGACCCCAAGACCTACGTCGACGCGCTGCTGGCTTGAAGATCGCCGTCGCAGGGGGGACGGGGTTCCTCGGCCGTCACATCGCGCGCGCTCTCCTCGACTCGGGCCATTCGGTGACGGTACTGGGACGCGCTCCGTCGAGGGTCTCTACGATCCCCGAGCTCGCCGGGGCGAACGCGGCGCGCGCCGACGTCACCGAGGCCTCGTCGCTGCTGGGGACCCTCGCGGGTGCCGATGCGGTCGTGCAGGCGGTGCAGTTCCCCAACCATCCCGTCGAGGTCCCGCGGCGCGGGCTCACCTACGACCGCTACGACCGCGGCGGCACGGAGAACCTGCTCGCCGAGGCGCTGCGAGCCGGAGTGACGCGCTTCTTCTACCTGAGTGGAGCGAACGCCGATCCCGGGAGCGACAGGTCCTGGTATCGGGCCAAGGGGCGCGCCGAGACCTCCCTGAAGGAGAGCGGTCTCGAGTGGTCGATCCTGCGGCCCTCGTGGGCCTACGGCCCCGAGGATCGAGCGCTCAATCGGTTCGCCGCGATCGCGCGCTTCTCACCGGTGGTGCCTCAACTTGGGGTGCGGGCCCAGCGGGTGCAGCCGGTGTACTCGGGCGACATCGCCGTCGCCGTCGCCCGCATCTTCGAGGGCGGCGCGTGGAGGCGAACCTTCGAGATCGGCGGCCCCGAAGTCATGACGATGAACGAGATCATCCACACGATGCTCGAGGTCCTCCGGCGAAGGAGGCTCGTCGTCCCGGTTCCGACGGCTCTGGCCAAGCTCGGCACCGCTCCGCTGAGGCTGCTTCCGAACCCACCGATGACGCCACAGGGGATCGAGTTCGCGGTGCAGGACGGCCTCGTGGACACGCGCGAGCTCGAGCGCGTGCTCGACGTGCACCCCGTCGACCTTCGCACGGGACTGTCGCGCTACCTCGTACGCTAGAGGCATGTTCGACACGCTGAGCGGCCGCCTCGACGACATCTTCACCCGCTTGCGCTCGCGCGGGCGGCTGAACGAGAAGCAGGTCGACGAGGTCCTGCGCGAGATCCGGCTCGCGCTGCTCGAGGCCGACGTGTCCCTGAAGGTCGTGAAGTCCTTCGTCGCCGACGTGCGCCGGCGCGCCGCGGGCGCGGAGATCCACAAGAGCCTCACACCCGCGCAGCAGGTCATCAAGCTCGTGCACGCCGCGCTGATCGACGTCCTCGGCGAGGAGGCCGCCGGGCTCGAGCCCTCGCCGCGACCGCCGCGCGTGCTGTTGATGGCCGGGCTCCAGGGCTCGGGCAAGACGACCGCCGCGGCGAAGCTGGCGCGCCTGCTCAAAGGGGAGGGCCGCAAGCCACTGCTCGCGGCGTGCGACCTGAGGCGCCCCGCGGCGATCCGCCAGCTGCAGATCCTGGGCGAGCAGGTTGGCGTCCCGGTCCATACGGAGCTCGCGACGCAGGAGCCCGTCGTCGTCGCCGAGCGCGCGCTGGCGCACGCGCGCGACGAGGGCTTCACAGACCTCATCGTCGACACCGCAGGCCGCATGCACGTCGACACGGAGCTCATGGCCGAGCTCGCCGACGTGTCCAAGGCGGTGTCTCCCACCGAGACGCTCTTGGTGTGCGACGCGATGACGGGACAGGACGCGGTCAACGTCGCCGAGTCGTTCCTGCAGGAGGTGGAGGTGACCGGCGTCGTCTTGGCCAAGCTCGACGGCGACGCGCGCGGCGGCGCGGCTCTATCGATGGCATACGTGACGGGACGCCCCATCAAGTTCGCCGGGGTGGGCGAGAAGCTCGGCGACCTCGAGCCCTTCCATCCGGACCGGATGGCCTCTCGCATCCTCGGCATGGGCGACGTCCTCACGCTCATCGAGAAGGCCGAGCAGGCCTTCGACGAGGCCGAGACCAAGAAGATGGAGGACAAGCTCCGCAGGGCGGAGTTCACCCTCGACGACTTCCTCGATCAGCTCCAGGCGCTCAAGAAGATGGGGCCGCTCTCGCAGGTGCTCGGGATGATGCCGGGGATGTCGAAGCTCCCGATCGGCGATGCGCAGATGGACGAGCAACTCCCGCGCGTCGAGGCCATGATCCGCTCGATGACGATGCAGGAGCGCAACGATCCGGCGGTCATCAACGGGAGCCGTCGGCGCCGGATCGCGAGCGGTTCGGGGACGACCGTTCAGGACATCAACAAGCTCGTCAAGCAGTTCCACGAGGTTCGCAAGCTGGTGAAGATGATGTCCGGGCCCAGCGCCGGCAAGCGCGCCAAGCTGCCCGGCGGGCTCAAGCTGCCGCCGGGGATGGGCCTGTGAGACGTGCGGCTGCTAGACTGGGGCGTCCGCGCCGGTGCAGCGGGCCCCTGCGGGCCGCGCGGAACCCCGATGGAATCCCTAGAGGAGAACGATGGTCAAGATCAGGTTGAAGCGCGTCGGCAAGCGTAAGCAGCCCTCGTACCGCGTCGTGGTCGCCGACTCTCGCAGCCCGCGCGACGGCCGCAACATCGAATCGATCGGCAGCTATCAGCCGCGCCGGGAGCCGTCGGGCATCGCGATCGACAACGAGCGCGCGCTCTTCTGGCTGCAGCGCGGCGCACAGCCGAGCCCCCCCGTGCAGAAGCTGCTGCGGATCAGCGGTGCGTGGGCGATGTTCACCGGCGAGGCGCCGCCCCAGGAGACACCGGCCGCACGCCCGCAGCGCCGAGCGACCCCGGCTGCGTCCGTCGGGGCGGCCTCCGACGACCAGCCGGCCGACCTGCCCGAGGCGGCGGACCAGGCCGCGGCGGCTCCGGACGCCGACGTCGATGAGGCCGAGAGGCGAACGTCACCCGACGGAGACCATTAGTTGAGCCGGGCGCTCGTCGAGTACGTCGCGCCGTGGCTGGTGGATCATCCCGAGGAGCTGAGCGTGCTCGAGATCGAGGGCGAGGACAACGCTCTCGTCCTCGAGATCTCGGTCCACCCCGACGACATCGGCAAGATCATCGGCAAGCGCGGTCGCATCATCCGCTCGCTGCGAGCCCTCGCCAAGGCGGCCGGCCAGCGCGACGACCGGCCGGTCATGGTCGAGGTCGTGGATCAGTGACCCGCCCGGCCCAGCTCTAGGGTGTCGCACCCTCCCGGCATGCTGCTGGCCGGGCAGGTCGGCAGGCCCCACGGGATCGCCGGGGAGGTCCAGGTGCTGCCCATCTCAGACGACCCTCGTCGCTTCGATCCGGGGTCGCTACTGGTGCACGACGGCGCCGGCGAGCTGCTGGTCGAGCGCTCCCGTCGTCATCGCGACCGTCTGCTCGTGAAGTTCGAGGGCATCGACACGCGCACCGACGCGGAGGGCCTGCGCGGGGCGCTCTACGTCGCCGGCGACCATGTCCGAGAGCTCGACGAAGACGAGTACTGGGAGCACGAGATCGTCGGCTGCGAGGTGGTGGACCCAGCGGGGCGCGTGCTGGGCCGCGTGACGAGAGTGGTGCCCGGAGCCGCACAGGACCTTTTGGCCGTGGCCACCGAGGGCGGCGAGCGCCTCGTGCCCGTGGTGGCGGAGATCGTGCGCGCCGTCGAGGTGCAGGCACGAAGGGTGCGCATCGACCCCCCGGCCGGGCTGCTCGACTGATCCGGTGCTCGTAGACGTGATCTCGTTGTTCCCGGAGCTGTTCGAGGCGCCGCTGCGCACGAGCGTGCTCGGCCGGGCGGTGTCGCAGGGGATCCTCACCGTGCGCGTCCACGACCTGCGCCGGCACGGGCTCGGCAGGCATCGCTCGGTCGACGACGAGCCCTACGGGGGCGGCGCCGGGATGGTGCTGCGCCCCGAGCCCGTCTTCGCCGCGGTCGAGGCCGTGGCGACGCCCCCGACCCACGTGGCGTTGCTCTCGCCGCGCGGCGCGAGGCTGTACCACGGCCGCGTGGAGCGGCTCGCGCAGCTCGACCACCTGGTGCTGGTCTGCGGCCGCTACGAGGGCGTCGACCAACGCGTCACCGAGCACCTCGTGGACGAGGAGATCTCGATAGGCGACTACGTGTTGGGCGGAGGGGAGCTGGCGGCGCTGGTGGTCGTGGAGGCGGTGGCTCGACTGCTGCCCGGCGCGCTGGGGAACGCGGGCTCCTTGGGAACCGAGTCTCACGCCGCGGGCTTGCTCGAGCATCCGCATTACACGAGGCCGGCGGAGTTCCGGGGCTGGCGGGTCCCCGAGGTCCTGCTCTCGGGCGACCACGGAGCCGTGGAACGGTGGCGAGAGACGGAGGCCCGCCGGATCACGCGCGCCCGCAGGCCCGATCTGCTCCCGCCGGAGGAAGACGACCGCTGAGCCCGCGGAGATGGGGAGCCGCCGCGCGGCAGACAATATGGGTATGACTTCGGCGGGAATGCTCCAGCGCCCGCGCGCGGGGACGATCCCTGCGGCGCCCGGCGTTTATCTGTTCGGCGACAAGACGGGACGCGTCATCTACGTCGGAAAGGCGAAGGTGCTGCGCAGCCGCCTGTCGAACTATTTCGGACCAGAGCTGCATGCGCGCACGCGCGCCATGGTCGAGGCCGCGGCGTCGGTCGAATGGATCGTGACCGACAGCGAGGTCGAGGCGCTTCATCTCGAGCTCAACCTCATCAAGCAACATCGTCCGCGCTACAACGTCCGCTATCGCGACGACAAGAGCTATCCCTACTTGGCCATAACGCTGGACGAGGAGTTCCCTCGAGCGCGCGTGATGCGAGGCACGAAGCGCAAGGGCGTCAGGTACTACGGCCCCTTCGCTCACGCCTACGCGATCCGCGACACGCTCGACCTTCTCCTTCGGACCTTCCCGATGCGAACCTGCTCGCAGGGAGTGTTCGACCGTTGTCGCCGACGAGGTCGGCCGTGTCTGCTGTTCCACATCGAACGCTGCTCGGGGCCGTGCGTAGGCGCGATCGACGCAGAGGGCCATCGCCGCATCGTGCTCGAGCTGTGCGACTTCCTGGACGGCAACACCAAGCCGGTCCTCGCTCGTCTCGATACGGCGATGAGAGATGCAGCAGATCGTCGCGAGTACGAGATCGCGGCGAAGCTGCGCGACCAGCTCGACAATGTACGCAAAGCCATAGAGCGCCAGCAGATGGTGACCTCCGAACAGCGGGAGATGGACTTCATCGCGTTCGTGGAAGACGATCTCGAGGCCGCTTTCCAGGTCTTCTTCGTGCGCCGAGGTCGTGTGACCGGGCGCAAGGGGTTCGTCGTGGACAAGGTCGAGGACCTTGCCACTCCGGAGCTCGTGGCTCGTTTCGTGGAGCGCCTGTATGCCGAATCCGAGGTGCCCAAGCACGTCTACGTCCCTGTGGCGCCGGCCGACGAGGAGCTGCTTCAGCGGTGGCTCACGGGGCTGCGCGGCAGCGCGGTGACGATCAAGGTTCCGCACCGCGGCGAGAAACGCTCGCTGCTCGAGACGGTCAGGGAGAATGCGCGCGAGGCGTTCCAGCAACATCGTCTCAAGCGCGCGAGCGACTTCAACGCGCGCTCGCGTCAGCTGCGCGAGCTGCAGGAGGCTCTGGGGATGGACGAGGCTCCGCTGCGCATCGAGTGCTTCGACATCTCCAACACGGGACCTACCGAGGCGGTCGGTTCGATGGTCGTGTTCGAGGACGGGCTCCCGAAGCGCTCGGACTATCGGCGTTTCGCGATCAAGTGGGCGCAAGGACCGGACGACGTGGCGATGATGGGTGAGGTGATCCGCCGCCGCTTCGCGCGGCTTGCCCAGGAGAGCGCCGATGCACGGGGTGACGACGGCAAGCCGCGGCGCTTCGCCTATCCACCACACCTCGTCGTTATCGACGGAGGCAAGGGGCAGCTCAACCGAACGGCGGAGGTGATGGCGGAGCTCGGCGTGACCGTGTCCACGATCTCACTGGCCAAACGGATGGAAGAGGTGTTCGTGCCCGGGCGGCAGGATCCTATCGAGATCCCGAGATCGTCGGAGGCCCTGTACCTCCTGCAGCAGATCCGCGACGAGGCGCACCGCTTCGCGGTCACCTACCACCGCATGAGACGCGGCAAGAAGATGACGCAGTCGGTTCTGGACGGCATCCCGGGATTCGGCGCGGAGCGGCGCAAGAAGCTCGTCAAGCGCTTCGGGTCCGTCAAGAGGATGCGGGCAGCGTCGCGCGAGGAGCTGCGCGCGGTTGACGGACTGCCTCCGACGGTCGCCGACCGCGTGTACGAGGCGCTGCATCCCGCCGAGAGCGAAGAGCCGGGGATCGTCACAGGGAAGCGAAGGGAGGCGTCGTGACGATCCGCACCCGTGCCCGCGAGGTCGACGTGACGGTGATCAGCGGGCTCTCCGGCGCCGGTCGCTCGGAGGCGGCAAAGGTTCTCGAGGATCTCGGTTGGTTCGTCATCGACAATCTCCCTCCGGCTCTGATCGGAAAGATGTTGTCGCTGGCGCTCGCTCCCGGCAACGAGATACGCCGCATGGCGCTGGTGATCGACGCGCGCGGCGGCATCTTCTTCAACGAGGCGGCGACCGAGTTGGACAAGCTGCGGCGCGAGGTGTGCAACTACCGGCTCGTGTTCCTCGAGGCGTCCGACGATGCGCTCGTGCGGCGCTTCGAGGCGACGCGCCGGCGACACCCCCTGGCGACGGACGACAGGGTCGCGATCGGGATACAACGCGAACGTGAGCTCATGCGCCCGTTCCGCGACGGAGCCGATCTGATCCTCGATACCTCCGATCTCTCTGTGCGCGCGCTGAGGACGCGCATCGGCGCATACTTCGAGGGCGGCGCCCTGAGCGAGGGACTCAAGACGACCGTCATCTCCTTCGGCTACAAGTACGGCCTCCCGCTGGACGCGGACATCGTTCTCGACGTGCGCTTCCTGCCCAACCCCCACTGGGTCGAGGGGCTCAGGGAGCTCACGGGTCTCGAAGGCCCCGTGCGCGACTACGTCCTGGACCAGGACGGCTCCGGCGACTTCCTGACGCGCGCGCGCGACCTCTTCTCTCTGTGGCTGCCCGGCTTCCAGGAGGAGGGACGCCACTACCTAACCGTCGCGATCGGGTGCACAGGAGGGCGGCATCGCTCGGTCGTGCTTGCCGAGGAGATCGGGGGTTTCATCACCGACAAGGGGTTCGCGGTCAAGGTCATCCATCGCGACGTACGGCGCCCGGGCTCGACGTGAGGGTCACGGGCATCGGCGGCGGCCACGGGCCCGCCGTCACCCTGGCCGCGGCGCGCCACTACGCGGACGACATCAGCGCGGTCGTCACGGTGGCCGACGACGGGGGCTCTTCCGGCCGGCTCACGCGCGGCCTCGGGATCCCTCCGCCGGGTGACCTGCGCAACTGCCTCGTTGCGCTGGCCGACGAAAGCGAACTGGCCCGCCTCTTCCAGCAGCGCTCGCCGAGGATTCCGGTGACTTCGCCGCAGCGGTGGAGCACGCGGGGCGCCTCGTCGGCGCGCGCGGTCGCGTCCTCCCCGCGAGCACGGAGCTCGTGAGTCTGGTCGGTCAGGTCGACGGGGGCGTGATCAAGGGACAGGTAGCGGTGGCGCATACGGCTGCGGCGATACAGGCGGTTCATCTCGAGCCGCCGGATCCGGCCGCGCAGCCGCAGGCGGTCGAGGCGATCCTCGGCGCGGATCAGGTAGTGCTCGGCCCAGGGAGCCTCTTCACGAGCCTCATCGCGACACTGATCGTCCCGGGCATCGGCAGTGCTCTGCGCGCGACGCAGGCGCAGCGCGTGTTCGTGTGCAACACGCGCATGCAGTCGGGCGAGACCGAAGGCCTCGATGCGGCCGCACACCTCGACGCGCTTCTGGCTCACATAGGTAGCGACCCCGTGGATGTGATCGTCGTGCAGTCGCCTGAGCTCCCGGACGGCGGGGTGGCGGTGGATCGAGATGCGTTGAGCCTCCGCGCTATCGAGGTGGTGGAGGCCGACGTGGCGTCCCCGTCGGGCGCGCACGATCCGGAGCGGCTCGGGCTCTTGCTCGGCTCGCTGGGTTGAGCGGCGCCGCGTCGGCCCCCAACCCCCCGCGCATAGGATTGGCGCATCAGCCGGCGCTCCCCCGAGGAGGGATCGAGGATGGCAACTCGCATAGGCATCAACGGCTTCGGCCGTATCGGGCGCAACTTCTTTCGGGCGCTCCGATCCAAGGGCTCGCAGCTCGAGGTGGTGGCGGTGAACGACATCACCGATCCCGGCACGCTTGCGCACCTGCTCAAGTACGACTCGGTGCTCGGCCGGCTCGAGGAAGAGGTCAAGGTCACCGACGACGGCTTCTCGGTCGACGGCGTGGACGTCAAGGTCCTGTCCGAGAAGGACCCCGCCGCACTGGCGTGGGACGATCTCGGCGTCGACGTGGTGATCGAGGCCACCGGCTTCTTCACGAAGGCCCAGGATGCTCTGAAACACGTGAAGCAAGGGGGCGCGCGCAAGGTCATCATCTCGGCTCCCGCCAAGGAAGAAGACATCACGATCGTGATGGGAGTGAACGACGATCGCTACGATCCGTCGCAACACACCGTGATCTCGAATGCGTCTTGCACGACGAACTGCGTTGTTCCACTGGCGAAGGTGCTCCAGGACAACTGGGGGATCGACCGTGGCTTCATGACGACATGTCACGCGTACACGAACGATCAGCGCACGCTCGACCTCCCGCACAGCGATCTCCGGCGGGCGCGCGCTGCGGCGATAAACATCATCCCGACCTCGACCGGCGCTGCCAAGGCGGCGTCGCTTCCCATGCCCGAGCTCAAGGGCAGACTCGACGGGCTCGCGTTGCGGGTCCCGGTTGCCGACGGCTCGATCACGGATCTCGTCTGCATCGTTGGTTCCGACGTCACGGCCGAAGAGGTCAACAACGCGTTCAGGGAGGCATCGCAGTCGGCGCGCATGAAGGGGATCCTCGAGTACACGGAGGATCCGATCGTGTCGTCCGACATCGTCGGGAACCCTTACTCGTGCGTGTTCGACAGCCTCTCGACCATGGCGAACGGCAACTTCGTCAAGGTGCTCGGCTGGTACGACAACGAATGGGGCTATTCGAACCGCCTCGTCGACGTGACGGAGCTGGTCGCAAGCAAGCTGTGACCTCCGACGGTTGGCATGAGTAGCGCCGCGGAATGCCGTGCGGTCCTCTACGAAATGACTAGCCGCCGACAACGCGCCGATCATCGACCAGAGTCCCTCCACCGCCGCTCACCGACGGTGGAGGGTCAAACGTAGCCTCCACGCTCTCCTAAGGCGATGAGTGAACCATCTGGAGGAAGCGGACGGGCCCTATCTTGTATCCATGTCTGAACGGTGGCGGGTGAGCCAGTTACCTACCTGCAGCAATGAGCGATCCCGGAGGCGACCGCCGTGGCCCTGGACGGCTTGCCCTTCGCTCTGATCTGGCACCTAAAGGCCCCGTGAGCTACACCGCCGATAATTCGAGGGGACCGAGAGCGCCGCGACTATGCTCGGCCGCGCCCGGACGCGCGTGAGAGAGGAGACCTGAGTGATCCACGGAGGCGCGTCGACGCTTCCTCGGATCGAGGACCTCGACGTCGAGGGACGGCGTGTCCTCGTGCGCTGCGATCTCAACGTCCCGCTGTCGAACGGTCGCATCGAGGACGACCTCCGCATCCGTGCCTCTCTGCCGACGCTGCGAGAGCTGCTCGAGCGAGGCGGTCGTCTCGCGATCTGCTCCCATCTCGGGCGCCCCAAGGGCAAGGTTGTCGAGGACCTGCGCCTGGCGCCCGTCGGCCGCCGGCTGGGCGAGCTGCTGGAGCGAGACGTCATGATCCTCGAAGACATCGCAGGGGAACGAGCGCGCGCGGCGTGCTCCTCCGAGGCCGCCGTCGTGCTGCTGGAGAACCTCCGCTTCGATCCCGGCGAGGAAGCGAACGAGGCTGGCTTCGCCGGAGCTCTCGCCGCCCTGGCGGATGCCTACGTCAACGACGCCTTCGGCGCATCACATCGCGCGCATGCGTCGATCGTGGGAGTGCCCGAACGCGCGGCCGCTATCGCCGCGGGCGTACTTCTCACCGAAGAGGTCGAGCGACTCGGGCGCCTGCTGCAAGCGCCCGAGGAGCCGTTCGTCGCCGTGCTCGGCGGCGTGAAGGTGTCCGACAAGCTCGGTGTTCTCGACCACCTGCTGTCTCGAGTGCAGTCCATCTGCGTCGGAGGCGCGATGGCGTTCACGCTGCTCGCGGCGCAGGGCGAGGACGTCGGCCGCTCTCTCGTGGAGCGCGACAGGATCGGCGAGGTCGGAGAGGTCCTTGATCGGGCACGCGACAACGGGGTCGACGTCTTGTTGCCGACCGACGTGGTGGTCGCCGACGAGCCGCGGGAGGACTCCGATCACTCAACTGTCGACCTCTCGGACATCGGCGACCGCATGGGCGTGGACATCGGGCCTGGTTCGAGCGAGGTGTTCTCTCATGCGATCAGCAACGCCCGTACGGTCGTGTGGAACGGACCCATGGGCATCTTCGAGATCGAGGCCTTCTCGCACGGCACGCGCGCCGTTGCCAAGGCGATCGCCGCGGCAACGCGCGCCGGCGCATACACCGTTGCCGGCGGCGGTGATTCCGCGGCAGCACTCGCGGCGCTGGATCTCACCGATGCCGTGGTGCACCTGTCCACCGGTGGAGGCGCGTCGCTCGAGTTCCTGGAGGGCAAGGACCTGCCCGGCGTCGCCGTACTGAGGCGAAGGGGGAGCACATGAGCAGGAGGCCGCTGGTGGCCGCCAACTGGAAGATGAACCTCACCCATCTCGAGGCGATCAAGCTCGTGCAGCAGCTCGGCTACGAGCTTGGAGGGGGGGCGCTCGACCGGCTCGACGTCGTGCTGTGCCCGCCGTTCACCTCGCTGAGGACGGTCCAGACGCTGATCGACAGCGACCACCTCGAGTTCGGCCTGGGGGCACAGAACATGTACCACGAAGCCGAAGGCGCGTTCACGGGAGAGGTCTCGCCGGGGATGCTCAAGGCGCTGCGCGTGCGCTACGTCATCCTCGGACACTCCGAGCGACGAGAGCACTTCGGCGAGGACGACGACGCCGTGAACCGCAAGGTGAGGGCGGCCTTCTCGAGCGGGATCGTGCCGATCATGTGCTGTGGAGAGACGGAGTCCGAACGTGGACCCGGCGCCACGGAGGACAAGGTGCGGCGTCAGGTACGAGCCGGGCTGAAGGGCCTCACGAACGACCAGGTGCGGACGACGGTGGTGGCCTACGAGCCGATCTGGGCCATCGGAACGGGCCGGACGGCGACGCCCGACGACGCCCAAGCAACGATCTCGTTCCTCCGCCGCGTCGTGGCCGAGACCGCGGGCGACGACGTCGCGGCGGCGCTGCGGATCCTCTACGGCGGAAGCGTCAAGGCCGGCAACGCGGCCTCGCTGATGCGCCAGCCGGATGTCGACGGCGCGCTCGTGGGTGGCGCGTCACTCGATGCCGGAGAGTTCGCGGCGATCGTGAAGGCGACGGGGGTGAGCACCGAGGCGACCGGCGCGGCGAGGAGGGGAAGATGAGTCCCAAGCGGATCATGTACGTGATCCTCGACGGCCTGGGCGACGATCCCCTCGAGCCGCTGAACGGCAAGACCCCGCTGGAGGTGGCGGCCACCCCGCACCTCGACGACCTCGCGCGCCGCGGACGCAACGGCTACGTAACGACGGTAGGTGAGGGGATCGCGCCGGAGTCCGACATCGCCGTCTTCGCGATCCTCGGCTACGACCCGCACCGCCACCACACCGGACGAGGGCCGATCGAGGCCGTCGGAGCCGGTCTCGACGTGGCCCAGGGCGACCTCGCCTATCGCGTCAACTTCGCCACGGTCGACAAGGAAGGCGAGCGCTGGGCGATCATCGACCGCCGCGTGGGACGCGACCTCACGTCCGATGAGGCCCATGCCCTGGCCGAGGAGATCGGGAGCGACGTGTCGCTGTCGCGGGCCGACTTCGACTTCAGGGCGACGGTGGGCCATCGCGGCGTATTGGTGCTGCGCTCCACCGAGGGCGACCTTTCGGCCGAGGTCGAGAACTCGGACCCTGCGTATGGGCGACAGGGAACGCTCGGCGTGGCGAAGGAGACCTTCGACAACTACGTGGTCCACGTCGAGCCGGTGGCCGGCCACGAGCAGGACGACGCCGCGCGGCGCGCCGCCCGGCTCACGAACGAGTGGCTGGGCGCGTCCTTCGAGGTGCTCAGCGCGTCTGACGTCAACAGAAGGAGGGCCGCGAGCGGAAAGCTGCCGGGCAACTTCATCCTCACGCGCGATGGGGGAGACCAACTTCCCGATCTCGTGCCGTTCAAGGAGGCATTCGGGCCCGCGATGGGTTGCTTCGTAGAGATGCCTGTCGAGCTCGGCATCGCAAAGCTGACCGGCATGGGCGTCGTCGACGCGCCGACGGGCATGCCGGCGCGCGAGCAGTACGAGGCGTGGGCCTCGCTCGCGCTCGAGGCGATCGAAGGCTATGACGGTCTCTACATCCACATCAAGGGACCCGACGTTCCTGCCCACGACGGGGACCACGAGGGCAAGATCGCCAGCATCGAGGACATCGACGGAAGCTTCTTCGGTCCGCTGTTGGACGGGCTCGATCTCGGCCAGACCCTGGTGACGGTCACGGCGGATCACTCCACGAGCTGCGCTCGCAAAGCACACACGGACTCCCCGGTCCCGCTTCTGATCGCGGGGGGCAACGTCTCCGCCGACGGGGTCGAGAGCTTCGGCGAGCGAGCCGCGCGCCGGGGCGCGATTGGTCACCTCAAGGGCCCGGAGATCATGCCCAACCTCGTGGCTCTGGCACGCGCCTGACAAGCCCTGCTCGGGCGCGCCGAGCGCCGTCGCGGGGCGCCGCCTGCGCGCGGCGTAACATCACGGTCACCACCCGATCGGAGTCGTTCATGCCCGCAAGGCGCAACCACACACTGTCCGAGGTGCTGGGCCCCCTGGAGGCCGAGATCATGGACGTCGTCTGGGACCGAGGCGACGTCACGGTGCGCGACGTGCACCGGGCGCTCGAGTCGACCCGCCCGATCGCCTACACGACCGTCATGACAACGCTCGGGCGGCTGGCTGACAAAGGGCTCCTCAAACGTTTGGAGGAGCGCTCGGCGCACCGCTACACCCCCATCATGACCCGCGATCAGTACGCGCGTTCGACCGTGAAGTCGGTTGTGGACTGGCTCATCGGCCACTTCCCCGACCCCGCGGTCGCCTACTTCGTCGACCGGGTGAAGAAAGAGGACGATGAGGTGATCGAGCGCCTCGCCGAGGCCATCGAGCAGCGCAAGGCGGAGAGCGAGTAAGGCCGCAGCGGATCCGGCCGGCGCTCGTGTGCCCTTTAGCCGAGCGGCGGCTAATCTGAAGGGCCCGCGATCGACGACGACAGAGGTGCACCGTGCTTACTCCCATCCTGGTGGTGATCCACCTGATCGCCTCCCTCTCGCTGATCTTGTTCGTCCTCCTGCACGCCGGCCGAGGTGGAGGCGTCTCGGAGATGTTCGGCGGCGGCATGCAGAGCCAGGCCATGGGTTCCACGGTGATGGAGAAGAACCTCGATCGGATCACGGTCATCATGGCCGTGGTCTTCACCGGCACGACGATCCTTCTGGCCTTCCGCCTCCAGTAGCCGTCACGCCGGCCCGGGGATGAAGGTGTGCCGGTCCGGGCGCGCTCTCGTTGCGCTGCTGCTGTGCGTCGTCGCTGCGTGCACGACCGAGCGCGGGCGTCAACCTGAGCGCCCGCTGCGTCGGGAGCCGCGTTCCGGAGGGATGGTTGCGTTCGGTGTGCTCGGCGCCCCCGCGACCTTGGATCCATATTCGCCGGTCGCCTCGGACCTCACGCGTGCTCTCGTGCGTCCGGTCTATCCGTCGCTGTACCGCTTCCTACCCGACGGGCGCACCGTCCCTTCTCTCGCCCGGTCGGCGACGCGCGCGGGCGACGTCGTCACGATCGAGCTGGAGCGCCGGAGATGGAGCGATGGGCGACCGATTCTGGCGCGCGACGTGGTGGCCTCGTGGCGCCGGGCGGGTCCTCCGTCCGGGTTCGCCGCGTTCGACGAAGTGCGCGCCCAAGGGGAGCGCACCGTTGCGCTCTCGACCGCCACCTCAGAGCCCGAGCGTGCCCTCGCCTCCGCGGCATTCATCCTCCCGCGCGGCCGAGCGGGGCTCGTGTCGGGAGGTCCCTTTCAGGTGACGTCCCGCCGTGAAGGTCTCGAGGTCGTGTACCGGCCCGATCCCGAATGGTCCGGCAGCCCGCCGCACCTAGGCGTCTTGAAGGTCCGGTTCGTGCAGAGCTTCCGGCAGCTGCTCGCGCTGCTGGACGAGGGTCGCTTGGATGCGGCGGCGCTCCCGTCGATGGTCAACCTCGGCGAAATCGTGGGACGCGACCTAGAGCTGCGCGGCGTGCTCGGGTGGGAGACGGTGTACCTAGACCTCGAGGGCTCGAGTCTCGGGCGCGCCGACCGGGCCGCGGTGATCGGTGCGCTCGATCGCGAGGCGATCGCAGAGGCTTTCGTGCGAGGCGATGGACGAGTGACGGACGCTTTGCCGTCCGCGGTCTCCGCTCCTGCGCGCGGCGCCTCCGAGGGCGGATCCGTGGAACGCGTGCAGATCTCGACCGCCGCGGGCGACGAGCTCCTGCAGCTGATCCAGCGCGCAGTGTTCCGCCAGCTCGAGGCCGCAGGCCTCGAGAGCGATCTCGTCGGCATAGAGCCCGAGGTCTTCTACGGGCGCTGGGGGTCGACGTCGCCGACGCATGTCGAGCTCCGGCGAAGCACCGGCGGGCCTCCTTACCTGCCCTCGCCCCCCGCGCGCGCAGCCTTCCCGCTCTTCCGGGTGAGGTCGTTCATAGCCTCGTCGCCGCGCCTGCACGGCGCCCGCCCCAACCCGACCTTCGAGGGACCGCTGTGGAACGTCGAGCGCTGGTGGCTCGAAGCGAGCGGGTAACCGGAGGGGCTCGCCCGTATAATCGGGCTGGCGGCCCCTGTTGGAGCGAGCGACGTTTCCGACTGGGCCTTACGTTCTTACGTTCGTCGGAGTGGCGGAATTGGTAGACGCGCTAGGTTGAGGGCCTAGTGCCCCTAACGGGGCGTAGGAGTTCAAGTCTCCTCTCCGACACGACAAACATGCTGGTCAGAGGCTATTTCTTGTCTGGCCCTCGGTAGCGCCACAACGTCTCTCGATTGCCGGTCGGCCACATTTCGGCCACATTTCGGCCACATCTTGATCGGCTTTTGCTCCTCGATAGACGGCCTCGAGGCTGTCGGTGAGGTTGTCGTCGAGCGACGGCATGAGGTGGCCGTAGTTGTCCAAGGTCGTCGTTATGGACGCATGGCGGAGCCGCGCCTGGATCTCCTTGGGGTGGGCACCTTGGGCGATGAGGATGGACGCGCAGGTGTGCCGCAGGTCGTGGAATCTCAGCGGCTCGAGTCCCGCCCTCTTAACCGCGGGCAGCCAGTGGTGCACTCTGAATGTCCCACGCCGGAGAAGGGTTCCTTTGGCGACGTGAAGACGTGCTCGCTCGGCACGGCCCGCGCCAGATGACCCGCGAGGACGTCGACCAGGAAGGGCGGTATCGAGAGTGTCTGACGACTCGCACGCGATTTCGTCTCAGACACGTAGCGCAGTTCCCCGCCGATTTCCTCGAGGGTGCCGACGATGTGGACCTTTCGTCGGAGGAGGTCGAGGTTGTCTCGCTTGAGGCCTACGAGCTCGCCCCATCGACAGCCAAGGTAGACGGCGGAGTAGACAAGGGCCTCGTAGTTGGGATGAATGGTGCGCGCGAGGTTCTCAACCTGTTCCGGAGTAAGGAAGCGCTGCTCTTGGCGACTGAGCCGTGGGAGCGTGATGCCGCGGCAAGGGATCGCCGCGATGAGGCAAGCATCAACTGCCGCCCGCATCGCGCCGGAGAAGAGCCTGTAACATTCTCGGACGGTCTTCGCAGAAAGTCCCTTGGCGGCAAGGTGACCCACCCATTTCTGAACCTCGAGCGGTGAGATGCGGCCCAGGGGGAGTGCTTCCGAACGCCGGCACGACGTGATTTCGGAGGAAGCTCTCGTCAGTAGCTCGGGATGAGTTCCGCAGGTTCAGCTTGGCGTGGTGGTTGCTCCAGGCCCACTCATTGAACGGGATCTGAGCGTCGCGCGGATCGGTCCAGGTGCCACGGCGCTTGTCCGTCTCAGCCGCCGCCAGGAAGGCCTTGGCGTCCGTCTTGCGGTCGAAGATCTTGCCTCGTTGCCGTCCCGCTGGGTCGCGGTAGCGAGCCTGCCATTTCCCGCTCGGCGTGGTGCGGATCGTGGCCATGTATGCGGTTCCCTTCCTGGGTGTGGTGGCGAGATGAGGCGTGGCGGACTTTAGGGGCTACGGAAGATCTCGTGTCCTCCTATCCGCCTCCAGACCACATGTCGCATGTCGGGCTTCACGGGCTCCCCGTACTCGAAGGTCGCCCGCCCATCGGCTGCCCATGTCATCTCCCAAATCCCCTGAGCTCTCTTCATGGGCTTCACGCGCAAACCGCCGAGGAAGTCGCCCTCGTCTACTCCAGGTATGAACTTCTCAAGGGCGCGATCGAAAGCCGCTTGTTCCTCGTTGCTCAGACGGTCGAAGTCCCGGTTGAACTCTTCGGTCGACTCAAAGGTCGGCATGGGCGCGTCGACGCGCCTTTAGGGCCGTCCTGAAGTCGTCACCGTCCTCGTAGAAGGTCGTGCGACCCTCGCGGATGTCGTCGGACGCCCGCCGCTCGCCCTCCTGCCACTCCGACGTCCAGAACCATTCCTGGTCCCGATCGATCCAAGCCTGGGGGCGCAAGAGAATAGTGGAGCCGTCCTCGGAGACTTCGACCTCGAAGACATCACCAGGCGCTAGCCCAATCGCCTCACGGACGCCTTTCGGAATCGTGACCTGTCCATCTCTCTGCATCTTCGCTGGTGCCACCACTGTCCTCCAGTCCTTCCCTCTAGCAGTCCCCACAGTTTCCCACAAATCCTGGATTCACGGAAGACCGAGTTTCTGGGTCTCGTGGCGCTTGGGCCAGGACTTCTACTATCCGACAAAGCGCGTCCGACTTATCCAGTTCTTGCCATTTTGCCCCGATTAGACTAGGCTGCGCGGCGAGCTAGGGAACTCGAGCCTGAAGAGCACCCTGGGGTGCCTCAAGCTCAACGTGTCGCCACTCAAGCGACCGGGAGCTCTTGGCGTCGTAGCCCAGCGAACAACAACGCACACACCAGCGCCTCGAGCATGGGATCGCCCATCGACCTGGCGGCCGCGATGATGCGCCCGGCTCTGCTCGATCGTGAGGGCCTTGAAACGGGAGCCGATCTGCGAAGCGTGCAAGAAGCACTCGGCCACGCGGAGTTATCGACGACGGCAATCTAGACACGCGTCAGACCAGCGCGACTCCAAGAGGCAGTAAGCAAGTTGGATTTCTGACACGAAGGGAGGAGGGCGCAAGTAGAAACCCGGGAACTTCCGACCGATTGGAGAAGAGAATGCCACAGTTGATTTTCAGTGACGAGGATCGCCAAGCCGTCGAGAGGATCGTCCGAGAGTACGGACAGGAGTTAAGCAATTGGGGACGGGACGAGCTCGAGGCGTGGGTGCGCGCTGCCATCGTCACCAGAGCGATAAAGGAACAGATGCCGGATGGATTTGGCCTCGTCGACAGAGGACGCGATCAATAACATCTTCGGCGAGTTTGGCGAGATGTTCATGCCCGACCCACCGCCGCTTGAGGCCGTCCGCGGCGAGGTCGATCGGATATGCGAGAAGAGCAAACAAGCCGTTGGAGCCGTATGGGGCACGGCTGATCTGAAGGCGCTGAGGCCGCCTAAGGGCCTCTGAGAGCGTCCGCGTCAAGCTGGATAGGGATTGGGGCCGGAAATGCCTGTTGAGGCTTCCTGCGCGACCCCCTAAGCGTCTGAGGGCAACAAAAGAGGACGGCACGGTAAGGGCACGGTTAACCGTGCCCTATCCCGGCCTTGCCGAGCGCCAGAGTTCGCTCGGGCTGTGCGCGCGGCGCGGCCGAATGCAATGAGCGGAAAGGTACGCCCTCGCATTCCTGACCGACGGAGGGAGCGGCTGGCTACGCCGCGCGCAAACCTGTTACTTCTTACGTCGTCCGGATTGACGCCTAGAGTCGGCCTCCTTGCGTACCCATCCAGCCTGCAACCACGTCGAGGCAACTGGCCCCGGGACGTCGAGCGTCTCGCCGCCGCCGTAGACCTTGCCCCCATGGTTCACCTGCGTGTTGTCGTTGACGACGACCTTCATCAAACCAATCCCGTGACCTTGCACAAAGCCGTGGGACGAGGCACCGCGAGAGCGAGCCCTTCCTCGGCGATGATCAAGTGCTGATTGCTGATCGCAAGATCGTCGCTTCCTGGCCGAATCTCCACGCGCGGTGCTTCTCGTAGAAACACGCGCGCGGCGGTGGCGAAGTTACCGACTAGTGCCGTGCCAGCCGTGATCCGGTTGGTTACTACGAAGCGAGCGCCGCCCAAGCTCGGCGGCTCGTTGCTCAACGGATTGCCTAGTAAGTATTGGCTTGCAGTGTCCTTAGCCAGGCGCATGACCTCGAAGTTCGACGGGTGCAGTACAACCGCGTCCGGGGCCGCGAAGCTAGAGCCGGTCCGGAGATCCGTAGACGCCTTGAGCAGCGCGTCGAGGTTGGAATCTGTACCGCGCGCCCTCGTGAGGATTCCGGAGACATTCAGTAGTCCCGTCATCTGAGGTGCGACGCCCGAGCCGGTGAGAAGCTGTGCCTTCTCGGCCTCGAGCAAGCCCAAGAGCATCTCCTGGCCGATGACATCCGCGAAGGTGCCGCTGTCGGCCAGCACTTCATCGTTCACTTTAGCGTGGTGCGCCTTCTTCCGCGCGACGGCCTCGTCCTCCGCCCACACGGGCGTCGATTCCGGCTTCGGCGCGGCCTCGGCTACAGCGGCCGCAGCCGTAGCTGCCGTGGTCGCTCGGAAATAGTGGACGCGTGACTGGTCGGTGGTTTGCACCGGCAGTAAGTCCAGGACGCGCGCGTTGTCGCGCAAAACGGGGAAGACTTCGCTACGTAAGTCAAACTGATACGCGAAGGGCGCTTGGATGGTGCCTACCGTCTTGAACAGCCGCTGACCGTGCTGACCGGCCTGCGCAGTTCCTCGACGTCCTTCCTGCCGAGCACGAGACTCGGCGCTCCAAGGTTCTTCTGGCCGCCGGTGTTTGGGGTTGCCTCCCCGCCGCCGACCTTGGTCCCTAGAGCGTCGAGGCCCCTGCGGACCTCTTCCTGCTCATTGAGTTGCTTTGCCTTCCTAGACAAAGCCCTAAGCTCACTGTGGATCTGCTCCAATCTCATCTCCTCAAAACAAGTTAAGTCGGTGCCGCGCTTACTGCCGGCCTCGTGGATGTCGGCAACCTCGTCTGCGAAGTCGGCAGCGCGACTGCGAATCCACCGGCGCTGTGCTGGGATATTCGCGATGAAGCGCGACCGGGTAGCCGCCATCTCATGTTTGTCTTTCGATTCGTTCGGTACCGGTTCTGTCATTCATGCTCCCTAATTGCAGTTGAGTGGAGACCAATGGGAACGGCCCACGCGATGCTCCTCGCCCCCTACGCGGGTGGACTGGGTCATCACCTCGGCGCGCGACAGTTGGCCTCTAGTCCTAACGTGGCCAAACGTCGGTACTAGTCTGTCGCTTCATCTTGCTCGCCGCCTCAAGTTCGGAGCCTGGCGAGCGGTTCCCAAATTGGTCTTGAGTGGTTGAGCGGGCGAGGCCGGTCGATCTCGGAGGGCTCAACCAGCGGTAAATGATTTCTAGTTGGGTGCCACCATGACGTCGCAGCGGATTTGCTCTCCCATGCGCCACCACGTCACCTCTGTGATCGCACCAAAGCGCCCGAGCTCGCACACGTCCTCGTCGTCCCCCAGTGGGACGGCCCAGTTGCGGTTGCCGAGTCCGAAGTAAGCATGGGCGCCGTCGCTGGCATACCGGAGGTCGGAAGCGTCGTCCGCGGGTGGGTTTGCTACGTGAGCAAAGAGTTTGATGTAGTGCGCGATCCGGCTCTCAGTCATCGATGTCGACCTTCCAGCCCGGCGCGCTCGGCGAGGCCCCTCCGCTTGGCCGCCTCGGCCATCCTTCGGCGCGCGCTCGGAAGCGCCGCACCGGTCTGCAACGCGGCCCGAAACGCGAGCGAGGCCGAGTCCCAGTCATCCGCCTCGAGGTGGTCGACGGTCTTCTGGAAGCCCGGGATGAGTGCCAAGAAGTACTCGGCCAGTTCGGTGAATCGCTCATCCCGCTTCCATGCGCCGAGCTGGTCCTCATAGTGGGCAAGACGCGCGCGCGTGGCCATGAAGTCGACCGGCTCGCCGTCAAAGACGGCGGACATGGCCGCCACCACTGTCCCCATCGGGCTGTCTTGGTGGTCCTCCATCATGATAGAAGCCGCCTTGGATCGAGAGCGTCGAAGTCGTCGAG
>JBHEMX010000009.1:0-40666 GCA_046262355.1 Actinomycetota bacterium | reverse complement strand
GTGAAGAGGTCCTCGAACAGTTCGTCTGGAAAGAGCTTGTCGCGCTCGCGGTGCAGCAATGCATAGATCGAGCTGCGGTCCACCACCTCATCGCAGAAGCGCTTGGCGTCGTCCAAGAGATCAGTCTGCCGCTCTGCCAGGGCCAAGTGTCACGAAGTCCTCCGAGAGAGAAGAATTATCGTCGTGTAATTCTCTCAAGTCCCGGTTCAGATCGCGAGCACTGAAGGCGAGAAAAACACCAACCACCTAGTCGTCATCCGTCCACAGGACCCACAGCACCAGGGCGATCGCCAGGCCGGCAGGAGCAGCAAGCGTCTTTCTCATGGATCTCCCGTCAACGTCCGCACTGATGGCTAATACGTGTTGCGTCGCCCCCCGGCCTGCCCGCGCCTTGCTTTCGTGAGAAAACCCGCGCTTGCTACATTCGTCCAATATCTGGAAGGGAGACAGCATGGGCAAGCTCATCATGATTGCGGCACTCTGGGGCTTGGCCTTTGGTGCGACTCGGGCGTTTGGCGAGAGCAGCGCCACCTGTAGGAGCCTCCGTTGTGCAGCTAAACCGCGCTTCGCCTTGCCTCGTTCCTTCTCCGCGAGACCGCTGACGTTCACGGAGACGCTTACCTGCGCCGCGGTCTATCCGGTTGTGTGCCCCCTTGGCGCGCTCGGTGGCGGCGCCGGTCGCGACCACACCCCCGACCGTAGCAGCGCGGCAAGGTCGCTCACCGGGAACGTGTCGACGCGGGCCATTGGGTATCCTGTGGTCGTGAACGGGCTCTTGGAGGTGGCAAGAGTATGTGCTCTGGGAGCGCTGCGCCAAGGGGACTTCGGCAGGGTTTGGAGGTAAAGAGCAGGTCAGATCGCATAGAACGTGCCCCCTTAGCTCAGACGGCAGAGCGTCTCCATGGTAAGGAGAAGGTCCACGGTTCGATTCCGTGAGGGGGCTCGCCAAGCAGGTCCAGGCGGCGTAGCTCAGGGGCAGAGCAAGCGGCTCATAATCGCTGAGTCGGTGGTTCGAGTCCACCCGCCGCTACGGGACACCGGGCGCAGAGCGCTCAACTTCGCCCATCCGGTGCCGAAGAAGACGCGGGAGGTGTGGAACCCATGTCGCTTCGGTTCTGTGAGAGGTGCGAAGGCGAGGTCGAGGACGTCGGCGGGTATTGCCTGCTCGGACATCCCCTGCGCCTCGAGCCGTTGATCCCGTCCCTGGCGCATATCCGCGCGGAGGTCGATCGGGCGTTCGACGAGGTCCGCCTGGAGGCCCCCGACGACGACATAGAAGTGCTTCAGCCGGAGGAACCGCCGGCACCCGCGTTCGCCGTCCCGCCGCCGCCTCCTCCGCCGGGTCTCGCCCGGCGCCAGACCGTGTGGCAGTCTCTCGACGAAGACCCTTCCGGCGCAGCCGGCGACCCGATCTCGGCCTTCGCCCCTCCGCCGCGCATGGACTGGGGACCCGAACGAGCACGCTTCCCCGTTCCGTCGCTGCGGCGCCGGGAGGGCCCGGCGCCCGCCTAGCTGCACCTCTCGCAGCGCCCCGTATACTGGCCGCTCCACGTCCTTCAAGCCCAAGAGGTGACCCGTGGCCAGCGATCGTCGCGTCCACGTGACGCTCGAATGCACCCAGTGCCGCCGCCGCAACTACATCACGGAGAAGAACCGCCACAACAACCGCGACCGGATGGAGCTCAAGAAGTACTGCCGTTGGTGCTCGGACCACACGGCGCACAAAGAGACGCGCTAGGCCTCGGACTAGTTCACGGCGCCCGTGCGGCGGTCGTTTCCGGCGCCGGTGCCTAACGGTTTTTCATCCCATCGGCCTATCCAGTGGCGTCGCCGCCCGGCCGATACATGAGGTGTCTTTCGATGGACCCCCGCCGTCGGAGGCTTGTCTACAAGGCCCTCGGTCCCCCCGCCGGGGGCCTTTCCACATCTCCCTCGGCATCGGATCGTTGCGGATGGCCGTCGGCCCGGTCCTCCCGTCACCAGGGAGAGGGAGCCGCCGCGCCGGCCTCGAGACGAACAGAGCCCCCGGGCGTAGACCCGAGGGCTCTGTGTTGCGAACATTGGTGCCGGACTAGAAGTCCATGTCGCCGCCGCCCGGCATGGCGGGAGCCTTCTCCTTCTCAGGCTTGTCGGCGACGATCGCCTCGGTCGTCAGGAACAGGGCCGCGATCGAGGCCGCGTTCTGCAGCGCGGAGCGGGTCACCTTGGCGGCGTCCACGACGCCGGCCTTGAAGAGGTCCCCGTACTCGCCGTTGGCCGCGTTGAGGCCCTCGCCCGGGCCCAGCGTGCGCACCTTCTCGGCTACGACGCCACCCTCCATGCCCGCGTTGCGGGCGATGACCTTGAGCGGCTCCTCGAGGGCGCGCCGCACGATCCACGATCCGGTCGCTTCGTCGCCCGTGAGCTCGAGCTTCTCGAGAGCCTCCTGGGCGTGCAGCAGCGTCACGCCGCCGCCCGCCACAATGCCCTCCTCAACCGCCGCCTTCGTGGTCTGCACCGCATCTTCGATGCGGTGCTTCTTCTCCTTGAGCTCGACCTCGGTCGCGGCGCCGACCTTGATCACGCCGACACCGCCGGCGACGATGCCCTCTTCGACGGCCGCCTTGGTGGTCTGGACTGCGTCCTCGATACGGTGCTTCTTCTCCTTTAGCTCGACCTCGGTGGCGGCGCCCACCTTGATGACGCCGACTCCACCGGCGAGCTTGGCGAGACGCTCCTGGAGCTTCTCGCGGTCGTAGTCGGAGTCGCTGCGGTCTATTTCGGCCTTGATCTGGTTGACCCGGCCGGAGATGTCGTCGCCCGAGCCGCCGCCCTCGACGACCGTCGTGTCGTCCTTGGTGACGACGATCTTGCGGGCGCTCCCGAGCATGTCGAGCGTGAGCGACTCGAGCTTGAGGCCGATCTCCTCGGACACGACCTGGCCGCCGGTGAGTATTGCGATGTCTCCGAGCATCGCCTTGCGTCGGTCACCGAAGCCCGGCGCCTTGACCGCGGCAGCCTTGAAGGTCCCGCGGATCTTGTTGACCACGAGCGTCGCAAGCGCCTCGCCCTCCACGTCCTCGGCGACGATCAGCAGCGACTTGCCGGCCTGCATGACCTTCTCGAGCACGGGGAGCATGTCCTTCACCGCGGAGATCTTCTGGTTCGCGATGAGCACGTAGGGATCGTCGAGCACGGCCTCCATGCGCTCCGCGTCGGTGATGAAGTAGGGCGAGATGTAGCCCTTGTCGAAACGCATCCCCTCGACGAGCTCGAGCTCGAGCCCGAAGGTGTTGGACTCCTCGACGGTGATGACCCCGTCCTTGCCGACCTTGTCCATGGCCTCGGCGATCGTCTCGCCGATCTCGGGGTCGTTGTTGGCGGAGATCGCCGCCACCTGAGAGATCTGGGCGCGTCCCTCGACGTCGCGCGCCTCGTTGCGAATCGTCTCTACCGCTTTGTCTACTGCCTTCTCGATGCCCCGCTTCAGGGCGATCGGGTTGGCGCCTGCGGCGACGTTACGCAGGCCCTCGTGCACCATGGCCTGGGCGAGGACCGTCGCCGTCGTCGTGCCGTCGCCGGCGACGTCGTCGGTCTTCTTGGCTACCTCTTTGACGAGCTCTGCGCCGATCTTCTCGTAGGGGTCCTCGAGCTCGATCTCCTTGGCGATCGATACGCCGTCGTTGGTGATCGTGGGCGCGCCCCACTTCTTCTCGAGCACGACGTTGCGGCCCTTGGGCCCAAGGGTCACCTTGACGGCCTCTGCGAGCTGGTTCATCCCCCGCTCCAGGCTCCGCCGGGCCTCCTCTTCGAATGCCAGGATCTTCGACATGCACAACCTCCTAGGAAGGGTTTCGAGCCTCTAGCTTCGAGACCTCTAGCTTCAAGCCTCTAACTTAGCACTCCCCTCAAGCGAGTGCTAACGGTACCGAATGGAAGCGAGCCGTGCAAACGCCGCGCGGCGAGGAGGGGATCTAGACGAGCGTCTGCGCGATCGCCGCCGCAACGCCGAGGAGGGCTACGCCGTTGACGGCTCTCGGCACGCGCGTGGCGTCGATCGCCTCCAGGCGGTCGACCACGGCCCCGGCCTCTTCGGCGCCCTCGGCGTCACCCGCCACCGCAATCGAGAGCCCCCGGGCAAGCCCGAACGGCGCGCACAGCAAGAGGCCGACGAGAGGACTGCCCGAGGCGAGGGCGCCGGCAGCTACCGCAACGAAGGTGCCGAAGGACAGGAACGTAGGGAAGCCCGCGCCGAGGGCGGCGCCGTAGAGCAACGCCGCCACCGGCGGCGAATAGAACGTGCGCCACCAGGCCGGCACCTGGCGACGCCGGTCGGGGATCGGGATCGGCACTCCGGCGAGCTCGCGCAGCGCATATGCCAGGGCGACCAGGCAGACCACGAGCCAACCCACAGAGCCCCACGGCGCCCTCAGCGCGACGCCGGCAGCACCCAGAGCGATCCCGAGCAGTCCCGCCGCCAACGTGGCCCCGAGCGTGTGCAGGGCGACGCTGCGCCGGTAGCGTGAGCGCCTGCCCCCGTGAACCACGGGGGTGATGGTCTCGACCATCGAGAGCCCTCAGGGGCCGAACAACGTCGACAGACCGGCGACCACGGATGCGATGACCAGAGTGACTCCGACGCCGGGTGTCAACCAGTGCCCTCCTCGGACCGATCTGCCACGATCTCCCCGAGGAAACCACAGCTTTGCCGCGCCGAGCGCCGCGCGGGACGAGGGTCAGCAGCGGGTGTTCGTGTCCCGGTAGCAGATGCAGAACACCTTGCGCCCGTTGTGGCAATAGCCGGTGACGGATGCATCTCCGTTGATGCGCGTCGCCGAGAAAGAGCAGCAGTCGTAGATCCGCCGTATGCGTCCGCCGCAGCAGCGCGACCACCCTCCGCCGAAGCGAGGCCTGCCCGTGATCGGATAGCGCGTCCTCACGACCTCCTGGCAGACCTTGCGGCGCTTCTGCTCGCGCGTCACGTAGATGTTGCCGTCGTCGTCGACCGGATAGCCGAGGTCCGGATGAACGGGGTAGCCGAACCTGTCGATGCGCGTGTGGGGAGCGAACGGGTGCGGGCAGGAGTTCGTCGTGTAGAGATGCCCGCAGATGTGGTGCGCCTCCGCTCTGTCGGGGCGTAGCGCGATCGCGACCATCGGGCCTCCCACCAGGGCGACGAATCCCGTTCCGAGACGCCCGAAGAAGGATCTCCTCGATGTGCGCTCGGCGAGCATGATCGAGGCCCATTCGATCGTCGGCTCCCGCATCAGCCCGCACGCCTCTCGTGCGTCGGCCCGTCGATCCGCCGCCGCGCCGTGTCCACCAGTCCCTCGACCTGCTCGAGGTTGTTCGGGGTTCCCTTCGCGCGCACTACACCTCTCGTGTCGAGCATAACGATGTACGGCGTGCCCGGCACGTCGTAGCTGCGAACGATGTCGGGAGCGGCCACAACGGGCGACGGAGTGCGTTTGGCGGAGAACGCGCTGGCTGCCTCGGCGGGATCGAGGTCGGTCACGACGTACGAGGTCATGCCGGCAGATGTGGCGACGCCGGGCAGCGACGGCATCACCTGGTCACAAAGCGTGCACCCGGGGGAGACGAACATCAGCAGCTGGGCTTCTCCGGGACCCCCGATGGTCACCTCGCGGCCGTCGAGGTCCCATCCGTGGAAGCTTTCCGGCGCCTCTCCGAGAGGCGGTCCTTCATCGTCGAGCTCGAGGGCACCGCGCGGTCCGAGGCGCAGGTGCAGGGTACCGATCTGGCGCGCCAACGCGACCACGACGATGGTCAACACACCCACCATGAGCCATAGCACGAGGTACGACGCGGCCCACCAACCCTCCAAGTTCTGTGCACCTCCTGTTGTCGAAGCGTCGCAACATTATGCGGGTTCGGCGCGCCTCGAAGCGTCTTGACGCGCCGGTCCAAGACGCGGACGTCGGCCGGTGGCCACGTAGGATGCGGGCCGTACATGATGGCTGCCGCGACACACGTCTCCGCCTTGTTGCTCGTGCTTACGTTCGCGTGGGCGAGCCTCGCCAAGCTCGTCAGATGGAGCCGGTGGCGCACTGCGCTCGAGCGCTATCACCTGGGCCCGGCGCTCACTCCCCTCGTCCTCTTCGGTGTGCCGCTGGTGGAGGCAGGCGTGGTCGCGTTGCTGCTTGCCGGCGAGGTGCGGCTCGGCGCCGCGCTCGTTGTTTCGCTCATCTCGGCGTTCTCGCTCGCGGTGCTGCGCGCGCGCTCACTCGAGGGCGACCGACTGCCGTGCGGATGCTTCGGACGCGCATCCGCGCGCGACTACCGCCAGATGCTCTTGCGCAACTCGCTCCTCGGCGCGCTCGCAGCGATCGTGCTGATCGTCGCGGGCGCACGCTTGTCCGTCGCAGCTCCGCAGCGGGGCGAGCTGGTTCCCGCCGCCCTCGTCGTTGCCGGCCTCGCATTCGCCGGCTGGCTCGTGTGGCAGGCGGCCACCGCGCTCAGGAGAAGAGCATGAAGCCGCGCCGAGCGCTCGCCGTCTCTTTCGTCGCCGCGGTCGTCCTCGCGCCCCCGCTGCTTGCGTCCGCGCACCCGGTCTCTGTGCGCGACGGAAACGATGCGAAGGGCCGCTTCGATATACGGCGCGTGAAGAAGTTCGGCACGGACAAGCCGGGATGGAGGGTCATCGTGCGGCAGCGATGGAGAGCGCGCGAGGTGGTCGACCATGGTTACCTGTTGACCTACCTCGACACCTTCGGAACCTCCCGCTACGACTACTACGCGCTGATCAGGTCCGACGGGCGACGGATGAAGGGAGCGCTCCTGCGCGATCGTGCGCGCAAGAACGATTACAGGGTCTCTTCTTTGAAGGTATGGCGGCGAGATCGACGCAGCGTGTCCATGCGCATCCCTCTGCGCCGAGTGAAGACGACGAACAAGCGCGATCACTACAACTGGGCGGTTCAGTCGGTATATACGTCGCCGCGCTGTAAACGGGTCTGTTTCGACCGCGCGCCGAACGACGGCGGGGTCGAGGAGCCGCTGGGTCAGCCCGCGCCTACCCCGGCGCCGACCGGCTAGAGGTTCCTCGCCGCCATGGGGCCGCGCCTCGTCGTGCTCGGGTGGGACTCGGCGACCTTCGACGTGACCGATCGGCTCGTGGGCGAAGGACGCCTGCCCGCCCTCGCCGAGCTCATGGGGCGCGGTTTCAGCGCCCCTTTGAGGTCGACGTGGCCGCCGATGACAGATTGCGCCTGGACGTCGGCGTTCACCGGCGTCAACCCCGGGGGCCACGGGATATTCGGCTCCTGGTACCGGGCCCCCGGCGCCTACGCCTGCAGGTACTTCTCGTCGCGCGATCGAGTGGCGCCGGCCCTGTGGGAGCTCACCGGCGATGTCCGGCTGCTCGTGTGGAACGTACCGATGTCGTATCCGCCGACCCCGGTGGTGGGGGCGATGGTGGCGGGATACGGCGCGCCGCCGGGAGCTCGATTCTGCGAGCCGGCGGAGCTGCAGGAGGCACTGGCGCAGCGCTGGCCTCTCGAGGACCTGCTCGATCGCGCCCCGCACGGCTCGCTCCAGGGGTTCCTGGAGGACCTCGAGAGAGGGCTCGACGCCCAGTCGGAGGCACTGCCGTGGGCTGCCGCGGAGGTCGGCGCCGAGTGCGTCGTTGCCGTGTGGCCGCACGTCGATCGTGCGCAGCACTTCATGTGGCGGTTCGGGGGGACGGACCATCCCCTCGCAGCGGGGGTCGAGCGCGTCTACGCGGCTATGGACCGAGCCACCGGGGTGCTTCTCGAGAGGTGGCCGGAAGCCGACGTCCTCGTCGTCAGCGACCACGGCGCAGGGCCGCTCCACGGCGACGTCAACCTCGGCGCCTGGCTGACGCGCCGGGGGCGCGCCGCATACGGCGGACCGAGGCGGTCTCGTCTCGTCGATCTCGCGTGGGCCATGCCTCCGGGACTTCGGCGCTCCGGGAGGCGCTTTGCGCCCACTCTGGCGCGCAAGGCGTTCGGCGCCACGCTCGCCGGCCAGCTCGGGTCGTTCGACTGGTCGCGCACCGAGGCGTTCCTCGGCTTCCACGGCGATCTGTGGCTCAACCTCGAGGGCCGCGAGCCACAGGGCTACGTCGCGCCGGGTCGCGCGGATGAGCTCCTCGACGAGCTCTCGGGCGAAGTGCTGGAGATCGGCGATCCACGCACCGGCTCACGCGTGATCGCGGCCGCGCACCGCCGCGCCGACATCTATGCAGGTCGGGCGGAGCGGCTCGCGCCCGACCTGATGCTCGATGCGTGGTCGGCCGGCTATCGAGTGGCGCCGGGGCGAGAGGCAACCGAGGACCTCGTGATCCCGCCGACACCACTCGCCGGCGTGCACGAGGCATGGTCGTCGGATCACCGGCCGCACGGGATCTTCGCGGCGGCGGGACCTCGCATCGCGCCCGGGCGCGCAGAAGAGTTGTCGCTGTGCGACGTCTGCCCCACGGCGCTCGCTCTCTTGGAGCGACCGGTCCCCGCCGGCCTCGACGGCCGCGCCGCGCTTGGTTCCTTGGACCCGGCGTTCCTGCGACGTCATCCGATCGCGAAGACGTCCGCGGCCGAGGCGCGCGCGGCCGGGGGCGAGTACTCGGCAGACGAGGCCGCGTCCGTCGCTGCACACCTGAAGGACCTCGGCTACATCGAGTAGCGCGTGGCGGTCTCGCCGGCTGAGAAGATAGGTGCATGGACGCAAGTCTTGCGGCGAAGCGTGATGCTCTCGAACGCGCTCTGCGCGAGCTGGCCAGGGTCCTCGTCGCGTACTCGGGTGGGGTCGACTCGGCCTTCCTCGCGGCGACCGCGCACGCCGTGCTGCGAGCCGATGCCCTTGCCGTCACTGCCGCATCTCCCTCTCTCGCCGAGCGAGAGCTACGGGATGCGATCGAGCTCGCACGCGCGCGCGGATGGAACCACCGGGTCGTGCGAACCGATGAGCTTCGCCGCGAGGAGTACGCGCGCAACTCGGCCGATCGCTGCTACTGGTGCAAGGTCGAGCTCTTCGAGGTGCTGCGACCGACCGCGCGCAGCCTGGGGGCCGCCGTCTGCGTCGGTACGAACGTCGACGACCTCGGCGACTACAGACCCGGGCTGCGAGCGGCGTCCGAGAACGATGTGCACGCGCCCCTCGCCGAGGCTGGACTCACGAAGGTCGACGTGCGGTCGTTGTCGGCCGAGCTCGGCCTCCCGACCGCGGACAAGCCCGCGTCGCCGTGTCTCGCCTCTCGCTTCGCGTACGGCGTGCGCGTCACGGAAGAGGGGCTGCGCAGGATCGAGCGGGCCGAGGAGGCGCTGCGCGCGCTCGGCTTCCGCGTCTTCAGGGTGCGTGACCACGGCGATCTCGCGCGCATCGAGGTCCCGGCGCACGAGATCGTTGCGGCGGCGGAGCTCAGGTCGGTCATAGCGGAGCGCCTGGGCACACTTGGCTTCCGCTACGTGACTCTCGACCTCGTGGGCTTCCGCTCGGGCTCGATGAACGAGGTGCTGGCGACCCCGACGTTCGGCGCGCCGTCCACCCGGCGATGAGGCTCCTGGCGCAGCTGCACGCAGGTGGCGGGTGGGTGGTCGTCGCGGTCACCGTTTGCTTCCTGCTCGCCGCGATCGTCCACGCGCGCTTCCTCGATCCTCCGTCGTGGTTCGAGCGAGCGCGCGGCCTCGTGACGATCGTCGTCGGGGTGCAGATCCTTCTCGGCGCATTGACCTATGGAGAAGGGGCCCGCCCCAGCGACTCGCTTCACCTGCTCTACGGTGTGGCCGCCCTCGGTGCGTTGCCGCTCGCGAACACGTTCGCGTCCGAGGCGCCTCCACGGGCGCGCTCGGGTGCCCTTGCCGCCGGCGCGCTCGTGACACTGGCGCTCGCCTGGCGTCTCTTTGCGACGGCATGATCGATGCGCGCTCGCTCAACGCCCTCGCCCCGGTTGTCGCCGGCGCTGCGATCGTCCTGCTGGGCCTGACGTGGGTCGGCGCGCCCCGCGTCCGCTCCCAGGAAGAGCCGGGAGACGTCGAGCGAGGGCGTCGCTTGTTCGTCGAGTCGTGCGTGTCGTGCCACGGCGCCGAGGGTCAAGGGACGCAGTACGGCCCCTCGCTCGAGGACGCCGGAGCCGCGGCCGCGAACTTCCAGCTCACGACCGGACGCATGCCGCTGGCGGATGCCGGGGGACAGCCCGTGCGCAAGCCGCCCGCGTTCGAGCCCGGCCGGATCGCGGATCTCGTCGCTTACGTCGCGTCGATCGGCGACGGCCCGCCCATCCCTGAGGTGAGCGTCGGGGCCGGGGACCTGGCGCAGGGGCGGGACGTCTTCATCAACAACTGCGCTCCGTGTCACGGCGCGAACGCCAACGGAGGTGCTGTGGGAGACGATGCGCTCGCTCCGACGCTGCTGCATTCGGAGCCTCTCGTCGTCGCCGAGGCGATCCTGGTAGGCCCGGGACAGATGCCGGCGTTCGACTTCGACGACGAGGAGCGCAACTCCGTGGTTCGCTTCGTCGAGTTCCTGGGGACCAAGCGCGATCCCGGCGGCGCCGACATCGGCGGGGTCGGGCCGGTGCCGGAGGGCTTCGTGGCGTGGACCGTCGGAGGGGTCGGAGTGCTCATCACGTGCCTCTTCGTCGGGCATCGGAGACGGCCGGGGAAAGACCGCCGGGCGTGAGGGGCGTCCGGCTCATCTCGAGCGCCTTCGCCGTCTCCATGCTCGCCTCGATCGCGCTCATGGTGCTCTACGTGCTGGGGGGCCAGGTGCAGCTCGAGGGCCTTCTCCTCGGCCTCGCGCTCGGTGCGCTGGGGATCGGCGTGGTCGCGTGGGCGAGCTACCTTCTCGACGAGCCGGAGCGCGTCGAGGAGCGCCGCTCGCCGGCGACCTCGGAGAGGGGGCGCCGGGAGGCGACGGAGGCACTCGGCGTCGAGCAGGTCACGCGCAGACGACTGCTCGTGCGGCTCGGAGGAGGAGCCCTCGGAACGCTCGGAGCCGCTCTCGCCATCCCGTCGTTGTCGCTCGGTCCGAGCCCCGGCAGCGATCTCTTCAACACCCCGTGGAGCTCGGGAGCGCGCGTCGTGGACGACAACGATCAGCCGCTGCGCCCCCAGGATGTCGAGTTCTCGAGCGTGACCACGGTGTTTCCCGCCGGCCATGTGGGCGCTGCCGACGCACAGGTGCTGCTGCTGCGGATCGAGGAGGAGCTGCTGCGCCTGCCGGGCTCGCGCGCGAACTGGACGCCGCAGGGCTGTGTCGCGTACTCGAAGATCTGCACGCATGCGGGCTGTCCCGTGGGGCTCTACCGAGCGCAGGCGCACCAACTCTTGTGCCCCTGCCATCAGTCGACCTTCGACGTGCTGAGGGGGGCGGTGCCGGTGTTCGGGCCTGCCGCCCGGCCTCTGCCGCAGCTCCCCCTCTCGGTCGACGGAGACGGTTATCTCATCGCAACCGGAGACTTCTCCGCTCCCGTCGGTCCGAGCTTCTGGGATCTCACGAGGGTCGAGGGTGCCGGATGATGCTGCGGTGGCTCGACGACCGCCTCGGCACCGCGACGTGGGCGCGCAAGGGGCTGCGCAAGATCTTTCCCGACCATTGGTCGTTCCTGCTCGGTGAGGTGGCGCTCTTCTGCTTCGTGATCCTGGTGGCGACCGGGACGTTCCTCACGTTGTTCTATCGACCCGATGCCACTCCGGTGACCTACGACGGTCCCTATGCTCCTTTGCAGGGCGCCGAGATGTCGTCGGCATACGCGTCCGTCATGCGGCTCAGCTTCGAGGTCCGTGCCGGGCTCGTCATGCGGCAGGTACACCACTGGGCCGCGCTCGTGTTCGTGGCCGTGATCGTCCTCCACATCGGGCGCGTCTTCTTCACAGGGGCGTACAGGAGACCGCGGGAGATCAACTGGTTGATCGGCATAGGGCTCCTGCTGTTCTCCATAGGTATGGGCTTCACCGGCTACTCGCTACCCGATGACCTGCTCTCGGGCACCGGTCTCCGCATCGCCTACTCGGTAATGATCTCGATCCCCTTCCTCGGTCCCTATCTCGGCTTCCTCGTCTTCGGAGGCGAGTTTCCGACGGAGGGCATCATCTCGAGGCTCTTCGTGATGCACGTCATGCTGCTTCCGGCGCTGCTCATCGCGCTCATCAGCCTTCATCTGCTGTTCGTGGTGCGCCAGAAGCACACGCAGTTCAAGGGACCGGGGCGAACTGAGGGGAACGTCATCGGCAAGCCGCTGTGGCCGTCGCAGACCTTCCGGTCGATCGGCCTCATGTTGATCACCGCAGCACTGTTGTCCCTCATGGGCGGGCTCATCCAGATCAACCCCGTATGGAACTACGGCCCCTTCGACGCCACCACGGTCAGCGCTCCATCGCAGCCGGACTGGTACGTGGGATGGCTCGACGGCGCCCTGCGCCTGTTCCCGCCGATCGAGTTCACGGTCCTCGGTGTGACGATCCCTTCTTCTTTCCTCCCCGGCGTCGTGATCCCGGGCATCACCTTCGGCCTGTTGACGTTGTGGCCCTTCATCGAGACGCGCGTCACCGGTGACCGGCGCGAGCACCACCTTCTGGACGACCCGCGCGATGCGCCGCTTCGCACCGCCGTCGGGGTCGCAGGTCTCACCTTCTTCGTGATACTCACGCTCGCAGCGGGCAACGACGTCTTCGCGCTCATCTTCCGAAGCTCCGTCGAGGCGACGACGTGGTTGTTCCGCATCGGGCTGCTGGTCGCACCGCCGACGGCCGGCTACATCGCCTACAGGCTATGTGCCGAGCTCAAGGCGACGGGCGCTCATCCCTTCGCGCGCGGGCGCGGCGTGTATCTGCGGCGCAACAGCCGGGGAGGCTTCGACGAGACGGGGCCGTAGAGGGATCAGCCGTTGAGTTGGTTGACCCATCCCCAGGCGACCACCGCGCCGATCGCGACGCCCGGCATCCAGAACCAACCCCCGTAGAGCAGCCCGAGGCCCGAAAGCAGCGCCGCGCCGGCCGCGACCGGCGGCCAGATGCTCGAGTGGGGAAGCGGCTCCTCTTCCACCTCGAGCGCCCCTGCGTCACCGAGGTCGTGGTGCTCGTTGAACCCGATGACGCGGTCGGCCGTGCTCACGGCGCGCCGCACCAAGGACCCCTCGGATGGGATCGGATCGGCGCGCCGCACGCGCACCTCGCGTGCGATGGACAGCATGAAGAGGGCGACGCCGATCGCGACGAAGGCGAGCAGGAACGTGCCCACGATGTCGTAGCTCGCGAACCAGTAGACGATGCTGATCACGAGGGTGTAGAGGCCGATGCGAAGAAAGAAGCGCATCTCTTCAACCACGGCCCTGCAACCTCACGTCTGCTCCGATGCGTCGACTATGCGCCCTTGCCCTTCTGCGTCCGCTCCTCCTTCTTCCCCTCGAGGCGCCTCAAGCGCTCGTCGAAAAGCGGACGTTCGGAGCGGATCGGCGGGAGATGGTGGAAGTTGTGCGGAGGCGGCGGAGAGGTCGTCGTCCACTCGAGCGTGTTGCCCTCCCACGGGTCGTCGCCCGCCGGCTCTCCGCGCGCGATCGAGCGAAAGAAGTTGATCAGGAACACGATCATCGACACGGCGATCAAGCCCGATCCCGCGGCGGTGAGCTGGTTGAGGCCCTCGAAGCCGGTCGACGGCGAGTAGTCGGCGATACGGCGCTGCATACCGTCGAGTCCCAGTTGGTGCATCGGGAAGAACGTGACGTTGAAACCGATCAGCATGAGGGCGAAATGCAGCCGGCCGAGGCGTTCGCCCATCATCCTCCCGCTCATCTTCGGGATCCAGTAGTACAGGGCAGCGAACGCGGCGAACACGCTTCCTCCGAACAGGACGTAGTGCATGTGCGCGACTACGTAGTAGGTGTCGTGCACTGCGAAGTTGATAGGGGGAGACGCCAGGAAGACCCCCGTTATCCCGCCCATAAGGAACATGAACAGGAAGCCGACGGCGAACAACATCGGGGTCTTCAGCCGGATGTGTCCGCGCCACATCGTGGCGATCCAATTGAAGAACTTGATGCCGGTGGGGACGGCGATCAACATCGAGGTTGCGGCGAAGAAGGGACTGCTCACGGCCCCGGTGGTGAACATGTGGTGTGCCCATACGGAGAAGCTGTAGGCGCCGATCAGGATCGTCGCAAGCACGAACCCCCGGTAGCCGAACAGCGGCTTGCGGCTGAACACGGGGATGATCTCGGTCACGACGCCGAAGAAGGGGAGGATGGCCATGTAGACCTCGGGGTGCCCCAGGAACCAGAACAGATGTTGCCATAGGACCGCGCTTCCTCCCCCCTGAGGATCGAAGAGGTGTCCGCCGAAGTTGCGATCGATGAAGAGACCCGCGAGGGCGGCGGAGAGAACCGGGAAGGAGAACAGGATCAGCGCGGACGTGACGATAACGTTCCATACGAAGATCGGCAGCCGGAACATCGTCATCCCAGGTGCGCGCATGCCGAAGACGGTCGCCATCAGATTGACCGCGCCGAGCGTGGTCGAGAAGCCGCTCAGAAGGAGTCCGATGATCCACAGATCGCCCCCGAGGCCGGGCGAGTAGGTGGGTCCCGACAGCGGCGCATATGCGGTCCATCCGAACGCGGCCGCGCCTTCCGTCGTAGCGAACCCCGAGAACGCGGTCAGTGCCCCCAGCACGTAGAGCCAGTAGGTCAGAGAATTGAGCCGCGGGTACGCAACGTCGGCCGCGCCCACGTGCAGCGGCACGAGGTAGTTGGCGAGACCGATGCCGAACGGCACGACGAAGAAGAACATCATCGCCGTGCCGTGCATCGTGAAGAGCTCGTTATAGGTGCCCTTGTCGACCAACTGCAATCCGGGGCTGGCAAGCTCGGCGCGCATCACCAATGCCAGTATCCCGGCGATGAGGAAAAACCCCACACTCGTGAAGAGATAGAGGATCCCGATCTTCTTGTGGTCCGTCGTGGTCGCCCAATCGACGATCCCGTGCCTTGGGGGCGCTGCAACCCCCGAGAGCTCCTCGGCAGTCGCCATCAGCGTCCTCGCGCGTGCATCGTCATCATGGCGTTTCTTGTTCGGACAGCCATGACTCAAAACTATCTCCCGGCACCGCACGGACCGTGAAGTTCATCTGGTCGTGCAGCAAGCCGCAGAACTCCGCGCACACCCCTCGGAACGTACCCTCCTCCTCGAGTGTGACGGAGAGATGGTTGACCTCCCCGGGGATGGTGTCTCTCTTAATGAGGAAGCTGGGAACATAGAACGAGTGGATGACATCGTCGGAGAGAAGCTCGAACTCGATCCTCTCGCCGACCGGAAGAACCAGCTCTGCGGGGCGCTCGGGCTCGCTGTTGAGCACGACGTCCTCGGGCACGTAGGTGAAGCGCCAGCCCCACCTGAAGCCCTCGACCCGCACGGTTAGCTCTGGCTCGGCGGGCGCGTCGCGTGTATCGCCGAGCGTTGCGAGCGAGAATATGAACAGGGCGATGACGAGGGCCTGCGGTATCGCGAACCACAAGATCTCGAGCTTGATGTTGGTGTGGAACTGCTTGGGGAGCCCGTCGGCCGGCTTCTCGCGGTATCTGATCAAGCTCCACGAGATCAGTCCGACGACGATCAGGAAGACGCCGCTTGCCACGATGAAGAAGAAGCCGTAGAGGTCTCTCACGGCGCCGCCCTGGACGTCGGATGCTTCCGGCGCACATGCGCACATGCCCAACATGAGGCCTGCGCCGGTCGGCAGTACGATCTTGCGTCGCGACGACGTCACGAGACGAGCGTACGACGGGCGTACGGCGAGGGTACAAGGACGTGGTGTGGCTTCCGAGGCTTCTTCATACCAAGCGCTGATCCTCGACTTCGGCGGAGTGCTGACGTCTCCCCTCATGGAGGCGATGGACCGGTTCGGACGCGAAGTGGGCATCGAACTGCAAGACCTCGCGCGCGCTGCCCTGGGCCCTTACATGGGCGTCGACGACAGCCTCGTCACCGACTTCGAGTCCGGCCGGATAGGGGAGGACGAGTTCAGCCGAGCGTTCTCGGCGCGCCTCGAGCAGTTGAGCGGCCGGCGCGTGGAGCCGGAGGGCATCGTCACGAGGCTGTTCGATGTGCAGATCGAGGAGGAGATGCTCGCCGCGGTCGAGATCGTGCGCGCCGCAGGGCTCAAGACCGGTGTGTTGTCGAACACGTGGGGTGCCGGCATGTACCCGCGCGCGCGGCTCGAGGGCTTCTTCGACGAGGTCATCCTCTCGAACGAGGTGGGCCTAAGGAAGCCCGATCCGGCGATCTTCCGCCTCGCGCTGGAGCGGCTGGACGTCGAGGCTGCGCTCGCGGTGTTCGTGGACGATCATCCCGGTCATCTCGAACCCGCGGGTGACCTCGGGATGAAGACGGTCCTGCACGTCACGCCCGCGGAGACGCTGCAGGAGCTGGAGGAGCTCCTCGGTCGTTCGTTGCGCAGGTGAGCCGGTCCCACTCTCATCCCGCAAGGATCGGTCAGCGTCGATTCGTGAACTGAAGCGGGATCCCGAAGTCGTGCTCTCGAAGCGCCTCCATCACGTCCTGCAACGTGTCCTTGGACTTTGATGCGATGCGCACCTGGTCTCCCTGCACCGACGCCTGCCCCTTGATCTTCATGTCCTTGACGAACTTCACGATCGCGCGCGCCTTGTCGGTGGAGATGCCCTGGCTGATGCCTACCGTCTGACGGGCCGTGGCGCCGCCGGCGGCTTGGATCTCTCCCGGCTGCAGCGCCCTGAGGGCGACCTTGCGCCTCACGAGCTTCTCCTCGAGCACCTTGACGCAGTCCTTGACCTTCTGCTCGGTGTTCGAGCGCACGAGGATGCTCTCGGCCGCCCCCTCCTTGCTCAGCTCGATGCTCGAGCCGGTGCCCTTGAAGTCGAAGCGCTGCGAGATCTCACGCCTCGCCTGATCGACGGCGTTGCGCACCTCCTGCATGTCCACTTGTGAAACGACGTCGAACGAGGATTCCTTCGGCATGCCGCGAAGGTTAGCGGATGAAGGATCGCAGCAAGGGCATGAGCTCGGCGATGCGGTCCTTGTTGAGGTAGGCATCGGCCCACCCGGGTCGCTGCTCGAGGAAGGCCGAGAAGGCGACGATCTTCGTGCCGGGCACGACCGCGCGGAGTATCTCGGCCGCGCCTTCGCCGTCCAGCTGCGGGAGCCTGTAGTCGAGGATCACGAAGTCAGGCTGATGATTGAGCGCGAGCGGAACGGCCTCGACTCCGTTCGCCGCCTCGCCGATGACCTGCATGCTCTCGGCTTCGAACAAAAGCCGCAGAACGTGTCGTATCTCCTCGTCGTCGTCCACGATGAGAACCGTCTTGTCGGAGATCGAACTGCCGTCGGCCACACGAGAAGCCTCCCCGAGCGATACAGATTTGTCTAGAGGTCTATGAAGGTTCGCGAAAAACTACTCAGTCATAAGTGTGCCGTGACCTGCATTGCATTACGCGACGCAGATGGATGCTCACAAAGCGCTGTCGCAAGAGCCGTCCCCTTAGACGTTGAAAAGTTCTTCCGCGCTTGGTAGGTATCTACGCTTCCCCAAGTGCTGCGCAGATCCACCATACGGAGGGAGATCGCATGGCGGAGCCGCGCGTAGCGCTCAGATCGAGGCGGCGGGCGTCGATCGTCGTCGCGTTGCTCGGAGCCGCTCTCGTGCTCATCGCAGGTGGCGGCCGAACGTCTGGTCGTCTGGAGCTGACGTCGAGCAAACGTTCGGCGTCTGCCAAGCGCGCCTCGGGCTACCACTTCAGGCGTGTGGAGCGGTGTTTCATGAGGAAGATCAACCACAGACGGGAACGCCGCAGCCTGCGCCCTCTCCAGTGGGACAAGCAGATCGCCTACGTGGCCCGCCGCCACGCCCGCAAGATGGCGAAAGCCGGCTCCATCTCCCACGATCGCGGCCTCACCAGCAAGGTGACGCACTGGCGCTCCCTGGGACAGAACTCGGGCACGGGCAGGCACTGCCGCCAGCTCTTCAAGGCGTTCTGGAACTCGCCGGGGCACCGCTCCAACATCCTCGGGCGCTGGCGCTTCCAGGGCGTCGGCACCCGGTGGCGCAACGGCCACCTCTACGTTCAGCAGGTGTTCGAGTTCCGCTCGAACCCGGGCAACGTCTACGGCTGGCCGTAGGAGGCGCTCAAGTGTCGGTCGGCCATAGTGCGGCGGCTTCCTCGAGTGTCATCGTGGGGGGCTCCGCCGACCCCCCGATCCACCTGTCGTAGGCCCCCTGCCACCGTCCATCGCTCTTCACCTCGTTCAGGGCGTCCCTGACGAACTGGGGAAAGCCTGTCGACTGCAGGGCGATGGCCCCGTATCCGACGAGGTTGAGGTTGGCGCCCTCGAGCGACATCTGCGGCGCGCCGGGAGTGCGCTCGAGCACGCGCCGTGCGTAAAGGAGGCGGAAGTCCTCTGCCGTGATCGCATCCGCGGCCCCTGCGCGCAGCGCGGCGAGACACGAGTCGAGGTCGAGGACCGACAGGACCTGCACGTTCGTCACGAGGCGGGCGACGTCGACGCCGGTTCCGGGCTGGAGGAGGGAACAGAGCCTGCTTCCGGAGAGGCCCTCGACCTCCTCGATGCCCGACGCGGTCGGAACAAGCAGGCGCTGATGGGCCACCAGGTAGGGATCCGAAACCCCCTGGGTCCGAACGAGGTTCTCGTCGATCGGCGTGGCCGGAAAGGCGACGTCGAGTCCCCCGACCTCCACGAGTCCGATGAGGCGGGCGGACGGGTAACGCCTGAAGTCGGGCTCGACGCGCAGGAATCTCGCCAGAGCGCGCCCGAGCTCGACGGTCAAGCCCTTGGCGCGCCCCGTGTGGGCATCGACATAGCCGAGGGGCGGGGCGTCCTCGGGGATCCCGATCCGGAGCCGTCCCGCCCTCTGGATCTCTGCCATGTACGTCTCGGCATCGAACCGGCGCGGGAAAGTCTCGGGCTCGGGCGGAACGCACGCCCCGGCGCCGAGAGCGAGAGCCAGCAGGTACGCGAGCGGTCGCAGCCGGATCAACATCGTGGAGCCGGGGGAGACGCGCTCAGAGGTAGCCGAGCGACTCGAGCCGCTTCCTGATCGCGTCGATCTCCTCGGGGGAGAGCGGCTCGACCTCATCCGGGGACGGCAAGCTGACGCGGGCGGGGCCCTCGTGACCGCGATGCGAGACGAGATCTCTCAACACGTAGACGGCGAACTCGGTGACGGAGTGGAAGCCCGATCCCTGGATGACCTGCTTGAGCTGCTCGTAGAGCGGTCGGGGGATCTTGAGGGTTACGTGAACGTCCGCCCCACCCTCTCCCCTCACCGACTCACCTCCATGTGACTGCAGGACCGACGTAAAGCTCGATCAGACCCTATAGGAGAGCCGTCCGAAGATGTCTCAGCGGGCGTGCGTCAGCACGAGGGCATCTGCAGCGTCGTGCCGGGGTCGGCCTTGGACTGGAAGATCACCGTCACCCAGAGGCGGCCGTGCGCCCGCCTGGTTCCTACGCCGATGTGCCGGGACTGCCTTTCGAGGATGTTGCTCTTGTGGGCGGGCGAACGCATGAACGCCTTGTGCAGCGACCGCACGCCGCCCCCGACGCCTACGTTCTCGCCAAGCCAGGTCCAGTTCGTGACCCTGTTGCGCAGCTGCACCGACGTGCTGTGGAACAGCAGGTTGTTCCCGGTCATCGCGCGCGTGTGCTTGCGCGCGACCTTGGAGAGCTCCGGATCGAGCTGGAACGCGCGTCGCCCGGACTTGCGGCGCGCGGCGTTCATCTTCTCGGCGAACTTGCGCTCGCCGCCCTTGTAGGACCAGCATCCGCGGCCTGCGGTGGCGTTGGTCACGGGGATCAGGGTCCCGAGAAGCACTGCGGCGGATGCGCCGACGAGGATGCGTCTGAGGAGCATCGTTCCTCCCAGTTCGGTAGCTGGGCTGCCCCTTCGCAAGGAGAGGGGCCCCTGGCTTTGCGCCCCCGCGTTGCCGCAGGTTTGCCGTTTCGGTTGGGGTCACTTCTGGTATCGGGCGCGCGGCGCTGCCGCTTGATACGCAGGACTACGTAGGAGCGCCGAGATCAGGCAGGCGGTCGGAAGCTCGTCTTGAGTGCTTCGAAGAGGTCCTGGGAGGCGGCCCAGTCCTCGGCGCGCGTCTGGAAGTTCAGCGCGAACCCGTAGTCGCCGGTCACGAAGCCGAGGTCGGCCGCGTGGAGGCGCGCGCCTCCATCGGAGTAGGTGAACTCCCACAGGGCGGCGTCGAAACCCTTGAACGTCGTGGGCGTGATCTGCATGCGCTCGTAGTTCGAGTGCCCGGCTCGGAAGACCGGCTCGAAGTCGCGCCACGCCTGGGCGGGGTCGTTGCCGGGACTGTCGGTCCAGTCGATGCGCAGATAGGTTCCGCCCTCGGGGTCACGGAAGTCCATGCTCATGGCGTCCGTCGGCTGGGACACCGCGGTCCAGTCCGACGGATAGGAGATGGCGAAGCCACTCCCCTTGTCGACGTGCGTCGCCCAGTCCTCCGGCACGGCCTCAGCTTCTCCGGAGGCGTCCGACGCCGCCTGGCCCGTCTCGTTCTCGTTACCCGGCGCGTCGTTCCCGCCACCGCCGCTCGTCTTGTCGGCGCCCTCGTTGCCGGACGCCGCCGCGGGTCTCTTCTCTCCCGCGCGCTTGGGCGCATCGCCGCCGCCGTCCAGGAGTGTGAACAACAGGGCGACGGCAACGGCGAGGAGGGCGATAATCCCTGCGACGAACGGCCACACGCCGCGGCGCGGGGGCTCCGGCTCCTGGGGCTGCACCCGAGGTCGCTCGGGGTCGCGCGACCACACGTCTGTGGGCGAGGCGGCTCGAGCGGGCCTCTCGGCGGCCCCTGCGCCCGCACCGGCCGTGGCGCCCGCGCCGTGCTGCGCCGCGGGGCGCGCAGCGCGGCCGCGCGCGACCTCTCTCAAGGCGTGTGTCAGAGAGGCGCCGGAGGGACGCGCGCGCGGCGATTTCTCGAGCATCGCCATGACCGTCGGGCCCAAGGCGCCGGCGCGCTCGGGGGGCTCCGGCTCGTCGTAGACGACGGCCGTGAGGGTCGGTATGGGCTGGCCTCTGTCGAAGGGCGCGCGTCCCTCGACCGCGTAGTACAGGGTGGCTCCGAGGGCCCAGATGTCGGCCGGAGGCCCGCTGTCCTCGTCCTGCGCCTGCTCCGGCGCCATATAGGACGGAGACCCGAGCAGGATGCCCGTTGCGGTGAGCTTGGGGTCACCCTTGAGCGACGCGATCCCGAAGTCGGCCAGCTTCACTCGACCCTCCGAGGTCACGATGAGGTTGCCCGGCTTGACGTCTCGATGAACGATGCCCTGAGCGTGAGCCTCTTCCAGCGCGCCGAGCACATGCAAACCGATGTCCGCGACCTCCGAGGGCTGCAGAGGTCCTCGCCCGGCGATCACTTCGTCGAGGGTGGTGCCCTCGACGAGCTCCATGATGATGTAGGTGACGCCGCCGTCCCGAACGACGTCGTAGACGGTCACGACGGCGGAATGGCTGAGGCGGCCGGCGGTCCGAGCCTCCCGCAGGACGCGCGCTTGCACGGCGTCGCTGTCCGTCGCCGACAGCTCGGCGGGGAGACAGACCTCCTTTATGGCCACTTCTCGACGCAGCAGCGTGTCTTGAGCGCGCCATACCACGCCCATGCCGCCCTTGCCGATGGTGCTCTTTAGCTCATAGCGATGGGACAGCAACGTCCCCGCAGTTTTCTGCGCCCCAACCACCCCCGCTGCATACCCACCGCTCGAGGTTGCCATGCCTTCCGCAAGCCACCGCGCGCGCCGCTAGAGGAGGGAAGCTGCGCCCTCGTCGAGCAGGAAGGTGGCGTTGGGATGCTCGGCCAGGAGGCGAGCCGGACACGACTGCGGCTCCTGGCCGCCTGCAACCGCGCGCCGCACGGCCTCGGCCTTGCCGCCGCCGGCAACCACAACAAGCACCGTGCGAGAGGCCAGCAACGCGGGCGGGGTCAGCGTCAGACCCCCGAGGCCGTCCGGCCTCTCGACGGCGACGCAGAGCTCGGACGCAGCCAGGGCGGGTGAGCCGGGAAACAAAGCAGCGATGTGGCAATCGGACCCCATGCCGAGCAACACGAGATCGAAGCCCTCCGCGGCCCCGGCGGACACCTCGGCGCCGTAGGCACGCGCCGCCTCCTCCGGATCATCTTCCCCTCGCATGCGATGCACGGACGGGGCCCCGACCGGTTCCAGGAGCAGTCGCGCGGCCATCCCGAAGTTGCTCGCGTCGTCGTCGGGAGGCACGCAACGCTCGTCGGAGAAGAAGACGTCGAGGTCCCCCCATCCGGCGTCGGCCCGCGCCAGGCACCCATAGATCCGTGCTGCGGTCGTTCCGCCGGTGAGCACGACCGATCCCCGTCCGGGCAGATCGAGAGCGATCCTCGCGGCGACCTCTCTGTCGTAGCTTCCCGGGTCCAAGGCCTCGACGAGAAACGTCACGTCGGGGGGTCTCGCCATCGGCGTCCGTCGCGCCGCAGAAGCTCCTCGGCGCTCGGCGGGCCCCAGGTTCCGGGCCGGTATGCCCCCGGCCGTCCGCCCTCGCTCCAGTAGTCGAGGATGGGGTCGAAGATCTCCCATGCGGCCTCGATCTCGTCCGAGCGCGCGAACAACGTCGCGTCGCCGAGCATGCAGTCCAGGAGCAACCGTTCGTATGCTTCCGGAGTGCCGGAGCCGAAGTCGGTCTCGTAGTCGAACTCCATCTCCACCGATCGAACCTCGACCAAGGGCCCGGGGACCTTCGTCCCGAACGTGAGCGAGCAACCCTCGTCCGGCTGGATCCGGATGACGAGCTGGTTCGGCTCAAGCTCTTCGACCGCCGTCTTCCTGAACAGCAGATGAGGAACACGCTGGAACTGGATCGCAATCTCGGTCACCTGCGCGGGCAGTTTCTTGCCGGTCCGAAGGTAGAAGGGGACGCCCGCCCAGCGCCAGTCGTCGATGAGCAGCTTCGCGGCGAAGAAGGTCTCGGTCGAGGAATGAGGATCGACCCCAGGTTCCTCTCGGTAGCCCGCGTACTGACCGCGCGAGGCGACCGTCGCGAAGTCGTCGGCCGCCCATCGCCGCACGGCTTGGAGCACCTGCACCTTCTCGTTGCGGATCGCGTTGGCGTCCCATGCGACGGGGGGCTCCATGGCGATCAACGCGAGGAGCTGAAGAAGGTGGTTCTGCGACACATCGCGCAGCGCCCCGGCGCGCTCGTAGAAGCCGGCGCGGCTCCCTATGCCGAGTTCCTCCGCCACGGTTATCTGGACATGGTCGATGTAACGGCGGTTCCAGATGGGTTCGAAGATCGCGTTGGCGAAGCGGAACACGAGAAGGTTCTGGACCGTCTCCTTGCCGAGGTAGTGATCGATGCGGAAGATCTGATCTTCCCTGAAGCATCGGCCCAGCGTCACGTTGAGCTCGCGCGCAGAGGCGAGGTCCTGCCCAAACGGCTTCTCGACCACGAGGCGGTGGTGTCCCCCCGTCTCGAGCAGCCCGCTCTTACCGAGCTGTTCCCCGATGACGGGAAAGAGCTCCGGCAACGTCGCCATGTACCACACCCTGTTGCCGCGGGTGCCGCGCCGGCCGTCGATCCCCTCCAGCTGCTCTCCGAGCTTGTCGTAGAGGTCGGTGGACGATACATCTCCGGAGACGTAGTGCACGTCCTTGGCGAACGACGACCATGACGCGTCGGTCGGCTCTATGCGCGAGTGCTCCTCGACCGCCGTCTTCAGCTCGTCGCAGAACTCCTCCTGCGAGTAATCGGTCCTGGAGGTTCCGACGACGGTCGTCTCGGGCGGGATCAAACCCTGCATGTGGAGGTTGTGCAGCGCCGGAAGGAGCTTCCGCCTCGTGAGATCGCCCGACGCGCCGAAGATGACGACGACGAATGGCTCAGGTGTCGTCCTCCTCATGGGCGCTACATTACGTTGCTTTGAGGCGCCGTCTTGGCAAGCCGGCCGCTGGCGCTCCGGGGCTGCGGCTCCGGCTCGTTCGGCACAGCACGGCACACGCGCGGCTTGGTGTGGTTGGGCCTATCCTGGGAGCCAAACCTCACCAGGGGCCCGGCCGGCTGGAGGTTCTGGAGGCATGTTGGACGTAGGGTGGCAGTTCTACGCAGGTTTCATCGCGTTCGTCATCGCGATGTTGCTGATCGACCTCAAGTTCTTTCATGCCGAGGAGCATGAACAAAGCGTCAAGGAGGCGGCGACCTGGGTCGGCGTCTGGGTCGTGCTGGCGGTGGCCTTCGGCATCGGCATCTGGATCTTGGAGGGAAGCAAGCTCGCCGGTGAGTACTTCGCCGGCTACCTGATCGAGTACTCGCTCTCGGTCGACAACATGTTCGTCTTCGTCGTCATCTTCACTTACTTCAGCATCCCGCGCGCCTATCAGCATCAGGTGTTGTTCTTCGGCATCCTGGGAGCGATCATCTTCCGTGGCATCTTCATCGCCGCAGGGACCGCTTTGATCAACAACTTCGATTGGGTCATCTATGTGTTCGGGGCCTTCCTGATCTTCACGGCATACCGGATAGCGCGTGGTGCCACCGAGAACATCCATCCCGAGAACAACCCGGTGCTCAAGTTCGCGCGTAAACGCTTCCCGACGACTCACAACTTCGATGGTCAGAAGCTCTTCACCGTCGAGAACGGCAAGCGCCTTGCCACGCCTCTGTTCATCGTGCTGCTGTTCATCGAGTTCACCGACATCATCTTCGCGGTGGATTCGATCCCTGCTATCTTCGGCGTGACGCGCGAGCCCTTCATCGTGCTGACGTCGAACGTCTTCGCGATCCTTGGTCTGCGCGCGCTCTACTTCCTGCTGGCGGGCGGCATGGATCGGCTGCACCTACTCAACTACGGCCTCGCCATCGTGCTTGCGTTCGTGGGCGTCAAGATGCTGCTCGAAGCCGTCCACGTCGAAGTCCCGATATGGCTCTCTCTGGCCGTGATCGTCGTCGTGCTCGGGGCAACGACCGTCCTATCTTTGAAGATCCCTCCCAAGGAAGGGAAAGAGATCGACGAAGAGGCCGAGAAGCAACAACAGGAACACACCTAGGTCCCTCCTTCCTTCTCCCCGGATCCCCGGGCGATCGTCGTGGCGTTGGCCTGTGCTCTGGCGCGCACCACGATCTCGTCGATGTTGACGTTGGCCGGTCTCGTCACGGCCCAAGCGATGCAGTCGGCGACATCCTCCGCCGCCAGCGGCGTGAAGCCCTCGTATGTCGCGCGCGCCTTGTCGGCGTCGCCGTCGAAGCGCACCAGCGCGAACTCGGTATCCACGTGCCCCGGCGCGATCTCCGTCACGCGCACGGGGCGTCCGAGGAGCTCGACCCTCAGCGTCCTCGTGATCGCGCGCGCGGCGTGCTTGGACGCGGTGTAGCCGGCGCCCCCCGGATAGGTTTCGAACGCGGCGATCGAGCTGACGTTCACGATGTGGCCGTCGCCGGACGCTTCGATCGTCGGAAGCAACGACCGAGTAACGCGTAGCAGGCCCATGACGTTGGTGGCCCACATCTGCTCGACCCGTCCCTCGTCGATCCCCGCGATGGGCTCGAGACCAGATGCGAGCCCGGCGTTGTTGACGAGCACGCGGGCGCCCTGAACCTCGGCGCCGAAGGCTTCGACCGACGTGGGATCGGTCACGTCGAGCTCCAAAGCTCGCCCGCCGCAGCGCCGCGCCACCTCTTGCAACCGGTCGATGCGGCGCGCCCCCAACACCACAGAGAAACCCTCGCTCGCGAGCCTCAGAGCCGTCGCGGCGCCGATGCCGCTCGAGGCTCCCGTCACCACAGCCACGCCCCGCCTCGCGATCGTCATCAGGTGTTCCTTTCCCTCTGGTCCGGTCCCTCTGGTCCGGCGCGCAGCACGAGGATGCAGGATTATCTCTCGCATGACCGACGGTAAGCGCGTGTCGATAGTGGGCGCCCCTCTCGATCTCGGGGCGGCGCGCCGTGGAGTGGACATGGGGCCGAGCGCCATCCGCATCTCGGGACTTGCGGAGCGGCTCGGGGCCCTCGGGACGGAAGTCGTCGATCGGGGCAACGTGAGCGCCGAGATCCCCGAGGTCGCTGTTGAACAGGATGAGCACGCCCGCTACCTGGCAGAGATCCTCGCTTCGTGCGCACAGATAGCGTTCCAGGTCGCGGGTGTCGCTCGGGACGGCCGGGTCCCGCTGGTGCTCGGCGGCGATCACTCGATAGCGATGGGGACGCTCGCCGGACTGAGCTCCGTCCACGGCTCGGGCGGCCTCCTGTGGGTCGACGCGCACGGGGACCTGAACCGTCCCGCCACCTCGCCCTCGGGCAACGTGCACGGGATGCCACTCGCCGCCGCTCTCGGGGAGTGCGGCTTCGTCCTCGACGGTTTCGAGCCTCCTCCGTGGGTCGAACGCGCGCGCTGCGCCGTCGTCGGGGTCCGTCAGCTCGATGCGGGCGAGAAGGCGCTCATCAGGGAGCGGAACCTGTGCGTGCTGACCATGGAGGACATCGACCGCAGGGGCATCGCCTCGGTCATGAACGAGGCCCTCATGGTCGTTCACGGCCCGGGCTTCGTGCACCTCTCGCTCGACGTGGACGTGTGCGACCCGGAGATCGCCCCAGGCGTCGGAACTCCGGTGAGGGGCGGGCTCTCCTATCGCGAGGCCCACCTCGCGATGGAGCTCCTCGCCGAGACGAACATGATGACCTCGCTCGAGGTGGTCGAGGTCAACCCGACCCTCGATAACGCCAATGCGACGGCGGAGCTGGCGGTGGACCTGATCGTGAGCGCGCTCGGCGCAAGCATCCTCTGACGCCGCCACGCGCCCGACGAGCGACGGCGGCGGGGGCGGCGGACCTCCGTCGTAGGGTTCGGGCATGAGGGACGTGGGCATCGTGGGGCTGCCGTACTCGGGTAAGTCGACGCTGTTCACTGCTTTGACGCGCTCGGGATCCGTCGGGGGCCGCGCCAACCAGGCCGTCGTGGACGTGCCCGACGCTCGGGTCGACGTCCTTGCGCGCATGGAGAGGTCGCGCAAGGTCGTCCCGGCCAAGGTGCGCTTCGTCGACGTCCCTGGGGGCCTCACGGCCCAGGGCATCGCCGAGTATCGGCAGGTCGATGCGCTCTGCATCGTGCTGCGGGGCTTCGGGCCCGATCCCGATCCCAAGGCCGAGCTGGCCGACGTCGAGACCGAACTCATGGTCGCGGACCTGGCGAGCGTGGAGAGCGGACTGCTCAAGGCGACAAAGAGGGCGAAGAGCTCCCAGGAGGGTGGGATCGAGGTCGATGTGCTCGAGCGTGCCCACGCGCTCTTGGACTCTGAACACCCGCTGCGCGCGGGTGACCTCGACGAGGCGGCGCGCAAGGTTCTGCGGGGCTACGGACCCCTGACGCTCAAGCCCTGGATCGCCGTCGCGAACGTCGAGGAGGGCCCGTCTGGAGCGGTAACTGTTCCCGACGGTGCCATCCGCGTAAGCGCTGCGCTGGAGGCCGAGGTGGCCGGGGTCGAGCCCGCCGAAGCCGCCGAGCTGCTCGCCGGCTTCGGCATCGAGGAGCCGGGGCTTCAGCGAGTCGTGGCGGCGTGCTACCGCGCGCTCGACCTCATCACGTTCCTCACGACGGGGGAGGACGAGACGCGCGCTTGGGAGGTGCCGCGGGGGGCGCGCGCGCCTCAGGCCGCCGGGGCGATCCACTCGGACCTCGCCAGAGGCTTCATCCGGGCCGAGGTCGTGAGCTACGACGATCTCGTGGCGGCGGGCTCCTGGGACGCAGCGAAGTCCGCGGGCCGGCTGCGCGTCGAGGGCAAGGACTACGTCGTCGCCGAGGGCGACGTGATGAACATCCGCTTCGCCGTATGAGCCATCCGGCGGCTGCGCGGATCACGCCGCTGCGACACGTCGCCCGGGTTGGGCCGCAAGGACCTCAGGCGCCGGCTCGCGGCGCCGCGGCGCGAGGATGATGACGGCCATGATCATCGGTGCTCACGTTCCATCCGACGATCCGCTCGAGGCGGCGGCCCTCGTCGAGGCGGAGTGTCTGCAGATGTTCGTCGGCCCTCCTCAGTCGTGGAAGAAGCCGCCCGAGCGCACCGACGCACAGGAGCTGAGAGCCTCTTCCCTGCCGATCTACGTGCACGCGCCCTACCTGATCAACGTGGCCTCGCCGAACAATCGCGTGCGCATCCCCTCGCGCAAGATCCTCGCCGACACGCTCGAGATGTCCGCGAAGGTCGGTGCGGCAGGGGTAATCGTTCATGCGGGTCATGCCGAGGATGGCGTGCACCGGGGTTTCCGTCGTTGGCGCAAGGTCTTCGAGGAGCTTCACAGCGAGGTGCCGATCCTCATCGAGAACACCGCCGGTGGAACCAACGCGATGGCCCGCCGCATCGACGTGCTTGCGGAGCTCTGGAGTCACCTCGAGGAGTTCGACGTCGGCTTCTGCTTTGACACGTGTCACGCACATGCCGCGGGCGAGGATCTCGACGATGTCGTCGCGCGCACCCTCGAAGCGACGGGGCGCATCGATGTTCTGCACGTGAACGACTCCAGGGATCCGCCCGGAACAGGCGCGGATCGTCACGCGAACTTCGCGGATGGACACATCGACGAAGACGCGCTCATAGCCATGGTCAAGGCCTCCGGCGCACCCGTCGTGATATGTGAGACGCCGTGGCCGAACATCGCAGAAGACATGGCAGTGCTGCGCAAGCGTTTGTAGCAGCGTGCGCCAGGGTCAGATCTCGAGCAACCCTCGCAGCTCGGCGACATGACCCTTGCCGGAGACGCCGTAGAGCGCTTCGGCGATCCGCCCCTCGCGGTCGACGACGAACGTCGAGCGCACGACATCGAGAGGCACGTTCTTGAAGAACCGTCTCTTGGTGGCCTTGACACCGTACGCCTGTGCGACCGTGTAGTCCTCGTCTATCAGCAACGGGAAGTTCAAGGCGTACTTCTGTGTGAACGTGCGATGGGACCTTGCTCCCTGCGGGCTGATCCCCAGAACCGTATAGCCCGCGTCCTGGAACACGTTGCGCGCGTCGCGGAAGTCACATGCCTGCCTGGTGCACCCTGGAGTGTCGTCGGCCGGATAGAAGTAGACGACGACCGGATCGCCGCGCAGTCGAGATAGGCGCCACGTCTTGCCGTCCCCGTCGCGGAGCTCGAAGTCGGGCGCCGGGTCGCCTTCGTGTAGCTGCGTCATGCTTCGTCGAGCGCGCGCGTGAGCCGGACCTCAACGATCGTCTGCTGGACCCGCCCGAGCCAATGAAGGACCGACAGGGCCGCCGCCGACGGGTCGCCCGGTGCGGGTGCCCGCTGCATCCCCTGATCGTCGACGTCGAGGCGCGTGCCGATCGCCAAACGGAGATCCGTGAGTATCGGGAGCCACGCATCGACGTTGGCCGCGTCGAGCGCCAAGACCGCCCCACCACGTTCGCCGAGCGTCGCCCGAACGGCCTCGAGCGCCTCGACCTTGGCGCTCATCAGATCGTCTCCCGTCAGATCCCTGTAGGACTGCGCCTCGGTCGGGTCCTCGTACGCGTCGGGGAAGAGTCGCTCGAGCACCGGATCGCCCGACATGCCGACCTCGAGGAGGGCCTTCATCTCCTCGACCAGCCGGCGCAGCATGTCGCTCTCGGTCTCGTCCAGTCGCAGCAGGGCCGAGCCGTCGGCGCGCTCTTCGAGGGCCGGCATCAGTCGCTCTTGGCGATGGTCGCCCACAACCCGTGGGCGTGGAGGCGGAAGCAGTCGAGCTCGGCCTTCTCGCGCGCGCCGCTCGAGACCACCGCTCTGCCCTCGTTGTGCACCTGAAGCATCAACTTCGCGGCCTTTGCCTCGGGGTACCCGAACAGCTTCTGCAGGACCCAGGTTACGTAGGCCATGAGGTTTATGGGATCGTTCCACACCACGACCAGCCACGGCTTGTCGAGCTCGAAGGCCTCTTCGACGTCGCCGTCGACGCGGCGTTCGGGTGCGATCGTCTCTTGCATGGGCGTCATCATGCCAAGGGGACGTTAGCTTCCAGTATCTCCCTATCAGGAACGAACCATCAGGGAAGGAATAGGGATCTCGGCCGGAGGGTTGCGGACGCGGATCCGAGAAACTTCCCTCCGGCATGTAACAGCCGCGGCCATAGCCGAGTCTGAAGGGGGTAAGGCTCGCCCATCAGGCTGGGGTAGGCGTCTGGTCCGACAAGAGAGGGGTATGCGCATCGCATGCAGGCTCGCGCCTTAGACATGGACCTGTTCACCGAGGTGGACGACGAGACGCTGGCAGAGCGAGCGCCGAAGGACTTCGAGGCCTTCGCCGAGCTCTACCGGCGTTATCTCTGCCCGGTGTACCGCTTCGTGCGGTCGCAGGTACCCGACGACGCAACCGCCGAGGACCTCACGGCTCACGTCTTCTTCAAGGCGTTGTCGTCGGCTGGGACGTATCGCGCAGAGGGCTCTTACTCGTCGTGGGTCTTTCGCATCGCGCACAACTCGTTGTCGACGTGGCGAGAGCGCGCCGGTCGGTCGCCCGTCGTCTCCGACGATATGCCCGATGAGATCGACCCCACGCCGTCTCCTGCGTCCCAGGTCATCGTCGGCGAGGCGCGCGGCCTCGTGTGGGACACGGTGGCGGCACTGCCTCCGGCACAGAGAGAGGTGGTTGCGCTGCGCTACATCCAGGACTTCTCGATCGAGGAGGTCGCCGACATCACGGACCGCAGCCGGGGTGCCGTACGGATCCTTCTTCACCGCGCCCGAGCACGTCTACGTAAGGCCCTCGACGGAAAGGACATTGCATGACCGCATCACTCGACTCGGCGCTTCGTGCGGCACTGGGCAACACGTGGCCTCGAGAGGCTTTCGCCGAGAGTCTGCTTGCCGCGCTCCGAGAGGCATCGATCTCGCCTCTCGGAGTGATCGACGCGGGATCGAGCGATGGCCACGGTCGCTGGCTCTTCGCGGGGACCGTCGCCGGCGCCGTGGGTGCCGCGGGCGTCGCGGTCCTGGGCGTGCGGCGCCGCCTGCGGCGGGGAAGCGCAGCATGATCGTCGGCCTCTTCCCGGGCCAGGGGATCCCCGCCCGCACGGTTCTCGACGCGCTGGTGAGCGGAGACCCTCTGCTCGAGGCGGCGTCCGACGTGCTCGGCTTCAACCTCCGCCGCAAGGTCGAGATCGCGGCGCGGCGCAAAGGCGCGATGCTGCCGACATCGCTCGCGCAGCCGGCGATCTATACGGCTTCGTTGACGGCGTACCGGCGCGCCGAGCAAGAGCGCCCGACCCTAGACTTCCTCGCGGGCCATAGCCTCGGGGAGTACGCCGCGCTCGTGGCCGGCGGCGCCATGAGCTTCGAGGACGGTTTGCGCTGCGTGAACGTGCGGGCCGAGGCCATGATGGCCGCATCGAAATCCTCCGCCGGAGGCATGGCAGCCGTGCTCGGCCTCGAGCTCAGCGCCGTGGAGGACATCGCCGAGCGCACCGGCGTTCAGGTCGCCAACGACAACGCGCCGGCTCAGACCGTCGTAGCGGGAAGTGAGAAGGGTCTCGCCGACGCCGCCGCGGTGGTGCGCGCCCGGGGTGGACGCTCGGTGTTGCTCGAGGTCTCCGGACCCTTCCACACGGTCGCGATGGCGCCCGCGGAGAGCCCGCTGCGCCGCACGCTCGAAGGCGTTTCGGTGCAGGTTCCTGCCGTGCCCGTGCTGTCCAACGTCACGGCGCGCCCCCACGGCGCGCCCGATCACATCGTCGAGCTGCTCGTGCAGCAGCTCTCGACCAGGGTCCGCTGGCGGGAATCGCTGGAATGGCTGTGGTACCAGGGCGTGCGCGACTTCGACGACATGGGTCCCGGCCGCATCGTCGCAGGTCTGGCGCAGCGGACGTTCACCGAGCTCGACTCGGGCACGGAGGTGGGCGCCCGTGCGTGAGGTCCTCGCAGCCACGGCCCAGGCGGAGACCGCCACGGTCCCCGAGGTGACGATGATCCCGGAGCGCGTCGTGGTGGCGCCCTGTTCCGGCCGCTTTCTGCCGCTTCCCCCGGAGGTGTTCACGAGCGAGGGGGAGTGGGTGGAGCCGGGTCAGCCGGTGGCCGAGGTGCACAGCGGCAGCAACAGGATCGAGGTCCGGTCTCCCTTCCGCGGGTGGATGATGGGCATGCTGGCGCTTCCCGGCCAGCCCGTTCGAGAGGGGGAGGCGCTCTTCTGGGTTCGCAGTTGCTGACGGGAGCGGCGGTCACCGGATGGGGGACCGCCCTGCCTACGCGCGAGCTGACGAACGAGGAACTCGCCCCGCAGCTCGGCCTCACCGATGAGTGGATCTTCGAGCGGACCGGGATCCGCTCGCGTCGCGTGGTCGGGCCCGGTGAGACGACTTCCTCGCTGGCGATCGCGGCCGGCGCGGCCGCGCTCGAGCGCGCGCGCCTCGCCCCCGAGGACCTCAACATGATCGTTCTGGCGACGTGCACGCCGGATCTCAAGATGCCTGCGACCGCGCCGTTGGTGCAGCATGCCCTCGGCGCGCCGAACGCCGCGGCTTACGATCTCAATGCGGCATGCTCCGGCTTCGTCTACGCGCTCGCCCAGGCGAGCGCGTTGATCGACGCGCGCGCCGCTCGACGCGTGCTGGTCATCGGCGCCGACGTGCTGACCACGGTGACCGACTACTCGGATCCCAAGAGTTGCGTGATCTTCGGCGACGGCGCCGGAGCCTTGGTCCTGGAGGCTAAGGAGGGGCCCACGCGCCTCGGGCCGTGGCAGCTCGGCTCCGAGGGCTCACAGCCGGAGCTTCTGTGGATCCCCGCGGCCACCGGCCTCATCGAGATGCAGGGTCGTGAGGTCTACAGGCGCGCCGTGGAGGGCATGACGGCATCCGTTCAGGACACGCTTGCCTGTGCGGGATTGACCGTGAGCGATGTCGACCTGCTCGTCGCGCACCAGGCCAACGCGCGCATCCTCGAGGCGGTAGGCGCGCGCCTGGGGATCGCCGCCGACAAGGTCGCGCTCAACATCGCCTACCTCGGGAATACCTCTGCCGCATCGATCCCGATCGCGCTCGGCGAGGCCGCCGATGCGGGTCGCCTCGGGGACGACGACTGCGTTGTGGTGACGACTTTCGGAGCAGGCTTCACCTGGGGCACGGGCGTCCTGCAGTGGGGAGCGCCGGTGGACGAGGGGGCATCCCTCGCGTTGGCCGGTGAGATCCGTGGGTGATCGCGTCGCGCTCGTCACCGGCGCGTCGCGCGGTATCGGGCGGGCCGTCGCGCTCGAGCTCGCCGGGCTCGGGCATCCCGTCGCCGTGAACTACATGTCACGCGGCGACGAGGCGAAGGAGACGCTGACGTTGATCGAGGAAGCGGGTGGCGAGGGCATCTGCGTACAGGCCGATGTCGGCGACCCCGGCGAGGTGCAGCGCTTCTTCGCCGAGATCGAGGACGCGCTCGGGCCCGTGAAGGTGCTCGTGAACAACGCGGGCACGCGCGCCGACGGGCTCGCGCTGGGCATGTCCGACGACTCGTGGGAGAGCATCCTGCGCATCAACCTCTCGGGCACGTTCTACTGCTGCCGGCGCGCGCTGAAGTCGATGCTGCGAGGGCGCTGGGGACGGATCGTCAACATCTCGTCGATCGCCGGGCTGCGCGGGAGCCCGGGGCAGGTCAACTACTCGGCCGCCAAAGCAGGCGTGATCGGGCTCACCAAGACGCTCGCGAAAGAGGTTGCGGTCAAGGGGATCACCGTCAACGCCGTTGCCCCCGGCCTCATCGCGACGGAGCTGACGACGAACCTCGGGGACCGCTTCGACGAGATGGTGGCCGAGATACCGCAGCGCAAGCCCGGGACGCCACAAGATGTCGCCAACACAGTCAAGTTCCTATGCTCGGAAGAGGCCGCCTACATCACGGGCGGCGTGTTCGTCACCGACGGAGGGCTTACCTCCTGAAGGAAGGAGTTTGCGATGGCAGAGAAGAGAGCCGAGATCCTGGACGCGATCAAGGAGCACCTGAGCCAGCGCGGGATCGAGGCCGGCGACGTTTCGGAGCAGGCCGACCTCGCGAAGGATCTCGGTCTTGACTCCCTCGACACGGTCGAGCTGACCCTCGGTCTCGAGGAGCGCTTCGGGATCGAGATCCCGGACACCGAGCTCGAGGGCGTAGCGACCGTCGGGGACGCGATGACGCTCATCGAGAAGAAGATGTCCGTAGGGACATGACGCAGGTTGTGATCACCGGCATCGGCATCGTCTCGCCGCTCGGAACGGGCGTCGAGGCCTTCTGGGACGCGCTCATGACCGGGCGCTCCGGCGCGCGCTCGATCGAGGCGTTCGACGCGTCCGCGCTTCCCGTTCGGATCGCGTGCGAGGTGCCGGACTTCGACCCCTCTGCATACGTCTCGCCGCGTGAGGCCTCGCGCATGGATCGCTATGCGCAGATGGCCGTCGCCGCGGCCGGATTTGCGTGGGACGTCGCGCGCTGCTCGGAGCTACAGGATCCTCAAAGGATCGGCGTGATCGTCGGGTCGGGCATCGGCGGCCTGTCCACCATAGAACGCGAGCACGCCGCCTTCCTCGAGGGCGGGGCGCGGCGAGTGAGCCCTTTCATGGTTCCGAAGCTCATGCCCAACGCGGCCGCGGGAGCGATAGCCATGAAGTTCCGCGTCTTCGGTCCCAACTTCGCGCCGACCTCTGCCTGTGCGACCGGCGCGCACGCGGTTGGAGAGGCCTACCGCTACATCAAGCACGGCCTCTGCGACGCGATGCTCACCGGAGGCAGCGAGGCGGCGATCACGCCACTCACGGTCTCGGCCTTCGCGCGCATGGGAGCGCTGTCGCGCCGCAACGACGAGCCCGAGCTCGCCAGCCGCCCGTTCGATGCGGACAGGGACGGGTTCGTGTGTGCCGAGGGAGCCTGCGTCCTCGTGCTCGAGAGCAAAGAGGCGGCCGAGCGCAGAGGGGTCCAGGCACTTGCGGAGATCGTCGGCTACGGTGCATCTGCGGACGCTCATCACGTTACCCAGCCGGATCCGGAGGGCCACGGAGCATCGCTCGCGATGCGAGCCGCGCTCGCGGACGCCGGCGCGACCCCGGACATGGTCGACTACGTCAACGCTCACGGCACGAGCACGCCTTTCAACGACCGCGTCGAGACGATCGCGCTCAAGGACACGCTCGGCGTCGAGGCGAAGCGGGTGCCGGTGTCCTCGACGAAGTCACAGACCGGCCACATGCTCGGCGCGGCCGGCGCCATCGAGGCGGCGGTCACGACGCTCGCCATAGACAAGGGTGTCGTGCCGTCGACGATCAATCTCACGCATCCGGACCCCGAGTGCGACCTCGATTACGTCGCCGAGGGCCCGCGCGAGCACGAGGTGCGCTTCGCTCTGTCGAACTCTTTCGGTTTCGGCGGGCAGAATGCTTGCCTCGCCCTCCGCGCGGTCTAACCGACCGGTCGGCGCGACCTCCTCAACGTCGCCTGGTACCCGCACGGTGATCGGGGTCGATGTCGTCGACATAGCTCGCTTCAGGGCAGCTCTGCAGCGCACGCCGGCGCTGGAGCGGAGGCTGTTCACCCGTGCCGAACGCGACTACTGCCGGGCCGCGCCCGATCCGGTCCTACGGCTCGCGGGGACGCTCGCGGCCAAGGAGGCCGTGATCAAGGCGCTGCGCCTCGGTTCGCTGGCCGCTTGGGGCGCGCGCATCGAGATAGCGCGGCGCGCAGACGGCGCTCCCCGCGCCCGGGTCGGCGCGCGCGAGATCGCGGTTTCCATCTCGCACGACGGCCCCGTGGCCGTGGCCGTCGCCCTCGACCCAACCTTGGGGCACGGCGACGGCCGTGGGCGTGAGGTTCCCAGGAGTGCCGACGAAGGGTCCGTCTAGCAGACCTCTCCCACCGGCTGGAGGATGTGCACTACCCTCGGAGACGCTCGATCCCTGTGAGTGCGTCGGTGCCTGCGCCGACTGCGGCTCCCCGACCATGCCTGCGGTCGTAGGCTGCTCTGGTCGCGAAGACCGAGAGAGAAGAGGTTGAGCTGACGAAGGTCGTGTTGTTCCCCACGTGTCTCGCGTCGTTGCTGTTCCCGCGCGCCGCGGGGGCGGCGCGCCGGGTGTTGGAGCGCGCCGGGCTCGAGGTGGACATGAGGCGGGGCGCCGTCTGCTGCGGCCAGCCTGCGTGGAACTCGGGCCACGTCGACGACGCGCGCCGTGTGGCCGCCGGAGCGCTCGACGCCCTGGAGGGCGACGAGCCCGTGGTCATCTGCTCGGGTTCCTGCAGTGCGATGGTCTCTCACTACTGGCCGGAGTTGTTCGAGGGCACCGAGAGAGAGGAGGCTGCGCGCGGCGTCGCAGGACGCGCGCGCGAGTTTGCGTCCTTCGTGGCAGAGGAGGTCGGGGTGGATGCGCTCGGAGCGCTGAAGGCTCACGATGAGCGCTCGGTCGTGTATCACGATTCCTGTCACATGCTGCGAGGGCTTGGGCGATCGGACGAGCCGCGGGAGCTCCTCGACGCGGTTGGAGGTGTCGAGGTGACGCGGCTTGCGGCGCAGGGGCGCTGTTGCGGGTTCGGAGGAACATTCTCGATCCGGTACCCCGAGCTCTCGTCCGCCATGGCCGACGAGAAGGTCAACGACGTCGTCGACCATGGAGCGGATGAGGTCGTTGCGTCCGATCTCGGCTGCCTCATGCAGGTATGCGGACGCGCAGAGGCGCGCGGGATCGCGCTCCAGGGCCGTTACATCGCCGAGATCCTCGATGAGGCGATGGATGGCCGAGAGGGATGACGTTCCCTTACGACTATTCAGAGTCATTCGAGACGCGCGCGCGCGTGTCGTTGGAGCAACCGCGCTTGGCCTCGACCATCGGCATCGCGGTCGACCGCAACGCGGCGGCCCGGATCGCAGGTATGGCGACGCTCAAAGATCCCGAAGGTCTGCGCACACTTGCGGCACAGATCCGCGATTTCAACGTGTCGCGCCTCGCGGAGCATCTCGAACGGCTGGCGGAGACGTGGGAGGCTGCGGGGGGGAAGGTTTTCTTTGCGGCGGACGCGAAAGAGGCGCGCGACTACGTGGTGTCGCTCGCGCGCGAGGTGGGGGCGACCGAAGCTGTCAAGTCCAAGTCGATGGTCTCAGAGGAGATAGAGCTCAATGAGGCGTTCTCGGATGCGGGGATCGAGCCGATCGAGACGGACCTCGGTCAGTACATAGTCCAGCTGGCCGGCGAACCACCGAGCCACATCCTTGCCCCGGCGGTTCACAAGTCCAAGGAAGACATCACTGAGGTTCTCTCGCGCGCCGCGGGCGAGGCCTTGCCCAACGACGCCGCAGCCTTGACTGCGTTCGCTCGTGCCGACCTGCGCGCGCGCTTCTTGAGGGCAGGGCTGGGCGTCTCGGGGGTCAACTTCGGGATAGCAGACGCGGGAACGCTGTGCCTCGTTACGAATGAGGGCAACGGCCGTCTCAGCACGTCGATGCCGCGCACGCACGTGGCGATCATGGGCATGGAACGGATCGTGTGGGACTTCGAGCAGCTCGCGGTGATGTTGAGCCTTCTCGCCCGCAGCAACACCGGCCAGAAGATGTCCCAGTACACCTCGCTGCTGCACGGACCGCGCAGAGCGAACGAGAGCGACGGGCCCGAGGAGAGTCACCTGGTCATCCTCGACAACGGGCGCTCGAACATCCTTGGGACGAGGTATCAGTCCGCACTGCGTTGCATCCGCTGCAGCGCGTGCGTCAACGTCTGTCCGGTCTTCCGCCAGGTCGGCGGATACGCGTACGACCCGGTGTATTCGGGTCCGATCGGCGCGGTCATAACCCCCTTGTTGAAAGGCACCCATGAGGCCGCGGAGCTCGCCCATGCCTCGACGCTATGCGCCGCCTGCAGCGAGGTATGTCCCGTGAGGATCCCACTGCACGATCTCCTCCTCCACCTGAGGCAGGACTACGCGCACGACGCCGCAAGCGCTCCGGAGCGGGCTGCCTACCGCTCTTGGTCGCTCGCCTGGGCGACCCCGGGGAGATTCAAGGCGTTCACGACGCTCGGCAGCTTGCTGGGCCGGGTGACCGGTGGGCGTTCGCTGCGCCGGCTCCCTCTGCCGGTCCTGTCGCGCTGGACGCGCGGGCGCACGTTCCCCGGTTTCCCGCGGCCCGGCGACCGCTCGAGGCGCAAGCGGGCGAGCTGATGCGCAAAGAGGACTTCCTCCGGCGGGTCCGCTCCGGCCTCGATGGCGTGGAGAAGACGCAGGTCGACGTCCCGCCGGACTGGCGGGCCGACGTCGACGACCTCCTCGAGCGCTTCGGGCTCGAGCTGGCGGCCGCCGGCGGCTTCTTCCACCGTTGCGACGAATCGGGGGTCGCGTCCAGCCTCCGCGACATCCTTGCCGCTCACCAGCGCCCGCTCGTTCTCGTCGCTCGCGAGGACGGCGTCCCCGCGATCGTCGATGAGGTCGTGGGCGAGGTCGGGGGACGCGTGCTGTCGTGGCCGGACGTCACGCGCGAGGACGCGGCGGCCGCGGACGTCGGCGTCACCTCGGCGTTGTGGGGCGTGGCGGAGACGGGCAGCGTCCTGCTGACGTCCGCTCCGCCCGGCGGAAGGGCGCCGAGCCTGCTCCCGACGGTGCACGTCGCGATCCTGCCGGCCTCACGCCTCCTGGGGTCGATCGCCGAGCTGTTCGAATGCATCGCGTCGTTGCCGGAACGCCCCTCCAATCTCGTCGTGGCGACCGGGCCCAGCAAGTCGGGAGACATCGAGAACGAGCTCGTCACGGGGGTTCACGGCCCGAAGGCGGCGCATGTGATCGTCGTAACGCCCGGCGCCTAGCGCGCCCACACTGCTCTTCGATCGGAGCGTCGGGCGCGGCGGCGATACTCGGACTATCCTCAGTCATGCTCGACGGTACACGGGCGCCGACGGAGAGACATCACTACCCATACAGCGCCTCTCGATGGAGCGCTTGAAGGGGCGTCGTCATCCCGTCTGCGGGCACGGGACAACCGCGAATCAGGAGGCCTTGATGGAAGCGACTCTTTCATCGGATGGTTCCTCCGCCGGCGCTGCGTGGCGGTGGAACCTCAGTGTGCCGGAGCTGATCGAGATCTCTGTGGCGCGGGGTGAGTCGAAGCTCGCACGTTCTGGGGCACTCGCCGCTTACACCGGCGCACACACCGGCCGCTCTCCCAAGGACCGTTTCATCGTTGCTCATGGGGCGTCGAGAGGTCACATCGACTGGGGTGGGTTCAATCAGCCCATCGATGTGGAGGCGTTCGATGCACTGCTGGTGCGAGCCCAGGTCCATCTCGACGGACGGGAGCTGTTCGTGGTCGACGGGTACGTGGGAGCCGATCCCGCCCACACGATCAAGGTCCGCGTGATCGCGGAGTATGCGTGGCATGCGTTGTTCGCCCGGCAACTCTTCCGGCGACCGGATCCACGTGAGCTTGCGACGTTCGAACCCGAGTTCACTCTCGTCTCGGCACCGACGTTCGAACCCCTACCCGCACGCGATGGTACGCGCTCGAGCACCTTCGTCGGCCTGGACCTCGAGCGCCGCAAGGTTCTGATCTGCGGGACGGAATATGCAGGAGAGATGAAGAAGTCGATCTTCTCGGCCGCCAACTATCTCCTGCCGATGGCCGGCGTGCTGACCATGCATTGCTCGGCGAACATTGACCCACAAGGCCGGGTGGCACTGTTCTTCGGTCTCTCTGGGACGGGAAAGACCACCCTTTCGGCCGACGAAGGAAGGGCGCTGATAGGCGATGACGAACACGGCTGGTCGGATAACGGAATCTTCAATCTCGAGGGTGGGTGCTATGCGAAGTGCATCGACCTCTCGGCCGAGAAGGAGCCGCAGATCTACGCAGCGATCGGGTTCGGCTCGATGCTCGAGAACGTCGTCTTGGACGGCGGGCGCAACGAGCTCTACGACGACGGCTCGCTGACCGAGAACACCCGAGCCGTCTATCCTCTTGAGTTCATCCCCGGCTTCGTCGAGGAAGGACGAGCGGGTCACGCCTCCTCCGTTGTCTTCCTCACGGCCGATGCCTTCGGGGTGCTCCCGCCGGTCTCCGTACTTGAGCGCAAGGGCGCGATGTATCACTTCTTGTCGGGGTTCACCTCGAAGCTGGCGGGCACGGAGGTCGGCCTCGGAGCCGAGCCGGAAGCGACCTTCTCGACTTGCTTCGGCGCGCCTTTCCTGCCGCTTCCTCCGGTCACGTATGCCGAGATGCTGGCCGAAAGGATCGACCGTCACGGCGCGAAGGTCTTCATGGTCAACACCGGCTGGACCGGGGGTCCCTACGGAGAGGGGCAGCGCATCGATCTCGCGACCACGCGGCGGATCGTGAGGGCTGCGACGGAAGGCGCTCTCGACGAGATCGCAACCAAACGTGATCCGATCTTCAATCTCGATGTGCCCGTGTCGTGTCCGGGGGTACCCGATCAGGTGCTCGATCCACGCTCGACGTGGGCCAGCGAGGATGCGTACGAGGCTCAGGCGCGCGCACTCGCCCAGCGCTTCCAGAAGAACTTCGAGAGCTTCGCGGGCGCCGTGCCGGCCGGCGTAGAAGGCGCGGGACCAGAGCTAACGTAGTGCACCTTTGCGTAAGTCCCGTCGCCCCAGAACGCCCCTGCATCGGCGATGGCTGCGTTGCTCGTCGCGCACGTACCCTGCGGGTACGCACGACTCCTCGCGCCTTGCCCTCACCGCGCAGTGCCGCCCTGGTTGCTGACGTTACTTCCGCGCAGGAGCACTAG
>JBHEMX010000008.1:0-6596 GCA_046262355.1 Actinomycetota bacterium | reverse complement strand
CCCTCAAGACCGAGCTCGTCGACGGGCGAAGGTTTCGCTCGTGCTTCGAGGCCGAGCTGGCGATCGTCGAGTACGTCGGCTGGTTCAACGACGTCCGCCTCCACTCCGAGATCGGGGATGTCCCGCCCTCTGAGCTCGAGGCGGAGTACCTTCAATCTCTCTCCCTCAGATGAGGAAGGGAACCACCGATCCGAGCCTCTACGGAACCCGGGGCGGCTCACCAAAAGATTCGGGCCGCAAGCGGCGTTTTTATCGATGTGGCCAGAGAACAGTCGCCCTCGGCAGCTACGTCGGTCCCCATAATGCGTTTCACGACGATGGCGATCCTCCTTTCTGTTGCCGTGCTGAGCCGGGGAAGGGAATTCTTACGGCTCGACATGTTCGCACCGATCCTGGGGCGTACTCCCACCCGAACTCGGCCCACGTCCGCGGGCGAAGCTTGCCTGCGTATGCCGTTGGGTGAGGACATCGGCGTGAGCGAGCCCCCAAAGAGAGCCTTGGGGGCGCGGCAGAGCGCCCACGCGCGTACCCGGTGTGGAGAGCGTACGCACCCCGACGAGCTCCGCGTCCCCCGCTCGGTCCGCCTCGGCCAGCTTCGCCTGGACGCGGTCGACTTGCGCGGGGCGGCTGATTGGATCCTCGACCGAGCCGCAAAGAAGCGCCCATGCCTTGTCATCACGTCCAACATCAACCACCTCCGTTTGGCCGAGGATGACAGTCGGTTTCGGGATGTGGCCGAGCGCTCCGAGCTCAACGTCGCGGATGGGTGGCCGCTCGTGCTGGCGACCCATCTGCTCGGGGAACCACTCCCCCCTCGGGTCGCCGGAGTTGACCTAGTCGACACTGTCCTATCGTCCGCCGAGCGACTCCGAGTAGCGGTGCTCGGTGGGCCGCCGGGGGCGGCCGAGCGATTCGCCGAGCGATTCGGAGACCGGCACGACATGGTGCTCTGCGATCCGCTCCGGAAGGGAACCTGGAACCAGCCCAAAGAGAGGGAATCACTGCGTTCGGCTGTCGCGGCGGCGCAACCCAACCTCATCCTCATCGGACTCGGGCCTCCTCGTCAGGAGATGCTCGCCGACGACCTTCGGCGATCGGTCGCCGGACCAATAATCGGCTGTGGGGCGACGATCGAGTTCTTGGCGGGAATGCGGCGGCGGGCACCCCGTTGGCTACAGCGACTCCGCCTAGAGTGGGCTTTTCGGCTCGCTATCGAGCCACGGCGGCTGGGCGGCCGGTACCTTCGCTCGGGGGCCCGCTTTCTCGTAACACTCTTGCGCGAAATGAGGCGGCGGCGCGTTCGGACGGCGGCGACCCTGTCAACCGATTATTACCGGTCATGAGTCTGCACACCGAGTCCCCCGGTCCGCCTCGTTCTAGCGATGGACGGAGGCAACCGATCCTCGTCACTGGGATGGCCCGCTCGGCGACCAGCTGGGTCGGAAAGATGCTGGAGTGGAGCGGTCAAGTGGCCTACATCAATGAGCCACTGAGCCCTGACCGCGCCCCGGGGCGGTCATGGGGAATGCTGCCGGCACCCGTTCGCTACCGGTACCAATACATCTCTGCGGATAATGAGCATGAATACCTAGGCGCCTACTTGGATACCATCGCTTTTCGCTACCGGCTTGGACCAGAACTCCGCGTGTGTCGGTCGGTGACCGACCTGCTTCGGACGGGGAAGCATTGGAGCGTCTTTACTAGCGGACGCCTTCTTCGCCGCCGCCCACTGCTCGACGACCCATTCGCTGTCCTTTCAGCCTCGTGGTTCGCCCGTCGGCTGGGGTGTCGGGTAATCGTGCTGATCCGGGATCCTCTAGCCATAGTGGCGAGTCGTAAACGACTGGGATGGACCTTCGACTTCCGACACTTACTTCGCCAAGAGGACCTGCTTCGCGACTGGCTCGAGCCCTTTCGGGGGGCGATGGAGGAGATGATCGACCGGCCGGGGGACCTGATCGGACAAAGTGGCCTGCTATGGCGGGTGATCTACCACGCCGTAGCTGAGCAGCGGGACCGACTCGGGGGGCTCGAAATCATACGACATGAAGACCTGTCGATGGATCCCGAGAGCGGCTTCCGAAGCCTTTTCTCTCAACTCGGGCTCAATTACAGCGAGTCGGCCAGGCGCGCGGTCGTACACTCCTCTACAGGCGGTAAAGGCGGGCAGGCGCACAGCTGGTCGCTGTCAGGGGGGATTCCGGCCCGAACGGGCTACCGACGGCTCGACAGTCGAGCGAATCTTTCTGGCTGGCGAGAAGTGCTTACCGAAGCCGAGACGGAGCGCGTGCGAAAAGTTACGTCGGACGTGGCCGCGCGATTCTATGAACCGAACGCGCGCGCGGCCGACGCCGCGCCACGGCCCCGGGAGCGGCAGGGCGGCCCCAGTGTGGTCCCAGGGGGGCCGGGGCGGAGCGATCAATGAAGAGATCAGCGCGGCCGGATGCGGGGGGCCGCCGCACGCCTTCTGTCACCGTCGTGCTCCCGACTCGAGGTCGCTCTGAGCTCCTCCGACGTGCCGTCGACGCCGTGGTGCATCAACACTACGAAGGCGAGATCGAATGCGTCGTCGCAGTCGACGGCACGGAGAAATTGTCCACCTCGCTTGCGCAACCATCGAGCCCGAGAAGGACGGTCAGGATCCTCTCGGCCCCCAGGTCTAACGCCGCAGCGGTAAGGAACGAGGGCGCGGCGTCCGCCACTGGGGACCTTCTGGCCTTCTGCGACGACGACGACGAGTGGCTGCCTACCAAGCTCGAGCGGCAAGTTGAGGCGTTCGCGAGCAGCGGTGCTGTGGCGGCCACGTGCGGGATCGCCGTGCACTATCGCAAGCAGGTCCGAGAACGCGTGTCTGACCGAGAGATCGTTCGGCTCGGCGACCTTCTTCGTTCGCGGCGAGCCGACATGCACACGAGCACCATCCTCGTTAGAACGAGCGACTTTCTCGATCCTGAGCGCATTGGCCCGTTCGACGAAGCGCTCCCGGGAAGCCATGCCGAGGACTATGACTGGCTTTTGCGGGCCGCACAGAAGGGGCCAATCCTCGCCCTGCGAGAGGCGCTCGTCGAAGTCCGCTGGCATGCCGGGTCATACTTTCAGCGCCAGTGGCAGGAGCAGCGTGAAGCGCTCACTTACCTGCTGGACAAACATCGCGAGTTCCGCGGCGATCCAGTCGGACTCGGACGGATTTACGGCCAGATCGCCTTCGCAGCGGCGGCCGCCGGCGAGATGCGTGCGGGTTTGCGGTGGGCGGGGCGCTGCCTCAGCGTCGACTGGCGTCAGCCGCGTGCTTACCTCGCCATTGCAACCAGTCTCCGTCTCTTGCCCCCGGGTGTGCTGCTCGCGGCGCTAAACGCACACGGACGCGGAGTCTGAGTTCGAGCTGATGGTCCATGACCCTGGGGCTCCCAGCGGAATCGGGATCAGGCTGCGACGGTCACTTCTCCTACGGTCGCCAAGTCGAAACGAACTAGCGCTAAGCGCGGAAGAAAGCCGTACCCAGCGACGTTTTTCAGGAGATGACTCGTTCGTCGACGTTCTCCTCAGCGGGGCAATGGGCACGCCGGATCGGTTGATCGGCACCGGTTCCCCAGAGCATGCCCCGGCAAGGGATGGGCTTCGATCGCCCGCTTTCGCCGCCGGGACGCTGCAGACCGGCCGACCGCTAAGCGCAATCCCGGAGGGTCCGGAGAGCTCAGAGGCCGTCCTCCGGCGCAACGCTCTCTACCGGCGCAGTCTGGCGGTGACTGATGCGGTCGTTGCGTTGCTCGCATTGTTCCTCGCCACGCTAGTCGACGGTACGGCGCCGCAAGCCGGAGCGTTTCTTGTACCACCACTACTTGTGGTCCTCGCAAAGGCGGTTGGTCTCTACGACCGCGACGAGAACCTGCTTCACAAAAGCACACTGGACGAGGCGCCGAGTCTCTTCATGGTAGCAACGCTCTTTGCACTAACAACCTGGCTCGCCGACGGCCTGGTAACCGAGGCGCCGCTTGGACGTCCGGCTGTGCTCGTACTCTATGGAGGGTCGTTCCTTTTCGCGCTCCTTGCTCGTGGAAGCGCACGACGCCTCGTTCGAAATGCGTCACCGACCGAACGGTGCCTGGTCATCGGTGACGCAGAGACCGCCCGCGCCCTCAAGAGGAAGCTGACTCTAAGCTTCTCGACAAAGGCGGTCGTCGTCGGCCGGATTGCGCTGGGCGACAACCCCGAGGACGAAGCCGCCCTGTCGGACGATGGTGCGGGTGCCATGGCCAGGGTCACACCTCCGACGCTGGTCGGAAGCGTCGAAATGATTGGCCTCACGGTAGTCGAACACGATGTCCACAGGGTGGTCATCGCTCCCGTGCACGCCGAGGTTGACGAGACGCTAGAAATAATCAAAACCATACGCGCCCTTGGCATCAAGGTGAGTCTGATTCCACGCATGTTCGAGGTCGTGGGATCCGCGGTTGAGTTCGACGACGTGGACGGAGTGACCTTGCTCGGGGTGCGCGACTCGCGCCTGACCCGCTCGTCACGTCTTCTAAAGAGAGGGATGGACTTGGTCGGCTCGATCATCGGCTTGACTCTGCTCTCTCCCGTGCTGGCCCTCATCGCGCTTGCGGTGAAGCTAGATGCCCCCGGCCCGATTCTCTTCCGCCAGACGCGGATTGGGCGCAACGGGCGAGAGTTCAGCATGGTCAAATTCCGATCGATGGTGCGGGACGCCGATGCAATGAAGGCGGAGCTCCTCGCGCTCAACGAAACTGAGGGTCTTTTCAAGATTTCCAGTGACCCAAGGGTGACGCGCGTTGGGTCATTGCTTCGTCGTACCTCACTCGATGAATTGCCACAGCTGTGGAACGTCTTGCGCGGCGAGATGAGCCTCGTCGGGCCGCGCCCACTCGTCCTCGATGACGACTCGAGGATTTTCGTGGGTTGGAAGCGTCACCGGATGAATCTTGTGCCAGGCATGACAGGGGCCTGGCAGATAGTCGGCTCGACGCGGGTGCCATTAGAGGAGATGGTGAAGATGGATTATCTCTATGGTGCGAATTGGTCGCTCTGGAGCGACATCAAAATTCTTCTGCGTACGGTTCTATTCGTGGTCGGGCGCCAAAGCGCGTGAGTGACAGCGGCCGGCGCTTACGGCGACGGAGGGGGGAGCGGTCCACGCGCTCCTTAACGCCTTGGTCAGCGTTGCAGATACGGGTCGGCTCCCATCTCGCGATAGGCCTGCAGCGAGGAACTCGACGTGTCGACGCGCCAGTCCGAGGAACCGGGCTCGAGGCCGCGGTGAAACCAGAGAAAACCCCTCGCCCGCGGCATCGAGGCCTTCAGGTAGTTGTGGGCATCGCGAATCCACTGGGCCTTGTCGCCGCCGTTCTCCGTCGATGAGGTCTCGCCGACCATGAAGGGCTTCTGCGGGTAGTCGTCGTAGACGCCGCGAAAGATGTCGGCGAAGCTCTTCCAACTCGACCCGTTATCGGCCGCGCGGTTATAGCCGTCGGCGCATACCCAGTCGACGTAGGCGTCTCCGGGATAATAGTTGGTCCAGTGGTTCGTGGAGGTCTGAGGCTTATCTTTCGCGTTCGGGCACCACACGAAGGCGGCGTTCGTGGCGCCCTCCTGCTGGAAAAGCGAATGGACGCGCCGCCAAGCGCGCACGTACTTCTCCGTACCGTCGTGGGTGCCCGGCGTCGAAGCTAGAGTTTCGTTATAGGCGTTCCAGTCGCCATTCATCTCCCAGAACAGGCGATAGAAGAGGGGATGGCCAAAGTCGCGAATGCGCCTCGCGCGGTCGATGATGCGCCTGTCCTCCGCGCCTGAGTTGATCGCGTCGAGGATGCCCACCGTTGTTGAGCCGCTCTCGCTCTGCGAGATCATCGGGATGCGCCCGTTGGAGACGTCCCAGCCCTCGTCGGCCTCTCCCGGCTCGTGCAAGTCGAAGCTCGAGTCCCACGAGCGGTAGTGGTGGTCTACTCTAAGCTTGCGCCCGATCATCGCTTCGAAACCCGTTACTTCTTGTTGAGTTTGGCCGCCGGCAGCGTCCGGATTGACGTAGGCGCCGAAGTAGGCTCCGCTGGCCGGGACGGAGGGCGGAGGGAGTTCCACGCTGAAAGCGAACGGGAGCCGCACGCGCGCGTCGTCCACTGCGCCCCTCCAGGGCCCTGAGTACGGCCTCGGAGCCCGAAGGCTGCGAGAGAAGGTGCCCCGGTCCGTCGCCCGGAAGGTCTGGGTCGACCCCCCGATTATCAGGCGCAGCACGGCCCTCGGGGCGAACCCCCCGCCGCGCAGGCTGATGCTCGCGCCGCCGGTGACTCTCGTTGGCGACCATCGCAGGTGGGCGCCTGTGCTTGCCGCTACCTCCGCGACGCGGGAGTTGCTCGCGCTTCCCACCCGAAAGCGATTGAGCACCCGTATCGATTCCCCCTGGGAGACGAGGCGGAACACTCCGAGCGGGCGGACGGGGGCTCGGACGGAGGCGCGGAAGCGGCCGTCCGCGTTTGTCCGCACACGCGCGAGCTCCCTTCCCTGCCCGCTGACGACGACGCGGCGGCTCCTGGGAAAGCCGCTGCCGGAAAGCACGGTCGAGGAGGGGGCGGGCCCCGCAG
>JBHEMX010000007.1:0-12558 GCA_046262355.1 Actinomycetota bacterium | reverse complement strand
CTTGGCTTCGTTCAGTCGCAGTCCGCACCCCGCCAGCCTTTTGGCGATCCGATCCCGGACGTACCGGGCCTGACGCTCGCTTACGCAGTGAACGATCACGTCGTCGCAATAACGCTCGAAGCGGACGTGGGAGAGTTCCCGAGCCATCCATTCATCGAACGCATAGTGCAAAAAGACGTTCGCCAACAAAGGCGAGATCGCAGAACCTTGGGGGGGTTCCCTGATCCCGTGCGACCAGGGCGCCGTCCTCTTTCTGCAGCGGGGCATTTAGCCACCGCTCCACGTAGAGGAGGATCCACCGCTGATCTGTGTGTCTTGCTACCGCATTGAGAGCGAGCTCATGATCGAGGCTGTCAAAGAAGGCCTCGATATCTAGGTCAACGACCCAGTCGGCCTCACGACACTGCCCTTGCCGTCTACGGGTTGACCGACGCCATGCCGGCCAAGATCCACCTCACCGTTCCCCGGCCCTTCCGCGGGCGACGCCAAGGTGTCGTCCTCCACCACGCGCCGCTCGAAGGAAACGACCGCACCGTCCGCGCCGGGGTGCCGATCACGACCGTGGCTCGGACGCTCGCCGATTTGGCGCGCACGTCCGACCCGAGAACGGTGGCAACCGCCGCCGAGCAGGCATTGAACAGAGAGCTGGTCTCGGCCCGGCGTCTTCGCAAGCTCGCAGCGGATGACGAGATCTTGGAGCGCACGCTGGCACACCTGTTATCCCGAGCGGGATGATGGCGGGCGTCGGCAGCTACTCGAGCGCGGCGGCATTCCGGCAGGCGCTTGAGGATCAGCTGAAGAGTGAAGCCCTTCGAACCGGCGTGCCGTACGACCGGCTGCGGAAGGAAGCCGCGTTCCAGCGTCTGCTGGCCCGGGTGCAGCGCGTCTCTACTCCAGACAGCTGGGCCCTGAAGGGCACGCTGGCATTGATCGCCCGCATCGGCACACATGTGCGCGCCACCCACGACGTCGATGCCAACTGGCGCAGGGTGCAGGCAGAGCTGGAGGAAATTCTCGACGGCGTGATCGACACCGATCTCGGAGATGGCTTTGAGTTCGAGATCGGGGACGCCACGGCACTGGAGGGAGAGGGGCCCGAGGGCGCGTTCCCCTACACGGTGACCGCGCGCCTCGCCGGCAGGATATTCGAGAAGCTCAAGCTGGACGTAAACCTCACGATCGAGGACCCGAGACCGGTTGAGATCGTCGGGATCAAACGCAATCCGTTCGCCTTCATCGGGGAAGTTCCGCTGAAGCTGCCGATGATCTCGCCCGCCCAGCAACTCGCCGAGAAGCTGCACGCCTACACGCGCAGGTACGCCGCAGGCATAAGCTCTCGTTCGAGAGATCTATTCGACATGCTCGTGATCGCGCAGGAGGTTGCATTGCCCACCTCCAGCGAAATCGCAGTGGCGGGCTGCGCGGCCCCATAGGGCGAATGTTGTGGTTGAAACGGAACATGTTTGCGGGATCGTATTTGGCCTTGAGAGCGACGAGTCGAGCGTACTTCTTTGCGCCATAACGCGAATGCAGTTGCTAGTTCGTCGGGGTCACCGTCGACGTGTCGCGGTAGGCGCAGAACCCCGCCTGCCTCGTGCTGCCCCCCTTGTTCTCGGAGGCACCGCTCCACTTCTGATCTCGGGCATCGAGTAGACGCTTGGATGGCAAGAGAAGTGCTCTACGCGCCGGGCGGCCTCAGCCACAGCGAAGCATGGGTCGGCTGCCGGCCCGCCCCTGTTAGCCGCCCGCCATAGCCCCCACGACCATGAAGGGCTCGGCCCCTTCCGAGATCGCATCGGGCAGTGGCGCGTCCGGGGGTTCGTGGGACAGATCCTGCCCGCAGCCGAAGAACCTAAGGAATGCTCGGCGCTGCTGTGTGGTCTGGTCACGGATCGTCCCGGACAGCATCGGATAGCGCGTCTCGAGCGCGTCTAGGACCAAACGCTGCGTGGCCTGACCCTCAACGTGGAGCTCCACCTCGCCCTCGACGTGGGCCAACGTCCTCAGATGTGCCGGGAGCACGACGCGGATCATGACAGCGTCTGGACTTCGACGGACAGCACGGCCGGAAGATCTCGGACGATGGGCGCCCAGTTGTCACCTGAGTCGGCTGATGCGTATACCTGTCCGCCGGTTGTACCGAAGTACACGCCGCACGGATCGAGCGAGTCCACGGCCATCGCATCGCGCAGCACGTTGACGTAGCAGTCGCTTTGCGGCAGACCGTTCATGAGCGCCTCCCACTCGTTTCCACCCGTTCGGCTACGGTACACGCGCAGCTTTCCGTCGGGCGGGTAATGCTCCGAGTCACTCTTGATCGGAACGACATAGATGGTGTCCGGCTCGTGTGCATGAACCTCGATCGGAAACCCGAAGTCGCTAGGCAAGTTGCCGCTGACCTCTCGCCACGACTCGCCGGCGTCGTCGCTGCGCATGACGTCCCAGTGCTTCTGCATGAACAGCACATCTGGGCGCGAACGGTGCATCGCGATACGGTGGACGCAGTGGCCGACCTCTGCATCGGAATCGGGGATCCCTCCGGACTGCAGACCGCGATTCGCCGGCCGCCACTCCTTGCCGCCGTCGTCGGTCCGAAAAACACCCGCAGCAGAGATGGCCACGAAGATCCGTCCCGGTTCGTTTGGATCCAGAACGATCGTGTGCAGGCACATCCCACCGGCACCGGGTTGCCACGAGGGCCCTGAGTCATGGGTCCGAAGCCCGGGCAGCTCCTGCCACGTCTGTGCGCCGTCACTCGAGCGGAACAGAGCGGCGTCCTCAACCCCAGCGTAAACGGTGTCCGGATCGGTCGGCGATGGCTCCAGATGCCAGACGCGCGCGAACTCCCAGGGGTGCTGCGTGCCGTCGTACCACTGGTGAGTGCCGGGAACGCCGTCGTAGGCGAACTCGTTACCCACCGGCTCCCAGGTCTTGCCACCGTCGTTGGAGCGCTGGATCAGCTGCCCGAACCAGCCGCTGGACTGCGAGGCATAGAGCCGGTTCGGGTCACCGGAAGATCCGGCGAGGTGATAGATCTCCCAGCCGCCGAAATGCGGGCCCTCGACGTCCCAACGCTCCCGCTTCCCATCCGACGTCAGGACGAAGGCGCCCTTGCGTGTACCGACCAGTAGCCGTAGCTCGCTCATCCGTGCTCCCTTCCGACCTTCCCGCCGGCCCTCGCGGCGGCGGTGACTTCCCTCTCCTGTCCCGGCCGGCCTGGACCTCGACCCTGCTCACGCGTGCCCGGCTGCCGGCCCGCAGCTCACCCACGTTACGACGACCACCAGTCGGAAAACTCATCGCTCGCCCGGCCAAGCCCTCCCGGGAGCCCGCCCAGGCGACCGAGGCGACCGAGGGCGCCCGTCACGGCGCGCCGGACCCCCAGCCGGAGCGGAAGACAAGACTGCCCGGTGCAGGAAGGCTAGCAGCAGCAGCTCTGCCGCCCGCGTCCGCTCCTGCGCCTACGAGGCTGATCTCCGGGCGCGGGTGGAGTGGTCAGCGCGTCGCGGATTCCCCCTCGAAGATGGGCTTGGGTTGCACGCCCGTCGAACGAGGATCCCCCTCCTCTTCCTCGTCACCGTCGAGCACCTCGGCAAGCACGGCGTCCTCGTCGAGCTCTTCGTCGCCGAGCTCTTCGTCGCCGAGCTCTTCGGGATCCTGGAGCTCTTCGTCGCTCTCGGCCTTGAGGTCGTCGTCTATGTCTGCGTCGTCGCTCGGGCGGATCGACGACTCCATCTCGGCCCGGAAGGCTTGGAAGACGCCCTCCATGTCCGCGATCTTCGCGCGCATGTTGCGCTGGTGGGCCTCGAGCCGCGCCGAGCGAGACTGAGCCTCGGCGATCATCTGGTCACACTGACGCTTAGTGACGTTCCGGAACCTCCGCGCCACCAGTTCGGCCTCGCGTACGCGACGCTCGGCCTCCTGCGTGGCCCGCTCGACGATGGCGGTAGCGTTTCCTTCCGACTGCTTACGCAGCTCCTCTGACTCGTCCCGGGCCGAGCTCAACATCGACTGTGCTTCCTCCTCGGCCTTGCGCCGCAGCGAGTCGGCGCCGTCCTTGGCCAGCTGCAGCAAGGCCCCGGCTTCGGAACCAAGTTGCTCGAAGCTCGGTTCGGCCTCCGCTCGCTCGAGCCTCTGGAGAACCGCCCCATAGGCGTTCGCCACCTCCACGAGGAAAGCCGACACCTCTGCCTTGTCGAAACCCCGCCGTCCGACCGGCGCGAACTGGCGTCGGGCGATCGCCTCAGGCGAGAGGTTCCCCTCTTGTCTCATGGTTCCTCCCCGTTGCTTTTCCTACTCTTACCATCTGTTGCCCTCACTGCGGGACGTCCTTTGCGCCGCAACATCATGCGAGCCGTGGCGCCTCGCTGAGGTCGATGGGCCGGACCTCCTCTGGCCGTTGCAGCGCTTCCGGTGAACGGACGGAGAGGCTCACCTTCGCTCCTCCATTATCGACCGACGGCTTCGCCCGTGCGATATCCGCCTAATTGCGGATACATCCGTCACGTCATCCACTCGATGATGCATCTAGAGGTTGGGTTTGGGGAGAAAGGTCTGCACGGTGGGAACACTGCAGCACGTGAGGCGCCAGAAGCCTCGGCACGATCGAGATGAGCAGCTGCGCTGGGCGCACAAGCGAGCTTTCGACAAGATCTCCGAGGCGCGCACGACCGACAACCACCTCGCCGCCGTCAAGGATGCGGTTCAGGAGCTGATCGACGCCTGCGAGGCGTACACCGACCACGACCGGGTCGCCGGCTAAGCGCGCGTTCCCCCGTCGGTACGATGGCGGGCCCGCGAGAGTGGCGGAATTGGCAGACGCGCCGGCCTTAGGAGCCGGTGCCCCTAGGGCGTGGGGGTTCGAATCCCCCCTCTCGCACCGCGCTAGCGCGGCCCGGCGCAAGGCCGCGCCGGACGTTCTCAGGGAGCCGTCAACCCGAAGCGCCTGACCTTGTGACTCGAGAGACGGGCGAGCGCAGCTGGGGTCAAGTCGGCAGAACAGACCGAGCATCGGGCACTGCGCCCGCCCATGGGTTCGCTCGTCGGATCGGAGGCGGATCGCCGCCGAGCCGTTAAAGCACGGTTCCCTGCCTTCCGATGACCGCGCGAGGGAGGCCATGGCCGACGACCAACGAGCGGTGAACTCCGAGGGAAACGCGATCGACGGAGCGCGTCGCGTCGAGGTCACGCCCGAGGACTATCGAGAGATGGTCGACGCAGCCGCCGAGGCCAGACCTCGTCATGTGTCGCTTCAGCAGTCACAAAAGATGGAGGCGATCGGACAGCTCGCCGGAGGTATCGCTCACGACTTCAACGATGCACGCTTTCGAGCCCTTCTTCACTACGAAGTCCGCCGGCAAGGGCACGGGCCTCGGCCTCGCCACCGTGTACGGCATCGTGAAGCAGGCCAAAGGATGCATCGACGTCGAAACGCGCCCCACAGCCGGAACGACGGTGCGCGTCTATCTGCCCGCGTCGGCCGCAAGGGACGCAACCGAAGGGCAGCTCATCGCCGACAAGCCGCGGGAGCGAGGTTCGGGAGAAACCGTGCTCGTCGCCGAAGACGAAGCGGCAGTCCGGCGCGTCGTCGAGCGGATACTGAAGGGAAACGGCTACACGGTGATCAGCTCGGGCTCCCCGCTCGAGGCGGTCGACCTGGCGCGACGCGAAGCGTCGATCCGCCTCCTGGTCACGGATGTCGTCACACCAGAGATGTCGGGACGCGACCTGTGCGAGCAAGTGTCCGCCTTCCGCAGGGACCTGAAGACCCTCTTCATGTCGGGATATCCCGACCGCTATCTCGACGAGCCGGCGGCCCTCTCCGGCCGCAGCAGCTTCCTCCAGAAACCTTTCACGCCCGAGGATCTCCTCCTCAAGGTGCGAGAGCTGCTCGAGTCCTGATCAGCGGACGAACGAAAGCCCTCTCGCACGCCCCCCTCCGCCCCACCAGCCGAGGAGGCCGGCGACGAGCATCGAGACGAGGAAGGCGAGGTAAAGCCACGCCGGCGCGCGGTCCCAATCCAACTCGGCTGTGTAGCGCGCGAGTGCGACGAGCTGCAGCACACCGAGCACGGCATAGCTCACCATCGCCGGGCGCACTCGCAGGAGGTCGTTCTCGCGCAGCACATGGGCCACCGCGACGCCTATCCCGAGCAGCCATGCCCCGATCGCACGCGCCGTCAGTGGGGTAAGTGCCCACGGCCACGTGCCTGAAGTCGCCTCGGGAGCGACGAAGAGCACGATGCCCAACGCCACCAGCACGGATCCCTGCAGCAAGCATCGCCCGCAACCATCCGGGCAGAGGCGCCGAGCGAGGGCCATCGCGCCCCGGCACCCGAAGCTGCCGAGCGCCGATCTAGAGCATCACGGGAGGCACGGTCACGTAGATCGCGATCCACAACCAGGTCACCGCCACGGTCAAGGAGTCATCCACCCCGAGGTGGAACTTGTCGAGGTGCAGCAGCGTTGCGACCAGCGTAAGCGTCGTGAACACGAACACCGCAGGCACCGCTATCCGTGCGCGCGCCCAGGACCTCTGCATGGCGGCGAGCCACTCGAGTGCAAAGCTCGCCCAGTAGCCGGCACCGAGGAAAGCCGCGGTGAGAGGTGGATCGATCGTCCACGCGAAATAGCTGTCCGTTCGCTCCGGGAGCACGAACAACTGAAGACCTGCGAGGAATACGAGCCCCCCCGCGACGAAGAGCAGGCGACGGGTGGCCGGGGTCGTTCGACGGTCTCCGACCGACCAGCCACCTCCGTCGCGCGCGGTTGCTTGGATGTCTTCTCCCCCAAGATCCATGGCTTCCGGGTGCTGCGACTGCTCGTGTGCCGGTCTCGCCGGCCCCCCGGTACTGTAACGACGTCTTGGACGACGCGACGGAAGCGACGCAGCGAGAGGGTCGCCCGCCGGACGAGCGCGAGCTCACGACGGAGTTGGACGCGGCGCAGGAGTTCGCCACGCTCGGATCCAGGGTGGCGCTGGGTCACTTCAGGCGAGACCCAGCGGTCAAGCGCAAGCCCGACGGCACCTTCGCCACCGAGGCCGATTGGGCCGCGGAGGCCCAGATAAGGCTCCGGATCGCGCGCGCCTTCCCCGATCACAACGTGCTGGGCGAGGAGGAGGGCCTCACCGCTGCGGGCGGAGGTGCAGCGAGGCCCGGCGCCCCGACCTGGATCGTCGATCCGATAGATGGGACCAACAACTTCATCGCCGGCATCCCTGTGTGGGCCACGCTGGTCGCTCTCGCGTTCGACGACGAACCGGTCGTCGGCGTCTGCGACGCACCGGCGATCGACGAGAACTACGACGGCGCGAGCGGCATGGGTGCTCGCTTCAACGGCAAACCCATAAGTGTCGCTCCGGCGGGGAGCTTGAGCGATGCGATGGTCTGCCTGCCGGGCGCCGAGTCGTTCATGAGTTCTGGGCTCGGAGGCTTCTTCGACGCGCTCGTCGGCGCCTGCGGACGCAGCCGAGGGTTCGCCGACTTCTGGGGACACATGCTTGTGGCGCGCGGGGCGGCGCATGTGATGGTCGAACCCCACCTGAACCTCTGGGACATCGCTGCGCTCCAGCCGATAGTCACTGAGGCGGGGGGACGCGTCACACACCTCGACGGCAAACGCTGGATCGACCGGGGATCGTGCCTCACGACGAACACAGCCCTGCACGATGAGGTCCTCGCGCTCGCGCGCGACACCGTGTGACCTAGGGAGAGAGGCGCTCGATCGCCCAGCCGCTGCCGGCGCGTCGATAGCGCAGCCTGTCGTGCAGCCGGCTGCGCCTCCCCTGCCAGAACTCCAACTCGTCCGGGCGCAACGCATATCCGCCCCAATAAGGGGGAAGCGGCACCGTGTCGCCGAAGCGGGCGCGCGCCCAACGAAGCCGCTCGTCGAGCAAGTGGCGCCCATCGATGACCTCGCTCTGGCGTGACGCCCACGCTCCGAGCTTCGTGGCCTGCGGGCGGGTGACCCAGTAGTCCTCTGACTCCGAGCGTGGAATGCGCGTGCACGAGCCCATAACACGCACCTGGCGCTCGAGCTCAGGCCAATGGAACACGAGGGCCGCCTGTGCGTTCTGGCCGAGCTCGCGCGCCTTCCGGCTCTCGTAGTTCGTATAGAAGACGAACCCTCCGTCATCGACGCTCTTCAGGAGCACCATCCGGGCGGACGGCTTACCCTCTCGCGTTGCCGTTGCGAGTGTCATCGCGTTCGGCAAGATGAGGCCCGCATCCAGGGCGGCCTGCAACCACGCGCCGAATTGCTCGACCGGGTCTGGATGGACGTCTTGCTCGGACAGCTCGATATCGGCGTGCCCTCGACCCAGTCTCGCAAGGACACGGTTCATCTCGGGAAGGTCGCTCATGCGGGTCCGGCGAGTCGAGCGGCAAGGGCTCGGAAGGCCTTGCCTCGGTGGCTGAAGCGCAGCTTCTCCTCGAGCGGGATCTCCCCCATCGTACGCGTATCCCCTGCTGGAACGACGTGCGGGTCATATCCGAAGCCGAGGCTCCCGCGTCCCTGGAGCACGATTGTTCCCTCACAAACGCCGTCGGCGACGAGCTCCTCGCCGTCCGGCCCAACGAACGCTGCGACGCAACGGTAGCGACAGGAGCGAGCCTCCTGCGGCACGCCGGCGAGCTCTGAGACGAGCTTGCGGTTGTTGTCCTCATCGCTCGCTCCCTCTCCCGCGAAGCGCGCCGAGCGCACGCCGGGCCGGCCACCGAGCGCATCGACCTCGAGGCCCGAGTCGTCCGAGATCGCAGGTTGACCGGTGGCTCGCGCGACCGCGCGCGCCTTGGCGAGAGCGTTGGCCTCGAAGCTGTCGAATGACTCCTCGAGCACGAGCTGCGGCGCGACATCGTCCAGCGGCACGAGATCGACTTCGTCCAGGATCCTGGCCACCTGCTCCGCCTTGTGTGCGTTGTGCGACGCGAATATCGCCTTCAATCCGGCTCTCCGCGTAGCGCCCTCCCCTGGCTCGCGGCAAGGCCCTCTATCCCCGTCGTCGCGAGATCGATCAGCATGTCCAGCTCGGAACGATCGAAGGATCCGTGCTCGGCCGTTCCCTGGACCTCGACCAGCCTGCCGGCGCCGGTCATCACGACGTTCATGTCGACCTGTGCGCTCGAGTCCTCGGAGTAATCGAGATCGAGGCATGGCGTCGTTGCCACGATGCCCACGCTCACCGCGGCCACAGAGTCGAGCAGCGGCGGTTTGAGTCCCTTCCTGCGCTCGAGGGCCCCGAACGCCTCGGCGAGAGCGACGAACGCTCCTGTGATGGACGCCGTGCGAGTTCCCCCGTCTGCCTGCAACACGTCGCAATCGATCACCACGCTGCGCTCGCCGAGAGCGTCGAGATCCGTGACGGCTCGCAGCGATCTGCCGATGAGCCGCTGTATCTCCTGTGTACGTCCCGAGGGACGACCTCGTCCGACCTCACGGGGGACGCGCTGGGGCGACGAGCGCGGGAGCATCGAGTATTCCGCCGTTACCCAGCCCCGCCCCTTGCCCGCGAGCCACCGGGGCACGCCGTCTTCGATGCTGGCGCTGCAGATGATCTTTGTGTCGCCCACCTCGATGAGACACGAACCCTCTGCATACGGCATGAATCCCGTCGTGAGCAGGGTGGGTCGCAGCTCATCGGGAGCTCGCCCATCCGCTCGCTTCACGTCCCGACCTCGTAGCGCATGCCGTCTGTGGCGAGCTCTACGGGAACGTCGCCGCAGGTGCGGCGCGCCTCGTCGAGCGATACGCCGGCGTCCCTCCCGGGTGGGAGGTGCGTGAGCATCAAGCGATGGACGCGTAGCTGAGCCGCGAGCGCACCTGCCTGGGACGCGCTCGTGTGCCCCTCCCACGACTTGTCCGAGTCCTGGAGCGTCGCCTCACATATGAAGAGATCTGCCTCGTGGGCAAGTGCGGACAGGTTTGCATCGGGCCCCGTATCGGACGAGTACGCGAGCACGGCTCCGTCGAGCTCGACTCGCACGCCCAACGTATCGACGGGATGAGCCATCGACACGAAGGAGAAACGGGCTCCCCCCACATCGAGGGTGTCGCCCGGCGTGATCGCGCGCAGCTCGAAGGCCGCCTCGAGCTCTCCTCCGAAGGCGCACAGTCGCTCGAGGGTCTCGGCGGGCGCCCACAGCGGGATCGGAGCAAGGGGGCCAGAGTCCCCGTACTGGCGCGCGTGGAACGCCTGGAAGACGTCGGTGGTGTGGTCGGGATGGCGATGCGTGAGCAGAACGGCATCCAGCGATCCGTAGTCGAGCTGGGCCACCAGGTTGCGCCACGTCCCCGCCCCGGCGTCCATCCAGACGTGTGCGTCGTTCAGCTCGAGGAGGTAGCCGGCGCAGGCTCGATCGGTGGTCGCGTACATGCCCGAGCTACCGAGAACGGTTACGGCGGGTGTCATGCCCTGTCCCAGGGCCGGTACTCGGCGCGCCCGAACTCGGGACCCAAGAACCGGGCACCGAGCTCTGAGAAGATGCCCCGGCTCGATGCCACGAACCTGTGCACCCCCGCGTGGCTTACATCGTTGAGAAGGTTCCTTTCGCGTAGCTGGGCATAGACCTCGCGCGCGGTCACACCTGCGGACGACACGAGCACCGTTCCCTCTCCCATCACATACTGGATGACCCCGCCGAGCAGGGGATAGTGAGTGCAGCCGAGGATAACGGTGTCGACCCCCGCTTGCTTGAGAGGAGCGAGGTAACCCTCGGTGACGGCGACTAGCTCGTCTGATGTCGTGTCGCCTCGTTCGACGAACTCGACGAGCCTGGGGCATGCCTCCGATATCAGCGTTGCGTCGCTCTTGGTCTGCCGGAGCGCATCGTCGTAGGAACGGGAGGTGATCGTTGCCTTCGTTCCGATGACGCCGATGCGACCATTGCGCGTCGACGCCAGCGCGGCTCTCACGCCGGGCTCGATGACGCTCAAGACTGGCACGTCGTAGGCTGCGCGCGCCTCGTCAAGGGCTGCGGATGCCGCCGAGTTGCACGCGACGACGAGGAGCTTCACGTCCTCTGCGACCAGCGCATCCATGATCTCCATCGCATACTTGCGGACCTCGTCTGCCGGACGAGGTCCGTAGGGACAGCGGGCCGTGTCCCCGAAGTAGATGAGGTCCTCGTGGGGAAGGAGATCGATCACCGAACGCGCCACCGTGAGGCCGCCCACGCCGGAGTCGAACATGCCGATGGGACGCGCCGGATCTACCACCACAGCACGTCCTCGACGTTGCTCTCCGCGGTGTCGATGTCCTGCGTCCAGGCCTTCGTCGAGAGGTATTTCCAGCCGCCGTCGGCAAGCAGACAGACGACGTCGCCTCCGCCCCGGTCGGCGAGGCGCTCACACACCCGTTGCGCGACCCAGACCACGGAGCCTGCAGAGATGCCGGCAAAGATGCCCTCCCTGACGAGCAGCTCGCGCGTCCACAAGATCGATTCCCGAGCGCGCACCTTGACCTTGCCGTCGAGGAGTTCGGCGTCGAAGATCGGCGGTACGTAGCCCTCCTCCAGTGAGCGGAGCCCGTAGACCAACTCACCGAGCTCCGGCTCGGCGGCGACGATCTTGATCCTGGGGTCGTGCTCCTTCAGCCGGCGGCCGACGCCCGTGAGCGTGCCCCCCGTGCCGAGCCCGGCCACGAACGCGGAGACCTCGGGCAGATCGTCGAGGATCTCTTGCGCCGTTCCTCGGTAGTGGGCGGCGACGTTGGCCTCGTTGCCGTACTGGAATGGCATGAAGCACCGGTCGTCGTTCGCCATCTCCTGCGCCAGCGCAACCGAGCCGTTGGTGCCCTTGGCCCCCTCGGAGAACACGATCCCCGCGCCGAAAGCCTCGAGAAGCTGGAGCCGTTCGGGACTCGCGTTGTCGGGGATGACCGCAGTGAACGCATAGCCCCTCGAGCGGGCTACCATCGCGAGTGCGATCCCGGTGTTGCCCGAGGTGGGCTCGAGAATGACCTTGTCCCTCGTGAGCTCACCGGACGCCTCTCCGGCCTCGACCATCGCCACGGCGATCCGATCCTTCACCGATCCGGTGGGATTCTGCCCTTCGAGCTTGAGCCACAGGCGCACGCGCGGAGACGGCGACAGACGCGGCACCTCGACGAGAGGCGTGTGGCCGATCGAATCCAGGATCGACTTGAACTTCACGATAGGGGCGATGCCCATAGGCTCGATCGCAGAGATGCGCCTGCACCACCCGCCACGGATGGAAGCAGGGAAACGGTGTCGCCCTCCGCGGCGCGCGTCTCCAGCCGATCGAGGTAGCGGACATCTTCGTCGTTGAGATAGACGTTGACGAAACGATGGAGCTCACCTTCGTCGGTTACGAGCTGACCCCGCAGACCGGGAAAGCGCGAGTCGAGGCGTTGGATCATGTCCCCGATCGTGCCGGGCTCCACCTCGAGCACCGACTGCTGATCCGTGAACTTCCTGAAGACCGTCGGTATGCGAACTTCTACGGGCACGACTCCTCCTCGAGGGGCAATGGTCCATCATCGTAGTCAACGCCGGCGGTCGGCCCGGTCTTCCGTCAACCGGTGATCACCGAGATCTCCAC
>JBHEMX010000006.1:0-28864 GCA_046262355.1 Actinomycetota bacterium | reverse complement strand
CGGCTGGAGCACGACCTCAAGCGGCGCTACGGCGCCGACTACGACATTGTCGCCACGACCTCTTGGGTCGCCGGCCTCAGGCGCCTGAAGGAGTTGCACAGGAAAGCTGCTCGAGTCAATGATTCGGGTTTCCACCCCTGGTCGAGGCTGGCGGCATCGACGGCGAGAGCACCCTGCTTCAACGCAGACGGGCTGGGCGCTGGCCATGGCAGAGTAGAAGCTCGCGGCGAGCACCGCGGCGGCAAGATCGCTCACGCTTGCCGACATCGCGATTACGACTGGGATGACATTGAGCGGAACGTCGGCGCCATCGAGGATGTCGCACGCGTTGAGAACCAATACCCTTCTTCCTCAGGTCGGCCTCATCTTTCCTTAGCCGAGCGATCTCGTTCTGGAGTTGCTCAACGGAAGCCACCTTGCTATCCGGTCGTTTCGGTCGTGATGCTCGTCACCGCGGCGGCGGTCCTGCTGGTGCCGTCGCTGTTGTTCCTGCTGCTGTTCTCCCTCATCTTCATCGTCGTTGTGCAGCGGACCACTCACGCGCTTCCTTCCGGAGCTGCCCGAACAGATCCCCCTCCCGATGCGATGCTTGATCGGCGAGCAGCGCGCGTTCGCCCTCTGTACAGCCAATGAGGAATGCGAACCGCTTGCGCACCGCGGCGCAGATGGCCTCCGCGTCGGCCTGGAGGCGTCGCGGCACTAGGCCTTGGAGATCCCGTCGCCCTTCCTGTCGGTGAGGCCCACCTCGTTGAGCAGCTCGAGGACGTAGTGAAGGACGATCTCTTGATCGGCAACATCGATCCCGATCTGCTGTCCCGCCGCAAACTGGCGAACTATCGCGAGCGGCACCATCAGCGCCCGACCTCGCCGCCTCCAACGCAGCCATCAGCACGATCGAGAACATCGCTCTCGCCCTCGGACCTGCGCTCGGAGGCGTCCTCTTGGCGCTCGGCTCGCCCGCGGTCGCCTTCGCGCTCAACGGCTTCAGCTTTGTGGCCGGTGGCCGTCGCGGGCACGCTGGTGGGGACCTTCATCGCACCTGTGACGAGGAGCTGTTCGGGCTCCATGCCGCCGTGGCGATAGCGGGAGTGATCCTTCCCGGTCTCGCTCTGTTGGGTTCGGCGAAGCTACGCGGCATGGACCGGCGCGCCGAGGAGGTCCGCTCGCACCTGGCCGACAAGGTCGGGTTCCTCGGGCGGATCGGGATCTTCTCCGGAGCCTCGGGCCAGGCCCTCGAAAGCCTCGCCGCCGCCATCGCCGAACAACAGGTCGCACCGGGTGAGGTTGTGCTTCGTGAGGGCGAAGCCGCCGAGGACTTCTTCGTGATCGGGCACGGCACGCTGTGGGTGACATCGACCGGCGAGGTGGCCACGGAGCCGGTGGAGGTCACCAAACTCACAGACGGCGACTACTTCGGCGAGATCGGGTTGTTGGAGCGCATCCCTCGCACCGCGACCGTGCGGGCGAGCTCGCAGTGCTCGCTCTACCGGATCAGGGGTGAAGACTTCCTGAGCGCAGGCTCCCAGACGCCGGGTACGGGGATGCTGCTTGGCAACGTCGCGGCTCGGCTGGCGCGGACGCATCCATCGCGCCGCCCGACGACGAGATCCTAGATCGCTTGGATGCGCTGTTGACGGCGCTGTCGACGGCGCAGCTCGCTTTCCATACGCGTCCCAAGTCACTCCCCATGAAGATCCGGAACACAGGAGGCATGCGCTGACCTGCGGGTTTGCTGGTGGCCCCAACGGGATTCGAACCCGTGCTACCGCCTTGAAAGGGCGGCGTCCTGACCTGGCTAGACGATGGGGCCGAGCGAGCTTGGAGCGTAACGCAGTGGGTGAGGGCGAAGGATGTGCGGGAGAGAGAGGTTGCGGCCGAGTCGCAGCCCCCTCTCTTAACGGGAAGCCGGAGAGGGCAGCGGTGGGCGCGCCGACAACGACCGGCGGCTCAGCGAGCGCTCGTCTCGCCGGCGTGGAGCGCGCCCACCGTCTCCATCGTGTCCGCCTCCTCGGCGCGCTTGTCCGGACGGTATCCCTTGACGCGTGCGAAGCGCAGCGCCAGGCCGGCGGGATATCGCACGCTCTCCTGCAAGCCGTCGAAGGCAACCTCGACCACCAACTCCGGACGCACGAACACGGTGATGCCCTCGCGGCGCGTCTCGAGCTCCTGCAGCCGCTGCGTTTGCCACTCGAGCATGCGATCGGTCATCCCCTTGAACGTCTTGCCGAGCATGACGAAGCTTCCTGTCGCCGGATCGCGTGCGCCGAGATGCAGGTTGCTGAGCCATCCCCGGCGCCGCCCATGCCCCCACTCTGCCGCAAGCACGACCAGATCGAGGGTCCGCGCCCGCTTGACCTTGAGCCAGCCCGATCCTCGTCGCCCGGCCTCGTAGGGAGCATCGAGCGCCTTGACCATGACGCCCTCGTGGCCCTGCCGGAGAGCGGCATCGAGGAAGGTCTCAGCCTCGACCGGATCCTCGACCACGATCCGGGGGACGCGCAGCTCTTCCGGAACCGCGCCCGAGAGCGCGCCGAAACGATCCTGTTGCGAGCGATCGATGAGCTCTTCCCCGTCGAGATGCAGGCAATCGAAGAAGAAGGTGGACAGCGGCATCGTGGGACTCACCCGCTCGACCTCGACGCTACTGCCGAAGCGCCCCATCGTTTCCTGGAACGGCCGAGGTCGTCCATCGGCGCGGACGGCGATGACCTCGCCGTCGAGGATGAGCGACTCGGCCGCGAGGGCCAGCACGGCCCTCACGACCTCGGGCACCCGTTGCGTGATGTCCGCCAGGTTGCGCGTGAACGCGCGTACCTCGTCGCCGCGTCGATGGACCTGGATCCGCGCTCCGTCGAGCTTCCATTCGATCGCGGCCGGGGACATGCGGCTGAGGGCGTCGGTGACGTCTGCGGCGGTCTGAGCGAGCATCGGTTGCACCGGCCGAAGGAGGGTGAGCCGGAAGCGGTCGAGTCCCCCGCGGCGATCGGCGATCGCGGCCGCCGCCACCGCTCCGAGATCCCCCGACACCATCAGCGCCCGCCGCACGGCGCGCGCGGGGACCTCGGCGGCCACAGCCACAGCCTCCACCATCACCTGTTCGAGGGCGCCCTGTCGCAGCTCGCCCAGGAGCAAGGCGACGAGGAATCGCCGCTCGGTTCCGGTGGCCCGACCGAAGAGGCCATGGAGACGCCGCCGGCGCGTCTTCTGGGAGCCTGCGCCGGCGGACGTGGCGATGGCGGTCAGAGCGGCGTCGACCTCGAGCAGCTCGAGCGCACTCGGCGACGAGGTCGAAGGCGGGAGATCTCGTAGCGCCGCCCATCCCACGCCGATCGCTCCCTGGGGGAGCGCGCCCGAAAGGTAGGCGACGGCGATCGGGACCTCATCCGGCCGCAGTCGCTTCAGGCATGCGGCAAGGAGATTGGTCTTCGTGTTCCGTCCGCGCGTCCCGGCCACGGCAAGCGAGGTTCGAGCCAGCTCCTCGAGTCGCATGAAGCGATTGTCGCGGCTGGTCGGCCCCCGAGCGGCCCCGGCGGTTTCCAGCCCGGTTCGTCACTCTTGAGGCGCCGGGACTCCCGCCCTGACGGCCTCCAATTGAGCGGCGAACGCCAAGCCCAAGAACAAGGCCAAGGAAGTGAGATGTGCCCACAGCAGGATGCCGATCATCCCCGCAAGCGGCCCGTAGGTCTGGCCGAAGCTCTTGCTGACGTTCAGATAGAGCGTCAGCAGCGCCGTGAAGGCCGAGAACAGGATCACGGCGAGCGCCGAACCCACCGTCAGCCACGACGCCGCGGGCTGTATGCGCCGCGGTGATCTCTTGAACAGCAGGGCGAAGGCAACCACGACGAAGACGACCCCTGCCGGCCAGCGGGCAAAGTCCCATAGCGTCAGGATCGTGTCGCTCCAGCTTCCGGTCACCCTCACCGCATCCTCGATCGCGCGGCCCGCGACGAGCAACACGAACGCGGCCAACATGAGGAGACCGGATGATGATGCGAGAAGCAGAGCCGTCGCGTACTTCGCGATCGACCCGCGATCCTTCTTGACCCCGTAGATGCGGTTCGCGCCCCGCTCGACGGTTCCCATCGCGATGGTGCCCGAAACGACGGCCACCAACAGTCCGATCACGAGAGCGCTCGTACCGGATCCGCCGCCCGCTTCGGAGCCCTGTTCGAACGCCCTTGTGAGCACCGATCCCGCGGGGCCCGGAGCGAGGCCCTGCAGCGTTTCCCGCAGGATCCTGCGAAAGGTTTCCTGATCGAGGGCGGTAGCAAGACCGACGATCGCGATGAGGCCGGGCAGTGCAGTGAGGGTGAACTGGTACGCGAGCGCCCGAGAGTGACTGAAGCCGTCGGCGGCTCGGAAGCGGTGGAAGGCGTCCTTCAGCAGCCGTCCCCATCCGGCGCGCCGGAGCGCTTCGAGGGCGTCGTCGCCCTCGAGCGTGTACGTCTCGGGCACGGCTGTGGCGGTGCTCACTCGCTCCTCCCGGCGTCGGCAGGTCGCAGCCTAGTGCCTCCGCCGGTAGTCCCTTTCGATCATGCGCGAAGGGCTCTTTCGGGCTATGAGGAATCCTCGTTCGGGTGTCGAAAACCCCATGAAGAGAGTTGGAACACAGAGCACTCAGGCCGTGGACCCAAGACGGCTGGGGGGGACGACTTGGAGCCACGAGACAGATCAGGGGACACCTCGCACCGCAGGAAGCGGGAACGAGCCTGGGTCTTCTCCGCCGTGGCGGTCGTGACTGCTCTGCTCTCGGGCCTCGGCTGGTTCAGCCACCACCCATTCCTGCGAGCGATGGATCCACGCCGAGGATGGTTGCTGTTGGTACCCGTGATCACGGGCTTCCTCGCCTACCGCGCCTACGAGTCGCAGCGAGAGAACGTGCAACTCGAGGCGTCGCTACAGAAGCTGAGGGCGCTCGAGGAGGAGCTCAAGCACCAGGCGTTCCACGATTCGCTGACGAAGCTCGCCAACCGTGAACTCTTCACCGATCGCGTGCAGCACGCACTTGCGGCGCGCAGCCGCGCTCACGCTCCGGTGGCGGTGCTGTACCTCGATCTCGACGACTTCAAGACGATCAACGACAGTCTCGGGCATGACGCCGGTGACAGTCTGCTCGTGTCGGTGGCCGAGCGACTCGCGACCTGCTTGCGCCCGAGCGACACCGCGGCGCGCATCGGTGGGGACGAGTTCGCCGTTCTGCTCAAGGACGCAGCCGCTCCGGAAGTTGCGATACGCATCGCGGAGCGGATCCTTCGCGCGATGACGACTCCATTCCTGCTTGCCGGCAAGGAGGTGTGTATACACACGAGCGTCGGCATCGCTTTCAGTGCGGGGGGCAAGGACGACACCGGAGAGCTCTTGCGCAATGCCGACGTGGCGATGTACAGGGCCAAGAGCGAAGGCAAGGGTCGCTACGCGATTTTCGCACCCGAGATGCACGCCGTCGTGCTGCAGCGCATGGAGGTGAAGGCTCAACTGCAGCGAGCGATGAGCCGCGGCGAACTGACACTCGTCTACCAGCCCATCGTCGACCTTCTCTCCGGTGACATCGCGGCCGTGGAGGCGCTGATCCGTTGGAGACATCCGGAGTACGGGGTCTTGGCCCCGCGCGACTTCATATCCGTCGCCGAGGAGACGGGTCTGATCCTGGCGATAAGCCGCTGGGTCCTGGAGCGCTCATGCCGCCAGGTCCGTGAGTGGCAGAAGCGCTGGCCTGCGGCCACGCCTCTCAAGCTCAACGTCAACCTATCGAGCCGTGAGGTGCAGACGCCCTCCTTCGTCTCGGACGTTGCCGCGACGCTCGCCGAAGCAGACTTCGAGCCATCTCACCTCGTACTGGAACTGCCTGAGGGGGTGCTGATGCAGCTCGAGGATGCGGCGCTCGAGAAACTCGATGAGCTCCGAGGCATGGGGATCCAACTGGCGTTGGATGACTTCGGCACGGGGTACCTCTCGCCGAGCAGGTTCAAGAATCTGCCCGTCGACATCGTCAAGATCGACAAGTACTTCATCGACAGCGTTGGACGTGGAACCGAGGAGGAGTCTGACCTCGCGCTCGCCATCATCAGGCTTGCCGGCGCCCTGCGGATGAAGGTCGTAGCAGAGGGCATCGAGGTCGCTCAGCAATGGCACAGGCTGCGCGAGCTGAGCTGCGTCATGGGACAGGGCTACTACTTCGCCAAGCCGCTCGAGGCGAGCGCAATCGAGGCACTGCTCGAGGGCCACGCGACTCGATGCGGCGGTGCGCCGTCCACCGAAGACACCGTGCTCTCTGCCGGCCGGTAGGCTCTCTCGGCGAGGTCGCAGCGCGCGACGTCGTTCCCATCGGTCGAAGACGAAGGTATGCTGTGCTCTTCGCAGAGAGTCTGACCGTCGAGGTCGCAGGACGTCCGGTCGTCGAGGACGCGTCCCTGGCACTGTATCCCGGTGACAAAGTAGGCCTCGTCGGACGCAACGGCGCCGGAAAGACGAGCTTTCTGAAGGTCCTCGCGGGCGAGGAGTCGCCCGTGGGCGGGCGCGTGCTGCGGCGCGGCGCACTCGAGCATCTGCGCCAGGACCCGCGCCTTCATGGCCCGGTGAGGACGACGACGGCGCTCGTACACGTGATCTCGGGTCGCGGCCTGGACGAGCATGCGATGAGGGTCGAGAAGCTTCGCCGGCAACTGGAGGAGGATGCCTCCCCGCGCAACGTCGGTCGCTACTCGCGCGCGGAAGAGTCCTTCCGTGTCGCAGGCGGCTACCTCGCCGACTCTTCGGCGCGCCGCATAGCCGCTGGTTTGGGGTTGAACGAGGACCGGCTCGGTGTCCCGATGGGTGCGCTGTCGGGCGGAGAGCGGCGACGGGTCGAGCTTGCCCGCATCCTGTTCGCGGGAAGCGACGCCTTGCTACTCGACGAGCCCACGAACCACCTCGACACCGACGCCAAGGCCTGGCTCATGAAGTTCCTTCGCACCTACAAGGGCGCATTGCTCGTGGTCAGTCACGATCTCGTTCTGCTGGACGAGGCCATAACACGCGTCGTGCATCTCGACGGGAGCCGGTTGTTCGAGTACAAGGGCACGTACTCCGAGTACCGGGCAGCGCGCAAGCGCGACGAGCAGCGCTTGGCGCGCATGGCGACGCGCCAGCGATCGGAGATCGCCCGTCTCAGCTCGCTGGCGGACGCGATGCGCCATCAGACGCAGAGACGGGCGCGCATCGCGAAGTCGCTCGACAGTCGCGTGGAGCGCCTGCGCAGCGACGCAGTCGACGCGCCCGCCAAGGATCGCCGCATCACGGTTCGCTTCCCCGAGCCGCCGCGGGCTCCGAAAGAGGTGCTCAAGACCGAGGGCCTCGAGAAAGGCTACGGCGAGGCGCCCGTGTTCTCCGATCTCGCCTTCTCGCTGGGGCGCGGCGAGCGCCTCCTAGTGATGGGCTTGAACGGTGCGGGAAAGACGACGCTGTTCCGGATCGTCGCAGGGAGGACCGAGCCGGACGCAGGACAAGTGACGTTCGGCGCGGGAGTGTCCCTCGGCTACTACGCGCAGGAGCATGAGGACATCAGCGCGGGCGTGGATGTGCTGTCGCACATGCGGGCACACTCCTCGGTCCCTGATCAGCAACTGCGCGCGCTTCTAGGGATGTTCGGCCTGACCGGCGAGATGGCGTTCCAGGATGCGGGCACTCTATCGGGCGGCGAGAAGACGAAGCTGGCGCTGGCGCAACTCGTAGCCGGACGCCACAACCTGCTGCTGCTCGACGAGCCGACAAACAACCTTGATCCACCGTCGCTGCAGGCGGTCGCGCAAGCACTGAAGGGGTGGCCCGGAGCGATGATGATCGTGAGTCACGATAAGGACTTCGTCGATCAGTTGAGTCCCGAGAGGGTTCTGGTCATGCCGGAAGGGACGCTGGAACACTGGAGCGACGATCTGCTTGACCTGGTTGCACTCGCCTAGCCGGACCTTCACTTGCGCAGGGACCTCCTGCAGACCCGAGGCACCGACGCGACGGGCTATCGCCATTCCAGGTCCACGTCGGCGACGGACTCCAGGAAGCGAGCAACGAGCATCACGGTTGCGTCGATGTCGGAGGCGAGCGCCATCTCGTTGGCGGTGTGCACGTATCTCACCGGCGTCGAGATCGTGATGACGGGCACGCCGGCGCGCGACAGCTGCATCGCGCCCGCATCGGTGCCGCCGCCCAGAGCGACCTCGAGTTGGTGTTCGATCCCGTCGCGCTCGGCAAGTTCGCGGAACGTTCGAACGAGGCGGGGATCGGAGATCGACAGCGAATCCATCACGCCTATCGAAGCGCCCTTGCCCAGCACGGTGACCTGGTCGCTGCTTGCCGAGCCGGGCAGGTCGGCGGCTACCGTGATGTCCAGCGCGATGCCGATGTCGGGCTCGATCCCGAATGCGCTCGTGGCGGCCCCGCGCACGCCGACCTCTTCCTGGACGCTGATGACCGCATCGACCTCGACGCCGGTGCCCCTCATGCGACGCAAAGCCTCGAGCAATACGTAAACGCCGAGGCGGTCGTCGAGATATGGAGCGGTTACTGCCCTATCGGTCACTATCGGCTCGCGCAGAAGCGTGACCGGGTCGCCTATCGAGATGTTCTGCTTCACCTCATCCGCAGGAAGCATGAGATCCACGAAGAACTCCTCGATCTTCGGAGTCTTCTCGCGTTCTTCCTTCTTCAAGAGGTGGATGGGTTTCGTCGCGGGAGCGAGCAGTCCGACGTAGTCGTTCTTGCCCGTGACGAGAACGCGCTGCATCACGAGCGTACGCGTGTCGAACCCGCCGACGGGAGAGATGCGCAGGTATCCGTCGTCGTCGATGTGCCTCACGAGGAAGCCGATCGAGTCCATGTGTGCACACAACATGAGTCGCGGCGCGCCACCCTTACGCACGCCGAGCAGGCTGCCGAGCCGATCCGTGCGCACTTCGTCGACGAGCCCCGTCAACTCTTTCTCGACGACTTCCCTGATGCGTTCTTCGCGCCCCGACACACCCGGCGTCGAGAGGAGCCTCTTCAGTAGTTCGCCGTCCAACTGCATCTCCTCCGCTCGTGGCCCCTGCATGGGGGCTGACGGAAAGGCTATCGGAGGTCGAGCTTCGCTGCGAACAACGCGAAAACGTCCCGCGACGCGATGCATTCTCCTAAACCGACTAGCCCTTTCGGGCCATTTTCTCGCTTTTCCCCTGAATCTTCTGTCTTAACCAAGAAGCGCTCTTCACAATGTGGTCATGGACCAACTCTGCCGGGTGCTTCTCGCCGATGATGTCGCCGAGATACGGATGCTGCTTCGTCTCACGCTCGAGCTCGACGGGCGTTTCGAGATCGTGGGCGAAGCCTCGAATGGCGCCGAGGCGGTTCAGATCGTGTCGTGCCAGCACCCCGACGTTGTCGTCCTCGATCTCGCGATGCCGGTGATGGACGGGTTCACCGCGATCCCCAAGATATGCAGCTGCTCTCCGAAGACGAAGATCCTCGTGCTCTCCGCGTTCGACCCGAGCACCTCCGACACCGTCTTGTCGCTCGGTGCGGACGCTTACATGACGAAGGGCGATTCGATACACGAAGCGGTCGTCCCGAAGCTGATCTCTCTGTGCAACTGAGCGCAGAAAAACGCTCAGATCATGAAGCTCTTGACCGGATCCTTCATCGTCAGGGACGGACGATCCACGGCGAACTGGTCGATACCGTAGCGAGTTTCGCCGTCGAGCGCGAGGTCGCTGAGGATCCGACCGAACAGCGATGCGAACTTGAAGCCGTGGGCCGCGCCGAGCGCCGCGTAGGCGTGAGGTTGTCCCGGCACCGCGTCGATCACGAAGTCCCGATCCGGCGGCATCGTGTAGAGACAACTCTTCGTGTAGATGATGGGACCAAGCGCATCCGGTATGTGAGCGTCGAGGAACTCGGTCACGCGTCGAAGTGCCTCCCTGTCCGTGTCGAAGGTCCGCGTCTGCGGCGTCACCTCGCGACCCCCGACGTCCTGAGCCGCCTTGACGCCGCGCTCACCGAAGACCGGGAAGCCGTAGAACGAAGGTTCGTCCATCCAGATCCAGATGGGGAATCGATCCGGCGCGAAGTCGGCGAGCCGGGGGCTCGCCCAGTACGTCACCTGTTCTTGCGTCACGGTAAGCGGCAACTCGACATCGAAGTGTGCGAGGATCTCATTCGTCCATGCGTCGGCCGCGATGACCAGTCGCTCGCAGCGATAGCGCTCGCCTCCCGCGGCGACCTCGAACTCGTCGTCGATGGGACGCACCGAGGTGACCGGCGCGCGCTCACGTAGCGTGGCGCCGTGCCGGCGCGCCATTCGGATGTGCGCCGCGTTGCAGCGCGCCGCCGGCGCTATGCCGCCGTCGGCCTGAAAGAGCGCGCGCGTGTCGTCGTCGATCCGGAACTGCGGCCAGCGTTGCATGACCTCGTGCGCACCGAGGAGCTCATACGGCACGGAGCAAGCCGTCAAACTCGACGTGTAGTCCTCCATCGGGATGGCGGCGTACGCGGGCCAGAGGTCGATGCCTCCGGTCTTGACGATCAGGGTCTCGTCGGCATCGGCCTCGAGCTGCGCCCACGAGTCATAGGCGCCCCTGGTGAGCTCGACGTAGGCCGGCGTATGATAGGAGTGCCGGATTATGCGCGAGTGGTCGTGGGACGCGCCACGCTCGTGCCCTATCTCGAACCGCTCGAGGCCGAGGACATCCGCGCCGCAACGGCGCGCCAGCCAATAGGCCGCGGCGCTGCCTATCCCTCCCAGTCCGACGACGATGTGACGGTAGTCCCTGCTCACGTCTGGGCGGCGTGGTGGTGGTACTCGTAGGCGGACATCGGCTTGTCGTAGTCGATCCGCCAGCGACGCTCCTCATCGGGAAGCTTTCCGAGAGCGCGGCCCATCTCGCGCACATGCGCGGCAACCGACCCGCAGCAGGAACCGATGAAGTTGATCCCCATGGAGCGCGCCTCGAGCGCGTATTCGCCCATCTCGGAGCGCGTAAGCTGCAGTGGATCGAGAGCCGTCGGGAACTCGTCCAGCGATGTGAAGTCGGGCTTGTCTAGCGGCGTGCGATACGCGACGGGCTGGCTCGCCACATAGCCGGAGACCGCAGCGCGGACCTCTCTCATGAGCGGCAGCGTGTTCTCCGGGCTACGGAGGCAGTTGATGCCGACGACGTCCGCGCCGGCATCGCTGAGCTTGCGAGCACAGTCTCCCGGAGAGTCTCCCTCATAAGCATGCGCATCATTCTCGTAGGACATCGTCGTTACGACGGGAAGACCGGTCCTCTTCGCCCGCTCGGTCGCGAGGAGAGCCTCACCGAGCCATGTGAACGTCTCCGAGATCACGAGATCGATGCCGACATCCATGAAGTCCTCGAGCTGACGATCGAACAGTGCTCGCACGTGATCGGCGGACGCCGGATCGGACGGTTCATAGGCCCACGTGAGACTGAGGTTGCCGGCCACCAGCGCGTCGCCCTCCGCGGCGACCTCACGAGCGATGCTCACCGCCGCCCGGTTGATGTCTCCGACCTTGCCCTCGAGCCCGACGGTCGCGAGCTTGTCCTCGCTGGCGTAGAAGGTGAGCGCCTGCAGCACCTCGGCTCCGGCGCGCATGAACTCCCGATGCAACTGCGCAAGAGCCTCCGGGTTCGTGATGCTGACCTCAGGGGTGAAGGGCCCCGCCTGGACGTAGCCGCGCTTCTCGAGCTCCAGCAGGTAGCCGCCGTCGCCCAACACCACGCCCTCCGCCAGCCGTTCCAGCAATCCCTGCGCCATGCGCTTCCTCCTCGTCTATCGCCGCTTGCGTGGGGGATCGAAGAAGGGCAGCTCGACGACCGTCGCCGGTGCCTTGCCGCGGCGCGCCTCCACGGTCCACTCCACTTCGAGGCGGGTTCCGACCTCGGCGTGGGGCGCGCCGACGGATCCGAGGGCGATGTTCTTCTTGAGCGTCGGGCTCCACGTACCGCTGGTCGCTCGTCCGACCTGACGGGCGCCGGCATAGAGCGGCACCGGGGCGCGCCATGCCTCGGCGGGAACGGTCGGGGGGAGCCCTTGCGCAGAGGTCAGTGCTTCGATCCCCGACCACTCGATGGCCAGACCGACGAGGCGCCGCGGCGGCCCGCCGCGGGCGACCTCTGCCTCGAGCGCCCGGCGTCCTACGAAGGGGCCCTTCTTGAAGTTCACGAGGCGGCCGAGCCCGATCTCGAACGGCGAGTACGCCTGCTCCGGGATCTGGGCGTGGCGCGCGCTGTGGAACTCGACGTCGATGAGGATCAGCCCCGCCTCGAGCCGGACGACGTCCAGCGCGAGCATCCCGGCCGCCCTCAGACCGTAGGCGCTCCCGACGTGGCAGAGCGCGTCCCACAGCTCGACAGCGCGCTCGGCCGGCACCCACAGCTCGTAGCCGAGATCGCCCGTGTAACCGGTGCGCGAGATGTCGAGAGCGATGTCACCGACCTTGCCCGCGCGCCGCCGGAAGTAGCGCAGGTCGGCGAAGGACTCGCCGGTTGCGGCCTCCAGCACGCTGCGAGACAGTGGGCCTTGGAGCGCGACCGCGGCCACCGCTTCCGTGACCTCTTCGATGCGAACGTCGAGGCCCGCCGAGTTCTGCAGGAACCACCGCAGCGACGGCTCGGCCGCCGTCCACCGATAGGCGCCGTCGTCGAGGCGCGCCACGGTGCCGTCGTCGAGCACCTTGCCATGCTCGTCGCACCAACAGGTGTAGATCACGCCGTCATCGGCGATCTTGGTTGCGTCACGGGTGATCACCCGATCGACCAGTCGAGTGGCGTCGGGTCCCGAGACCCGGTACTTGAACAGAGGCGAGACGTCGAGGAGAGCAGACGCCTCGCGGATCGCGTTGTACTCGATGTCGTGATGGTCCGCGTAGACGCTCGCGGAGAAGTAACCCGACCACTCGCGCCACTGAAGCTTCCGGTTCAGCGGGGCGGTGCGCGGGTGGAAAGCCGTCCCGACGCTCACCTCGATCCTCCTCTCCGGTCCGGTCGCGTAGAGTATCCCTTCACCGGGCGAGGTTGGACTGCTTACATGCGTGTTCCGGGTGCTGCGCTCGACGCCTTGGACGCGCTCGACGTGGGTCGAGAGGAGGAGGGTCGTGGCACAGCGATACGACGCGGTCATCATCGGCGGCGGACACAACGGGCTCGTAAGCGCGTCCTACCTGGCGCGCGCCGGCTGGCGCGTCGTGGTGCTCGAGAGACGTCACGTCCTGGGTGGAGCCGCGGTGACCGAGGAGGTCTTCCCCGGTTTCCGCTTCAGCGTCGCGTCCTATGTCGTGAGCCTTCTGCGACCAGAGATCATCCGCGAACTCGAGCTTCCCAAGCATGGCCTCGAGATCCTTCCGCTCGACGGGACGTTCACGCCGTTGGACGACGACCATCTGTGGCGCGTCAACGACCATGGCCGCACGATGCGCGAGCTCCGGAGATGGTCCAGGACGGACGCCGAGGCATACGAAGAGTACGGGCGTCTGATGGTGCAGATGGCGCGCTTCATCAAGCCGATCCTGTCCGTGGTGCCGCCCGATCCCGCCGAGCGCGACCCGCGTCAGTGGCTCCCGCTCCTCGGCCTCGGCCGCGCCTTCATGGGGCTTCCGGACGACCAGAAGGCCGTGTTCGTCCAGCTCATGACCATGAGTGCGGCCGACTTCCTCGATCAGTGGTTCGAGACCGATCCCTTGAAGGCCACGATGGCGGCCTCCGGCATCATAGGCACCTTTCAAGGCATCCGTTCGCCGGGCACCGCCTACGTCTTGCTGCACCACTACATGGGCGAGATCGACGGTGCCTTCAGGGCATGGGGGATACCGCGCGGCGGCACCGGCGGCGTGAGTGAGTCCATCGGGTCTGCAGCGCGCGCTGCGGGAGCCGAGATCCGCACAGAGGCATCGGTGGCACGCATCGCGGTACGCAACGGGCGTGCGACGGGGGTCGTGCTCGAGTCCGGTGAAGAGATCGAGGCAGACTCCGTGCTGTCTAGTCTCGACTCTCGCCTCACGTTCCTCGGGCTGATAGATCGGGGCGAGCTCGACGCCGATTTCGAGGATGAAGTGCGCCGCTACAAGTTCCGCGGTTCCTCCGGCAAGGTCAACCTCGCGCTCGACGCCCTGCCCGACTTCAAGGCGCTTCCGGGCGTGGGTGAGCACCTGCGCGGCGCGATCAGCTTCTCGCCGAGCATCGATCACATGGAGCGCGCATATGACGATGCCAAGTACGGACGCTTCAGTCGTCGACCGTACATCGACATGATCATCCCGACGCTGGTCGACCCCTCGATGGCTCCGCCCGGCAAGCACGTGATCAGCTGTTTCGTGCAGTACGCGCCCTACAACCTCGCCGAAGGACGATGGGACGACAAGCAGCGCGAGGCGTTCGGGGACGCGGTCATCGACACGATCGCCGAGCGCGCCCCGAACATCCGCGACATCATCCTTCACCGACAGGTGCTGACTCCCCTCGACATCGAGGAGCGCTTCGGACTCACGGAGGGCAACATCTTTCAGGGCGAGCTGAGCCTCGAGCAGCTCTTCTTCAACCGTCCCGTGCCGGGGTGGGCGCGCTACAAGACGCCGATCGACGATCTCTGGCTGTGCGGCTCCGCGACGCATCCGGGCGGGGGCATCATGGGCGCGCCGGGCCGCATCGCGGCACTCGAGGTGCTCGCGGCGCGCCGGAAGGCGGCGTAGTCATGACCGCTTCTTACGACGCGATCGTGATCGGAGCCGGTCACAACGGTCTGGTCACGGGCGCCTATCTGGCGCGTGCAGGGATGCATACGCTGATCCTCGAACGACGAGCCTACATCGGCGGCGCGCTGCAGACGGCAGAGCTCGCTCCCGGTCTGCGCGTGCCCGCCGTCGCGCACACCGTCGGCCGCCTCGCCGGCTCGGTGATCGCGAATCTGCGCCTTGCCGAGCACGGCCTCGAGTTGATCACCCCGGCTGTGCGCGCTTTCGCGCCACAGCAGGATGGTCGAGCGATCACGTTGTGGCGTGATGTCGTGCGCACGTGCGAGGAGCTGGGCGCGTGGTCGAGCGCCGATGCACTCGCCTATCCGGGGTTCGACCGGCGGGTGCGGGCGCTCGCCGGGTTCCTTGCGCACATGCATGCGGCGACGCCCCCAGATCTCACGAGCCCGTCGATGCGCGACGCGCTGACCGGGCTCAAGGTAGGGCGTGCCTTTCTCGGCCTCGATGAGGACGACGCCGAGACCGCCCTGCGTGTTCTTCCCATGGCCGTGGCCGACTTCGTGGCAGAGACGTTCGAGACCGACGCCCTAAGAGGCGCTCTAGCGACGAGGGGCGTGCAGTACACCGCGATGGGACCGTGGTCTGCCGGCACGACCGCCGTGCTGCTGGCGGACTCCGCCAACAACGATGGCGGCGCGCCCGGCCAGACGACCTTCGCGCGCGGCGGCCCGGGTGCCCTCGCCTCCGCGCTTGCGGAATCGGCGCGCTCGTATGGCGCCGAGATCCGTACGGGCGCCTCCGTCGCGGCGATATCGTCGAGCGAAGGACGGGTTTCGGGTGTAGCTCTCGACGACGGCCTGGAGTTCGCCGCGCCGATCGTGGCCTCCGCGGCAGATCCCAAGAGCACGATGCTCGACCTCATCGATCCGGTCGCACTGGGCCCGTCGCTCAGGTGGCGCGCCGGCAACCTGCGGCTTCCGGGAGTGGTGGCGAAGGTGAACCTCGCCCTGTCGGGCCTCCCTTCTTTCCCCGCGGCCCAAGGTAACGACGAGCGCTTGCGCGGACGCATCTTGATCGCACCGGGCATCGACGCGCTCGAGCGCGCCTTCGACGAGACCAAGTACGGACGCATCGCCGATCCCCCCTACCTCGAGGCGACGATCCCGAGCCTCGTGGACGACAGCCTCGCGAGCGATGGCGCCCACGTGATGAGCGTGTTCGTGCAATACGCGCCGTATCATCTTCGGGACGGTGATTGGGACGAGCGACGGAGTGAACTAGGCGACCTCGTGCTGCGAACCCTCGAGGACTACGCCCCGGGGATCACCGACCTCGTGACCGAGCGCCGGGTGCTGACGCCGCTCGATCTGGAGCGCGATCTCGGGCTGACCGAAGGCCATCCGCTGCACGGCGAGCCGGGACTGGACCAGTTCTTCGCCTGGCGCCCGCTCCTCGGCCATGCCGGTTATCGGCTCGCGCTCGACGGACTCTACCTGTGTGGATCCGGCGCACACCCGGGGGGAGGCGTGACGGGGGCACCCGGAGCGAATGCGGCCCGAGAGATCTTCAAGGACTGGAAGCGCCGTCGAGCCGGCGTCGGCTAGTCACCGTTTTGGTCCACGACTCGTAACGCAGCACCTCTCTCATCCCGACCCGCTCGTAGAGCCGCCGTGCGCTCGGTGAGTTGCGCGAGCTCACCGTCAGACCAACCTCCTTCACGCCGCGTCGGTAATACTCGCCGAACGAGTGCTCGAGCAAAGCGCGTCCGACGCCGCGACCGCGCCACACGGGATGAACGCCGAGGTGACCCACCCATCCCATGCTCGGGCGCTTGAGACACAGGGAGGCACCGGCAACGCCGTTCTCTGTGTCTCCCACGAACCACAGCTCGGGATCGAAGTCTTCGCCCGCCGTGCGCTCCATCCAGCGCTCGAACGGCTCCGGCTGCCACGCGTTCACGGCGTACTCTGCCCACGCGGCGTTGATCACGTCGTGCACGCGCCGGTCGTCGCGGCCGAGTTCGTACGTTCGCACGGTGACGCCTTGGGGCCACGAGGGCGCGCGGGGCGGCTCCTCGAAAGCGATGGTCATGCGTGCGTAATGGTGTGACTGCTCGTAGCCCGACTCCTCTAGCAGGCGGCGCGCTGCAGCGTCACGTGCGCTGACCGTGCGCGACAAGGCGAGAGAGCCTTCGTCGGGTGCCTGTTGGACGGCGCGCCGCTCGGCTAAGTCGTGGAGGTGTCGTCCGAGTCCTGAAGCTCGATGACGCGGGTGCACGGATGCCTCGATCGTTGCCTCGAACACCCAGCAGTAGGCGACGATGCCGTCTGCATCCGAAGAGATCAGCCAGGCGTCATCGTCGAGCGAGAACTCGGGCGTGCGCCAGCGCCACAGAACATCTTCCTCGTCGCTATCGGGATGTCCGATGTCCTCGCGGTCGCACGCGATGAGCAGCTTCGTGATCGCGTCGACGTCGGTGCGGTGCGGCCGCCGCACGACGTAGCCCTGTGGGATGCTCATGTTCCTCGCCTCTTGTGTCGGTGTCGAACCTACGATCCCAGCTGGTTGCGCCGACGATGACTTTTGGCCATGGCCCGGCTCTTCCTGCGTTCGTTGGCCGCGGCACGTTGATCCTGCTTCAGGTGAAGGAAGTGCAGCTCCCGCTCGAGCTTGCGGTAGGCGACCAGCCGATCGGAGCTCAGCACGCCCTCACGAAGCGCTCGTTCCACTGCGCAACCCGGCTCGCCGGCGTGCCGGCAGTCCCGAAACCGACAACCATCGGCCAGCGCTGAGATGTCGCCGAACGTCGTATCCAAACCATCTGATTCATCCCACAGCGCGAGTTCACGCATGCCGGGTGTGTCGATGATGAGACCGCCTCGGGGCAGCACAACAAGTTCTCGGTGAGTCGTCGTGTGGCGTCCCTTGCCGTCATCGCGAATGTCCCGGACCTCCTGGCGCTCGTCGCCACTCAGATGATTGATCAACGTCGACTTGCCCACGCCGGACGAGCCGAGGACCGCCACGGTCTGGTGGTTCGCGAGATATGCCTCGAGGCCGCCGTAGCCTTCGCCGGTCACGCTGCTGACGGCGTGTACGGGAACGCCGAGAGCTATCGTCTCGGCGCGCCGCACGACCCCGGCGACGTCGTCGCACAGGTCCGCCTTGGTGAGGACGACGACGGGCAGCGCGCCGCTCGCCCGCGCCATCGTCAGGTAGCGTTCCAGGCGACGCAGGTTGACCTCGTCGTCCATGGGCGCGACGAGGAATACGAGATCGATGTTGGCGGCGAGCACCTGCTCGTCCGTCTCGAAGCCCGCGACCTTGCGCGAGAACTTCGTGCGCCGAGGCAGAACCGCGTGGATCGTGGCGCGCCGCTCTCCGGAGCGGACTTCGAGTGCGACCCAATCACCGACGCACGGCAGCTCACCGCGGCCCGCGGCCCGGTGCCGCAGTGCTCCGGCAACCTCGGCGCGCAACTCGCCCGGCTCGCCGAGGACGACGTGGTCGATGCGATGTTCGATGGCGATCCTGCCCGGCGTGAGGCCTCGTTCTCCGTAGGGCGCGAACGCGGACGCGAGCTCGTCGCTCCAACAGAGCTCTCGCAAGCTGTACTTCTCGATCAAGGTTGTCTCCTGTCTCCATAAGGGTCTTCTGTCGGTCGAGGATGGAGCCGGGAGGTTCCCGAGGCGCGCAAGGATGCGCCGGTAGATCAGGAAGGCTTCACGCCGAGTGTGCGCTAGGCGCGCACGCGCGCGGAGGAGGTCCCGGCCTCGCTGTCACGGATCACGACCATCAACCTCACCTCCTTCTGCACCGTCGCCGAATGGCAACGTCGCATCGCGCGAGTGCGTCACTCCCCATTGAACCAGGAAGCACGAGCTTTCGCAAGGCGACTGCCACCCGATACAAAGTTCATCGGGAGGGCTATGTCGACCCTCATCGTGTGTATCGTTGGACCCAGGACCAGAGGGGCGGGCAAGTCCGCCTCAGTGGGATCCATACCTCCCCGCTCCATCGATAGGAAGCGCCATCGCCGCAGAGGGCCCCGGAACGATGTCTAAGAACGGACAGCTCATCATCGAGGCGACGCAGCCGTTGCCCGACCTCGACCTCGCCCGAGCCGAGGAATGGCGGGTCCTACTCACGTTTCAGGGAGTGCCTTGCGCCTACTTTCGCGTTCCGAGCCCTGGAGCGGTGTTGGATCCCGCTCTGTCGGAGGCAGCATTCCTGCGCCACGCAGACGGTATCGCCACCTACAGTCACTTTGTCGAGCGGTTACAGCGCCGCCTTGGTTACGTCGAACCTCGATACAAGCGACCGACTGTGTCGGTTGTCGTTTGTACTCATCGCCGCCCCACCTACATCCTCGAGCTGCTCGCTGCACTCCAATGCCTGGATCCCGCGCCGGATGAGATCTTGATCGTCGACAACGATCCCGGCGACCTGGATTGTAGAAAGGAGGTCGAGGCTGCCGGGGCCCGCTATTTGAGAGAAGATCGGCGCGGGCTTGACAACGCCCGCAATGAGGGTCTCCGGAACGCCACCTGCGAACTCGTTGCATTCACTGATGATGATTGCGTTCCTTCAACGGGATGGCTTCGCAAGCTGCCGGAACTGTTCGATGATCCGACCGTAGCAACGGTCACCGGACCCGGATTCGCTTACGCGCTCGACACTCCCTCGCAAGTGAGGTTTGAGGAGACCGGTGGATTCAGTCGGGGCCTCAAACGGAGAGCGTGGGACTGGGCCAGCCTACCTCCGGCTGCTTCGACGCGTGCTGGAGCAGGAGCCAACATGATCTACCGGCGAGACGTCCTCATGAGCCTCGGGGAGGTCTTTCCGCCGGAACTCGATGCGGGAACGCCGACGCAGTCCGGCGGCGATATGTATGCGATGTACAAGGTACTTGCGGCGGGCCATCGCATCGTGTACGACCCGGGGACCTACGTTTTCCATCAGCATCGCCCTGATCCCGGATCACTGCACAAGACCTTCTGGGGATACGGCGTCGGACTGTCGGCGACGCTGACGAAGCTGCTCGTGCAAGAACGCGAGATGGGAGTAGGGCATGGTTGGCGGTGGTTATGGGATCAGTACTACTGGACCCTGCGTAGGTGGTTCGCAGGTAACGCCGACGAGACGACCATCCGCATCGCATGGGATCATGTCCGTGGAGGACTGCACGGTCCGGGGGCTTGGTTACGCGCGTCTCGAGCTCTTGGAGCTTCTGCGCCTTGGCAGTCGCCGGCGCAACCTCCAGAGGAGCACGGGTCCGAGCCACACAGCGAGAGCGCAAGTGCTCCGTCGGAGCCCATCGTTTCGGTCGTGATCCCAACCGCCGGACGAAGAACAGCGTTGAAACGTTGTCTGAACGCGCTCGCTCGCCAAGAATCGCTTGAAGAGGCGTTCGAGGTGGTCGTGGTCGACGACTCACCGAGTGAGGCCCCGCGCTTGTCTTGGGATGTGGCCGAGAGCCTTGTCGTACGAACCATCCAGACCGGCGGCCTCGGAGCGGCGGCGGCGCGCAATGCCGGCGCACGCGTCGCCAGGGGGCGCTTCCTGTTGTTTCTTGACGACGATCTCGTTCCCGATCAAGGACTCCTCGCCCATCACGTGACTGAACACATCTCCCATGGACGCGAGAGGGCGGTTATCGGCTATTCCCCCCCGCGTCCTGTGACGAAGTCACTTGCAGCACAACGAGCATCCTTGTGGTGGGAGGATCACTTCCGCGCCAAGGAACGCGCCATAGTGATGACCTTCACGCACGTGCTGAGCGGTAACGTCTCGTTGGGTCGAGAGACGTTCGAGCGTCTTGGTGGCTACGATCCGGAAATCGGACGCTTTAGGCGTGAGGACTGGGAGTTCGGCCTGCGTCTGCTTCGGGCGGAAGTCGACGTCGTCTACCAATCGCGCGCCGTCGCTCATCACGAGTTTTCCCTCGACACGCGCGAATGGATCAGGGCGGCGCGATCCGAGGGATGCGGTGACGCGCTGTTGCTCGAGCGCTTCCCCTACGCGGCTGCTTCGCTGCCGCGGCTCGGGAACGACAGCCGTGGGCCACTGAAGAGCCTTCGTCACCACGCGGCGATGTCGGTGCTGGGCGCCGAGGGCACGGCAGGCTTCGTCGCTCGCTTGCTTGACCTTCTCGAGCATTTCAAAGCTCGTTCGTGGTGGCTGCGTCTCTTTGGGCTGGCGCGCCGCGCCGCCTACGTCGGGGGTCGCAGGCAAGGCGGGGAAGTGGGAGCGAGAGGCTCTTCCGCGGTCGTCACGATCGAGCTCGACTCGGACGAACCCATCCCGGCTCCGCGCGGTGTTGCGCCGATCGTCGAGCTCATGTGGCAAGGACGGCGTGCCGGTCGGTTCGAGCTTGCCGAGGGCCACTGGGACGGCACCCTTGCGGATCAGGCATCGGCAGCTCTTGACTCCGAGGTGTGGCCGCAGCTCGGTGCTGAAAGCATCCAGCGGTACGAGGAGAACACGGCGATACCCGATCTCTCGGACGTGTGCATCGTCTTCGGGCCGAGTCATCGATGGGGGGATGATCGTTATCGCGCCGAGTTCGAAGCCGCCGGCGCGACAGTTCACATCGCCGAGGGTCGCGCCGAGCAGCATTGGAGCGCAGTCGCCGAGGCGATGGAGTCGAGCGAGGCCGCGATCGTCGCCACGACGCTGCCCGGCGTCCGTCCGGCGCCGGAGTGGATTGCGGCGGCAAGGATAGGGTTCGCCGGCGATCGCGTCGCAGCCGTGGTGGGTGTTGGGCTTCCCCTCGGACAGAGGGCGGGGCCGCTGATCTTGGCGTCGCGCCGGACTGCGCCGGTTCCCTACACGCTGTTCGGTTCGCCAACCCAATTCCTTGTCATGCGCAAGGATCTACTGAGGGGGATCGGAGGGCTCGATGCCTCCACGGCGGCGCTTGGGCCCCACGGACCAGTGCTCGATGTCCTGGAGCGTGCGCTGGAGGCAGACTACGTCTGCGGGTATCGAGAGACTCCGGGGCTGCTTCCGGAGGGATCCCGTCGCGAGGCGCTTCCACCCGCGGTAGCGCAGCGCCGCCACGCTCGAGCAGGCCTGTTGGCGCGGCGCGCCGTTGCGATCGGTGGCCTCGGTGGCGCCGCCTGGTTCGCGGCACGCGGCTGCATACCGGTCGCGGTGGGAGTGGCCAAGGGGGTAAGGCGCGGTCAGGACATGCGGCAGTCGCTTCGAGCTGTCGCTTCCTTTGCATCGGGGACCTTTAGGGCCCTGCTTGACGAAGACGTCCGGGATGGCGAGGTGACAGGGAGGCCCGGATCGAGGCGGGGTGCAGGAGCGGGGCCCGGACCATACGCTCCGACCGAGGAGCTGCAAGCTCACGCCATCTCGGCGATCCCGCTAGAAGGCCCGCACGGCCCGGCCGGTGCGCCGCAAGTACCGCCGGCCCCTGCCGACCCCGGCATCGGTGGCCCAGGTTTCTGACCGGCTTGCAAGAGCTCGTCGATGCGTTCACGGGCCGCGACGAGGGCATGATGCGCTCCCCCTCCAGAATCCCACGACACGAGAGGCCGGAGCCGGCCTCACGCAGCGCCGTAAGCTCGAGACGATGGCCTACACGGGGCAAGCCATGGGATGGTGGCGTCCGCTAGTTTTCGAGCTTGGAGCCACGGGAAGTCCACCCGGGATACGCGTGGGATGGACGTCCCGCTCCCTGGTTAGGGACCCGCCGGTCTCAGCGCGATGAGCTGGCCGATGTTGACGCCCGTGTTCGACGCGGTTGCGATCCTCGTGCCCGTTGCCCCCGCGCTCGGCTGCGCCTCGTCGGCCGCCTCTGAAGTCACCTTAGGGGTTCCGGTCGTCGAGGCAACATCCCATCTCTCCGACATGACCGTGGGTGGTGTGACCGTTCGCTTGCCGCGCATGCCGAAGAGGCCGACGAGCAGCGCATCGGGCACGGTGGTCGTGATCGACGGCGCGGTGATCGACGTCGACGCGGCGTTCGCCTTCCCACCCGAGGCGTCTATAGGATCGGATGTGTCGACCCCGCTGTAGGCCGCGATGCCTCCGCCGGCGGCCCGCGCCGCGTTGAACGTCCACCTGTAGCTCGACGGCTCTGATGCGCCCGCAACGTGGAAGTAGCTGAGCTTTCGCAGTCTCGTTCCCCTGGTGTCTGTTCGGATCAGCGTCCAACCTGCGGGTGCCGTCGTCGTAGGGGTCCCGGCTATGTCCACCGAAGCGATCAACACGTCTCCCGGCACGACGCCGGATGGGGTTGGGATCACCAGGGTCGTGGCGACCGTGTTGGCACCGGAGCTCGCGGCGCGGAACGCGATCTCTCCACCGCCCCCGCCGTCATCTTCGATCGTGATCGAGATCGTGGCTATGTTGGAATCCGCCGTGCCGTCGTTCGCCTTGAACGTGAACGAGTCGGTCCCCGTCGCGCCCGAGTTGGGCGTGTACGTCACGGTGGCCGAGTCGGCGTTGGGGCGATCCCGGCGTGCAGGTTGAGTCGGTGATCGATCCCAGCGTCCCTTGGGTCGGCTGCGAGACGATCGAGAACGTCAGTTCGCATGTGTCTGCATCCGTCGCATCGAGCCCTATGTCGACGGGCGTGCCGCTCGGCGTGGTCGCAGTTCCGTCCTGTGCTACTGGGGCCTCGTCCGCTGGAGGAGGCGTCGACGTGCCGCCGAGCCGGTTCCACCAGTAGTTCGAGGGATCGGATGCAACCACGACGATGCCGGAGGCGGCGCTTGCGTTGTCCTTCATCGATGTGGCGTTGTTGATCTCTTCGCCGTTCGCGCCCTGGATGAAGGTCGTCGCCGCACCGGAGAAGCCGATGTTGCTGAGCGAGCTCACCTTGTAGCCGATGCCGTTGGGGCTCACCGCGCCCCCTATGGAGAAGAACACGTATATCTGGTTGCTGGTCTCGTTTATCTCGACCATCGTGATCGGTCTCGTGTTGGCCTCGCTCACGAGGGCGACGGGGTGCTTGGACCATGTCCCCGTCGAAGAACGTTCCAGCAGGCGTATCAACGGCGAGCCCGAGTCCGTCTTGCTGGTCTTGACCGCGGCGAAAACCCGGTCGTCTGCCGTCTTGAGGTTGATGTGGTCGTCGGCCTCGTTCGTTCCCGAAAGGGCGGTCTCGACCGTCCACGTCTGCTCAGAGGTCCCATCGCGATGGACCGCGAAGAAGTCCTTCTGCACGTTCTGGTTGGACCAGAACACGCCGGTCGCAGGCCCGCTCGCGTCCGAGAAAGCGATGACGGTGGAGATGTCGTCGCCCTTGACGCCGGTCGCTCCGGCGACCGGCACGACGAAGGGCGTGCCCCAAGAGGTATCGGAACCCCGCGAGCTCGCTACGAAGATGTTCGTGTTCGCCTCGTAGGTGAGCCACAGGGTCCCCGTGGTGTCCCGGGCGATCGTGATGGTCTCTGCGCCGGAGCCTGGAACGTTGACTGGAAAGCCTGCGTCGAGCTGATAGGCGCCGCTCGAGTACGAGAAGCGCCGGAGCATGTTCTGTCCGCCGCCTTGAGCACGCGACACCACGTAGAGCGTGGAACCGGTCGAGAGCACGTCCTCCCTTGCCGTCGGCCGCGTGTCGGTCACCACGCCGGTGTTCACCCACGTCTCGCCCTGCAGCTGATGGATCGTGTGCGCTCCGCCCTCCGCCGGGCTCAGCAACGTGGCCCACCACGATCCGTCGTGGAACCACAGCTTCGACTCGGGCTTCTGCCCCGTTATCTCGTCCCCGGCGTTGAACCCGGCGTACGAATGGGCCCGGAACCCGACCTGCCCGGCGACGGCCGCGGCGACGGCGGTCGTGCGCGGGTTACTCAACCGTTTGGTCGATACCGTTGCACCGCGCTGTGCGCGTGCGAGCAGCATCGACGAGCCGAGCAAGCTCATCACAGCGATCAGGGAAACGGTGATGGGCAGCGCCCGAGATCGCCCGTTGGAACGCGCCTCACCGATACAAGCAATATGTGATCTGCCCACTTCGTCCACCCCTCTGGCCTCGCCCCTCTTCACTTTCCATTTTAGGCGCCGGGAGGTTTGAGCTTGACCGTCCGCCACAGGCGAAGTGGAGACAGCTCCAGGCCGACCGGTCGTGCGTTCCCTAGCCGAGAGGGGTAAGGGCCGGCGTATCTAGGTCGTCGACCAGATACAAGGCGAGCCGGTTGGGCGGTGCTCCAAAGACGCTCGGGGGAAGCATGCAGTAGAAGTTCGTTTCTCCGCCGTCCCTATACGTTCTGGTTACTGCTGCGATGCGTCCGTTGACGGCGGCGGCCACGATCCGGCGCTCGGGCCCATCTAGACCTCGGATCGTACCTTCGAGCAACGCCGGGAAGACGAGCTCCTGCGGCGAGGACCGCTCGTAGGTTGCCCGATGGGGCACTCGGGCGGCCGCCCCTGTCGGAGAGCCGAGCACAAGGTCGTCGAGGGATCGCCCCAAGAGGATCTCGGAACGCCCCGGGCCAATGTCGAAGAGATCCTCCGTGCCGGGGTCGAGGTCGAGCATCTCGTACTTCTCCTTCACGATCTCGTACTTCTCCCGGCCTCTCGGATCGAGGTACAAGCCCTCGACTCTCCGCACCCTGTCGAGCTCGATCGACCCGTCGAGCGCAGAATGCCCATCGAGGTCATCCCACACGCGCGAGAGGTTCAACGCGTCCGCGACCGTCGGCAGAAGGTCGATCGTCTCCACCGGCAGATCCGATATGCGGCCGTGTTCCTGCCCCGGCATCTTGAGGAACATCGGGATCGAAAGCACGCTTCCCGTCGTCTGCGGCCGGATCCATCGCTTGGCCATCGCCGGCTTGAAGCTGATCCCGTGGTCGGCTGCGATAACAAGCAGCGTCTCCTCATAGATACCTTCTTCCTGGAGCTTCTGCATCAGGGCACCCAACATCCGGTCGACCAGCACCGTCTGCATCAGGTGACGTTGGTATGCCTGACGGACGAGCCACCGGTCCGGTCCCCAGCCTCGGCCGCGTCCCGGCAGTTCCACCTCGCCGGGGATGGGGTCTACCTCAAGGTAGCGCTGGCCTGAGGGAAGGTATCTCCACGGGTAGTGGGGCATGACGGAATGCAAGAAATAGAAGCGAGGTTGTCGCCTCTCTTCGATGAGTTGAAGGAACGATACAAACTCGCCGCCACGACCACTGCGCGGGAAGAACCCGAACCCAGGGAGGCCGGCGCCTTGCGTGGTCTCCGCAGTCGCGTCGCAACCTTGGACGACACAGAAGTCGTGGACGTTGTCGACTCCTCGGATATCGTAAGCTTCACCGAGCAACGTGAAGACGTTGTGGGGCTGCGCTTGAGCCGACGCAGTCAGATCCGGGTCCGGGTTCTTGCCGGAGAGCAGCCCGGGCAGCGCCTGGGCGGTGAAGCCACCCACCGAGGTGGCGTTGCGGAGCCACAGGGACTCGCTCTGAAGCCGCGAAAAGTTCGGGAACAGCACGGGGTCGACGTCTCCCTCCTCGTTCATCAACGAGGCGAGCGGCAATTCGTCGAACAGGACCATGACCACCGGGACGTGCTGGAAGGCGCTCTGCTCGACGGTCGCGTACTGCTCCACCCGGAAGGCGGAATCGGGGAAACCGAACAGCAGTCCCGTCGCGAGGGCGAGCGTCACGGGACCTCGCAACCCGGCCGGCCGGCCGAGGTGGCGAGCGTCTCCCCCGGTGTGTCGCCGGAACGCAGACATGCCTCAGTACCCTTCCGTCGGCTGCGAGGCCCGCTCGAAGGCCGCGCGGGATCTGTTCAAACGAGCCAGTAACGCGCGTCTCATCTGGTCGTTAGACCTCAGACGTTATCGGCGGCTCGAGAGAAACGGAAGGGGCAAGCGACGTCATCGGAAGGAAAAGGGGGGAGGTGGGAGGCGCTGCCACCCTCACGGCTCGACGACGATCAAGGCGGGGGACGTGGAGCCGGCGGCTACCATTTCGTCTGTAAGCATCACCGCGGATCGATGACCGGAACCTACAAGGTGACGGGATAGGGTCGGTGTTTGGGGAAGCCGGAGGGGCCGGGATGGTCCCTCTGGGGGCCGCCGACCAGGAGTGTTCGCTTGGAAGATCTCGTCGAGACCCTCGCCGGCGGCAACGTTACCGAGGTCAAGGTCGTGCTGGCCTCTGTTGTCGCAGCGCTGGCCGCGTATCAAGTCTTTCTCATGGCGGTCGGCTATGGCAAGCTGCGCCTCCCGTTCCTGGGAGCGAAGCCGGCGTCCTTTACGCATCGAGCCGTCGGAGACACGATCGTGGTGATCACGATCGCAGTGGCTTTCATGTGCCTCGCCTACTTCGGGTTCGAGGACGGCGATTCGGGTGAAGAGACACGCACAGCGGTGCATGTCGCCGCCGGTACCCTGCTGCTCGCGGTGCTTGCGTTGAAGACCGGGAGGAACGTCTCGAGAACCAAGAGGAGCGCCGGGAAGAATCCGCAGCGGCTCCGCGAACACCGGATACGATCCTCTCTAGCGTCGCTCGGCTCCGCACACGGTCGCTTCGGCCGACCATATGACCTTCACCCTCGCCCGGCGACGGTAGCGGCGCAAGCGTAGGTAGCGAGCTGGTCGTTCCTCGCTCTCGGGGTTCGTAGCATCCGTTGGACGTGGCTCCGGACCAGGTTGCGTTCCTTGCGGATCGAGACCTCAGCGAGAGAAGAAGGGCCGCAGCTCCTCGTAGGTCTCGTCAGGCGCCTCCTCCGCAAGGTAGTGGCCGCAATCAAGCGCCCGGCCTCGGACGTCGTCCGCCCACGTTCTCCAAACCTCGAGGACATCGAACGAGCGAGCGAGGTAGTCGCGTCCGCTCCACAGAGCCAAGACGGGACACTCGATCTTCCTCCTTCCTCGATCTGCGTCGTCGAGCGCTCGGTCGAACGTGATCCCCGCCCTGTAATCCTCACAGAAAGCATGGATCGTTTCGGGGTCGCGAGCACATCGCAGGTATTCCTCGAGCGCCTCGGGTTCGAAGAGATGACGCTTCCCGTGGAAGTAGTACGCGTCGGGGTCCTTGGAGATGAGGCGCTCGGGAAGGCCATGGGGCTGCGCCAGGAAGAACCAGTGGTACATCTCGAAGGCGAGCTCGGTGCCGAGGTGGCGAAAGACCTCGCCGGTCGGCACGATGTCGAGCACGGCCAGCTTCTCGACGCGTTCCGGATGGTCGAGCGCCATGCGATACGCGCAGCGCCCGCCCCTGTCGTGCCCCGCGACGGAGAAGCTGTCGAACCCCAGCTCCTGCATCACTCGGACCTGATCGTGCGCCATCGCTCGCTTGGAGTAAGGCTCGTGGTCGTCGGTCGTGGGCGGCTTGCTGCTGGCCCCGTAGCCGCGCAGGTCAGCCGCCACGATCGTGAAGTCCAACGCGAGGCGCGGAGCCACCTTGTGCCACATGACGTGGGTCTGGGGGTGTCCGTGGAGGAGAAGCAAGGGCGGCCCGCTTCCGCCGTGGCGGACGCGTATCTTCGCTTTTTCGGTATCTATCGAGGTGAGTTCGAATCCTTCGAACATGTCGAACCGTCCCTCCCGACATTCGCTGTTTCGGTTCACTTTGCACACGCATCACAACACCGGCCACCCATCTCTAGCGTCGCATGCTCGAGCTCGTCGAGATCGTGCACCGGCGTATGGCCCACATGAGCCTCGAGGAGAAGAAGGCAATGATTGAGCTGCTCGACCTACGGGTGAGGTCATCGGCTACGAGGCACTCCGCCTTCGGGTACGTGGAGAGGTTCACACGAAGACGACCTCGAGAGGGGAGCAGCGGGATGATTTTCGCATGGGGCCGCCAGGGATTCCGTTTTGGCCTCTCGTCCGTGCAAATCTGGCGATGCCACGCCTCGAGCCTGCCCACCTACACCCGTCCTGTCGCTCCGTTCGAGGTGGAGATCGCCGCCTAGCGAGGGCATCTGCAGTCGCACGTACCCTGCGGGTACGCGCGACTCCTCGCGTCTTGCCCTCACCGCGCAGTGCCGCCCTGGTTGCTGACGTTACTTCCGCGCAGGAGCACTAGTGCATGAATTGCGCGCGGGGTTTGCGCGGTTTGTGTCCCTAGCCCGGCTTGAGGGCTAGCCCGGCTTGAGGGCTAGAACGTTTTGTAATTGAGTCAAGTTTCAGGCGGCGAGCCTCACGTCTTGGACGCGCTGATCTATGGCCGCATGCAATTTGTCGAAGTGCGAGCGCAGCTTGGT
>JBHEMX010000005.1:0-73478 GCA_046262355.1 Actinomycetota bacterium | reverse complement strand
CCGTCGGGCAGCGCGAGGGGTGGCCGCTCTACAACGCGGTGGCGGACGACGGGACCTTCAACCAGCGAGCGCCGGAGAACCTCAGAGGGCTGTTCGTGAAAGAGGGGGACCCACTGATCATCCTCGACCTCGCGGAGCGCGGCCTCCTGATCCGGGCCGAGGTCTACGAGCACACCTATCCGTTCTGCTGGCGGTGCGACACGCCGCTGCTGTACTGGGCGCGGCCGTCGTGGTACGTCGCGACGACGGCCCGCAAGGACGAGCTCATGTCGGCCAACGAGAGCGTCAACTGGTACCCCGCCCACATCAAGCACGGGCGGTACGGCGACTGGCTCGCGAACAACGTCGACTGGTCGCTGTCGCGCGACCGTTATTGGGGCACCCCACTGCCGATATGGCACTGCACGAACGACCATCTCACGTGCGTCGGCTCCTTCGGCGAGCTGTCCGAGCTGGCGGGGCGCGAGCTCAGGGACATCGACCCGCACCGTCCTTACGTCGATGCGATCACGTTTCCGTGCCCGCATTGCAGCGCCACGGCGACGCGCGTCACGAGCGTCATCGACACGTGGTTCGACTCGGGCGCGATGCCTTTCGCCCAGTGGCACTACCCGTTCGAGAACGTCCGCGAGTTCGAGCGGAGGTTTCCCGCCGACTTCATCTCCGAGGCGATCGACCAGACGCGCGGTTGGTTCTACTCGCTGCTCGCGATCGCCACATTGGTCGAGGGTCGCAACTCCTACCGCAACGTCGTCTGCCTCGGGCACATCGTCGATGCGGAGGGGCGCAAGATGTCGAAGTCGCTCGGCAACGTTCTCGACCCGTGGACGGTGCTCGACGACCAAGGCGCGGATGGTCTGCGCTGGTACATGTTCACCAGCGGCACGCCGTGGTCGGCGCGCCGCATCTCCAGCGAGATCGTGCACGAGACGCTGCGCAAGTATCTCCTCACGCTGTGGAACACGTACTCGTTCTGGGTCACGTATGCGTCGCTCGAAGGCTTCGTACCCTCCGACGAGGACATCCCCGTCGCCGAGCGTCCGGAGATGGACCGTTGGATCCTCGCCGAGCTCGACGCGACGGTGCACGCGGTCACGGCCGCCCTCGAGGGGTTCGACGCGACGACGGGCGGGCGTCGGATCGACCGCTTCGTCGACGACCTCTCGAACTGGTATGTGCGCCGCTCACGCCGTCGCTTCTGGCGCTCGAAGGAGGAGCGCGACACGCGCGCAGCCTTCCTGACGCTGTGGGAGTGCCTCGTGACCACGACGAAGCTGACGGCCCCATACACGCCGTTCGTGGCAGACGAGATCTTCAGGAACCTCACCGCGCCGGACCACGAGGCACCGGATTCCGTCCACCTCACGGACTGGCCCGAGCCCGATGGAGCGCGCTCCGACGATGAGCTCAGGCAGCGGATGGCGCTCGTGCGGCGACTCGTGACTCTCGGTCGCTCGGCCCGCACCGAGGCCGGCGTGCGCGTCCGCCAGCCGCTGCCGCGCGCGCTCGTCGTGATGCCGGCCGCCGAGACGGCGACGCTCGGCAGCCTCGAGGGCCTCGTGGCGGACGAGCTCAACGTCAAGGCGGTCGAGGTCGCCACCGGGATCGAGGAGCTCGTGTCCTATTCGGTAAGACCCAACTTCAAGGCGCTCGGGCCGCGGCTCGGCAAGAGGGTCAAGGAAGCAGCCCGAGCGCTGCAGGAGTGCGACGCGCACGACATAGTTGCGTCGATCAACGACACCGGCGCGATGACGGTGACCCTGGACGGCGAGGCCGTGGCCCTGTCCGCCGACGAGCTCGACGTCAGGGTCGAAGGCCGGGCCGGGTTCTCGCTGGCGCAGGACGGTCCCTACGGCGTTGCCCTCGATCTCGAGATCTCGAGGGAGCTCGCCGCGGAAGGGATCGCGCGCGAGGTGGTCAGAGCGGTCCAGGACCTCCGGAAGTCGGCAGGCCTCCAGGTCGAGGACCGCATCGAGCTGTGGCTCTCGACCTCGGCGCAGGTGGTGGCGGACGCTCTCGAGACCCATCGCACGGCGATCGCCGGCGAGGTCCTCGCAACGGCCGTGCACCGCGCCGACGCCGCGCTCCACGACGCCGCCGTGGGCGAGATCAAGCTCGACAACGGCTCGGTTGCGCTGGCGCTGCGCAAGGCGATCGCCTCGGAGTGAAGCGCGGAGCGGCTCCTACGAGTCGTCGCGCATGAAGAGACTGCGCACGGAGCGCCGCTGAGGCGCGTCGACCTCGGCGTCGTCGTCGTCGAGCCGCAGAGGCTCGCCGGACGCGTGCGGCGCGCCGGGAGTGTCCACCCGCCGCACGTCGCCCTGGTCGCTCGAGGTGCGCACGGTAGGCGTTCCGTTGGCCTCTTGGACACCCTCCCGGCGCTCCGGAGGAGCCGGTGAACGCGAGGCCCCCGGCCGGGTGGTCTCCGAAACCGGAGCCTCGCTTTCCGTGAGTGCCTCGAGCGCGTGGGCCTGCTGCTCGAGGAACGTCTTGAGGCGTCGCTTGAGGTCGCTCTCGAAGGCGCGCAGCCGCTCGACCGAGGCGTCGGACTCGCGCCTGCGCACGGTGTGCTCACGGTCGGCGTCCAGAGCCTTGCGCTTGATCTCTGCATCGATCGTCGACAGGCGCTGGCGCGTCTCCTCGTTGGCGCGCGCTGCTCGCTCCTCGGCGTCGGCGAGGAGCGCGTCGGCCTTCTTCTGAGCCTTGGCGATCGCCTCCTCCGCCGCCTGCTGCGCGGAGACGAGCGTCTTCTTGAGCATCTCCTCGGTCTCGCGACTGGTCGTGAGCGCCTGCTCCAGCTCGCGCACGCGCGTCAAGACCGCCGTGTTCTCTCGTTGCAGAAGATCGAACTGCTCGGCAACCCGGTCGAGGAAGTCGTCGACCTCCTCCTGGTTGTAGCCGCGCCAAGCGTCGTGGAACTGCTTCTCGTGGATGTCGTGCGCGCTGAGCTCCATGGGGGGAAGTATCGCAGACGCCTTGCGGATTCCCGCGGCTTTCGACGAGCAGGTGAACGTGCCGCGTTCAGCAGATGCTGCGCTGGATCACCGAGATGAGCAGGAAGATCACGAGAGGCGAGAGGTCGAGGCCGCCCATGGGTGGGATGTAGCGGCGGAAGAAGCCCATGACCGGCTCGGTAAGCCTGTAGATCACCTCGATCGCCGGCGACAGAGCCGGAGGAGGAGCCCACGCCATCGTCACCCACGACAGGATGATGCGAACGAACAGGATCAGCGTGTAGAGCGAGAGCGCCGCACAGACTATGCCCACGGGATCGCGCTACAGCTGGTTGAAGAAGCCGCGTTCCTCGAGGAAGCGCCGGCGTTCTTCGGCGGAGACCTGGACTCCCTCGGGCGTGATGAGAAAGACCTTCTCCGCGACCGGCTTCATCGATCCGCCGAGGCCGTAGGCGAGGCCGCTCGCGAAGTCCACGAGCCGCTGCGCCAGCTCTGGGCTCGCGGCCTGCAGGTTCATGATCACCGAGAAGCCATCGCGGAACTTGTCGCCGAGCTCCTGGGCATCGTTGAAGGCGGTCGGATGCACGAGGTGGAAGCGCGCGGGCGGCGCCGTGGGCATGGCGCGCACGACCGCGTCGCGACGAGAAGAGCCGCTCGCGTCCGAGAGCCGGCGCACGGGCGCACCGTCGTCTGCCGCTTCGGGCTGTTCCGACTCCTCGTACGCGTACTCGTCGTACTCGTCTTCCTCGGCGAGGCCCAGATACACCATCGTCTTGCGCCACACTCCCGCCATGCTCGACAGGATATCCCGGGCGCCGTGGGATAAGCCGTCAAGCTCCCCCCGGGCGCGCCGGAAAGGTGCGCCTTGGGCAAAGCGCGTTTAGGGTGCCCTTGAAGGGGGGCGATATGGGCGGACGATCCCAACTACCGAGTGGGCTGCCCGCGTGCATGATCGCGGCGGGGATCGCGGCCGCGATCTTGGCGGCGCCGGGGACCACCGCGACGGCCGCGGTGACCCGGGCGGCAGGCCCCTGCGAGGGCTCGAGCAACCCGACGTTCCTGTCGAACAACAGGCGCATGGTCATGACCGCCGGTGGGCGACTGCTCGCCGTCTACGATCCGCACGGCTCGGGTCAGCAGCTCGTGTGGAAGGATCCGGCGGGGGGCTGGCGGACGAAGACGCGCGGCAACGTGAGCAACGGCTTCTTCCCGGGCGACCGCAACGGCGACAGACCCGCGACGATCGCGCTCGCGCGCGACGGCCGGGGCCGCCAGCATGCTTGGGTCGTGTGGGCCGGACCGGACTTCTCTGCTCACCTGCTCGGGGTGCAGATGCGGCGCCTCAGCGGCCTCGGCAGCTCGGGGGGGCCCAGGGTCGGCCCCATGGTGGAGATCGAGCCCGCCGGCACCAGAGGCAACGCGCGCACCGACCTCGCCTTCGAGAAAGCGCGCGGCAAGCGACGCGGCGTCGTGTCGTGGCTCCGCAGGGACCACGACGGGTCGCACGAGCTCGTCGTCGAGTGGTTCACCCAGCTCGGCACCGACAGGCCGAAGTTCCACCATCGACGCTCGCTCATCACCACGAACAGCGCGCGCCCCACCGGCGCGCTGGTCGCGACGCGCCGCGGGGTGCGTCTCATCGCCACCACGCCCTCGGGCAAGCTGAAGATGTTCAAGCATCGCAACAAGGCGCCGCTCAAGCGCTGGTCCGCCACGAAGGCCCGCATCAAGGTGCCGCGTAAGGCGATCCCCAGCGCGGTGAACCTCGGGCGACGAGGGATCTTCGTTGCGCTCGAGTCGAGCCGGAACAAGAACGCCGTAAAGGTCGTGCGCTTCCCCAAGGGCAAACGCGCGCGCGTGGTTCTCAAGGCTCGGCGCCACGCGCAGCCGACGTTGACGAAGGTCGGCAACGGCGCATCCTTGATCATGATCCGCGGTAGCGACCGCCGCGTCGTGTCACGCAGGTTCGTACCCAAGCGTGGTTGGTCCCGGCGCGATCGCGTCGAGATCGGGCCCTCTGCCGGAGGCGGCTACGCATGGCCGAACGCGATCGCATCGTCGAGGCGCCGAGTGCGCTTCCTCGTCCAGGGGGAGCGCTGTCCCACCAACCCCAACTCGAACGCGGTGCTCGCGTACTCGCGCCGCACCTGAGTCTCCGCCCTCGCGCGCGCCGGAGCCGCCCGGCCGCCGGCCCATGCCGACGCGAGCCGTTCTGGGGGCGGCGCTCCCCCGCGCCCAGGCGGCGCGCCGGGCTTCTCCTTGCATCGAGACACGCCAGGCGTGCACTGTCGCAACAACCTCGTCAACGACGGAGCCCGTGAGCGACCGGACGGGTGAGCGACCGGACGGGTGAGCGACCGGGCGGGTGAGCGATCGGGCGGGTGAGCGACCGGAGGGGTGAGCGACCGGACGGGTGAGCGACCGAGCTGATGGAGGTACCGGCTGGGTGCCCGCAACCGAGGCCCCGCGCGAGACTTGGGGCATGGCCTTCGTCCCACGGCTTGAGCCGGTCGAGCACGACGGCCTGCGTCTCCTCGAGGACCGAGCGGCGCGCCGGCGTGGAGTGCTTGTCGCCTTCACGGACCGGCGGGGTGGGGTAAGCGCAGCGCCGTACGACACACTCAACCTCGCGGAGCGCTCGGGAGACGAGCGCGCCTGCGTGGACGTCAACCGCCGGCGCGCCGCCCGGGCGGCTGGCTTCGAGGTCGGCGCGCTGGCCCTGGCGCGGCAGGTGCACGGCGCTCATGTGATCGAGGCGGCGCCGGGGCGCTCGGGCATCCTCGGCGAGGCCGATGGGCTCCTGGTACGCCGTACAGGTCCCGTGGCGGGGATACTCACCGCCGATTGCGCCCCCGTGATCGTTGCCGGCGAGGATGGCGTGGCGTTGCTCCACGCCGGGTGGCGCGGACTTGTCGCCGGTGTCATCGAGCGCGGGGTCGACCTGCTCGACGGGCCCTGGGCGGCATGGGTCGGACCGGCGATCCGGGCGTGCTGCTACGAGGTCCGAGCTGACGTCATCGAGGCCTTCGAGGGCGCGGGCCTCCCCGTGGTCGACGACGGCCGCGTGGATCCTCCGGACGCGGCGCGCGCCGCTCTCGTGCGCGCGGGCGTCGACGCCGTGGCCGTTGCGGGAGAGTGCACCGCGTGCAGCCCGCGTTTCTTCTCATACAGGCGCGACGGGATAACGGGGCGTCAGGGCGCGTTCGCCGCCCTTCTGCCTACGACATGACGATCGCCGCGCGCTACGAGCAGGTGCGCGAGCGGATCGTGCGCGCCGCGCAAAGAGCGGGGCGCTCGCCGTCCGACGTTTCCCTGATCGCCGTATCCAAGTCCTTCTCCGTCGATGTCGTGATGCAAGCAGTGGACGCCGGCATCACCGAACTGGGCGAGAACCGCGCCCAAGAGCTGCGCGAGAAGGCGGCACTGATAGAGGACCGCGCGCGCTGGCATTTCATCGGGCATCTCCAGTCCAACAAGGTCCGCCACGTGGTTGGTGTGGCCGCGCTGGTGCACTCGGTCGACTCGGTGTCTCTGGCCGAGGCGATCGCGCGCCGAGCGCGCTCCTCCGACATGGCGCAACCGGTGCTCATCGAGGTCAACGTTGCCGGCGAGGCGCGCAAGCACGGGGTGGCGCCCTCGGAAGCCGAGGCGCTCGCGCGCAACGTGGCCGCGCTCGAGGGCATCGAGCTACGCGGGCTCATGACGATGCCTCCCTGGCCCGACGACCCGGAGGAGTCGCGTCCGCACTTCCGCTCACTGGCGGAGCTGCGCATCGAGATCGCGCGCGTCGTTCCCGAAGCCACCGAGCTGTCGATGGGCATGACGCGCGATTTCGAGGTCGCCGTCGAGGAGGGCGCGACGCTAGTGCGGGTCGGAGAGGCGATCTTTGGCCCGCGCTCGCCCTGAGCGCAGAGGTAGAGGTCGCCTCGCCGGGCATCGTGCCGCCAGGCAAAGGCCCCAGGACCATGGCGCCAGGTACGGCGGCCTCCGGGCCGCGGCGCCGGGCACGGCGCCCCCAGGTGTACGCCCGGCGTGTCCAGGTACAAGGAGAAGCCCCGGCCGCGCGCTTGGGCGCGGGCGGCGCGGGGGTCACACCGAGGTTGTTGCGATAGAGCACGCCTGGCGTGTCCAGTTGCAAGGAGAATCCCCGGCGGAGCCCCTCGGGCCGAGGCCGCCGGCCGACACTCGAGGTTGTTGCGTCCAAGCACGCCTGGCGTGTCCGGATGCAAGGAGAAGCCCGGCGGAGCTCCTCGAGTTGAGGCCGCCGGCCGACACTCGAGGTTGTTGCGTCCAAGCACGCCTGGCGTGTCCGGATGCAAGGAGAATCCCCGGCGCGCCGCCCGGCGCGAGGTCGGCGGGGCTACTCGTTGCGGAGGAACGAGGGGATGTCGAGGTCTTCCCCTGCGTCGAACACGAGGCGCTCGCGCTCCTCCTCGTCGCGGCGCGCCGCCGCGCCCTCGTCGTCGAGCGCCGAAGAGAAGATCTGCTCGTCGGGCTTCATGAGCTCCTCCGCCTCCCGCTGCCCCCAGCGGTCGAAGCCCGCCGCGATCACCGTGACGCGCACCTCGTCGCCGAGCGTGTCGTCGACTACCGCGCCGAGGATGATGTTCGCGTCCGGATGCGCGGCCTTGGCGATGATGCTGGCTGCGTCGTTGGCCTCGAACAGCCCGAGGTCGGAGCCGCCGGCGATGTTGAGCAGCACCGCCTTGGCTCCATCGATCGACGCCTCCAGGAGCGGCGACGAGATCGCCGCCTGCGCCGCCTGTGCCGCGCGGTCGTCACCGCGCGCCTGTCCGATGCCCATGAGAGACGAGCCCGCGTCGGTCATGACGGTCTTCACGTCCGCGAAGTCGAGGTTGATGAGTCCCGGCGTGGTGATGACCTCGGTGATCCCCTGGACGCCCTGGAGCAGCACCTCGTCCGCCATGCGGAACGACTCGAGCACGGAAGTCGTCTCGTCCCCGACGTCGAGGAGACGATCGTTCGGGATGACGATCAACGTGTCGACCCTGCCCTTGAGGTTGGAGATGCCCTCCTCGGCCCGTCCCGCGCGCTGGCGACCCTCGACGGTGAACGGGCGGGTCACGACGCCGATCGTGAGCGCATCGATCGACTTGGCGATCTCCGCAACGATCGGTGCCCCGCCGGTTCCGGTGCCGCCGCCCTCGCCGGCCGTGATGAAGACCATGTCGGCGCCCTTGAGGACCTCCTCGATGTCGGCGCGATGCTCCTCCGCCGCCTGCCGGCCGATGTCCGGGTTGGCTCCGGCTCCGAGGCCGCGCGTGAGCTCGCGGCCGATGTCGAGCTTCACGTCGGCGTCGGACATCAACAGGGACTGGGCGTCCGTGTTGATGGCGATGAACTCGACGCCGTTCAGACCGACGTCGATCATGCGGTTGACGGCATTCACCCCGCCGCCGCCGATCCCCACGACCTTGATGACCGCTAGATAGTTCTGGGGCCCCGCCGCCATCTGCTCTCCTCTCCTACACCCTCGAGATGCGCTGAGGGTTCCCCCAATGTACGACCCGCACCGGTCGTACTCGACCTCGTTAGCCCCGTGGCTCCCCACGGGGGCCGGCACACAGAAGCCCATAAGCCTCAACTAGATGTTGAGGTTATGTCAACCTGCATGAATGGTTGAGGAATATAGTCCTGCCCTCGGCGGCCGTCAAGGCGCCCCCCCCCGCCGCGCCGTGTCCCCTGATCCGCCGGCCGCGGCGTCTCGTGCCGAGAAGGTCAGCGTCCCCCGACCGCGCTCGGTGGCTCCGCCGTCGAGTCCACAACCTCCTCGTCCGGAGGGGGCGCGCTCGATATCGCCGGACTCTCCGGGACGCGCACGTCGATGTACGCGGCGCTCGAGCCGTGCGACTCGATGCGGGTGAGCAGCGCGCGCAGCACTCGGTTCTTCGCGGCGACGCGCTCGGCCGCGCCGAAACGGACGAGCAGCCCGCTCTCGAGCGAGAAGCTCACCCGCTCCACGGTCGGCGCGAAGATGCCGATCACCCGCCGGCGCAGAAAAGGCGCCAGCCCGCGGTACGCCTTGAGCCCGGAGGCCGCCGGACCCGCAACGAGACGGCTCCCCGGCTCGATGCCGGCGCCTTCGAAGGCCGTGAGCACAGGCAGCCCGCCCGGGGCCGCCCCGCCGCGCGTGAGCACGCGCCCGCGCGCGTCGATGGCCCACCGGCCGGCGCCCGTCTCCAGGGTCAACGAGGGCCGGCGCTCGGTGACGCTGACCTTGACGGTTCCGGGCAGCATGCGCTCGACGCGCACGTCCTTGACCCATGGAAGCAGCGACACGCGCCGAGCGACATCGGAGGTCGACAGCAACAAGAGGTTGTCCGAAGGATCGAGCCCCGCCACCGAGCCGACATCCCCGGCCGTGGTGTGCCGGGCCCCGAGGACCTTGACCGCACGCACGCTGAGCAGCGGCGACCAGAACGCGGCCCACACGAGGACGGCGATGGACGCAACGACCACCGAACGAGCCATCGCCCGCCGGCGTCGAGAGCGCTGCACCGCCTTGCGCCGCCGGCTGAGGCGTGGATCGGTCACGAACCTTTCGGGCACGGGGGCTTGCTCCAGCGGAGCTCCCTCGACGGAACGCTCGTGCTCCGGTCGCGCTCCTCCGGCGGGGCGCTCGTCCAACCCCATCGCCCCTTCGGCCGAATGCTCGTGCTCCGCAGTCGTCACCCGAAGGCCCCCGCATGCGTCTCGCTGTGCTCGTCGAACGAGCCCACGAAGCGGATCTCGGGCTCGAGCTCGACGCCAAACGCGTCCAGGACCCTGGCGCGTACGGTGCGGACGAGGTCGTACACGTCCTGGGCGGTCGCGCCGGGTGGCGCGAGGAAGAAGTTGGCGTGCAGGCGCGACACCTCCGCGCCGCCGACCCGCGTTCCCTTCAGTCCCGCGGCTTCGACCAGCCTTCCTGCGGAGTCGCCCGGAGGGTTCTTGAACACGCTGCCGGCGTTCTGCACGGCGCCCGGCTGGGTGGCGGCGCGGTGGCGGCGGAGCTCCTCCATCCGCGCCCGCAGTGCGCCCGGATCCGCCGGCGCTAGAGCGAAGGACGCGTTGAGGACGACGACCCGCCCGCCCAGGTTCGAGCGGCGGTACTCGAGGCCGAGGCTCGACGCACGCCGGACCTCGACATCCCCCGCGTCGAGGTCCACGAGCGTGATCGAGTGGAGGGCATCGGCCACCTCGCCGCCGTGCGCGCCTGCGTTCATGCGCACCGCGCCGCCGATCGACCCCGGGATGGCGACGAAGAACTCCACTCCGCCAAGGCCGCGCCGCGCCGCCCAGTTGGCGACCGTCGGCAAGGGCGTCGCCGCCCCCGCTTCGAGGCTCGCTTCGGCGTCGCGGTGTTGCTTGATCCACGAGAAGGCGGCGCCGAAGTGGACGACGACTCCCGGCCATCCCCTGTCGGACACCACGAGGTTGGACCCGCGCCCCAGCGGCAGCACTTCGACGTCGCGTTCACGCAGCAGGCGCGCGAGCGCCTCGACGTCGCGCGCGTGGGCGGGCTCGACGTAAACGCGCGCCGGGCCCCCGAGCCGATAGGTCGTAAGACGCGCCAGTGCCCGGTCCATCTCGACCCGTCCCTCCAGGGCGTGCGCAAGCTCCGCGGCAAGCGCGTCCAAGCTCATGTCTGCACCTCGAGGCGAGCCAGAAGTTCCTCTCCCACGGAGGTGACGTCGCCGGCGCCCAGCGTGAGCAATGCATCCCCAGGGCGCGCCGACGCCACGAGATAGTCGAGCAGCTCGTCTCGATGCGGAAGGTATGCGACGGCGCGCCCGGGCAGGCGCGTGCAGACGGCGTCGGCCACGAGCTTGCCGCTCACCCCGGGGACGGGCTGCTCACCGGCTCCGTAGACGTCGGTCACCACGACCCTGTCCGCCGCGTCGAAGCACCCTCCGAAATCCTTGGAGAACGCCGCGGTACGCGAGTAGCGATGGGGCTGGAACACGGCCACGATGCGGCGCCACGGTCCGGGGCGCGCCGCAGCTAGCGTCGCGCGCACCTCCGTCGGGTGATGCGCGTAGTCGTCAATCACGGTCACGCCGCACGCCTCTCCGCGCCACTGGAAGCGCCGCTCGACGCCGCGATAAGCAGTCAGCCCGCGCGCGACGTCGTCGAGTTCGATCCCGACCTCGAGGCAAGCCCCTGCGGCGGCGAGCGCGTTGTCGACGTTGTGCGACCCGGGGACCGCCAGGTGGACTTGAGCACGGTCCCCTGCGAAGTCGATGAAGAACACGCACCCCTCGGCGTCGCACGTGACGTCGCTCGCCGAGACGTCGCCCCCAGCGCCGAAGGAGATCACCCTGCGACCCGAGGAGGCCGCCGGCCCGGCGAGTTCGATCCGGGCGCGCGGGACCACGACTGCGCCGCCCTGCTGCGTTCTCTCGAGCCAGCGGACGAACGCGTCCTCGATGGCCTCCAGCGAGCTCCAATAGTCGAGATGGTCGGCCTCGACGTTGGTCACCACCGCAACCTGGGGCGCGAGGAGGAGAAAAGAACCGTCGCTCTCGTCGGATTCGGCGACCGCGAGGTCGTCGCGTCCGAACCGGGCGTTCGTTCCTGCGTCGTTCAGCCCGCCGCCGACCAGGTAGGTGGGATCGCGCCCGGCCGCGCGCAGTATCGACACGATCATCGAGGTCGTCGTCGTCTTGCCGTGGGTCCCCGCAACGACCACCGCGGCGCGGTCCGCCAGCAGAGACGCCAACGCCTGGCCGCGCGTGACGATGTCGATGCCGAGCTCGGCAGCGCGCAGCACCTCCGGATTCGTGCGCGGTATCGCCGACGACACGACGACCACCCGGCAACCATCCACGAGCGAGGCGTCGTGTCCTATGTGGATGGGAGCACCCATCGCGTCCAGCACGGCGGCCGCGCGCGAGCGCTTGAGGTCGGATCCCGAGACCTCGACGCCGCGCTCGAGCAGAACCTTGGCTATGGCCGACATCCCCGCGCCGCCCACTCCCACGAAATGAACCCGTCCCGAGATCAGCGTCACGCCGCCGCCTCGAGGACGACGCTCGCAAGGCGCTCGGCCGCTTCCGGCATCCCGAGCGCCGCCGACGCGCGCCCCATGCCGGCAAGCGATGCCTCGTCCGCGAAGAGGCGGTCGACCTCGCGCGCGATGCACTCTCCGGTCGCATCGGAGTCATCTATGACTACCGCGGCCCCGGCGCGCTCCAGCACTTCGGCGTGAAGTTGCTGTTGCTTGTCGCGGTGATACGGGTACGGCACGATGATCGCAGGAAGTCCCACGGCTCCCAGCTCCGCGATCGTCGTCGCACCTCCCCTGCAGAGCGCGAGATCTGCGACGGCGTAGGCCTGGACCATGTGGTCGACGAAGTCGACGACGCGAAGGACGAGCCCGTCCGGTTCAGGCGCTCGCGTCGCCGCAACGAGGCCATGGGTCCCGGCGATGTGGAGCAGCTGCCGGTCCCTCCGTTGGTTCCACAGCTCCGCAAGCTCGAGCGCGGCATCGTTGACGCGCCGAGCCCCCTGGCTGCCGCCGAAGACGAGAAGTGTCTTGCGCCCGGGTTCGAGCTCGAAGCGAGCGAGGCCGATGGAACGCTGCTTGGAGCGATCGGCATGTGCGATCTCCGGAGCAACGGGATTGCCGACGTGCACGCCGCGGCTGCCCGCATGCGCGAGAGTCTCCTGGAACGAAACGGCGATCCGTCGGGCGAAGGGCTTGCAGACCCTGTTGGCAAGGCCGAAGACGATGTTCTGCTCGTGCAGGACGATCGGCACGCGCAGGGCACGCGCCGCGAGGCACACGGGAAGGCTCACGTAGCCGCCCATGCCCACCACGACGTCGGCGGCGAGATCCTGCAGTATGCGGCGCGCCGAGAGCACCGCGCGCATGGCAACGTAGCCAACGGGAAAGATGCTCGCCGGACGAGAGCGATCGAACCCGCGCACCTCGATCGCGGCGAAGGGCCATCCCGCCGCCGGCACGAGCCTCGCCTCCGCCCCGGTGCTCGTGCCCACGAAGGCGACCTCGTGCCCGTTCAGCGCCACAGCAAGCGCGAGCGCGGGGTTGACGTGGCCGGCGGTTCCGCCGCCGGCAAGCACGATGTTCATCGCGCGCGCCCCGTCCACGACCCGGCGCCGGTTGGGTCCGAGGTCGGGCGCCCGCGGCGCGCCTGTGTGGCGATGTTGGTCAGGATCCCCATGGCGGCAAGCGACATGACGAGCGACGTTCCGCCGAAGGACACGAGCGGCAAAGGAACGCCGGTGATGGGCAAGGCGGCGGTGACCGCGCCCATGTTCACGAGCGCTTGAACACCTATCCAGATCGTGATGCCCGACGCCAGCAGCATGCCGAAGCGATCGGGCGCGCGGCGCGCCGTCTGCACGCCGAGATAGGTGAGGAACGAGAACGTCCCGAGCACCGCGAGCGTGCCGAGCAATCCCATCTCCTCGCCGAGGATCGCGAAGATGAAGTCCGTATGTGCGTTGGGGATGTACATCCACTTCTGACGGCTCGCACCGAGGCCGACGCCCAACCATCCGCCCGAGCCGAGCGCGATCAGCGACTGGATCGTCTGGTAACCCGTGTTGAGAGGGTCCTTCCATGGATCGAGGAACGCAAGGATGCGCGCCCGGCGGTAGTCCTCGGCGAGGGCGGCGACGGCCGCGACGGCGAGCCCGCCCGCGGACAGCAGAACGAGATAGACGAGCGGTGCGCCCGCTATGAACAAGAGCCCGAGCGCGATCGCGCCGAGGAGCAAGCTCGTTCCTAGGTCCGGCTGCAACATCACGAGCGCACCGAGGATCCCGAGCGCGGGGAGCAGGGGGACGGCCGTGTGCGCCAACACCGATAGCGATCGCTCCTGTTTGCGCGCGAAGACCTCGGATGTGAACAGGATCAGCGCCAGCTTGGCCACCTCGGACGGCTGGAAGCTGAAAGGACCGAGACCGATCCAGCGCGCACTTCCTCCCGCGACGATGCCGACTCCGGGGACGAGGACCGCCGCCAGCAGGATGACCGAGATCAAGAAGGCGGGATATCCGAGGCCCTTGAGCCGCTTGTAGTCGAGGCGCGCGAGCACAGCGAAGCAGGCGATGCCGACGACGGCCCATATCAGCTGCCTCTTGAAGAAGAGGAAGGACGAGCCGTACTGAGCGAACGACGACACGGAGCTCGCCGAAAGGATCATCGTCAAGCCGAGGACGACGAGCGAGCATGCAGTGATCGCGATCAGGACGCTGGGCTGCCCGAGATGCACATCGGTCGAGCTCAACCGCACCCGCGACCCGGCGCGACGGTGCCCCGCGGTGGAGCTACGCGTGCCTATGCTGCCTCCCCTCCCGATCGTCGAGCGCTCGTACGGCGCGCTCGAAGTCGGCGCCGCGCGCGGCGTAGCCGTCGTACATGTCTAGGCTCGCACAGCCGGGCGACAGTAAGACGGAACCACCGGGAGCTGCGTGGCGCCGCGCCAGGGCGACCGCTTCCTTCATGGAAGATGCTTTCTCGACGGGGACGAGCCCCTCGAACACCTTCACGATCTCGTCTGACGATTCGCCGATCGCGACGACTGCGATCACGGGAGGAACCGTCGACGCGAGAGGGGCAAGATCGTTGCCCTTCGCGCGCCCTCCGGCTATGAGTACGACGTTCTCCAGTCCCCGCACCGCCGACAAGGTTGCGTGCGGATTGGTGGCCTTCGAGTCGTCTATGAACGACACGCCGTTCAGCTCGCCCACGGGCTCGAGGCGATGGTGCAGCGGACGGAACCCCTCGACGGCTTGCGCCACGATCCTCGGATCGACGCCGTACTCGAGAGCAGCCCCCGCGGCCGCGAGCGCGTCCTCGAGACCCGCAACGCCGGGAAGCGGGATCAGACCGGCGTCAAAGACGGTTCGACCCCGCCATACGACCGTGCCTCTGCGCACGCCGATGCCCTCGCCGGGGGCGCTCTCGGCGGAGAATGGAACGATCCTCGATGCGCCGCGCGACGCGATCTCCAGCGCGTGGTGATCGCATGCGTTCACTACACAGACGTCGTTCGGGCCTTGATTGGCAACTATGCGCGCTTTTGCGTCGACGTAGGCCTCGAACGTCCCGTGCCAGTCGATGTGATCCTCCGCGACGTTGAGGACGATGGCCACGTGCGGGGCGAAACGCTCGATCGTATCGAGCTGGAAGCTGGAGACCTCCACCGCGATCGCGCCGTGGGATGGGATCGTCGTTATCGCGTCGATGAGCGGCAATCCGATGTTGCCGGCGGCGACGGACGGGACATCTGAGCGCGCGAGTATCGCAGCCAGCAACGCGGTAGTGGTGGTCTTGCCGTTCGTGCCCGTAACCGCGAGGAAGTCGCAACGAGCGAGGCGCGATGCAAGCTCCACCTCACCGATCACGGTGATGGCTGCGGCGCGCAGCGTCAGCACGACCGGCGCACCGGGAGGGATCCCCGGGCTGACCACCGCAAGCTCGGCATCGAGGTCGTCGAGCTCGTGTGCCCCGGTTTCGACGCGCGCCCCGGCCGCACGAAGTGTCGCGGCGCGCTCCTCGATCGCCGGCGAGGTGTTCGCGTCTGTGGCGAAGACGAGCGCGCCGAGCTCGATCAGCCGGCGCGCCGCCGAGAAGCCGCTCACGCCGAGGCCCACGACGGCAACGCGCCGGCCCGCAAGCTCCATCACTGCAGCCCTCCCTTGGAGAGGAAGTCCGCATAGAAGAGACCGAGTCCGAAGGCCACAGAGAGGCTCGAGAGCACCCAGAAGCGCACGATCACTGTGAACTCCGGCCAGCCCGCGAGCTCGAAGTGATGATGGATCGGCGCCATCAGGAAAGGCCGCTTGCCCGTGCGCTTGAAGGCCGCGACCTGCGCGATGACGGACATCGTCTCGACCACGTAGAGGCCGCCCATCACGATCAGAAGCAGTTGGGTGTTGAGCAAGATCGCAAGCACGGCGGTCGCACCGCCGAGCATCAGAGAGCCGGTATCGCCCATGAAGATCTTCGCCGGCGCCGTGTTCCACCACAGGAAGCCGGCGCACGCACCGAAGAGCGCGGATGCGACGATCGCCAGCTCGAAGGGGTCCGAGCCGGTCTTGGAGATGTCGTAGAAGACCTGGTGCCTGAACTGCCAGAACCCGATCACCACGAAGGCGGCCAGCACCTGCGCGACGGAGCCGACCGCGAGTCCGTCGAGGCCATCGGTCAGGTTCACGCCGTTGGACGACGCCGTGATCATCAGGAACACCCACAGGTAGAAGAGCACGCCGAGATTGATCGCGGTCGACCGGAAGAACGACAGATCGGTTCCGACGCCGATGACCTCTACGGCGACGACGCTGAAGATGGCGGCGATGATCAGTTGACCGAGGAACTTGGCGCGCTTCTGGAGGCCGAGCGAGCGCGACATGCGGATCTTTATGAAGTCGTCGATGAAGCCGAGCAGAGCGAGAGCAGCGATCGTCCCGATCGCAAGGAGCCCGCTATCGCGGAAGGGAGATAAGTCTCTTCCGACGTGACCGAGGACGTACCCGAGCACCCCGCCGGCGAAGATCACGAGCCCACCCATCGTGGGAGTGCCGCGCTTCTCGTAGTGGGCCTTCGGCCCCTCCTCGCGGATCAACTGTCCCCAGCCGCGCGCGCGGAAACGTGTGATGGCCACCGGGGTCCCGAGCAGCGTGACGAGGAGCCCTACAAGGCCGGCGACCATGATGTTGATCACGCGCGGCTTTCCCATCCCAGCTCGTCCAGCGCGCTTCCTGCGACCTCGCGATCGTCGAACGCAAGGGTGACCTCGGCGAACTGCTGGCCCGTTTCGTGGCCCTTGCCGGCGACTATCACGACGTCGTTCGGTCGCGCCAACGCCAGCACGCGGTGGATCGCCTCCCGCCGGTCGGCGATGACCTCGTCTGCTCCGCCAGGGCGTTCGGCTACCACGCCCTCGAGGATCTCCCCGATGATGGCGTCGGGATCCTCGCTGCGGGGGTTGTCCGAGGTCACCACGACGACGTCCGCGAGGCGCGCCGCCACGGTGCCCATGAGCGGCCTCTTGCCGCGGTCCCGGTCGCCTCCGCAGCCGAACACCGCGAGCACGCGTCCTCCCCGACGGGCGGCGGCCATCCGACGCGCCTCCCTGAGGACGTTGTCGAGTGAGTCCGGAGTGTGGGCGTAATCGACGACGACGGCGAACGGCTGACCGTGCTCTATCGATTCGAACCTTCCCGGGACGGCTCGGACGCTTGCGATGCCCAGCTGGATCGCGTCCGGCGCAACGCCCGCCTGCAACGCGCAGGCGCACGCGGCCAGACAATTGGACACGTTGAATCCGCCGGCGAGCGGGGTCGCGACGTTGATCTCCCCGTTCGGGGTCACGACCACGAAGCGGCTGCCCGACGGTTCCACGCCGACGTCGCGCGCCTGCACCTCAGCATCCGACGCGAGCCCGAACCCCAGCAGCGGCACGCCCGCTTCTTCTCGGAGGCGGCGCCCGTAGGGGTCGTCCACGTTCACCGCGCCGCGTTCCACGCGTTCGGGGAGGAACAGCGAGCGCTTGGCTGCGAAGTAGTCGTCCATGCCGGCGTGGAAGTCGAGGTGATCCTGCGAGAGGTTCGTGAACACCGCTGCACTGAATCGCATCCCCTCTACACGACCGAGCGCGAGCGCGTGCGAGGTGACCTCCATCGCGACCGCAGTGACGCCGTGGGCGCGCATCTCGGCGAGGAGACGCTGGAGGTCCAGCGACTCCGGCGTGGTCCTCACTCCCGGGCGCGCCGCTTCGCCCACGCGCGTCTCTATCGTCCCGATCAGACCCGTCGTGTGCCCGGTAGCGGCCAGGATCGACTCGAGGAGGTAAGCCGTAGTCGTCTTGCCGTTGGTCCCGGTCACGCCGAGGACGGTGAGGTCAGCGGCCGGGTGCCCGAAGTAGGCGGCCGCCATGAGCGCCATCGCCTTCCGGCTAGCGCGCACCACGACCTCGGGCACGCCGAGATGCAGCCGGCGCTCCACGCAGAGAGCCGTCGCCCCGGACGCGATGGCGGCCGGAGCAAAGTCGTGACCGTCGCTCCTGGCTCCCGGGACGCAGAAGAACAGCTCGCCTCCGGCGATCGCCCGCGAGTCGTACGCGAGCCCCGAAACGCGTGCGTCGGCGTCTCCGGTGATCTCTACGAGCCCGTCTCCGGCAGCCCGAGCCAGGCCCGAAAGGGTGTGGGTCCCCGCCTCCATGCCCACGATGCTAGAGGCGGCCCTCGACGCTCGCTTCACGACCACACCTCAGTCGCGGGCGGGCACGACCGCGGGGTCCGCCTCCAGCTCGGCGGCCGCCTCGGCGGCGTTGCCGGACGGCGGCACGCCGAGCTCGCGTAGGGCGTACTCGATTATTCGCTTGAAGGTTGGAGCCGCACTCGACCCACCCCAGATCGGGCTCGGCTCGTCCAACGTCACCAGCACCGCGACCTTCGGATCCCCCACCGGAGCGTAGCCGCCGAACGATCCGATGTAGGAGTTGCCGTAGCCCCCTCCCGGAAGCGGTTTCTGCGCCGTGCCGGTCTTGCCGGCGACCCGGTAGCCGGGGACGCGCGCCAGCAGACCCGTGCCGCGCGCCACGACGCCGGCGAGCATGTTCGTCACGCGGCGCGCGGTCGTGGCCGACACGACCCTGCGGCGCGCCGGAGGGGATGCCGCCACGACCTTGCCGTCTTGGCCGGCCGTGCCGTGCACGAGCTTGGGCTCGACCCAGACGCCACCGTTCGCGATCGTCGAGAACGCGGCGGCCATCTGCAGCGGCGTGACCGCGATCCCCTGGCCCAGCGGCACGGTCGCGATGGTCGATCCCGACCACCGGCGGCGCGGCAGCACGATCCCGGGCGCCTCACCGGGGAAGCCGAGGCCGGTCGGCGCGCCGAAGCCGAAGTCGCGCACGTACCTGTCCAGTAGTCGTCCGCCGAGGCGAAGGCCCATCTTGATCGTTCCGACGTTCGAGGACTGCTCGATGATCTTCCTGACCGACATGATCTCGGGATCGTGCACATGCGAGTCGTTGAACACCTGATCCGCGTACTCCAGCGAGTCCGGAACCACGAGCTTCGTCCTCGGCGTGACCACCCCCTCCTCGAGCGCTGCCGAGACCGTCACGATCTTGTATGCGGATCCCGGCTCGTACATGTCGGTAACTGCCCTGTTCCTCATCTTCTGTTGGCCGGCCTGGGAGAAGCGGTTGAGGTCGAAGTCGGGCATGTTCGCCAGCGCGAGGATCTCGCCGGTCTCCGGCTTCATCACGATGGCCGTGGCGGCTTCGGCTCTATAGGTCTCCACCGCCCGAGCCAGCGTCAGCTCGGTGAAGTACTGGAGCTCCTTGTCGATCGTGAGGAAGATGTCGCGTCCGGGACGCGCGGGCTCGTAGCTGAACTCGGCCTGAGGCAGCGGCCGGCCCGACGGATCCTGCTCCAGCAGCATGCGCCCGGGAGTCCCCTCGAGGAGATCATCGTATGCGCTCTCCAAGCCGGCCGTCCCCTCGCCGTCGACGTTCGTGAAACCGATCACCTGTGACGCCAGCCGGCCGTTCGGGTAGAAGCGTTTGGGCTCGGGACGGCTCGCAACGCCGGCGAGCCCGAGCTTCCTCACGGCCTCCCACACCTTCGGGTCGACCTGGCGAGCGAGGTACTCGAAGCGGCTGCCGGGGCGGGTACCGCGCAGCTTGGCCTCAATCCGGGCAACGCCGAGATCCAGGATCGGCGACAGCTCGCGCGCCGCCTCATGAGGCTCCTCGACGAGTGCTGGGTCCGCGTACACGGTCTTCAGATCGACCGATATCGCGAGCGGTTCACCGCGGCGATCGAAGATTGTCCCCCTGCGCGCCCGGAAATGGACCACCCGTTCGCGCTGGTTCGCGGCGAGCTGCGCATAAGCGGGCGCTTCGACCGTCTGGAGCATCACGAGGCGCAGCCCCATCGCACCGAACGCGAGCATGAGCACTACGAACAGCGCAACGAGCCGCCGCGGAGATGCGGATGGCCGGCGCGCCTGCGCAGGTGTCCCGGACGCCGAGCTTGCCGGCTCGGCCACGCGGGGCTCTGGCCCCCGACGCGAAGAAGGGGCCGGCCGTCGGCCGCCCGCCCCTCCTGCTGTGGACCGTCGAGAACTTCGCTGCGGCACTAGTGCACCTCCGCCACGCTGCCCACGCGGAGGAGCATCAGGGTGTCTCTTGCGTTCCGAGCGCGGCCGCCGGACCCGCTCGTCCGAGCTTCGCCGACGGTCTCAGGAGCGCCACGCTTCTTCCGTCGCGCGATCCGACGTCCGCGACGATGTACTCGACATCCGTACGGTCGACCATGCCGAGACGCGCGCGCGCGAAGCGTTCGATGCGCGCGGGGCTCTGCAGCTTGGTCATCTCGAGCAGGAGCCCTTGGTTGCGCGACTCGGCGGCGATGATGTCGCGCCGCACGCTCGCGAGCTTGAACGCGCTCTGTGCCAGGATCACCTGCTCCAACAGAACGGCAGATACGAGTGCGGCGACACAGATCGCAGCGAACACCGCGAACGGCGCAAAGCGCGTGTTGCTGCCGCGCTTGATCAAACTGCGCGAGCGGCGGCGGATCAGACTGAGTGCCGGATGCGGCGCGCTCGACGCCTGCGAGGGGATCTGCTCCTCGGTCGCGCTCAACTGGGCTTCACCGCGCCGTGGAGACGCTCGGCGGCACGCAACCGGGCCGAACGCGCCCGGGGGTTGCGCTCCACCTCAGAGGCCTCGGGGCGCAGGGCTCGGCGCGTCAGCAGCCGGAGCCGCGCCTCCGCGCCGCAGGTGCAGATCGGGAAGTCCGGCGGGCACACACAGCCGCGCGCTCCAGCCGCCAGATGGGACTTCACGATGCGGTCTTCGAGCGAGTGGTACGAGATGACAACCGCCCGCCCTCCGGGCGCCAGCGCGCCCGTTGCGGCGGCGAGACCCGTCTCCAACGCATCCAGCTCGCCGTTGACCTCGATCCGCAGCGCCTGGAACGTGCGGCGCGCCGGATGACCTCCCGTACGCCGGGTCGCGGCGGGGATCGCGTCGCGCACGATGCCGGCGAGGCGATCGGTGGTTGCGACCGGACGAGCGTCCACGACTGCGCGTGCGATGCGACGAGCGAAGCGCTCCTCGCCGAAGCGGGCGATGATGCGCTCGAGATCGCCCTGCCGGTAACGATTCACCACGTCGTGCGCGGTGAGCTCTTGGGAGGGATCCATGCGCATGTCGAGCGGTCCTCGGGTGCGGAACCCGAAGCCTCTCGTCGCGTCGTCGAGCTGGGGGGAAGAAACGCCAAGGTCGAGTAGGACTCCCCGAACCGGCGCAGCCCCGAGTCGTTCCAGTATGGCCTCGAGGTCTTCGAAGTTGCCGCGAACGACCCGAACGCGTCCCCCGTACGAGGCGAGGACGGCCCTCGACGCCTCCAGCGCGTCAGGGTCGCGATCGATGCCGATGAGCTCAGCGCGCTCAGCCGCCTCCAGGACGCGGCGGGCATGACCGGCTCGGCCCAGCGTCGCGTCGACGAGGACGCCTCCGGCGGCGAGGGCGGGGATGAGAAGCTCGGCGACCGCGTCGGCGAGCACGGGTTCGTGTTCCATTCGAGTCCCATCGTCAGCGCCCCAGCAACCGGGTCGCCAACGCGACGACGCCGACGACACCTCCAACCGACGATCCGGTGAGCCCGAGCAGCATCAAGCCATGGCCCACCTCGCGCGCCAGAGCGCTCGGCCCCATCCCTTCGGCCCGCTCCCCTGATCCCATGGACGTCACCCCCGATCTCATAGCTCCAGACCTCATAGCTCCAGCTCCGCGAAGAACCCCGCCATCTCGTCCTGAGGAACTGCCGCTTGCTCGAACCGCTCGGGGCTCCAGATCTCGGCCCGATCGAGATGGCCGATGATGACCACCTCCCGCTCGATCCCTGCGTAGTCGCGGAGGTTCTGCGGAACGTGAAGGCGGCCCTGCCGGTCGACCTGGTCCGCGTGAGCGCTCGCCGAGATGCGTCTGATGACGGCGCGGATCTGCGGCTTGCTCCGGCGCTGCTCGACGAGGCTTTGCTCGTACGCGCGCCAGCCCGGGCCGGAGTGCATCTCGATGCAGTTGTCGGGCGCGATCACCAGCACGGCCTCGTCCTCCTCGAGCTCCTCGCGCATCTGCGGGGGCACGATGAGGCGGCCTTTCGAGTCGATCGTGCGGCGGAACTCCCCGGTGAACGACAACTGTCTCCCCTGCTGGCGGCCGGCCCGAGCGTGAGAGCGATAGGGCGCCTCCCCGGCTAACCCTTTCCCTCCACATCACTCCACTTCGAGGCAAACTATGTCACAGAGGAACCACCGTCAACGTTTCGCGACCCAATTACGCCGCTGTAATTAACCCTCCTGGGATCGCAGCCCCGGGTGGAAGCTCCACTAGAGACGGGATCGGCCCCCACCCCCGACGCCTGCTCCCGTCGCCTGCCCCTGAGCCTGCCCGTTGGGCGCCTGCCGGCACCGCCGCAAGCTCCCGTGCTCGCTCCGAGCGCGCTCGCTTTCGCACCCACCCCAGGCAGGCCCGGTCGCTAGCGGGGGCGAGCGACCGGAAGCCCTCCACCGCCGTTCAGCGACGGCACAGGCACAGAGGTGGTTGAGCCACTCCTGCGGCCCTCAAAGCCCCGCCTTCCGCTCGCGGCGCCCCGATAGCCGGGCCCACCCCGCGCGGCTCCATACCCCACCGCCACTGCCCCGGCCCGAAGCAACCAGAAGCCCTCCACCCCCGCCAGGCGACGGCACAGGCACACAGGTCGGCCTGACCCACCCCGCGCGCCCTAAGACCCGGCCCACCCGGCGCGGCTCCATACGCCACCGCCACCTCGCCGCGGCGCGAAGCGACCAGAGGCCACCCCCGCCAGGCGACGGCACAGGCACACAGGTCACGCTTTCCTGTCTCACCCTTGTGCTTGATTTCTCGCTATGGTCCGAGCCCGACCCCAAGGATGGGATGCAGAGCGGTCGTGCGAAGAGCTCGCCGCGTCACGCCATTGGGTGATCGCTCGCTGGGAAGCGCTCGCGTTGGGCATGACCGCCGGTCAGATCGAACGCCGCCTCGCATCTGAACGATTGAGGCGACTGCACGCGACGATCTACGTCGTCGGCGCCGCGCCGGCCACCGGGCGCCAAACGCTCATGGGTGCATGTCTGTGGGGCCGAGGGGGCACGGCCGCCTCTCATCGGAGTGCGGCGCATCTTCTCCAGCTCGACGGCTTCGGCGACGAGGTGGTCGAGATCTCGACGCCGCGGCACCTCAAAACGGACAAGATCATCGTGCACAGGACCCGGCCGATCCCACCGGCAGACATCGTGACCGTAGACCGAATCCCCACGACCTATGCGACCACGACGCTGCTCGAGCTCGGCGCGGTGGTGGAGTCGGAGGCAGTGGAGATGGCGCTCGACGCCGCGCTCCGGCGTGGGCTCACGTCCGTGCCGCGACTGAGATGGCGCTTCCGTCGGCTCGACGGCCGTGGACGCAAGGGGATGGGCGAGCTGCGCGAGATGCTCGTTTCCCGCGGCGACGGCGGCCCGCCCACCGACAGCGCCTTCGAGATCAAGCTATCTCGCCTTCTCCGCCGACACGGCCTCCCACGATCCATCCGTCAGTACGTGGTGCGAGAGGCCGACTGTGCCTTCGTCGCCCGCCCCGACTTCGCGTACCCGCACGCTCGCCTCGCGATCGAGGCCGTCAACTATCGCTGGCACTCGGGCAAGCGCGCGTGGCAGCGAGATCTAGTGCGCCTCGACCGGCTCACGGCGGCGGGCTGGAGGGTCATCCACGTGACGTGGGACGACGTGACCTTGCACGAGGGCGCCACCGCGGCGCGCATCCGAAGAGAGCTGTTCCCTCGCCTCGCTATCTAGCCCGCCCCGCTGTCCTGTGCCGTCGCCTGGCGGTGTGGAGGGCTCCTGGTCGCTCGCGCCGGGGCGGGGCGGCGGTGGGGTATGGAGCCGGGGCGGCAGGTGGGCCGGGCTATCCCGGCGCCGTGGGGCGGCTCACCCGACCTCTGTGCCTGTGCCGTCGCCTGGCGGGGGGAGGAGCTTCTATCGTTCGGCGCGGGGTGCAGGGGGCGCAGGTGCGGGTTCCGCGGGGTCTCGCTCGGGCGCGGTGGCTGCGGCGGGATGCATCGGGCGCGGCTGCGGCGGGGGCGATGTCCGGGGAGGGTGGCACAACCGACCTCTGTGCCTGTGCTGTCGCCTGGCGGGGGTGGAGGGCTTCTGGTCGCTCCGCGCCGGGGCGGGCCGGGTGCGGCGGGGTGCACCGGGTGCGCCGGGTCGGGCGCCGGGGGCGGAGGATCCTTGGCTTAGGCGGTGCGGGGGGTGCCGTTGCCGGGGAGCTTCAGATACTGCTCCCATACCGGGTCCAGCCGGTCGACGGCGACGGCGATCCAGACGCTGTCGTGCGGCGGGCTCGGCGCGTGGCGCAACCTCATACCCACGTCCGCCGGATTCCGGTTCTCCTTGCGCGAGTTGCAGGGGCGGCAGGCTGCAACGACATTGTCCCACGTGTGCAAGCCTCCCCTGCTCTTGGGGATCACGTGGTCGACATTCTCGGCCGTGCGCCCGCAGTACTGGCACTCGAAGTTGTCGCGCACGAGCACGGCGCGCCGCGACAGAGACGCACGCGCGCGGTAGGGCACCCGGACGAAGTAGTTGAGGCGGACGACGCTCGGCGCCGCGAGCTCGAGGACCTCGGAGCGGAAGACGTGGCCGTTGGTGTGGATCACCTCGGCCTTACCTTTCAGGGCGAGCACCAACGCCCGCCGCACCGGCACCACGCACAGCGGTTGGTAAGAAGCGTTGAGAACGAGCGCTCTCCCCAAGGTGGGCTCAGTATAAGCGGCGGCCGGGGGCAGACCCCTGCCTAGAGGGACTCGTCGCGCAGACCCTCGACGTAGCGGTGGAAGGCGAGGTGATCCGACGTGCACTCGGTGTCCTCGCCGTCCTTGGCAAGCTTCACGGTGTCCGAGGGGCCACCGGGAGCCGTGGGGTCTTCGCTGATCTCCGTGACCTCCCAGCCCTCGTCGATGAGGCTTCGCAGTCGTTCCAACTCGGGATCATCTCCCCATCCCGCCACAGGCGCTCCTTTCGCTCGCAAGATTCTTCCGGGGCAAGCGCTTCCGGCCTACACCGCTTCCGCGAACACCTCTTCCGGCCTACCCTCTTCCGGCCTACACAGCTTCCGGCACGACGTTGTGCGGCTGGATCGCGCCGCTCTCGATCTCCTCGACGTAATGACACGCAGCGAGGTGGCCCGTCCTCAGCCGGCGCAGCTCCGGGACCTCGTCGGGACAGCGCTCCCTCTGCGCGTAGGGGCACCGGGTATGGAAACGGCACCCCGAAGGCGGGTTCGCCGGCGAGGGGATGTCGCCCTGAAGGATGATGCGGTCGCGATCCAGCTCGACCGTGGGGTCGGGGATCGGCACGGACGACAACAGTGCCTTCGTGTAGGGATGCAGCGGCTCGATGTAGAGCTGGTCGGCCGGCGCCACCTCCACGATCTTGCCGAGGTACATCACCGCTATGCGATCTGAGATGTGGCGCACGACGGCAAGGTCGTGGGCGATGAAGAGGTAGGTGAGGTCGAACCTTCCCTGCAGCTCCTCGAGCAGGTTGATGATCTGTGCCTGGATCGAGACGTCGAGGGCCGATACCGGTTCGTCGGCGACGATGAGGTCGGGGTTGAGCGCAAGCGCTCGCGCCAGACCTATGCGCTGTCGCTGCCCGCCCGAGAACTCGTGCGGGTAGCGGCTCATGGCGGCCTTGGGCAAGCCCACGACGTCGAGCAGCTCTCGCACCTTGTCCTCGGCCTGCTTGCCCCGCGCGATGCCGTGCACCTGCAGCGGCTCGGCGAGGATGCTGCCGACGCTCTGGCGGGGGTCCAGCGACGAGTAGGGATCCTGGAACACCATCTGCATGCGCCGCCGGAGCCGCCGCAGATCGGCGCCCGAGAGGCGGGCAAGGTCGGACTCCTCGAAGAAGATGTGCCCCTCGGTCGGATCGATGAGGCGCAGGATCGTCCGCCCGAGCGTCGACTTGCCGCAGCCGGACTCGCCCACGAGACCGAGCGTCTCCCCTCGCTTGATCTCGAACGTCACGCCGTCAACGGCCTTCACGTCGCCGATGCGTCGCTCGATCACGATGCCCGTGCGGATGGGGAAGTAGACCTTGAGATCGACCACCCTCACGAGGTCCTGAGCGCCCTCCGGACCCGCCGCGCGCTCGGTGGCCACCTGGGGCTCCGTCATGCCCCCGCGGCCCTCTTGTCGGGCGCCGCCGTGTCCATCCGCGGGAGGTCGGAGTCCGGGACGGGATTGCAGCACGCCACGAGATGGCCGGCAACGTCGATCGAGCCGAGCTGCGGCACCCCTTCGTAGGAGGCATCGACCGCATAGGCGCAGCGCGGCGCGAAGGGGCACTCGTCGATGACGCGCGTGAGGTCGCGCGGCGCGCCCTCGATCGGAACGAGCTTCTCCTTGCGCGCCGCATCGAGGCGCGGCACCGAGCGCAAGAGGCCGAGGGTGTAGGGGTGGCGAGGACGAGCGAAGAGCTCTTTGATGGTCGCGGTCTCGACGAAGCGGCCGGCGTACATGACGTTGATGCGCTCGCAGATGCCCGCGACGACACCGAGGTCATGGGTGATCAGGATCAGCGCCATCTGCTCCTCGGCAACGAGCGCTCGCATGAGGTCAAGGATCTGCGCCTGGATCGTGACGTCGAGCGCGGTGGTGGGCTCGTCGGCGATCAGCACCTTGGGGTTGCAGGACATCGCCATCGCGATCATGACGCGCTGTCGCATGCCCCCGGAGAACTGATGAGGGTAGTCGCCCAAGCGGTCGCGCGCCGCGGGGATCCCGACGCGGTCGAGGAGATCTGCCGCCTGCTCGCGCGCGTCGTCCTTGCTCACGTGCAGATGCTTGGTCAGGACCTCGGTCATCTGGCGGCCGATCGTCAACACGGGGTTCAGCGACGAGATCGGGTCCTGGAAGATCATCGCCACGTCCTTGCCGCGGATCTTGCGCAGCTCCCCGTCGGAAAGCTTGAGGAGATCGTGGTCCTCGAACAGCACCTCGCCCCTCGTGACCCTCCCCGCGGGCTTGGGCAGAATGCCGAGCATGGCGAGCGACGAGACGCTCTTGCCGCAGCCGGACTCTCCGACGATGCCGAGCGTCTCCCCGGCCTCGAGGTCGAAGGAGATGCCGTTGACCGCATGAACGGTGGCGCGGCGGGTGATGAACTTGACCTCGAGATCACGCACCGAGAGCAGTGTCATGCACGCAGCTTCGGGTCGATCGCCTCGCGCAGCCCGTCGCCGATCATGTTGATGGCGAGGGCGCTGATAACGATGGCGAAGCCGGGGAACAGCACGAGGTGGGCGGACTGCTCGAGCCTGCTCGCGTTATCGGCGAGGATCTTGCCGAGCTCGGGAAGGCCGGGGTCCGACGGCCCGAGCCCGAGGAAGCTCAGCCCCGCCACATCGATGATCGCCGTGGCCATCGACAGCGTGGCCTGCACGATGACCGGCGACACGGAGTTGGGCAGGATGTGGCCCACCAGCAACCGTCGGCCAGGAGTGCCGACGGAGCGCGCCGCGAGCACGTAGTCGGCCTCTCGCTGCCCGAGGATCGAGCCGCGCAAGAGCCGGGCGAAGATCGGGACGTTCGTGATGCCCACGGCGACCATGATCTGGATCAGCCCGCGGCCGAGGACCGAGACGAGTCCGATCGCCAGCAACAGCTGCGGGATGGGCAGCAGCATGTCCATGAAGCGCATGATCATGGAGTCCACCCAGCCGCCGAGGTAGCCCGCGAGCGAGCCCAGGACGAGCCCGATCGTGAGCCCCACCCCAACCGAGACCACCCCCACCAGCAGCGACAGCCTGAGGCCGAAGACTATGCGCGAGAAGAGGTCCCGGCCCTGCTCGTCCAGGCCCATGAGGTGGCCCCCGCCGGGGCCCGCCGGATTCCCGGCGAGCTGGGCGACCTGTGCGTTGGGGTCGTGCGGCGCTATGACCGGAGCAAAGACGGCGGCGACTATCAGGACCGCGAGCACCGCCACCCCGGTGAGCGCCGCCGGGTTGTGCCTGAAGCGATCGAAGGCGTCGCGCCACAGCCCCGAGGGCTGCTCGAGGCGGAGCTCCTGTGCCTCCGCGGCCGCCACGCCCACGGCGTCAGGTCACCTCCGTCACGAGGGCGTCGAGGGAGCCATTCACGAGTAGCGGATCCGGGGGTTGAAGAAGGCGTACGAGATGTCGACCAGCAGGTTCACGAGCAGGATGAGCAGGGAGAAGAAGAGGACGCCGTTCTGCAGCACCGCGTAGTCCCGGAAGCGGATCGCATTGAGCATCCATTGGCCCAGCCCCGGCCACGCGAAGATCGTCTCGGTGAGGATCGCGCCGGTGAGCAGGAGGCCGGTCTGGAGGCCCGCCACGGTGATGACGGGAAGCATCGCGTTCTTGAGGATGTGGCGTCTGTCGACGACGCCGGGATCGAGGCCCTTGGCGCGCGCCGTTCGCACGTAGTCCTCGCTCAACACGTCGAGGGTCGCGGCGCGCGTGATGCGGGCGATGATGGCGAGCGGGATCGTGGCCAGCGCGATCGCCGGCAGGAGGAGATGACGGAGGACGTCGAGGACGGCGGCCGGGTCTCCGCTGAGGATCGCGTCCAGCAGGTAGAAGTTCGTTGGGTGCTCGATCGTGCGCGTGATGTCGAGCCGTCCGATCGTCGGCAGCCACCCCAGCTTGATCGAGAAGACGTACTTCAACAGCAGCGCGAGGAAGAAGATCGGGAAGCTGATCCCAATCAGCGACGCCACCAGGCTCGCGTTGTCGAGCACTCCCTGATAGCGCTTGGCCGCGACGAAACCAAGCGGGATGCCGACCAGCAGCGCCACGATCATCGCCGAGACGCCCAGCTCCACGGTCGCCGGGAACCTCTCGGCGAGCTCCTCGGTGATGGGGCGGCGCGTGGACACGCTCGTGCCCAGGTCTCCGGCCGCCAGCTTGCCCATGTAGTCGAAGTACTGCACGTACAGGGGCTTGTCGAGGCCCAGGTTCTTGCGGATCTGGGCGCGGCTCTGCTCTGTGGCGCGCTCTCCCAGGAGCGCGTCCTCCGGCCCACCCGGCAGGGCGTGCACGAACAGGAAGATCAGCACGGACAGGCCAAGGAGAACGGGGATCGTGATCAACAGCCGCCGAGCGATGAATCTCAGCATCCGGACCCGAGCCTAAGCGAGGGGAAGAGGCGCGGCCAGGGGCTTTCGTCTCCGGCCGCGCCCTCTCTTGCTGTGGCCTAGCTGCCTGTGGCCTAGCTGCTCTCCACAGTCACGATCGAGAACGGCTCCAGAGAGACCGGGCTCGGCTTGTAGCCACTCACGTTCGCGGCGAACGCAAGCCCCGGCTTGGTGTGCACGTAGGGCAGCCCTGGGAGGAAGTCCATGATGACGCGGTTCGCCTCCTGATAGAGCTCCTCGCGCGGCCCGGGCTCGGTCTCCTGCTCGGCCTTGTCGAGGAGGTTGAAGATCTCCTGGTTCTCGAAGCCCCACGCCGGCTGAGGAGTCTGGAAGAAGGTCCCGATGAAGTTGTCGGGATCGGCGAAGTCGCCCGTCCATCCGAGCAGGTAGAGACCATACTTGCCGTTGTCGGCCTGGGCCAGGTAGTCGGGGCTCCACGTCGCCGACTTCTTCTCGACCTTGAAGCAGCAATCCTCGAGGTCCCTCGCCATCGCCTCGAAGTTGGCCTGCGGATCGGGCATGTAGGGACGCTCGACGTCCGTCGGGTAGGCGAAGTCGATCTCGACCGGCAACGTGTAGCCGGCGTCCTCGAGGATCTGCTTTGCCTTGTCCGGGTCGTAGTCGTACGTGGTGACGTCGTCGGCGTAGCCCATCACCTCGGGCGGCATGAACTCGTCGGCGACGACGCCCTGGCCCGCGTAGAACGCGTCCACGACCTCTTGGCGGTTGATCGCGTGAGCGATCGCCTGGCGCACCGCGAGGTCGTCGAGCGGCTTGATCGCTTGGTTGAAGCCGATGTAGCCGACGTTGAAAGCCGGGCGGTTGAGCAGCTGGAGGTTCGAGTCGCCGTCGATCGTCTCGTAGTCCTTGGGATCGACGAGGTCGTAGCCCTGGATCTCGCCGCTCTGCAGCGCCTGCAGGCGTACGGCCGGATCGGCGATCGGCCGGAAGATCAGCTCGTCGATGTTGCCCGGAGCGTCGCCCCAGTAGTCCTCGTTGCGCTCGAACACGAGCCTGTCGCCGCGCCTCCACTGCACGAACTTGTACGGCCCGGTCCCCGTCGGGTGCTCGGTGCCGTAGGTGCCGGAGGGACGGAAGATCGCCTCTTCCTCGTTGAAGGTGCCCTCGTCGGCCTTGTACTTCTCGAGCGCCTCGGGGCTCGCGATCGTGAACGACGTCAGCGTCAGCGCCGCGAGCAGGGATGCCGACGGCTTCGTGATTGTCAGCTTGACCGTCGACTCGTCGACCGCCTCGCAACTCTCGTAGAGGGACGGGGTCTTGCCGTCGCTGAAGCCGACGAAGACCGTTTGGTAGTAGTAGCTGGCGTCGGGCTGCTGCAGGGGTCCCTTGAAGTTGTACCAGCGGTCGAAGTTGAAGCACACCGCGTCCGCGTTGAAGTCGGTGCCGTCGTGGAACTTCACGCCCTGGCGGAGGTTGAACGTGTACTCCTTGCCGTCCTCGGAGATCTGCCACTCGGTGGCGAGGCCCGGGGCAACCTCCGTGGTGCCGGGCTCGAGCGTCACGAGACCCTCCATCATCTGGTCGATCGCGCGCAGCGATTCGCCGTCGGACACGAGCGGGCCGTCGAGGACGACGGGATCCGCCGAGGTCCCGAAGGTCATCGTGACGCCCTCCTGGGTCGCGCCGCCGTCGCCGCCGTCGCCCTCGTCGGAGCTTCCGCCGCATGCGGCCGCCACCAGCAGGAGAGCGGTGAGCAGCGCCGACAATCTCATCCATCTGCGCATGTGTTTCCCCCAGTGTGAACGAGGCCCAGGAACCGGACCGAACTGCACGCAGTATATGTCTCTCGGGAGGCAACCTACTAGTGGTGTAGTGCGGCTCCGGCGTGCGAACATGGAGACGGTCCAAAGGTCGGATAGGCGGCGCGCGCTGCTACATTGGGCTCGCTTTTCCAGGCTTTTCTACGCCTTACCTTCCGGAGTTGCGACGAGACGGTCCCAGCGGGGGAGACGACCATAAGATGAGCCACAGCGCCGAGGGACCTTCGGGGTTCCAACCCGCCTTCGAGAGCATCGCCGCCAACGTCGAGCGCACGATCCAGGGCAAGGGTGAGGTCATCAGGCTCACGCTCGTCGCCCTCGTGGCGGAGGGTCACGTGCTGCTCGAGGACGTCCCCGGGGTGGGCAAGACCATGCTCGCCAAGTCGCTGGCACGCTCCATCGACTGCACCTGGAGCCGTATCCAGTTCACCCCCGACCTTCTTCCTACCGACGTCACCGGGGTCACGGTGTGGGACCGCCGGAGCGGGGCGTTCGACTTCAAGCCGGGAGCGGTGTTCGCCAACATCTGCTTGAGCGACGAGATCAACCGCGCCTCGCCCAAGACGCAGTCCGCCCTGCTCGAGTCCATGGAGGAGCGGCAGGTCACCGTCGACGGCGTGACGCACACGCTGGAAGAGCCCTTCATGGTCATCGCGACCCAGAACCCCCTCGAGCACGAGGGCACCTTCCCCCTCCCGGAGTCGCAGCTCGACCGCTTCATGATGCGGCTCTCCATGGGCTACCCGAGCCGGGCCTCGGAGCTCGAGATCCTCGAGCGACACGGAGCGAACTCTCCGCTGGAGGCGCTCGAGCCCGTAGCCGAGGCCGAGACCGTCACGAAGCTCATCGCGATGGCACGCGAGGTCCACGTCGCGGCGACGCTCAAGCGCTACATCGTCGAGCTCACCGAGGCGACGCGCGACCATCACGACATCCACCTCGGCGCGAGCCCGCGCGCATCCCTGTACCTCCTGCGGGCGGCGCGCGCGGGAGCTGCGAGTCGCGGCCGCGACTATGTCGTGCCCGACGACATCCAGAACCTCGCCGTTCCGGTGCTCGGTCACCGTCTGCTGCTGTCGCCCGAGGCCCAGATGCGGGGAGCAACCGTCGAAGACGTCCTCGACGCCCTGCTCGGACGGGTGCCCATACCGGCGCGCGAGCAAGCCTAGTGCTCCTGCGCGGAAGTAACGTCAGCAACCAGGGCGGCGCTGCGCGGTGAGGGTAAGGCGCGAGGAGTGGTGCGTACCCGCAGGGTACGTGCGCGACGAAACGCAGCCATCGGGGATGCAGGGGCGCTCGAATGCGTCGGTAATCTACGCGGCGGGGCGCTAAGGCCAATGCCGACCCTCCGGGGGTGGTGCGTGGCCCTCATCGGCATCGCCATGGTCGTCGCCGGCAGCATCTTCGGCGCGCGTCCCCTCGGACAGCTCGGGATCGCTCTCGCGACGCTGGTGGCCGTCGCCGTGGCCGTCGTGCGTCTCGGACGCCACGACGTCGCGGTCACTCGGCGCGTGTCTCCCGAGCGGGTCAGGCCCAGTCAGCCCGTGACCGTCTCGATGCACGTGCGCAACGCCGGAAGCGGTTCTGCGCCCCTGTTGCTGATCGAGGACCACGTGCCCTTGGGGCTGCGAGGCACCGCTCGCTTCGCCCTGCGGGGCATCGAGCCCCAGGGGCATCGGGAGGCGTCGATAGAGCTCACCGCGGAGCACCGGGGGCGTTACGAGATCGGGCCGATGGAGATCTCGATCGTGGACCCGTTCGGCCTCGCGCAGCTCAGCACGCAGGCGCTCGACAAGAGTGCTTTCCTCGTGCACCCGCGCATCGAGCCGTTGGCCTTGCCCCGCGATACCGGCGATCGACGCAGCCTGTCGCTGTCGACCCTGCGCCAGCCGACCGGCGCTCGCGGCGAGGACTTCTACACCTTGCGCGAGTACGCCCCCGGCGACGACCTTCGTAAGATCCACTGGCCCTCGACCGCCAAGCGGGGACGCTACATGATCCGCCAGGAGGAGACGCCGTGGCAGACGCGCGCGACGATAGTGCTCGACGACCGTCTCGATGCGCACGATGGCTTCGGTGATCACTCGTCGTTCGAGCGCGCCGTGGAGGCGGCCGCCTCGCTCGTCGACCTCTATCAGCGCTCGGGCTACGGCTACCGCCTCGCCGGTGCACACGACCCGGGCCTCCCCAGCGGCAAGCGAACCGAGCATTGGAGCCGCTGCCTCGACTGGCTTGCGACGCTGCCGGCGGTGCGCGACGGGGGCGCGGACGCCTTCGTGGCGCGGCTCACGGAGCTGGAGACGGGGGGCGTGGGAGAGGCCTCCCTGGTAGTCGTGAGCGGAACGCTGAACGCGCGCGCTGCGGTCGCGATCACGCGCTGCCGGCGGCGCTTCCGCGAGCTCTCGGTGGTCTCCTTCCCGGCACACAGGTTCTCGTCCCAGTCCACGAAGACGCGCTGGGAGGGCGAGAGACAGCTGATGGAGGCACTTCGCCTGCTCATCAGATCGGGCGTGCGCGCGGCCACGCTGGGGCCGGAGGACCCGCTCGGGGTGGCCTGGGCCGGGCTCGCGCCGGTGAGGTCACAGGAGGCGACGTGGGGTCGGAGACCAGAGCTCATCTAGCGCTCGCGGGGCTGCTGCTGGCGACGTTGCTGGCGTTCATCCAGCTGTTCCAGGGCGGCGCGTTCTTCGGCCCCGCCTTCCTCGCCGCGACGATCGCGACTGCGATCGCGCTCGGCGCGCGCAGGCTGGGGGTCAACACCGCTCTCACCCTCGTTGCGTCGAGCGCCGCGCTGCTGTGGTACCTCGCGGTCGTTTTCGCGGGGCGTCACCTCTTCTTCGGTCTGCCGACGCAGGCCGCGATCGTCCGGGTGCTCCGGTCCGTGGTGCGCGCCCGGGAGCTGAGCCAGGTCGACTTCGCGCCGATCCCGCCGCGCACCGGTTACGTCGTCATGATCGTCGCCGGGATGTGGCTCGCCGCGACGGTTGCCGAGCTCGGGGCGTTCAGATGGCGGCGCCCACTGCTCGCAAGCGCCGGGCCGATCGGGCTCATGTCGCTAGTGCTCGTGGTCGGCAACGACCGCGCGGCGACGCTCTCGGTCCTGCTCTTCCTCGCGGCCCTGCTGACCTTCTGGGGCCTCGAGAGCTCTCACCGCCTGCGCTCGTGGGGACGATGGGTCTCTCCCTGGGCCCACCACGCGGAGGAGCCGGGATCCGTGACCGGAGCCGTGGCCCGCCGCATGGGCGGGACCTGCCTCGCCGCCGCCGTGATCGCTCCGCTCCTGCTGCCGGCGCTCGACGACGGACTGCTCGCATGGCGCACGGGCACCGGCATCGGGGACGGTCTCGGCGGGGCCGGTCGCATAGACCTCCTCGTGTCGCTCGCGCCCACGTTGGTGGAACAGTCGGATCGCGAGCTCTTCACCGTCGAGGCCGAGTCGCGCGCCCTGTGGAGGCTCACGTCCCTGGCCGACTTCGACGGCGAGGACTGGACGCCCTCCGAGCCGAGCCTCGAGGCGCTCGTGAACGGCGACGTGCCTGCCTACGACCGCTTGCCGTCACGCTTCTCCACGGTGACCCAGCGCTTCACGATCACCGGGCTGCGGGACGAGCTGCTGCCGGCCGCGGTCCAGCCCGCGACCGTGGACCTCGACGAGGCGGTGGGCCGCTCGGAGAACGACCTCTCCGTCGATCGCGGCACGGGGGCGCTGAGGCTCGGGGGCGGGCTCGAGCAGGGGCTCACCTACACCGTCGAGTCGGTCGTTCCGGATGCCACCTACGGCGCCCTCAAGGACGCTTCGGTGGGCGACCCGGGCGCTGCGTTCAGGGAGCTTCCCAACGATCTCTCTCGTGACGTCTACGAGCTCGTCGAGCGGTGGACGGAAGGATGGGAGACTCCGTTCGAGAAGCTCGTGGCGATCCAGGAGAGACTCAGGCGCTTCACCTACTCTACGGACGTCGAGCCCGAGGACTCCGCCGACTACCTGACCGAGTTCCTGACCAGGACCCGGACGGGCTACTGCCAGCAGTTCGCCACGGCCTTCGCCGTGCTTGCCCGCAGCCAGGGCTACCCGGCGCGCGTCTCGGTCGGGTTCCTTGCCGGCACGCCCGACCCGAACAACACGGGCGACCTCATAGTCACCGGCCGTCACGCGCACGCGTGGCCCGAGATCTACTTCGACGACTTCGGGTGGGTGCCATTCGAGCCCACGCCGCGCGCCGACGCGACCGAGCCCATCTACACCTCCCCCGCGGTCGCGGGAAGCGGCGGTGTCGGCGGCCCGTCCCAGGGCAACCCTGCGGGCGGAGACGGGATCCTGTCCAACCGGCTGGCCGGCCGCGAGGGCGTCGGAGAGGATCGGCTGCTGAGCGGACGATCGGCGCAGGACGGGGGTGGATTGCTGCGCGATCCCGCGTGGGCGAAGGCGTTCGACCGCATCGCGCGCGCGACGATCATCGCCGTGCTCGCGTTCCTCGTGGCGGTCCCGCTGCTCAAGGAGTGGAGGATGCGCCGGCGCTACCTGCGCGCCGCCACGACGTCTGGGACCACGATCGCTGCCTTCACGCAGTTCGAGGGCGACGCGCGCGAGCTGTTCGGGGCACGCCGGGCATCCGAGTCGGCCGCCGCCTACGCCGCCAGGGTGGCGCGCGCGGAGCGCGCGCCACGGCGGGTCGTACTCGAGCTGGCGCAGCTCTTCGAGGAGGCCGAGTACGGCGCCCGCGAACCGTCCCGGTCCCAGGCGGTCGAGGCGAGGCGACTGGCCGGACGGCTCAGAGGGGCGTTGTGGGCGAGCGCCTCGTGGTGGCAGCGCGCGCAGCTTCTGTTCTCGCCGGCGAGCCTCGTGCCTAGGCGGGACGCGGCGCGGACCGAGCGCCCGCTGCCCGCGATCGCCGCGGGGGGCGCTGCGCCTGGCTGAGCGCGCTGCGCCTAGTTGAGCGCGCGCAGAGCGGGGGGACTCTCACTCTCGGTCAGCTCACGCTCGAGGCTCGAACCCACTTCTCGAAGCGCAGCGATGAACTCATCGCGGTCGTAGAGGTACTGCGTGACGCGCGCGTCGACGGTCCGGGCGATGTCGTCGATCGCGAGGAAGAACGCCATCTGCCCCTCCTTGAGCGCGTCGAGGAGCTCGCCGTCGCTGCGACAGATCTTGAAGATGCTCTTGCCGTCGGTCACGAGCTTGAGCTCGGACAGGTGCTCGTCCAGACCCGCCTTCTTGCGGAGGAACTCTATCGCTCTTCTCACGCGCTGAAGGCTCATGCCTCCATCCAGCAACGACTTGATCACACGCAACGCGATGAGATCTCGGAACGAGTAGAGGCGGCGAACCCCCGGTCGGCCGCCGGTTGATTGCACGCTCGGCTTGACGAGCGCTATGCGGTCCCAGTAACGCAGTTGGTGCGACGTACATCCGGTGAAACGGGATGCCTGTTCTGCAGAGAACCCCTCCATAAGAGCGCGCGAACCTCCCGCCGGTCGAAGCGCAACTTCCCCAAAGACATAAGACTCCGCCCGACCCGAAGCCTTTGGCCGGAAACCGGCGTCAAGGATCACGGGCCGCCTCCCGCGGCAAACTGGAATCTAGCGCGCCGCGCAACGACGCGGCAAGGGCTCTAGGACAAACCTACGAAAGACGCGAAGAAAGTTTTCCTTCAGTCCCTTTTGTAACGTCCGCGGATGCGCTCTTCCAAGGTGCGAAGAGCTTGGCCGAGTCGCTCACGTGGCGGATGTTGCTTGGTGGTGAGCTCTCGCACGGAACCGGCCATCAGCACGACGCCGCCGACCATCGCGCCGAACGCGACGACGCCGAGAACGAGCCACCGATTCGCGAAGAAGGCGAACAGCATGCAGAAGCCGGCAAGGAACAGAATGGCGCCGAGTCTCGTGCGAGAGGCCTTGGGAAGACCCGGTCGCGTGCGGCGCACGTCGCGCGCGAACGTTGGGTCCTCCCGATAGAGGTCCCTTTCGATCTCCTCGAGGATCTTCTGCTCGCGTTCCGAAAGGGGCACGGTCACCCGATTCTATAGAGGTGCACGGGAAACGTGGCCAACTTCGTCCGACCGATCCTCCACATTCTCTATCACTCAGAGGCGTCTAGAAGTGTGGCCGGGGTCACGGCCCCATCCCCGAAACGCTCGCGGATCGAATCGACCGCGGCCGCTGCAGCGTCGAGGCGAGGTTGAGTCGCGAGCAGGTTCATCTGACGGCGCGGCGGGCCCGGCGTGAGGGCGCTCACGCCGACCCCGAGCAACCTGATCCGGACCTTGTCCGAGCCGAGCTTGAGGTACAGCGCTCGTGCCACGTCGTAGAGCTCGGGAGCGGAGTCGACCTCCTCGGCGAGCGTCGTCGAGCGCGTGATGGTCTTGAAGTTCGAGAAGCGCACCTTGAGCGTCACCGTTCGCCCGCACAGCCCCTTCGCCCGGAGTCGCCCCGCGACGCGATCCGAGAGGCGCAAGACCTCGCGCAGGATCCCCTCCGTGGCATCGAGGTCGTGGGCGAAGGTGTTCTCGCACCCGATCGACCTCGGCGCCTCGTAGGGCTTGACCGGGCGAGCGTCGCTCCCGCGCGCGAGCTCGAACAGGTGGGCTCCGAGAGCATCGCCGAGAGCTCGTTCGAGGGTCCGGCGTGAGATCTTGGCGAGGTCGCCCACGCTCTTGAGGCCGAGCCTGTGGAGGATCCCGGCGGTCTGCCCTCCGACCCCCCACAGCGCCGTGACGGGAAGCGGATGGAGGAAGGGCTCCACGCCGGTCTCGGGGACGAGCAGGAGGCCGTCGGGCTTGGCCCGCGCCGAAGCAACCTTGGCGAGGAACTTGTTCGGCGCAACGCCCACGGTGCAGGCGAGCCCAAGCGTTGCGATCGCGGCCTTGATCTGCCGCGCGATCACGACCGGCGCGCCGAACAGACGCGCCGAACCGGACACGTCGAGGAACGCCTCGTCGAGCGACAGCGGCTCGACCCACGGCGTGAAGGACAGGAACACCTCGCGGATGCGCTGGGAGAAGTCGGAATAGGAGTGGAAGTCGTTCGGGAGGAAGGTCGCGTGGGGGCACAGGCGGCGCGCCGTCACGATCGGCATCGCCGACGTGACCCCGAAGGCGCGCGCCTCGTACGACGCCGACGTCACAACCCCGCGCCCCCCCCGGCCGCCGACGATGACGGGCTCACCCCGGAGCGAGGGCTGCTTGATCGTCTCGACCGAGGCGTAGAACGCGTCCATGTCGACGTGGAGGATCGGCTCGCTCACACGCGGCTCCGTCGCCATGAGCCCGAAGCGTAAGGCCGGCGCGACCGCCTAACGACCGGCGCTCCCGCCGCTTGCGTGCCACAGGCGGGCCGGCGGGTCGGGCGCGGAAGCGCCGAGCGCGTAGGCCTGGAGGCGTCGTTGGCGCCGGAGCGCCTCGGCCGGCGATAACCCGGCCGCGGCGTCGGCGGAGACGCGCGCGAGGTCGAACGCCTCAGCCGCGACCACGGTGAGCCCGACGTTGTGCGGATCGGTGTCGTGAACCAGGGAGGCGCCGCCGCGCTTGCGCACGACTCCCCTGACCAGCAGGAGCCACGAGTGGAAGACCGTGCGGGCGCAGCGCGGCTGGACGCGCTCGAAGAGCGTGACGTCCATGGGGCCGGTGAGGTCGTCGAGGGTCAGGAAGATGATGCGCTTGCCCGAGCGGATCGCAGGCGTCTGCGTCGACACCTTGACCCCGGCGATCCACACCTCGGCGTCGGTGCGCTTGCGCGCGAGGTCCTCGGCTGCCGTGCACCCGAGGTCGGCGAGCAGTGGGCGATAGAGATCCATGAGATGGCGCCGGGAGTCGATGCCGGATATCGCCAGCTCGGCCTCGGTCTCCTCGAGGGTCGTGTACGGGGGCAGCTCGGGCAGGCTCTGGGCTACGTGCTCGTCGAGGTCGAGGGACAGCTGGGCCGCGCCCGCCTGCGCCCGCGATGCGCCGACGGGACGGGTGCCGGCGCGCGTTGCGACGTCGACGGCGCGCCACAGCAGCTCGCGCCGCGAGCGGTCGCCCGCGATCGAGTCGAGCGCGCCGACGTGGACGAGGTTCTCGAGCACGGGTCTGGACGGCTCGGCGCGCCGCCACAGGTCCTCCAGCGAGGAGAAGGGGCGAGCGCGGCGCGCCGCCAGCAGCGTTGCGATCTCGCTCTCGGAGATGTCGCGCACCGCAGACAGAGCGAGGCGCACGCCGGCCGGCCTCTGAGGACCGCCGAGCGCGCGGGGCGGATCCGCTCCCTCGACAGACGAACCCGTAACCTCGACGCGGTAGACCGCGTCCGAGCGGTTCACGTCAAGAGGCAGGATCGGGACGCCGAAGCGGCGCGCGTCGGCCACGATGAGCCGCAGCGGATACATCCCGGGGTCGTGGGTCAGCAGTCCGGCGAAGAACTCGGCCGGGTGGTGCGTCTTCAACCACGACGACAGGTACGTGGGGAGAGCGAACGCCGCCGCATGCGACTTACAGAACCCGAACGCCGCGAACGACGACACCTCGCGCCACACGGCGGCGACCTGCTGCTGCGTCAACCCGTTGGCGCGCCCCGCCGACTTGAACCAGGCCTCGACGCCGGCGGTCGCCTGCGGCGCGTCGCCGCCTCCGGCCTCGACCTCGTCGGCGACGCGATCGAGGTGACGCCTGACGTAGTCGGCGTCGTCGAGCGAGCAGCCGGTCACTGCGGCGATGACCCTGATCACCTGCTCGTGGAAGACGATGACGCCGTGCGTCTCGGCGAGGATCGGCCTCAAGGAGGGATGGGGATAGCTCACGTCGGCGAAGCCGTGACGACGGTCGAGGTACGGCGTCACCATGTCGGAGCGCACGGGGCCGGGGCGGAACAGCGAGATGTCCACGATGAGATCCTCGAAGCGGTGGGGCTGCAGCCGGGCGATCAGCTCGCGCTGCCCGGGCGATTCGATCTGGAAGCACCCGAGCGTCCTCGACGTGCGGATCAGCTTGAAGGTCGCGTCGTCGTCGCGCGCCACCTCGTCGAGGTCTACGTCCTCCTCGATCTCGCGCAGCGCGTGCGACATCGCCGAGAGCATCCGGACGCCGAGCACGTCCAGCTTTACGAGCCCGAGCTCGGTGACGTCGTCCTTGTCGGCCTGGAGCATCGTGAAGCCCTGGAACGACTCCTGCATCGGCACGCGCTCGGCGAGGTCGGGCGACGACAGGATCACGCCGGACGGGTGCAGCGCGAGGTGCCGCGGGAAGCCGTCGATCTCGCCACAGAGATCGAAGAGCAGCCGCAGCCGCCCCGAGGAGAGGTTGGAGTCACGCAGCTCCGGCAGGTGCTCGAGCGCCGCAGGGATGTCGCGCGCCGCTACGCGCGGGAACGCCTTGGCGACGACGTCGATCTCGTCCGCGGGAAGCCCGAGCGCCTTGCCGACCTCGCGGATGGCCAGGCGCGCCCTGAACGTGTCGACCATGCAGCACACCGCCGTCTGCTCGGCGCCATAGGTGCGCAGGATGTGCTCGAGGACCTCCTCGCGCCGGTGCGACTCGACGTCCACGTCGATATCCGGCAGCTCGTCCCGGCGCGAGTTCATGAAGCGCTCGAACAACAGGTCGTAGCGGACCGGGTCGACGTCGGAGATGCCGAGGACGTAGCACACCAGTGAGCCGGCCGCGCTCCCCCTGCACGCGCAGCGGATCCCGAGGACGCGGCGCACGTGATCGACGATCTCGGCGACGAGCAGGAAGTAGGTCGCGAAGCCCATGCGGAAGATGAGCTGGAGCTCGTGCTGGAGGCGGTCCTCGACCTCTCGGCCGACCGAGCCGAAACGGCGGCGAGCTCCCTCGTAGCAGAGGCGCGCGAGGCGGCCCGTCGGGGTCTCTCCCGCGGGGATCGGCACGTGCGGGAAGTGATACGCGCCGAGATCGAGGTCGAAGTCACACGCCTCCGCGATCCGGACCGTCTCGTCCGCAGCCTCGGGGACGCCGGCGAACAGCGACCGCATCTCGCCGGGATCCTTGAGGTAGAGCTCGGAGTTGGCGCGCAGGGCATGCGCCTTGGACAGCGGGACGATCTCCTTGAGCGCGTGGAGGAGCTCGTGCGTGCCGGCGTGCTCGGGGTTCGCGTAGTGCACGTCGTTGGAGGCGACCGCCCGCACGCCGGCCTGCGCCGCGAGGTGCACGAGACGGTCCCTGAGCCGGCGGTCGCCGGGCCCGCGATGATCGAAGACCTCGAGGCGGTAGCCGTCGCCGATCGCGTCGCGCCACCGGCGCGCCGCCGCGAGCGCAGCGGGAAGCGCCCCCGCTGCGGCCAGCCGGGCCACCTCGCCGCGCGCGCATCCCGAGAGCACGAAGAGACCCTCGGCGCGCTCCGTTAGAGCGTCGAACGTCACCGACGGCGCGCCGCGCGCGTTGCCGAGATGCGCTCCGGTGATGAGGCGGCAGAGATTCGCATAGCCGGCGCGGTTGCGGGCCAGCACCGTGACGTGCCCATCGCCCACCGTCAGCTCGGCGCCGAAGATGGGCTTGACTCCGGCGGCGCTGGATGCCTTCGCGAAGCGGACCGCTCCCAGGAGCGAGTCGTGGTCGGTCAGCGCCACCGCCTCGTAGCCGAGAGCCGCCGCCGCGTGCGGTATGGCCTCGGCCGGGATCGCGCCGTCGAGCAGCGACCACGTCGAGTGACAGTGGAGGTGGACGAAGCCGCTCACGCGCACGTCGCTCGTTCTATGCGGGCGTGGGGATCTCCGTTCCGCTCGCTCGCGCGATCAGGTTGCCGTCGGGGTCGCGCACCTCGGCCTCCGCGAACAGCAGGCGCCTGCCGGACTTCACGACGTACCCCCTCCCGAGGAGCGTCGTGTTGCGGCGCGCCGGGCGGAACACCGAGATCTTCATCTCGGCGAGCGCCGGGTAGGTGTCCTCGGAGAGGTGGGCGGAGGTCGCGCCGCCGAGCAGCGCATCGGCGAAGGCGGCCAGCACGCCTCCCTGGAGGTTGCCCGCGGAGTTGCAGAGCTCGTCGGGAACGCGCCACGACAGCGAGATCGAGCCCTGCGGATCCGGCGTGTCCTCGAGAGCGAACCCGAGGGCGTCGTTCGCCGGCATCCGCACGGACCCGTCGACGATCGCGTCCCACCGCGTGCGCGCCACGGCCGCGACGATACCGGCGCGCCGTCAATCCCACACCCTCGAGATGCGCCATCCGCCGCGCGCTCGATCGCGATAGACGTCGAGGACGGCACCCGAGGAGCGAAGGGATCCATCGCGGTCCAGATCGCCGGTCGCGAGCACGCCTGCGGGTCGGGCGAGCACACGGTGGTACTCGCGGTCGCGGACGCGCGCCTCGCTCCACCACTCTCCCGCCTCGAGCCACGAGCCGAGGTGCTGATCGACGTCGTAACGCCGCCCGCGCCACGAGAACGCGAGGGGCACGCCGTCGTGGAACGATCCCGTCCCGACCTCGATCGGCTCGTCGTACCGCTTGGTCACCTCGTCCGCCTCGTCGACCTCTTCCGCCCTAAGGCCCTCAGGAGCCGTGAAAACAAGGGGCCCGACCGACCCGCCCACGCGTGGGCGAGCCCATCGGGCCCCGTTTCTTCGTCCGAGACCGATGGGGCGGGACCGGGGAATCCAGCGCCTGGCGGCCGGGGAGCAGCCTTCCATCGGTATCGAACGTATGTTCGATGCTAGGACGGAGGTGGGGGAGGCGTCAAGACCCAAATGTGGTCGAGTGCGGCCGACGCAGCGGAAGACGACACGCACGGCGCACGCGTCGAGAAGGGGGCGTCACGAGGCGGCGAGGACGTCGGTGTACTTCGCTCCCGCGCCGGTGTTGTAGACGACGACGGGCCCCTGCAGCCTGCCGGCGCGCGCCAGGCGCGCGGTTGCCGCGACGGCCGCCGCTCCCTCGGGACACGCGTAGACGCCCTCGGTGGTCGCGAGGTCGTGCACGGCGCGCCGGATCTCGTCCTCGCCCACGGCCACCATCGTTCCGCCCGACGCACGCAGCGCCGCCAGCAGCAGCGCGCCCTCGGGCGGCGACGGGACCCTCAGGCCCGCCGCGATCGTGGCGACTGCTCCATCCCAGGGCGCGACGTCGTCGTCGCCCCGCGCGAACGCTCGGACCACCGGCGCGCAGCCCTGCGGCTGCACACCGACGAGCGCGGGCACCTCGTTACTCGTCCAGCCGAGCGCGGCCACCTCGTGGGCCGCCTTGGCGGCCGCGAGCGCCGCCACTCCTCCCCCGACGGGCAGCACGATCGTCGCAGGCATGCGCATCGACGACGCATCTCCGAGGCGGTCGAAGACCTCGAGCCAGCACGACTTCTTGCCCTCGAGCCGGTAGGGCTCCGAGAACGTCGTGGCGAGGAAGGCGCCGGTGTCGCGCGCGATCTCGACCGCGCGCCGCCCGGCGTCCGCGATCGTGCCCTCGACCAGCTCCAGGCGCCCCCCGGCGACGCGCACCTCGGCCTGATTGGCGCCCGGCGCGGACGCCGCCATCGTGACCGCGATGTCGATCCCGGCGCGCGCCGCGTACAGGGCCCAGGCTCCGCCGGCGTTGCCCGCGCTCGGCATCGCCACTCGCCTCACTCCCAGCTCGAGCGCGCGCGAGAGACCGACGGCCGCCCCGCGCGCCTTGAACGTCCCGCCGGGAAGGCTGCTGTCGTCCTTCACCTAGACCTCCACGCCCCAGCGCTCGGACAGCCTCGGCACGGGCAGGAGGGCCGTCTCCGGCTCGCCGAGCGTCACCGGCTCACCCCGCACGGGCAGCAGCGCCCGGTAGCGCCACAGGCCCGGCGGGCGGCGCCTCACGTCGTCGAGGGCGATGCGCGCAAGGTCGTAGCGGGCCAGCAGGGTGCCTCCACAGGGACACCTCTGCCGTAGTCGATCGGCGTCGACCTCCCGCCGGCAGCGAGAGCACTCGAGATGCGACAGCGCGCTCACGCGAGCGCAGCCGGTTCGATCGAGAACATGGTGTGGGGACGCTGGGCCCAGATGATGTCGCGCTCCGGGGTCATCCCTACCTTGCGAGCCACCCCCGCGGAGGGAAGGTTCTCGGGCCTTATGAGGCTGATCAGGCGGGAGAGGCCGAGGGCGCCGAAGGCATGATCGCGCGCCGCGAGCGCGGCCTCGCTCGCGTAGCCTCGCCGCCACAGACGTCGGTTGACGTGCCACGCAAGCTCGACCTCGTCGCGCCCCTCGACGTGCTGCGGCCACAGCCCGCACTGCCCCACGAGGTCGCCGCCGTCCTTCAGGATCAGCGCCCACAGGCCGTAGCCCCGCTCGGAGTAATGGCGCAGGTTGCGCTCGATCCAGCGTTCGACCTGGGCGCGCGTGAAGGGCTTGGGATAGAACCTCATGGTGGCGGCGTCCGAGAGGATCGCGGCGAGGTCGTCGACGTCTTGGGGTGTCTGCTCGCGCAGCACGAGCCGGGTGGTCTCGAGGACAGGCGCGCCCGACAGCGGGAGGGACCTAGACGAAGCCGAGGGCGGAGCGCGCCAGCGGGGTCATCTTCTCCGGCGACCACGGCGGGGACATCACGAGCTCGGTGGTGACGTCCCCGATGCCCTCGATAGGGGCGGTCACCTGCTTGATCTGCTCGTCGATCATCGGAGCGATCGGACAGCCCATGGTCGTCAGCGTGAAGTCGACCTTGACGTCGTGGTTCTCGCCCACGTCGATGTTGTAGACGAGCCCGAGGTTCACGATGTCGATGCCGAGCTCGGGGTCCTCGACGGCCTTGAGCGCCTCCGTCACCTGCTCGGAGATCTCTTCCTGGGTAGCCATGACATCATCGTAGTCTCGCCGAGTGGGTATGAGATCCCTTGCATGGCGATCCCTCACCCAGTCGACGTCTCGAGACCGAGCAGGCGCGCCGCGTTGTTCTTGAGCACATCGTCCGTCTTGTCCCCGAGGCCCATCTCGTCGAACTCGTTGAGCAGCCTGCCGGGGTCGAGCATCGGGTAGTCGCTGCCCCAGACGAAGCGATCGGACAGCCGCCCGCGCGCGTCGCGCTTGACCTCGGGCGGGATGTACTTGGGTCGCCACCCGGAGAGGTCGACCCACACATTGGTCTTGTGCAAGGCGCTGGCGAGCACCTCGAGGTGCCACGGGTACCCGAAGTGAGCCATGACGACGATGAGACCCGGGTGGCGCGCCGCGACCATGTCCATGCACATCGGTCTGCCGTAGTCGTAGGCGATCCCGGAGCCGCCCGCGACGCCGGCTCCGAGCCCGGTCTGTCCCACGTGCACCACGATCGGAAGAGCGTGCTCCTCGCACTTGTCCCATAGCGGCTCGAAGCTGAGGTCGTCGGGGTAGAAAGCCTGCACCTGGGGATGGAGCTTCAGTCCCTTGAGGCCGAGCTCCGTGACGGCGCGCTCGAGCTCGTCGACGCAGCCGGGCTTGTGGGGGTCCACGCTTGCGAAACCCACGAACTGCTCGGGGTACGTGTTGCATATCTCCGCGACGCGATCGTTGCTGAGTGGGGGTAGCCCGGTCGCCGTCTCCGCGTCCCATGCGAGCAGCACACCAAGAAGGTCCCAGCGGGCGTATTCGGATGCCATCTCCTCTGCCGTGCGCACGCGCACCTCGGTGCGGAAGTAGCGGGCGGTGGCCTCGAGCATCGGCCCGATCGATCCCTCGAGCCACTCCTTGGTCGACGCATGGACGTGGAAGTCGATGGCGCGGGGCAAGACGAGCCTCCTTGTCTAGAGGAAGAAGAACGACACGGCCATGATGAGATACGCGCCGAGCAACTGTGCACCCTCGAACCAGTTCGAACGCCCGTCGAGCGCGATGAAGCCGAGGATCAGCGACGAGAACGCCACCGCAGCGATCTCGATGCCCGTGAAGATGAAGTTCATCGGGCGACCGACGGCGAGCGAGAGGAAGACGAGCAGCGGAGCGACGAACAGGGCGATCTGGGTCGACGAGCCGATCGCGATCTCGATCGAGACGTCCATCTTGTCCTTCGCCGCGAGGAGCAGGGCGGAGGAGTGCTCCGCGGCGTTGCCGACGAGCGGCACGATGATCAGCCCGACGAACAGCTTCGACAGCCCGAGCTCCTCGACCGTGTGTTCGAGCGCACCGACGAGGAACTCGCTCATGAGTCCCACGAACACAGTCGCTGCCGCCAGCAGCCCGAGGGCGAAGCGCAACGACCACTTCGCCCGGCCGTGCTCGAAGGTCGTGCGGAAAAGGGAGCGGTGCGTCTTGAAAGAAAACAGCAAGCTGAGGACGTAGACCGCCATCAAGATGATCGAGACGCCGATCGACACGGCCTCGGTGCGGAAGTTCGTCGCCTGGGGATCGAACGAGAACAGCGCCGGCATCATCAGCGCGACCACCGCGATGACGAGCGACGAGGAATGGAGGCCCGCAGAGGCGCGGCTGAACCTCTGCTCCCGCCGGCTCCACCCGCCGACGAGGAACGCGAGGCCGAGCACGACGAGCACGTTGCCGATGATCGATCCCGTGATCGAAGCCTTAACGACCTCGAGCTCGCCCTGCTGGATGAGGAAGAAGGCGATGATGAGCTCGGTGACGTTGCCGAAGGTCGCGTTCAGCAGCCCGCCGAGCTGAGGGCCCGAACGCGCCGCGAGGTCCTCGGTGGCATGACCGATGAGACCGGCCAAGGGCAGGATCGAGAGCGCCGACACGACGAAGATCGCCACCGGGTTCGCGTGGATCAGCTCGAACACCACCGCGATCGGGACGAAGACCAGCAACCATTCGAGCCTGGGCTTCCACCACGAGCGCCACCCGCCCCCCTCTGCAGCCATGGCGCACATCATGCCCGTCCGAGCGCCGGGCGCGCCGGCATGCCGCTAGTGCTCCTACGCGGAAGTAGCGTCAGCAACCAGGGCGGCACTGCGCGGTGAGGGCAAGGCGCGAGGAGTCGTGAGTACCCGCAGGGTACGTGCGCGCCGAGCAACGCAGCCATCCCTGATGCAGGGCCGTTCTGGGGCGACGGGACTTACGCAAAGGTGCACTAGAGGGCGACCTCGTCCAGCAGCGCTCTGAGCTCGGCGGCGGCCGCGGGGGGATCGGGAGCGCGCGCTATCGCCCGCACGACGACGATCCGGCGCGCCCCCGTCGCGAGCACCTCGGAGAGGTTGTGCTTGTCGATGCCGCCGATGGCGAACCAGGGAGCGTCGGCGCGCCGCGCGGCGTGAGCGACGACCCCGAGGCCGGCCGCCGGGCGTCCCTCTTTCGTCGGGGTTGCGTACACGGGCCCCACGGCTATGTAGTCGCTCCTGTCCCGAGCCGAGGCGGCCGCGTCCACCTGGGGCTCGGAATGGGTCGAGAGGCCGATCACGCCCGCCGGAAGCACGCGGCGCGCCACCGCCACCGGCACGTCGTTCTGGCCCACGTGAACGCCGTCGGCTCCGAGCGCGAGGGCCACGTCGGGCCTGTCGTTGACTATGAAGGGGACGCTCGAGGCCCTGCACGCGGCCACGATCGGCTCGGCCAACCTCATCACGTCTCTTGCCTCGAGGGTCTTCTCACGCAGCTGCACGATGTCGACGCCCGCGTCCACGAGCTCGTCGACGAGCTCGTGGAGCCACCCCGCCTCGAGGCGCGCGGGCGCGACGAGGTAGAGGCGTGCGTCGAGGTAGCTCACAGCGCGAGAGCGGTGGGCCCGCCGTCGCCCTCGACCGGCGCGTCCGGGTCCTCGCCGGACTCACGCTCGAGGTCCTTCATGCGTTCGGCGATGCGATGCATGGCGACCGGCGTCCTGAGCAATGCCGCATAGACGATCACGTACGGAACGAGGTCCAGCACGACCTCGTACCACCTCTTGTCGAGCAAGCTCGCAACCGCCACCCACACGATCACGAGCGCGAGCAGGACCGTCGTCAACAGCTTCGGTGCGCGTCGCGCTCCTGCGCTCTCGAAGCGCTCCCGCATGGCCCTCACCGCACGCCGGCCGCGCGCGCGGCGCAGCCGCCACCACGTCTGGCGCGACGGATAGAGACCTCCGATCCCCTCGACGAACCCCACAGCGAGAGTCGCCACCAGGGCCGCGACGGCGGCGCTCGTCATGAGCTAGAGGTTAACGGCGCGCGCCTCAGACGATGACGCGCGGCAACGGACCGGTGTCCTCGTCGTCGACGTCGAGGACGTCCGCGTCCGGTTGCGGACCCGCGTCGGGATTCCTGAACATGACGAGCTGGGTCAGCTGCCGGTAGAACTCGTCCGGTCGAGGCAAGAAGTCGATATGGGTCAACGCCTGCCGCTGTCCCGGGGTCTCCACGACGAGGTCGCCGTAGCCGAACACGCGCCCCAAGACGCTGCGGCGATAGGTCAGATCGGTGAGCTTCGCAAGCGGCATCGACGCGACCTTTCGAGTGAGGATGCCCGAGACCTCGAACATCCGTTGATCCGTCACGACGACCCGGTCCTCCAACCACTGCAGGCCCTTCCAGAGCAGGCGCAGCACGAACAAGATCGTCACCAACCCGAGGACCGTGTCGATGATGTCGTCGCCGCGTAGAGGGGACAGCAGGGATCCGAGGGCGGACGCGGCGACGGCGACCCCCACAGTCTCCAGGCAGGGGCGCAGAAGGACGGCGTAGTGGCGCCGCACCTCGAGCACTATCGACTCGGAGTCGCCGATGTAGCGAGAGTGTGACGCCCGGTGCTTCATCGCAGGGGCGCCTGTCTCAGCCGCCCTCGACCAGGGCCGAGACGAACGTCATGATCGAGTCGGCGGCGTCCCCCATCCATCCGCTCACGCCGTCCCACGTGATCCTGACGCTCGCCGCCGCCCCGTGGGGATCCACCAGCACGAAGCCGACGGCGAAGATCACGAAGGCCGTACGCACGAGCCACTTGCACCACCCTGAACCACACATGCAACAATAGTAACGACCTCGGGCCGCGAGAGCGAGGACCGAGGAAGGGGTCGCCGCCGGTCCGCGCGGGCCGGAGGCCCCGGCGCTTGCAAGATTGTGGTCGCTAGCCCTCGGACCACCATCTCAGCCACAGGCTGCGAGAGACGCGCAGATGCTCGCGCTCGCGGGAGAAGACCTCGAGCGTCACGGTCCCGTCGTAGCGCGCCCGCTTGAGGGCTGCGATCACAGCGCGCCAGTCGATCCCTCCCGCCCCGAGTGGGAGGTGAAGGTCCTCCGCTCCACCTCGGTTGTCCGAGACGTGCACGTGAGCGAGCCGGTCGCCGAAGGCGTCCAGGAAGGTCTGGGTTCGGTTCGGCTCGCCGAGGCCGAGCCTCAGGTTGGCATGCCCGACATCGAGATGGAGCCTCGCCTCGGGCACCGCGTCGAGGATGACGCGCATCTCCTCCGCTTTGGAGAAGGTCCTGTCGATGTTCTCGACCATGAGCCGGACGCCTCGCCCGGCCGCGTCGCGCGCCAGCCCGACGATCGCGTCCGCGTTGCGCTTGCGCACCCGATCCGCCGGGTGCAGCGGCACCCTGGGGTCGGGGTGGACGTTCACCAGCTCGACGCCCGCGTCGGCGAACGTGTCCAGGGCGCGCCGGAAGAGGTCGCGCGCAGCCTCGCGCAGCTCGCGGAACGGCGATGCCAGCGGCAGGTGCCAGGGGGTGTGACCGACCGCCGGGAGCCCGAGGTCGCCGAGCAGCCGTCCCACCTCGCGTCCGTCTGGCAGCCACGCCGAGGGGGGCTCGAGCGTGAGGTCAACGAAGTCGAAGCCGTCCTCGGCGATGCGGTGGATCTCCTTGGCCACCGATCGCCCGGGATTGTTCATCGCGCCGACGAGCATGGCCAGATGATGACACCCCGGCCGTCGAACGCGCCCCAGTCATTCCCCTCAGGTTTTTCCTCGAAGGCCCGCTCGCTAACGTCTCGAGCTTGATCGGGCACACGGCGCGGTGGTTCCGTCAGGTCGCGTTTTGAGGCGACAAGCCCACCCGACTCCAGGTGTTTCTTGTTGAAGGGCGTTTCGGGCAGCACGCCCGACGTGACGACTCGGCCCCAGCGAGCGCGTCCGTAAACCTCGCTTACAAGCTACGTCGAGTCGCGGCTCGACCGGGACGCACCTGGTCTCATGACCGTCCCGAGGTCGCCTTCCACGCGCGAGGGATGGAGGGCGAGGGTCTGTGAGTCATGGAATCCGACGGGTCGAACCGCAGTCGGCTGACCGACCCGAAGTTCGTCGATCCGGTCGGGGAACCAAACTGGTCGCTGAGGGATCCCTGGATCACATCAGTTACGCGATCCCTCCAGCCTCGAAGGTGTGCGCCATCCACAATGATGGATCAGGCCTCGTCGAGTTATTCAGCCGATCGAGCTTCCTGTGACTGGCCCGGAACAGCTCCTCGTCCCCGTGCAGCGGTCGGATCCCAAAGCAGCGTTCCACCTCGTCCGCCCATGCGATGTCCTCTCCGGCAAGACGAGCAGTGGCACATTCGAGCCCTCGCAACTGGCCGAGCAGCCATCGCACGCGATCGTCTTCCAGACCTCTCCGGGGGGCGTCCTCGAGAAGAGCGAGAGTCTCGTCCGGCGGCCACTGGTTGCCGGACTTTCTTCCTCGGCGGGCCCTTAACCAGATCGTGGTTCGCCTGGAGGTTGATCCGGACTCAGGGGTCGTTCCCAAGACTCCAGCAAGCAGCCAAGCCGTTTTCCGAGTCACGCTTCGCTTCCCTCGTACTAGCTCCTATCGCGGAGGTGTGTACGCAGCACCATCGTTGAGTGGGGGCGGTGGGTCAGCGATGGTGTTACCTACTGGGCGGACGGCTCCACCCCAGACGATCAGTTTCGCGACCAGTCCATACCGTGACCGGGAACTCGCGCGGCTTTAAGGGAAACTCAGGAAGGATGCGCCACCTGTCGTTGACGGGGTCATAGGCGAGTCCATCGATGACCACCTCATCTCCCATCGCCACCTGCAGCCACGTTTGGTTCGGTCGTTCCGGAGGATCCGAGTGCTCGAGCCACTCTTCGGCGGCGACGCGGTAGATACCTCCGGTCTCATAAGATTTCCCGGAGCCGTTGACCTCACCACCGTCGACCTCACCATTCAGGCTCAATAAGAACAGCCTTCCATCGAGGTAGGGCGACGGAGGAGAGACATTGGTAACGAACGGAGGTCTCGGCAAGTCCCGCCAGGTGTCGGTGTCGGGGTCGTAAGCAGCGGCATGAGCGAACTTCGGATAGTCCTGGGGCTGGATCCCCATGGGGGAAACGAGAACGATCACCTCGTCCCCCGTCCAGGCACCCATCGCGTCGTAGCCAGGCGGTAGCGGTCCATCCGGAAGCCAGCGCCATGAGTCGCTTTCGGGGTCGTATGCCGCTCCTCTTCCGTCGTAACGCTCACGCTCGAATCTGGTCAGATAGCCGCCCCAGACGAAGAGCTCCTCGCCGGTCCACACCGCGAGGTGTCCTGCCCGGGGGCTCAACCGTCCCGCGGCGATACGTCGCCACTGGTCGGTCTCGGGGTCGTAGACGGCGCCCTGGTTGCCATTCGGCCTTCGGCCGCGATCGGGGTCCCCCCAGACCAACATCTCCTCCCCCGTCCAAGTCACGGAGTAGCCGGAGCCGGCTTCAATCGGCGCTGGGGGGATCGGGCGCCACGAATCACTTCGGGGATCGTAGGCCGCACCGCCACGCATCGGCTCCGCGCTCAGGGATTCGGGATCGAGACGACTTCCACCCCACACAAGCATCTCCTCACCGGTCCAAACGGCTTCGTACCCGTAACCCTTGGCAAGCGGTGAGCGTGCGATGATCCGCCAGGTGTCTGCCTCGTTACTTGCCCTTGGCGGTTTGGACATCTCACGGACGGCGTCAGGCGAGCACCCAAAGAGAAGTGATGCACAGAAGGCCAATACAGCGAGAAATGCACGCCTCACGAGAAACTCCCTCCCCAACCGATCCTGCCGCTTAGACGCTTGCGGAGCAGACGAGGTTCCCAGCATGCTGATCTAGCCGACCAAGTATCAGGGCTAGCGCGTTTTATCAGTGACTAAGAGCTGTGCTTGCGCTCCGTCGCGATTGGGCTCGAAGACGGCGGCGTTTTGGCTGCTCAGGAGGTCTGCAAGCTCCTTGGCGTTTCGCTGTGCGCAATCTCTGTAGCACTTGTCTAAGGCCCGGCTACGCGCTGTGCTAGATGTCGTTTCCGCAGGTCGCCGCTGAGCGAAAGCCTGATATTTATCGTGACTATCGCGCGATCGCTAATTGGCGGACCTTCCCCTTGGGACCATTCTTGAACTAGATCGTGGTTCGCCTGAGAACTGATCTGGAACTCACGCTTCGTGCCTTCGTAAGCATCTCCGTTCTGCAACGTTGGTCCCGAGGGTTTCGATCCGACGAGTGCGGCCCAAGCGATGAGTTTTCCCGCGACGGGGGGTCTAAACAGGAGACGATCGGATCGGAGGAAGGAGGACGGCCTTGGCCAAGGACGAGACCGTGAAGAAAGCGACGGGGCGAACCCAAGCTCAGTGGTACACGCTCCTTGACAAGTGGGGAGCTCCCGGCCGGCCGTACAGAGAGATCGCCAAGTACTTGACGGACATACACGGCGTATCGCGCTGGTGGGCGCAGAAGCTCATCGTCGAGTACGAACAGGACCGCGGTGTCCGCGAGCCCGGCGCCCGCCGCAACGCAAGGTTCGAAGTGAGCGCGAGCAAGACCGTCAATGTCCCCGTGAAGCGGCTCTTCGATGCGTTCGTCGACTCACACCAGCGCAGACGGTGGATCGCCGGCGGCTCCCTGAGGATTCGGGCATCCGTAAAGGGCCGGTCCGCCCGCTTCGACTGGAACGGTGGATCGAGTCGTGTAACCGCGACGTTCTCCTCAAAGGGCATAGAGAAGGCATCGGTCCTCGTCGCTCACGACCTCCTCACCGATGGTCGGGAAGCTCAGAAGATGAAGGCCTTCTGGCGAGAGCACCTGGTCGAGTTGAAGGAGACGCTCGAGTCGTAACGTCAGCGATGAAGCGTTTTGTCGCGCCTAGCGGAACTTGATAGTAGAGCGCCTTCTTAGTGGCCTCGACGACTCCCGGCGGTCGTGCCGATCCGTGTCCAGGTCCTCTGATCGACACCACCGGTATGTCGTTCCCTGTCCATGCTGGAAAACCGATAAGACCAGACCATCACTTCCTCCCGGTCCAGATCGCAACGAAGCGAAGGGAAGCAGGCTTGTATGCACGGCTCGAGTGGTCAAAACCAAAGCTCAGCGACATCGACGAAAACATCTTCGATTCCAAAGGAGCCATGGTGGCTACCTCGGAAACGTTTAACAACCCGCTGGATGAGGTGACGTCCCCAGTCTGGGGCCGGCCGAACGGCGGGGAAGGCTTCGAGTTGGTGAATGGGATGCGGAGCGGACGATGTGAAGGCGTCACACTGCTCAGCGAGGCCAGCCAGTCGGTGACCGGCGAGGAGATGACGCTCGAACTGTGGCTCGGCCCCATTGTGGAGGGCATGCGCTCCTAGTTATCGGGACTACCGCGAGTTTGTCCGTGCCAGCAGTTCGGCGAGCTCCCGCGCGTTTCGTTGTGCATAATCTCTGTAGCACTTGTCTAAGGCCCGGCTGCGCGCTGTGCTAGATGTCGTTTCCGCAGGTCGCCGCTGAGCGAAAGAGTGATGTTCATCGCGACTATCGGGTGGCCTCTGGAAACCCAGGCCACCGGTCCGGACGGACGGCGGTGCCGCGGCAGACGCCGCGACACCGCCCCTCAAGCTTTTGTTCGTTACGCCTGGTCGACCCGTTGAGCTCCTCGTCCGCAGGCGATCGTTCCGTAAATCACAAAGAGGGCGATGGGCAGCGTGACTGCAGCCATCCACGGGATCATGAAGACGACCAGCAGGGCCCCTACGGAAACCAGCGTCGTCCCTATCCGGGGGGACCAGAACACCGCGATCCCTCCTAACAGCAACGCCAAACCGGCACCGAGAAGCGGTGAGGTGAATCCCTCGGCACCGTCCGAGGTTCGAGCGATGGCGACATAGGTGAAGCAGGCCCCGGCGAAGATCGTGAAGAGAGTTGCTAATGTTGCGATGAGTTGGAGTATCGGGAACCACGCCGCCGTAGCTGGTAGCGAACCGCCACGTCACGTCGGCAGGCACCCCCAGAAGGACTCGGGCAAGGATCTCGAAACCCGTATCGACGGCAGCTCAGACTCACCCCGTGCAGCATCCTGCTGTTCCCACAGGTCGGACTCGATCTCGGCACGCCGTCGGTCACGCGCGTTGGTCGGCAAGCCCATCGTGTAGAGCCAGGTCCACGACCGGCAGGCTGCACTTGCGACGCGCAGCATCACATTCATCGTGACTCGAACTCCGGTCGGGTCAGAGGCTTGCCTGGTTGCCCCACCGCAGCGTGAGAGCGCGCCAGAGCGCGCTCTCCTTCGGCGGTTACCTCATACAGGCGACGACGCGGGCGTTGCTCGTCCGCGGCCACCGAGGGATCCTCCCAGCGGCTGTGGAGAAGTCCGGACTTCTCCATGCGAGCGAGCGCCTTGTACAGCGTCCCGTGTGCAGTCAACCGTTTGGCGCCGTCGACCTCCTGGATCTGCTTGGCGATCGCGAATCCGTGAAACTCGCTCTCACCGCGCCTAGCGAGGTCGAGGCCAGCCTCAAGAAGAGCGAGCTCCAACGGCAGCAACATGCCTGGTTTCCTACGCACGGTTCATTTATAGGAAGATATCTGCGCAAAGTCAAGTACGAGTTCGGGGGTCCGAGATCCTCGCGGGTATGCCTGGGAGGTGATGGCTGGTCAACAAAGGAGCGCTCTTGCTCATGAACAACGCTGCAGGCACCATCCTCACCGTGTGGCGATGATTGCGTGAGGCTCGATCAGGTACCGGACGCAACGCGATAATGCAGGTGGACGACTCCGCTTTCGAACCGCCGTTGGTCGAGAAGTTCTAGATCCAGGCGACCATCACGAGGGAGGGCCCGATTCCCTCTCCCAACCACGACCGGATGCAGGAAGAGATGACACTCGTCAACCAACCCGGCGTTGAACGTCTGCGCCGCGAGGTGAGGGCCCCCGACGGAGATGTTGCCGGCTGTCGACTCCTTCATCTCCCGAACGGACGCGAGATCGAACTCGCGCTCGATCCGGGTTCTCTCGCTAGATACCGACTCCAGAGTCTTCGAGTACACGACCTTGTCTGTCTCCCGCCAGATCCGCGCGTACTCGAGGACGTATTGCGGCTGGTCCGTCAGCCTATGGGCGGTCTCCCAGAAGAGCATCACCTCGTACATGCGGCGGCCGTATAGGTAGGTGTCCACCGAGGATTCGAGCTCGTTCACGAAGGTATGGAGCTCTTCGTCGGGTTCGGCCCAGTCGAAGTTGCCCTCCTCGTCGGCAACGAATCCGTCCAGCGACGTGATCGTGGAGTAGATCAGCTTGGCCACAGGGCGGTCCCCTTAGACGAACCGCGGAGATCGAGCCGGGCGACGACCTCGTCTGCCGGTCGCCCGGAGAACGCAGCGAACCACTCGTTTAGCCCAAGGCGAGAATCAGCCTCAGAGCGTCGTCTATCCCCCACTGCTCCTCCGGGACAACGTGGCCTACCAGCTTGCCGAGTCGACTCGTGTCCACAGCCCCCAGCTGTTCGACAAGTACGCGGGTCGGCTGATCATTGATCTCTATCTCTGGCCGAAAGGTCGCCGGCCGTGCGGTCTGGGAAGTGGGAGCGACGACGACTACCGAGCGCGGAAGGAACTCATCCGCCAGGAGAACGACGCCGAACCGCCGACCTCGCTGCTCGTGGCCCTGGCCTTGCGGTAGATGTAGCTCGAAGATGTCACCTCTGGGCACGGAGACTTTCCATCAGGGAGGCAACCTCGAGCATCTCCCGTCGATCGGCCTCATCCGCCTCGAGGGCAGCAACTTCTGCAGCGATCGCTTGGCGCCGTCGAAGTTTCTGCGCCGACTCCACGAGAGCCATTCGGATCGCCTCGGAACGATTCATCCCGGACGCCTCGAGTCGGGAAAGAGCTCGCTCCGCCTCCTCGTCCAGGCGTATTGATATCGCTTTCGCCATGGCCGGAATTGTATCACAACTCGTGATACAGAAGTTTTAATCCACTTGGGGTTGTCCGGTCCAGCCGCGCCGCGATCTGATGATCGAACGCGTTCGCGTTCCACGCGAACCGTCCGCCAGGACGGAGTGGCGCCGCAACACGTTCGAACTAGTGGCAAGCTCAGTGCTCAACTCACCGCCTTCTTCACGAGCGCGGCGATCTTCCGCTCTTCGGCGGCCGTCAACTCCTTCAGCGCGAAGGAGACTGGCCACATGGCGCCTTTGTCGAGGTTCGCTTCCTCGGTAAAGCCGAACGTGGCGTACCTCGTGTTGAACTTGTCCGCGCTTTGGAAGAAGCAGAGGACCTTGCCGTCTTTCGCATACGCGGGCATCCCGTACCAGGTTTTCGGCGAGAGGGCCGGCGCGCTGGCTGTGATGATTGCATGGAGCCGCTCGCCCATAGCGCGATCCTTTTTGGGCATCTCGGCGATCTTCGCGAGCAGGGCGCTTTCTCCATCGGCCTTGCGCGCCTCCGCCTTCAGCTCGTGGGCGCGCTCCTTCATGGCGGCTCGTTCCTCGGCCGTGAATCCCTTCTTGCCGCTCGCTGTGGTGCGCTTGGCGGACTTCTTGGTGCCCTTCTTTGCAGGTTTCTTCTCAGCCATTGCGAAGCACCTCTTCCGGACTGCTCAGCGCAGCTCTTGGATGCGGATCAGGTTGCCCGCGGCGATTGTGCCATGGCCTACGAGCTCAAGGCGTCACGAACAGCACGAACGGCGTACGCAGCCTGAATCGTGATGTCGTTCATGGCGCTTCTATTTGAGTCCTACCGTTTGAGCAACTCTGCCAGTTCCTTCGCGTTGCGCAGTGCTAGATGCCACCTCTGCAGGTCGTCTCTGAGGGAAAGGCCGATGTTTATCGTGACTATCTGCCAGCCCTCAGCTGACGAACTTTCTTCTTAGGCCGATGCCGCGCCAGATCGTGTTTCGCCTGGAGATTGTTCCAGAACTCGGGCGTGATCCCAAGGGAGGCGCCGAGCAGCCAAGCCATTTCCGCGGTCACGCCTCGCTTTCCCCGAACCGGCTCGTTGATTCCGGCGGACAGAAATGCCGAGATGCTCGGCCAGTGCCACCCGGCTGACGCCCAGTGGCTCCAAGTGCTCCTCGAGAAGTATCTCGCCAGGGTGTGTCGGACGACGATTACCGCGGGGCAGCAATGTCCTCCTCACGATGTACGTCGACCACCTTGGCGCCCGGCACAGCCCTCTCTACCTGTTTGATGGCGCTGGCTACGGCCTCGGAAAAGTCGCCGGCCTGACGGTCGAACTCGGCCGTTTGGACCCCCTCGCTAACGCCCAACGTAGCGTCATCACAGCCAGCTTCGTAGAGCGCCTCCTGAGACGCATCGCTCAGGATGTCCGCTCCCTCGACAGTCAATGTGAACCTAAATTCACTCATTTCACACTCCTGGATGCTGATGAGGACAGTTTCGCACGAGCTGCATCAGGCGCCTGGCGTGATTGCCAGGATTCTTGGGCGTTGACCGGATCGAGACACGGCAGGCATCTGGCCCACCATGACCACAATTCATCTCGCCCCATCGATGTCCTCCGCAAGTGGGCCTCACAGCCCAGCCATGGGCTTGTGCAAATCGAAGAGCACGTTCCACCTCCTTCTTGGGATGCCACCGTCGCGCCATCCCACGATGATGAAGATAAGGTGTGACAGAAACGAACTGGGCAGCCAGTTGCTAGCGACTTGGATCCTGTTCTGCGATGTAGTTCCCGTCAGGATCATGTTCGTAGTCACCACAAACGCACCAGATACACATCATCTCCGTTCCGTCATCAAGTACGTCCTCAATGACGTCGGGCTGATGCTCGTGTCCACACTCAGCACATCTGATAAGTGAGGTAGCGCTTCAGGAGTCATGCTGACTTTGTAACAGTTCCGCGAGTTCCTTGGCGTTGCGCTGCGCGTAATCCCTGTAGCAGTTGTCTATGCCCTGATAAGCGCTGTGCTAGATACGGGCCCGCTGGTCGCCGCTGAGCGAAAGCCCGATATTTATCGCGACTATCGCCTCGTTTAGCCCAAGGCGAGAATCAGCCTCATAGCGTCGTCTATCCCCCACTGCTCCTTCGAGGCAACGTGGCCTACCAACTTGCCTAGTCGACTGATAGCGGGTCGGCTGATCATTGATCTCGATCTCTGGTCGAAGGGTCGCCGGCCGTGCGCTCTGGGAGGTCAGAGCCCGATTCGAGCAGCAGCCCCTCCATCACCAAGTCTGCGAATGTACGCCGCCGCTGTCGCCGTGGGACCTAGGCTCGGCTACTCAGCTACAGGAAGGAGTGGCAATGCGTGAGGTAGTGCACGAGCGAATCGTCGTAAATCGACCTCTGTCATCAGCCTGGAAACATCTCGCTCATCTGGAGGACTGGCCAAGCTGGGCGGGTCACATCCGGCGGATGGAGCCGACCCCACGTGGGGACCTGACGGCTTCGACTCAGGTTTTGATGCATATGCGCGCGGGCCCGCGCAACAAGATGATCGTGACCGAGTACGACCCGCCCGCACCGCTGGGTCTGGGAAGGAAGGTCCTTTGGAGTAACCACCTGCTTCGAGCACAAGTTCGAGGAAATCGATGACAACCGCACACGCATATGGTTCCTCGCCTGGATGACCGGACCACTTTCTCCCCTCGGCCGACCAATCTTCGGGAGAATGATGCATCGATACCTCGCGCGCGCATTACCAAAACTCAAATCCCAGATGGAAGCTACCGACTAGCGAGTACTCCTCTTGGATTCACTCCGTTCGTAGAAGATCAGCCAACTCTCTCGCGGCTGACCCGGGATGTATCTGCGCAGATACCTCTCCTTCACGTCAGCACGCGAGCCCATCCAGGTCGAGTCGCGATCGAGCACTCGGCGCAGGCCCTCGTCCCATTCAACTTCAAGAAACAAGCTGACGTCCCACGCGTCACGCAATTCCGACCGAAGAAGGAAGACGCCGTCAAATAGCAAAACGGCGTTGGGGCGTCTGAGCCATGCATCGACTCTCCTACGCTTTCAAGAGTTCTGCCAGCTCCTTAGCGTTGCGCTGTGCGTAATCTCTGTAGCAGTTGTTCATCAGCACCTGTGTCGTCTTGGCCGCGCGCGCGAGGTTGACGATGCGCGGCGCCCAGGAGTCCAGTTCCTCCTTCGAGTACAGGTACTTGAAACGCCGCTGCACCGAACCACTCTCCCACTCGGCATCGCTGTGTCCGTGGAAGCGGACGACGGCGAGGTCGGCCGTCGCCGCAACCACCGGAGGGATCGAGCTCGTGAACCCTTGTGGCATGTCCACGCAGACGTACGGAAGACCGTGTCCCTCGAGGAACTCGAGCGTGTCCCGCTGGTTGCGCTCGCTCATCCACGTCTTGTTGCGGAACTCGACGCATATCGGCACGGGCGCGGCGCGCTTGGCGCACTCGAGGATGTAGGAGCGATTGGCGCGTCCGATCGTGAACCAGGGCGGGAACTGGAACAGCAGCGCGCCCAGCTTGCCCGCACGCTGCAACGGCTCGAGCGCGACCATGAAGCGGTCCCAGACCTCGTCGACCACGGCCGCATCGAGGTCTCCGATGTAGATGCTCTTCTTGCCCTCGGGCAGCTCGAGGTCCTTGAGCGCGTCGCGCTTCGTCGGGTGCTGGGTGAGCAGCGAGAACGCCTTGATGTTAAAGGTGAAGTCGGCCGGCGTGCGCCGGACCCACAGCTCGGAGTTCTTGGCCGTGGGCGGGAAGTAATAGGTCGAGTCCACCTCAACGAGGGGGAAGCGTGAGGCGTAGTAGCGCAGTCGCTCCTCTGAGCTGTCCGCCCCCTTAGGGTACCAGCCCGACTTGATGAGCGACCTGTCGGTCCACGATGCGGTCCCGACCAGAACTTCACCCACGGAAGCTGCCTCGCGCTCGCTTCATGCCACCCGAACCTGCTCGAGGGGGACCCTCGTGGGCTCGAGGCCGGCGCGGCGGATCTCGCGCGCGAAGAGACGAGCGTCCCTCAAGGCGCAGCCGCGCGGGTCGTTGTTGAAGAAGACGTAGACGTCGGCCGCGGCCCCCCAGGTCTCGGCGAGACGAGCCGCCCAAGTGCGCAGCGCGACCCTCCCGTAGCAGGGACGGGGCGACGCTCGGCCCTCGTGGAAGCGAAGATAGGACCACTCCGTCGTCCGCCACAGGGGCGCGATCGGCTTCGAGCCGCGATCCGCAAGGCACAGCGCCGCGCCGTGCTCCGACAGCAGCGCGCGCGCCTCGTCGCAGAACCACGAGTCGTGTCTGAACTCGACGGCTACGCGCACGTCCGAGCCGAAGCGACCGAGGACCTCGTCGAGCGACGGCAGGTCGGCCTTGAGGTTCGGCGGAAGCTGAACCAGAACGGGCCCCAGCTTGGAGCCGAGCTCGCGCGCGTTCGCCATGAATCGGTCCACAGCGGCGCACGCGTCGCGCAGGCGCCTTATGTGCGTGACGTAACGGTTCACCTTCACGGCCATCACGAAATCCTCGGGCGTGCGCCGCCGCCACGCGGCGAACGTCTCGGGTTTGGGAAGCATGTAGAACGCGTTGTTGGACTCGACCGTCTGGAAGCGCTGCGCGTAGTACTCGAGCCACACCTTCTGCGTCACGCCCGCGGGATAGAAGCGCTCTCGCCAGTCCCTGTACATCCATCCCGAGGTCCCGATCACGACCGGCACGGCCGTCCCCCCGCATCCATGTGTCGAGCGTACCGGGGGCGGGACCGGCGCGTCGGCGGGCCGGGAGCCGGGGGCGAGGCCCGCGCCCGTAAGAGCCGCCGCCGCCGACGGTCCCGACCTTAGGTCCCTCGCCCACAACATGAGTGGCTGGATGACGAAAGGTCGACATGTGCAGCGTAGAAGGCTTCGCAAGTGCACCGCCGACCGGTGGTTCTCGACCTGCGTCCGTCGGCGACGGTCCGGGCAGACGGAACAGGATGTCTCACTGGAGCGACAGACGAGGAAACAACTCCAGGCGGATCCAGGGCCCCAAGTCCCGCGATCAGCGCGGGGACGGCTACCGCCGCGATCTCTGCGAAGGGGTAAAGCGCGCCGAACGCGCGCCAGAGGGCGAAGGCGACCAGTGCCGGAACGTGCAGCCACAGCACCGTAAGGATGGCTCGGTGACGCCGGCGCCATACCTCGTCGGGAATGCTGCGCCCGGCGGCCACAGTGCCCGCGCGCGCTCTGTCCACGGGGCGCGCCGGACGGGGGTTCCAGCCGGTGCTCGGCCCGGGTCCTTCGTCGTCATCGGACGATCGCCCGTCGCGAGAGAGACACGTCTCTTGTTCTTCGGAACCTGCGCGGCTCTTGAGGCCTACGTCGAAGGACGAAGATCGCTGGTGCAGGCCGGGCACCTGGCTGCCTGGACCGGGATGTTCGTGATGCAGTAGGGGCAGTCCCTGGTCGTGGGGGTCTCCGCCGTTTGCCCCCTCACGGCGCGGGCCCGGTTGAACGCCTTGACGATGAAGAAGAGGGCGAGTGACACGAGCACGAGATCGGTGGTCGCGGTCACGAACGACCCGTACCTGACGACACCCTCGCCGACACGGAACGTCAGGTGACCGAAGTCGGGACGCCCGAAGAGGGCCGCTATGAGATTCATGAGAACGTCGTCCACGAGGGAGCCGATCACCTCGTTGAACGCTATGCCGAGGATGAACGCGACCGCGAGCTCGAAGACGTTGCCGCGCAGCATGAAGTCCCTGAACTCCGCCAGCAGCTTCCTCATCACTTCTCCTCTCGCGTGCGGACGCCGACCCGCTCAGTGTGCAGGAGCGAAGGCCGCGCAACTTGGAGGCTTGGGTACGCTCCCTGCCGTGTCCTCTTCCTCCGCCCCCTCGGCACTGCTCGACGCGCTCCACCAGCTGCGAGACCGGCTGGGGGGATGCCGCCTCTCGTTACGGATCGCGGGCCGCGACCGCGTGCGACGCGTGCGCGACGAACTCGTCGGTCAGATCGAGGACTACCTCCTCCCGCGCCTGCGCGCGCTCGACGCACCTCTGCTCGTGGTCCTGGGAGGCTCCACCGGCGGTGGCAAGTCGACGATCGCCAACAGTCTCGTCGGCGCGCCGCTGTCGCCGGCCGGCGTCCTGCGCCCCACCACGCGCGCACCGATCCTCATCTGCAATCCGGGTGAGCTCGATCGGTTCGGAGACGAACGGATACTTCCGGGCCTGGTGCGCACCACCGGAGCACCGGGCGGAGACGACGCCGCTCTGCGCGTGATCGCACACGACGCCGTCCCTTCGGGCCTCGCCCTTCTCGACGCGCCCGACATCGACTCGGTGGTCGAGTCGAATCGAGAGCTCGCAGGTCAGCTGCTCGCAGCGGCAGACCTGTGGTTGTTCGTGACGACCGCGGCGCGCTACGCCGACGCGGTCCCATGGGAGCTCCTGCACAAGGCGCAGGCGCGCAGCACGGCGGTGGCGCTGGTGCTCAACCGGGTCCCCGGCGAGGCTCTCGACGACGTCCCGCGCCATCTCGAAGAGATGCTCGTGGCCAACGGCCTCGGCGCGGCACAGGTGTTCGTAGTCCCGGAGACGACCCTCGAGCGAGGCATGATCCCGCCCGCTCAACTCGCTTCCGTACGGGCCTGGTTGGAGCGCCTCGGCGCCGACGCGGAGGCCCGCGCGGCGGTCATCCGCACGACGCTCGAGGGCGCGCTGGGCAGCATTGAGGAACGGGTAGGCACGGTCACCTCGCATGTGGACACGGAGGTGGCGACGCTAGCGTCGCTCACGGGGCTCGTCCTCGGGTCCTACGAGCGCGCCGCGCGCGACGTCGAGGAGGACCTGAGCGGAGGAGCGCTGCTGCGCGGTGAGGTCCTCGCGCGCTGGCAGGAGGTCGTCGGCACCGGCGACCTCATGCGCTCGCTCGAGAGCCGCATCGGGTGGCTGAGAGACCGCATACGACGATCTCTGATGGGCGAGCCGGGCTCCGCCGCCGAGGTCACAACGGCCCTCGGCAGCAGCGTCGAGACGGTAGTGGTCGCGGCCGCGGAGCGCGCCGCGGAGCGCTCCGCGGCCGCCTGGAGGGACGCGCCCGCGGGGCGGCCGCTGCTGGAGCCTCTCGGCGCCTCGCTCGACCGCTCCTCCCCGCGCTTCGCGCGCGCCCTCGGCGACGAGGTGCGCTCCTGGCAGCAGCGGGTACTCGAGCTCGTGAGGGACGAAGGCGCGGCCAAGCGCGCGACGGGTCGGGCCCTCTCCTTCGGCGTCAACGCGGTCGGCGCTGCGCTGATGATCATGGTCTTCGCGCAGACCGGTGGTCTCACCGGAGCCGAGATCGCGGTCGCCGGCGGCACGGCGACGGTGAGTCAGAAGCTGCTGGAGGCTCTGTTCGGCGACCAAGCCGTGCGGACGCTGACGGCGGCGGCCCGCGCCGACCTGCTCGAGCGGGTCGATCGGCTGCTCACCGCCGAGGCGGATCGCTTCGGAGCGCTCCTCGAGCCGCTCGCCCCCGGGCCCGAGGAGGCACGCGAGCTGCGGCGCGCGGCCGAGGCCGTGGGCGCTGCGCGCCTGTGACGGCGCGCCGGGCCGGGCGGCTCGAACGGCGCCTTGCGGCGCTCGAGGACGCGTTGCGGGTGGCGGGCGGCCGCCTCGAGGGCGAGGACGTCGACGACGCCACAGCGGTGGTGATGCGAGCGGGCCGGCGCATCAGGCTGGGCACCGAGCTGACCGTCGCGGCCCTCGCGGGCGCCACGGGGAGCGGCAAGTCGTCGCTGTTCAACGAGCTGGCCGGCCACGAGCTGTCGAGCGTCGGGGTGCTCCGGCCGACGACCGCGACGCTGCACGCATGCGTGTGGGGATCCGACGACGCAACCGCGCTGCTCGACTGGCTCGGGGTGGCGCGCCGGCACCGCCTCGACCGCGAGCACCGTCCCAACGGTGAGCGCCGGCTCGACGGTCTCGTGCTGCTCGACCTTCCCGACCACGACTCCACCGAGGCCGGGCACCGGCTCGAGGTCGACCGGCTCGTGAAGGTCGTCGACCTGCTCCTGTGGGTAGTGGATCCTCAGAAGTACGCCGACGCGGCCCTGCACGATCGGTATCTTCGCCCGCTCGCCGGCCACGCGGCGGTGATGGTCGTCGTGCTGAACCAAGTGGATGCGCTGGACGCCGACGCGCGCGACGCATGCGCCGCAGACCTCCGCAAGCTGCTTGCCCAGGACGGGCTCGCGACCGTCCCGCTGCTGACCACCTCGGCGCGCAGCGGAGAGGGCGTCGATCACCTGCGCGCTCTTCTCGCGACGCGCGTCGAGGCGCGCCGAGCCGCCGCCCTGCGTCTCGCCGCGGACGTCGATGAAGTCGCCGCGCGCCTGGCGCGCCGCTGCGCGCAGCGGCGCGCCGCGCGCCCGCCCGAGCGAAGCGTGCGCGCGGAGCTCGTGGACGTGCTCGCGGACGCCGCCGGCGTGCCCGTGGTCGTCGCCGCGGTCCAGCGCGCGCACCGTCGCCGCGCCGCCCTGGCCACGGGCTGGCCGCCGACCCGCTGGCTGCGGCGCCTGCGGCCCGACCCGCTGCGGCGCCTGCACCTCGACCTCCCCGCGGCCGACGGAGGGGTGAGCTCCCTGCCGCCGGCGACGCCGGTCCAGCGCGCCCGCATCGACGGCGCCCTGCGAGACCTCGCTCAGGCGAGCGCGCGCGAGTTGCCGGAGCCGTGGCCGGGGCGCGTCCGAGCGCTCACACACGAGGCTGCCGTGGCTCTGCCGTCGCAGCTCGACCGCGCCGTGACGAGCGTGGACCTCGGCACGGGTCGCTCCCCCGGCTGGTGGGCGGTGATGCGAGCGCTACAGGCGCTGCTGCTGGTGGTCGCCGCCTGCGGTGCGCTGTGGCTCGGCGTGCTCTTCGGGATCGCGTGGCTGCGGCTCCCCGACCCACCGGTCCCCGAGGTCCGCAACATCCCCGTCCCCACGATCCTCCTCTTGGGCGGCCTGGCGACCGGGTTCCTGCTCGCCGCCGCGAGCGGGGCCGCGGCGCGCGTGGGGGCGCGCCGCCGCGGGCGCACGACGCGGCGGCGGCTCGTCCGCAACGTGGCGGCGGTCGCCGGCGACATCGTGCTCTCCCCGCTGCAGGAGGAGCTGGAGGCGCACGACGAGCTCTGTGCGGCGCTCCGCGTAGCGGCGAGAGGGTGACCTCCAGCGCCCCGAAGATCTCCCGGATACCCGACCGCCCAAGCAGAAGGAGCCAGGAGCCATGACCCTTTACGCCGAGGTCCCCGGTCGACGGCTGCGGCAGATCGTCGGCGACGCCGCGCTGGTCGCATGGATCGCGCTGTGGTGGCGCGTCGGAGCGTGGATATACGAGCTCGTGGGGCGCCTAGCGGGGCCGGGCGCAGCCGTCGAGCGGGCGGGCCGGGACCTGGCGCTTCCGCTGGAGCGCGCCGGAGACGAGGTCTCGAGCATCCCCGTCGTGGGCGACGCCCTGCAGCAGCCGTTCGAGGCCGCTGCGGGCGCGGGGCGCAGCCTTGCGGCCGCCGGCGCCGCCCAGCAGGACGTCGTAGCCAACCTCGCCCTGTGGCTCGGCGTGCTCCTCGCCGTCATCCCCATCTCGCTGCTCCTCGCGCTCTACCTCCCGCCGCGCCTGCGCTGGGTGCGCGAGGCCACCGCGGCGCGCCGGCTCGGACTCGACCTCGGCGACCTCGAACTCTTTGCTCTGCGGGCGGTGGCGACCCGGCCGCTCAGCCGGCTGAGACGTGCGGCGCCGGATCCCCTGCGGGCCCTGCGAGCGGGGGATCACGCCGCGCTGGCGGCGCTGGAGCTGGACGAGCTCGGGCTGAGGCCACGACCTCGGCCCTAGCGGCCGAGGTCGGGCAACCCTTCGGACGAAGTGGATCCCTGCGCGTAGAGCCTGCGCGGGATGCGCCCGGCCCGGTACGCCAGCCTGCCGCCCTCGACCGCCTTGCGCATAGCCTCCGCCATGACCCCGGGCTCACGAGCGCGCGTCACCGCGCTCGCAACGAGCACCGCGGCACACCCGAGCTCCATCGCGAGGGCCGCGTCCGAGGCCGTCCCGATGCCGGCATCGAGGATCACCGGGACCCCTGCCGCGTCGGTGATGAGCCGCAGGTTGTAGGCGTTGCCGATCCCCATCCCGCTGCCTATGGGGGAACCCAGCGGCATGACCGCGGCACAACCCACTTGCTCGAGGCGGCGCGCCAGCACGGGGTCGTCGTTCGAGTACGGGAAGACGATGAAGCCATCGTCGACGAGCGTCTCGGCCGCGTCGAGGAGCTCCGTCGGATCGGGCAGCAACGTACGGTCGTCGCCGATCACCTCGAGCTTGACCCATGACGTCTCGAACGCCTCGCGCGCCAGGCGCGCCGTCGTGACCGCGTCGCGCGCCGTGTAACAACCTGCGGTGTTGGGCAGTGCCTTGCAGCCCACGCGCTCCAACACCGACAGTAGCGAGCCGCGCGCCGCAACGTTGATGCGGCGCAACGCCACCGTCGCGATCTCTGCGCCCGACGCGTTGAGCGCCCTCTCGAGCGCGTCGAGGCTGGTTGCGCCGCCGGTGCCCATGATCAATCGCGACGAGAAGGACTCCTCCCCAAGGATCAGCGGGTCGTCCACCTCACCCCCCTTGCGCCGCGCCGAGAACCTCGACGCGGTCTTGCTCATGGAGCGCGGTCGAGCCCCACTCGGCGCGCCTCACGACCTCGCCGTTCAAGGCGATCGCGACGCCCGTCCCACGCGCGTCGTGGCCGAGGTCCGCGATGAGGTCCGCGATCGTTGCCGCGCGCTCGACCTCTCGTCTCTCGCCGTTGACCTTCAGGTTCATCCCGCGATCCTCTCCGGAGAGATAAAGCGAGAGGGCGAGAAGGGGGCGATGATGTCCGGGACCTCGCCCGAGATCAGCAGCCGCGCGAGCGCGTCGGCGGTCGCCGGCACGAGCAGGATGCCGTTGCGGTAGTGACCCGTTGCAAGCGAAAGGCCCGGCAGCGCCGTGGGACCGAGCAACGGGGCGTTGTCCGGCGAGCCCGGACGAAGCCCCACCGCGACCTCCACCAGCTCGGCCTCGAGGATGGCCGGCACGAGCTCGTATGCGTCGCGCAGCAGCGTGTACACGGCCTCGGCGGTCGCCGTCACATCGAAGCCCTGCTCCTCCACGGTCGCCCCCACGACCAGACGGCCGTCTCCGCGCGGCACGATGTAGACGTCGAGGCCGCGGACGGTTCGAGTAAGCAGCGAGGGATCGGACGCCCTGAGATGGAGGAGCTGCCCCTTGACCGGGCGCACGGGCACGGCATCCGGGGGGATGCCGGCGATGTCGCCCGACCAGCAGCCGGCGCAGACCACGACCTCGCCGCTCGGCAGCCGCGTGCCGTCGGCCGCGACGACGCCGGTGGCCCCGTGATCGCTCGTGGATATCTCCACCACGCTCGTCGCAACGAGCTCAACCTCCATGTGCCTGCACATCTCGAGCAACGCGGCTACGAGCGCGCGGTTGTCGACCGCGTGATCGCCGGCCACCAGGATGCCGCCGCGCACGAGGCGTCCCAGTCCCGGCACCAGCGCGCGGCATTCCCTTGCGCCCAATCGCTCCGAGCGCAGGCCGAGATCACGCTGGAGGCCGTAGAGATCGGCAAGAACCTCGTTCTCGTCTGCATCGCGCGCGACGACGACCGTGCCCGAGGCGCGATAGCCGGCGTCCATGCCGGTTGCGTCCTCGAGCTCCGCGATGAACGAGGGGTATCTCTCGGTCGATGCGAGGTTCAGCGGCACGAGACGCTCTTCGCCGGGATGGACCTCGGTGACGGGAGCGAGCATGCCCGCCGCGGCCCACGACGCTCCGTGCCCCGGGTTGGGATCCACCAGGGTGACGCGTAGCCCCGATGCTGCGGCGCGCCACGCGATCGAGAGCCCGATCACTCCCCCGCCCACGATCACGACGTCCGGCGCGCTCATCGTGGTTCCGGCAGGACGGAAAGTGCGTAGTGGCACGATGACGATGCAGCGATCGGCACGGTCCTCCCCACGCCCGCATTACCGGGATCGGGTCCTCAGGGTCGCGAGCGGTGGCTCGCCTCTCAGCCCGGCTCCTCCGAGCTCCCCTGTTTCCTCTACCCAGTATAGGGACGGACCGAGGCGCTCTGCGCTCCGACGGTCTGGAGCGGGGAGCGCTCCTTCAGTTGCAGGGACTTCTGGAGATAGACCATCGTGCCGGAGCCCTCGTCCGAGACGAAGCGGAGCTCGTCGACGAGGACGCGCATGAGGTGGACGCCGCGCCCTCCCTCGGCCGCCACGTGAGCCACCTCGGTGCCCACGGCGGCGTGGTCGAAGCCCCGGCCGGCGTCCTTGACCTGGATCTCGCAGCCCTGGCCGGCGGTCGTGACCTGGACCTCGTATTCGTGATCGCCGCCGCTGGCGTGTTTGAGGACGTTGGTGCATGCCTCCGTGACGACCAGCTCGAGATCGCTCGAGCACTCGTCTTCGATCCCGAGCGTCTCGAAAGTGGAGCGGCACAGTTGGCGCACGATCGGAACCGTCGCCGCGTCCCGCGGTAGCAACAGCGTGAAGATCACCTTCATGCCTTAGCCGTACCCGCGGCGCGCGGCGAGGAAACCAGGGGCACCCGGCGCGCCGCCCGGCCGTCGTTCTTACGCTGCCAGCACGCGCTTCAACGCAAGCAACGCTCGATCGACGGCGGCCCGGTCGACATCCCGATGTGTGACGAGGCGCATCGCATGACCCGGGAACCCAAGCGTCAACACTCCTTCGCCGCGCAGCGCGTCTCGAACCTCCGGCGCCTGCTTGCCGAAGGGACGCAGGTTCACGTACACCATGTTGGTTTCGAGCATGTCGAGAGACACGGCATCGGCGTCGAGCTCGACGAGCCCGGCCGCGAGATGGCGCGCGTTGCCGTGGTCCTCGGCGAGCCTGTCGACGCCCGTCTCCAGCGCGACGCGCGCCGCGGCCGCCAGCACGCCGACCTGACGCATGCCGCCACCCAGTCGCTTACGAAGCCTGTGCGCCTCAGAGATGAGGTCACCGGTCGAACACACCATCGAACCAACCGGCGCGCCGAGGCCCTTGGAGAAACAGAAGGTGATCGTGTCCGCGCAGGCAGCCCACTCGCGTGCCGCCACACCGGTCGCGACCTGAGCGTTGAAGAGGCGTGCGCCGTCGAGGTGGACGGCGACGCCGCGTTGAGAGCACAGATGCGCCAGCGCGCGCGCCCGGTCTATCGGGAACACGCGTCCTCCGGCCGCATTGTGCGTGTTCTCGATCGCCACCACGGCGGTGCGGGGATTGTGCTCGCTGCCGGGCCTCATCACGCTGGCCACCTGGTCCACATCTATCACCCCGCGGTCGCCCGGCAACGGGTGCGCCATGAGCCCGAGATGTGCCGAGATCGATCCCCCCTCGTAGTGAAGGAAGTGGGCGCCCTGGTCGCACACGATCTCGTCTCCGGGACGCGTCAGCGCGCCAAGAGCCACCTGGTTGCCCATCGAGCCCGTAGGCACGAACAGTGCCGCCTCCTTGCCGAGGAGGTCGGCGCAGCACTCCTGCAGCGCGTTGACGGTCGGGTCGTCGCCGAAGACGTCGTCGCCGACCTCGGCGTCGGCCATCGCCCGCCGCATCTCCGGCGTGGGTCGGGTAACGGTGTCGGAACGAAGATCGATCACAGCCGAAGACTACGGCGAGTGGCTCCTCGGTCGTTCATCTGACCAAAGGTCCGTGCGCGCCCGGCGCGCCGGGTTGTCGGCGCCCGGGATCACGACCAGAAGCCCTCCACCGCCGCTGAGCGGTGGTACAGGAACAAGGGTCGCGTGCGCGCGGGGGCGCGCCGGAGGGACCGCGCTACCCGAAGAAGACCTGCGCGGTCTCGTAAAGCTCGGGATCGAGGGTCTTGAGCTGGCCGACGGCGTCGCCCAGGGGCACGCGCGCGATCGAGGTTCCCTGCAGGGCCACCATGTGGCCCCCGGCGCCGTCCTCGACCGCGTCGATCGCGGCGATGCCGAAGCGCGTCGCGAGGACGCGATCGAACGCCGTCGGGGTCCCTCCGCGCTGGGTGTGACCCAGGATCGTGACGCGCGTCTCGTAGCCGGTCTTGTCCTCGATCTGGTGTTCGAGGCCCACGCCGATGCCGCCGAGACGCACGTGTCCGAACGAGTCTCGCTGCTCGGTCTGGATCGTCTCGTGGCCCTGGGTCGGCTTCGCTCCCTCTGCGACGACGACGATGGAGAACGTCCGCCCGCGCCGGTGACGATGGCGGATGTGCTCGCACACCTCTTCGACGTCGAAGCTCCGCTCGGGCACGAGGATGGCGTCCGCGCCCCCCGCTATGCCCGAGTACGTCGCGATCCAACCGGTGTGACGCCCCATGACCTCGAGCACGATCACGCGGTTGTGCGACTCGGCGGTCGAGTGGAGGCGGTCGATGGCGTCGGTGCATATCTGCACCGCGGTGTGGAAACCGAACGTGAAGTCGGTCGCCGAGAGGTCGTTGTCGATCGTCTTGGGCACGCCGACCACCTTGATGCCCTCGGAATGGAGCTTGTCGGCAACGCCGAGCGTGTCCTCGCCTCCCACCGCGATGAGGCACTCGATGCGCTCCGCCTCGAGGTTCTCTTTGATTCGGTCGACGCCCTGCTCCTCCTTGAAGGGATTGGTTCGAGACGATCCCAGGATCGTGCCTCCACGGTGCAGGATGCCCGAGGTGTTGTCCGGCGTGAGGTGCATGACCCGGTTGTCGAGCACGCCCCTCCAGCCGTCGCGGTAGCCGACGATCGCGTGGCCGTACCGGTTGACGCCCTTGCGGGCGACGGCCCGGATCACTGCGTTGAGCCCCGGACAGTCGCCCCCGCCGGTGAGGATGCCGATGCGTGCCACGAGCCCCTCCTTTCGTTGTGCTCGACGGCTTAGGTTAGTGCGCCGAGGGCCGATTCAACCGGTATGAACCGGACCGGCCGGAGAAGCGCGCGCATCCTCGGCGCCGCCCTGCTGTGCGTTGCCGCGATCGCCGGATCGTCCCTGCGACCGGCCGTCGCGAGCGACCTGGAGACGCTGCGGGAGCGGGCGCGGGAGATCGCCGACGAGGTCACGGCGCTCGAACACGAGCTGGACAAGCTCCGAGGCGAGCGTGAGGCGATAGAGAGCGAGATCGCCCGCTTGAACCAGCAGATCGCCCTTCTCGAGGTCGCGATCGCCCAGAGCGAACGGGACGTCGCGAGGACCCGCGACCTCTACGCCGAGCGCGCCGTGGAGGCGTACAAGGAAGGCCCCACGGCGGACCTCGCGCTCGTGCTCTCGGCGCGTGACCTCGGCGAGCTGCTGGACGCAGCCGAGGTCGCCGGCAACGTCGCCGAGCGGGATGCCGGCGCCCTCGAGGACCTCCTCGTGGCGCTCGAGGCGCGCGAGCGCAGCCAGGACGGCATCGACGCTCGCAAGCAGCGCCTGCTTGCCGCCGAGGCGAGCAACGAAGAGGTCAGTGTCACGATCGAGCGCACGCTCGAGACCCGTCGTGCCCGGCTCGGCGAGCTCCACGAGGAGATCGAACGGCTCGAGCGGCAGGCCCGCGCCGAGGCGGCGCGCACCGCCGACCCCGGCGTCGCCTTCGGCGAGCTGCTCGGCGGAGCCGGCGCGTCGGCCGACATCCCCGACGGCTACGTCAGCACGGGGGTGGCGTTCGAGGGGCTGGCGTCCTGGTATGGGCCCGGGTTCGAGGGCAACATCACGGCGAACGGGGAGGCCTTCGACCCCGATCTCTTCACCGCCGCGAGCAGGGACCTTCCCTTCGGGACCCGCCTCTTCGTCGAGCACGAGGGCCGGGGCGTCGTCGTCGTGATCAACGACCGCGGTCCCTACATCGAGGACCGCATCCTCGATCTCAGCCAGGCGGCCGCCGAAGCGATCGGGCTCTCCGGCGTCCAGTGGGTGCGAGCGGAGATCGTCGTCCCCGAGTAGTCCTGAGGCGGCGCTCACGCATCCCTCGGCCTGAGACATGCCGCCACCGGCCCGGCTCACCACCGCCGTGCCCGGCGGGCGGAGCCGCTAAGCCGCTAGCGCACGACTGCGGCGCGCGCCGGGACTTGCTTGGTCAGCTCGACCGTGGTGCCGCCGGACGCGCTGCGGATCTCGACCGAGTCCATCAGTCCCTGCATGAGCTCGAGTCCGAAGCCGCCGGTGCGATCCTCCGCCGGCGGCTGGGGAACGGGCCTGGAGGGGTGAGCCGTCCTCGACCAGCGCTCCCTGGAATAGTCCTGGATGTAGAAACGGACGCGATCCGGCTCGAGAGCCCACGAGAGCTGCGGAGGGACCTCCCCATGGCCGTGCCGGAGCGCGTTCGAGCACGCCTCGGTAACGGCGACGAGACAGTCGAAGACGATCGACGCCTCTACACCTGCGTTCGACAGCTCCGACCGGATGGACCGCCGGATGCGTGCAAGCTCTCCCTCGTCGGCGAGGGAGTAGCGGCGCGACCCCCTCGACTCCTGCTTGCATCCACGCTCGATGGGCCGCCTCCCCATGTCGAGACGAGCCCCACGCCGGCTGCGCCTCCTCCGCTCTTCAGGAAGAGAGCTTCTTACCCAAGCTCCGGCGGTCGCAACCCCGCGGCGCGCCGTGGCCCGCGCGCCCCTCATGAGGCAGAATCACCCCGGCTCGCAGCCGCGCGCAAAGGAGCAGCTCGTCATGGCGTCAGAGATCATCATGCTCGAGGGCCACCTCATCGACTCCGGGATCCTCGCCCACGTACTCGACGAGATCGCCGACTTCCCCGGCGGCGCCTTCGAGATCCTCGAACTGCACGTCGGCGCGGGGCAGGACGACCCTTCTACGGCGCGGATCGAGGTCTCGGTGACGCCGGACGAGGCCATGTCCCAGCTCTTGGATCGCCTTCAGCAGCACGGCGGGAACCCCGAAGCCGTCGAGAACGCAGGGGAGGCCGAGGCGGACGTCGACGGCGCCTTCCCGGCCGGCTTCTACTCGACGACGAACCTCGAGACCGAGGTGCGGCTGAACGACAGATGGGTGCGCGTCGAGCATCCCGAGATGGATTGCGGGATCGTGCTCGACGGCGGCAGCGCGCGCACGGTGCCCATGGGTGACGTCCAGAGAGGCATGCGCATCGTGATGGCCGGACTCGGCATCCGCGTCATCCCCCTCGAGCGGCCGGCTGAGGGTGGAGCACGGTCGTTCGAGTTCATGTCGAGCGACGTCTCGAGCGAGAAGCCCAAGGCCCTCCTGGTCGAGCAGGTCGCGGCGCAGATGAGGACCGTCAAAGAGGCCGGCAAGCGGATCCTGTGGGTCGCCGGACCGGCGGTGGTGCACACCGGGTCGGGACCGGATGTCAGCGCGCTGATCAGAGCCGGCTACGTGAACGCGCTGTTCGCGGGCAACGGCGTCGCGGCTCACGACATCGAGTCACACATGTTCGGCACCTCGCTGGGCGTCTACCTGGAGCACGGCCTTCCCGCCGAGCACGGGCACGAACACCACATCCGCGCCATCAACGAGCTGCGCCGCCACGGCTCGTTCAGAGCCGCCATAGGCGCGGGCGTCTTCGACGACGGGATCGTGTTCCACCTCGTCAGGCGGGGCGCCGGATATCTCTTCGGCGGCAGCG
>JBHEMX010000004.1:0-10452 GCA_046262355.1 Actinomycetota bacterium | reverse complement strand
AGCTCGCTAGAAGGGGGCCGGCCTTCGGTCATCCGAAGCGCGCGCTGCACGTGGGCCTGGGCCTCCTCGCCGAGCCCCCTCCTCCACCTGAGGTCGCCGATCAGCAGCTCCGCCTCCGCGGCGGCGTCGACCTCTCCGGCTCCCAGGAAGGCGTCCCTCGCTTCCGCGAGCACCTCGGACCCGGCGTCGCGCGCGAGCCAGAGCGTGCGGCCGTAGCGGAAGAGGAGAGCCGGCCGCTCCGGATCGGCCTCCGGCCAGAGGTCAACCGCCGCCGCGTACGCGCGCTCGGCGGTTGCGTACGCGCCGAGGCCGAGCGCGCGGTCTCCGGCCGCGCGCAGGGCCAGTCGAGCGGGCCGCTCGAGGTCTGCCGTCCCGAGGCCCGCGGCTCTGGCCAGCTCGAGCGCCGACAAGTAGTGGTGGGCCAGCAATTCCGCCCGATCCTCCAACCGTTCCGTGCCGAGTGAGCCGATCCAGTCGGCAGCCGCGCGGTGCTTGTCGGCTCGAGCGGCCCGCGGGATCTGCCCGTACGCCACGTCACGGACCAGGAGGTGCAGGAAGGCGTACTCGCTTTCGGCGCCCACGGAGGAGCGACGCGCCCGGCGCACGAAGCGCCCTCGCTCCAGCTCGTGGAGCCGGGCTCCGATCTCAGAGGGGTCCCGTCCACCGATGGCTGCGACGGCGCCCAGCCAGAACGCCTTGCCGACGACCGCGGCGTCCTGCAGGAGCGACTTGTCGCCGGGATCCAGCCCGTCGAGGCGGGCCGCGATGATCCCCTGCACCGATCCCGGCAGCTCGACCCTCGCCAGGTCCGCAGCCGAGCGGTTGCCCGCCATCCGCGCGAACTCCTCCGCGTAAAGGGGGTTGCCGCCGGCACGGGCCAGCAGCGCCGACTGGAGCTGGGCCGGAAGCACGGCACGCTCGAGGAGGCCTGCGAGGAGGCGTGCGGTTTCCTCGTCGGTGAGCGGCGCCAGTGAGATCGTCGCCACATTCACCTTCCCACCGCCCCAGCCGGGCCGCCGCGCGAGGAGCTCCGGTCGCGCCGTGCAGATCACGAGCAGCGGCACCTCACGAGTCCAGTCCATCAGGTAGTCGAGGAAGTCCAGAAGCCCGTCGTCGGCCCAGTGGAGATCCTCGAAGACCAGGACCGTGGGCCTCTTCTCCGCGAGCGATTCGAGGAACCGCCGCCATGCGCCCGCCCTGGGCTTCCTCCAACCCAGCCTGTCCCGAGCCTCGTTCCTGGGCCAGTCCGATCAGCGGACGGAGGTGCCTGGCGACCCAGCCGCGCTCGTCGGGATCCGGGATGAGCCCGGTCACCATCCGGTCTAGCTTCGCGACCGTCTCGTCGTCCCGATCCGTCTCGAGGGCGCCGGCCTCGGCTTTCACCATCTCGCCCAGGGCCCACAAGCTCACACCGTCGCCGTACGGCAGGCACCGACCCTGGCGCCAGGTGATGAGCTCCGGCATGTCCTCGATGTGCGCGAACAGCTCGTGGACGAGGCGGCTCTTCCCGATCCCGGGTTCACCGACCAAGGTCACGAGTTGCGACTCGTCCTGATGGCGCGCCCGATCGAGCGCGTCTCGGAGCAGCGCGAGCTCGCGGTCGCGACCGACGAGCGGCGTATCGATGCGCCGGGAGACGTCGACACCGTAGCGAGACCGGGCCTCCACCGCCTTCCACGCGCGGACCTGCTCCGCCTTGCCCTTCGCCTCGACCGGCTCGGCTTCCAGGTACTCGATCGGTCGCTCGGTCGCGAGGTAGGTGGTGTCACTCACGAGGATGCCGTCCACCGGGGCCGCCGTCTGCAGCCTGGCGGCGGTGTTCACGACGTCGCCGGCCGCCATCCCCTCTCCCTTGAGGGGGCTCGCGCCGAGTGAGATCAGGGCCTCGCCCGTGTTCACCCCGACCCGCACGTGGAGGTCCAAGTCCGGATCGGCCTCGTTCATCTCGGCCAGCGCGTCGCGGATCGCAAGCGCGGCCCGAACCGCGCGTTCCGGGTCGTCCTCGTGCGCCGACGGGGCGCCGAAGACCGCCATCACGGCGTCGCCGATGAACTTCTCGACGGTGCCGCCGCGGCGCTCGAGCTCCTCGCGGAGACGGGCGAAGTACGGGGTCAGTGTCGCCCGGACGTCTTCGGGGTCGAGCTGCTCGCTCCTACCGGTGAACCCGACCAGGTCCGCGAACAGGACCGTGACGACCTTCCGTTCCTCTCGCGCCGATCCCGACGCGTCCGCGAGCGGCGATCCGCAGTGTGAACAGAACCTCGCGTCGTTGGGGTTCTTACGTTCGCAGATCGGACAGGTCCGCACGGGCGGAGCCTACGCCGCCACCTGCCTCCCCACGGCGTCACGGAGGGCGGATGCGCGGGCGCGTCCGGGTGCCCCTACCGGTGCTTGATGTGGCTCGCGCGGGTCGGCATGCTGACGCGTGTGAGCGTCGCCTTGATCACCGGAGCGTCGCGCGGGCTTGGTCTCGCGCTCGCTCGGGCCCTGGCGCAACGCGGCTACAGCCTCGTCGTCGACGCGCGCGGCGAGGCGGCTCTTGCCGAAGCCGCCGGCGAGCTCGAACGGTTGACGCCCACCATCGCCATCACGGGCGACGTCACGGAGGATCGCCATCGCAGGGAGCTCGTCGACGCCGGCGCGCGCCTGGGATGCATAGACGCGCTCGTCAACAACGCGGCCATCCTCGGTCCCAGCCCGCCCCCCCGGCTCGCGGACCTGACGATCGACGAGCTGCGCCTCCTCTACGAGGTCAACGTGCTCGCGCCGCTGCGCCTGTTCCAGCTCGCGGCTCCCCACCTGGTGCGGGCCGGGGGCTGCGTGGTCAACGTGAGCTCCGAGGCCGCGGTCGGGGCCTTCGCAGAGTGGGGCGGCTACGGATCGTCCAAGGCGGCCTTGGACCAGATCTCCGCGGTGCTGGCCGTGGAGCACCCAGAGCTCGGCGTCTACTGGGTCGATCCCGGGGACATGAACACCCAGATGGAAAAGGAGGGCTTTCCGGACGAGGACATCTCGGATCGCCCCGACCCTGAGATCAGCGTGCCGGGTTTCCTGACCCTGCTCGAGCAACGTCCTCCGAGCGGGCGGTATCGCGCCCAGGAGATGGGCTCTCGGACGTGACCCCGCCTGGGGTCCTTCTCGGGTCGAGGTACTCGATCACATCGGCGATCTCCATCGGCTTGGCGAAGTAGAAGCCCTGGCCCACGTCGCACCCGAGCTCGACGAGGCGAGCCATCTGAGCGGGGTTCTCGATGCCCTCGGCAACGGTCGTCAGATGCAGCGCCTCTCCGAGCTTGACGATGGCGGCGGCAAGGGCCGACTCCTCCGCGCCCTCGGTCACCGGGCGCACGAAAGCTCGGTCGATCTTGAGCACATCCACGGGGAACTGGCTGAGATAGCTGAGCGACGAATATCCCGTGCCGAAGTCATCCACCGCCAGTCGGATCCCCAACTGCTTCAGCTCCTTGAGCTTCACGATGGTGAGCTCTGCGTCGTTCATGAGCATGCTCTCGGTGATCTCGAGCGTCAGACAGCGCGCGTCGAGCCCCGACTCCCGGAGCGCCTCGGAGACGTGCTCGGGGAGGCCGTGCTGCTGCAGCTGGCGAACCGACAGGTTCACGCTCATGCCCAGGGGCGGATCGGAGGGATACGCGTCCTGCAGCTCCTTGGCCTGCCGGCACGCTTGAAGGAGGACCCAGCGGCCCAGCGGCACGATGAGCCCCGTCTCCTCGGCCAGCGGGATGAAGTCGAGGGGTGGCACGAGGCCACGCGTGGGATGGTTCCAGCGCACCAGCGCCTCGAGGCCGCTGATCTGCTTCGAATCGAGCTCGACGATCGGCTGGTAGTAGAGCTCGAGCTCTCCGTGTTCGATCGCCCGTTGCAGATCGCCCTTCAGCTCGAGGCGCTCGAGGACCCCGAGGTGCATCTCCGGCTCGAAGACACGGTAGTGGCCCTTGCCCTCGCGCTTGGCCATGTACATCGCGACGTCGGCGTTCCTCATGAGCTCGTCGGCGCCGAGCGTCATCGCCTCCTCTCCCCGCACGACCGTGATGCCCATGCTCGCGTTCACGTAGACCTCTTTGTCGTCGAGCGTGAAGGGGGCTTCGAGCGCCTTGAGGATCCGCTCGGAGACCTCGGCGACCTCCTCCGGCTCGCCGAGATCCTCGAGCAACACCGCGAACTCGTCTCCACCGAATCGAGCGAGTGTGTCCATCGGACGCATGCACCCGTTCATGCGCGTGCCGACCTCTGCGAGGACCTGGTCGCCCGGGCCGTGCCCCAGGCTGTCGTTGATGATCTTGAAGTCGTCGAGGTCGATGAAGATCACGGCGAGGCTGCTGGACTCACGTGCCTGTCTTGCGAGAGCGTGCTGCACTCGATCGGCGAAGAGCGCACGATTGGCAAGGTTGGTCAGCGGGTCGTGGAACGCCTGATGCGTCAGCTGCTCCTCGAACGCCTTGCGCTCGCTCACGTCGCGGCCGTTCAACACGATGCCGCCCACGTTCGGATCGTGCAAGAGATTGGTCCGCAGGATCTCGAAGTAGAGCCAGGACCCGTCGCGGTGGCGCAGACGACAATCCACCGCCTCCGGCTGATTCTCCTGCAGTCGCTCCGCGAGCACGTTGAGCACGCTCTCTCTCTCGTGCGGATGCAGCAGCTCGACCAGCTTCGTCCCGATCAGCTCATCGATCTGATAGCCGAGCACCTTCTCCACCGAGGGACTCTGGAACTTGATAGTGGTGTCGGCCTCGATGACGGTGATCACGTCGGTCGAGTTCTGCACCAACGACCGGAACCGTGACTCGCTCTTCCTGCGGTGCAGGTCCTCCGTGAGCGTGGCGCTTTCGAGGGCGAGGCTTACCTTGACCGCGAGTGTGTGCAGCGAGTCCTTCACCTGCCTCGACAACCCGTTGCCGGCGACCAGCATGATGCCCTTGAGGTCATCTTTGACGGTCACAGGGAAAGCCACGGCCCTATGCGTGTCGGGCGAGACGCTCAGCTCTTCGCGCAGATCGCTCAACTCCGCGAGGTCGAGGTCGAGTGGTTCGTTGGCCTGGAGCTTGGCGTCGTCGATGGCCACGAGCTCCTCGACCGGTATGGCCCACTCGTCGGCCGTCGTGTCGTCGCGGTCGCTCAGGGCAAGGACTCGCACGTCGTCGCCGCCCGAGTACAGGAGCAGCCTGACTTCATAGGCGGGACCGGCGAGAGAGAGCATCGATCGTAGAGCTGCACGATGCACGTCCTCCCGGCCTGCGGTAGCGACCAAGGCCTGGCCCGCCTCGCGCAGCGCTCGTTCGCGCGCCACGGATCGCTCGTGCTGGTGCAGAAGGCCGGCGAGTCGGGCGATAACCAGGCCGTGCAGCAGGACGGAACCCACGAGGAGCACCATCTCGTCGGTCGCCTGATCACGGATCGACGAGATGAGGCGGAGAGCGGGTGTGATCATCGACGCACACGTCAGGAGCACGAGGCGGGTTCTCGTCAATCTCGTCTCGCGGTTGGGCGACGGCTCGTCGAGATTGCGCATCGACGGATGGAGGGCCGCGGCGCCCCAGAAGAGGTAGTACGCGGCCCAACCCGCATCGAGCAGGCCACCCTCTACGTAGACGCCGTTCAGCGAGATGAGCCCGAAGATCGCGTCCGTAGCCAAGAGGGACACGATGCTCAAGACGAGCAGATAGAGCGCAGGCAGCCGCCTCCCGTTGTCCACCGAGAGACGAACAGCGACGGCCAAGAGCAACACGTCCATCGCGGGATAGCCCATCAAGACGACCTTCTCGAAGGTGCTCAGTCCCGCGTCGTGTGCGTACGGGGCCATCAACAGCACCCACGAGAGGAGCGCCAGCCCGGTCGAGATGATCAGCGCGTCGATGAGGCTGGCGCGATCGCCACCCGGGTTACGGCGGCGGATCAGGATCAGAGAACCGGCGACCAGTAGCGGGTAGACCGCAAGGTAGAAGAAGTCGCCGATCGATGGGAACGGGATCTCGGTCGTGGAGAACAATGGGTAGCTGTAGTAGAAGACGTCACCAGTCACGAACAGCAGGTGCCCGATCGCGAATAGGTACCAGGCGGCGGAAGACTTCGGCCGGAAGAGCCGTACGCCTACGATCATGGCGAGCGCCGAGGAGAGGCCGATCAGGTTGATGATGATGCCGTTGCCCTTGAGCGGCGCGTAGAAGTAGTAGAGGGCGAGCCCTCCCACCCCCGCCGCCAGATATAGCTGCCAGACGCGCCGCGCGCGCCCCCTCTCCCCGAGTTTTCTGTCGCTCATGACGTTCGTGGAGAGGTGATCCGCGGGTCGACGTGAACGCCGCTCGGCTGTTCTGAGGCGCGCTGGACACCGAACCGCTCGTTCACCTCTTCGAGGACCTCGACCGCGAGAGCGATCTCGTCGTCGGTGTTGGCGGCGGTCACCTGAAGGCGGAAACCAACCTCCGACTTCGGCACCAGGGGATAGGCAGCCAGGGTCACGTAGACGCCGCGGTCGAAGAGGTACTTGCCGACTTGGTCGATGTCGTCGTGATGGGCCAATGGGATCTCGATGAGCGGGAAGCCGGACGAGTTGGGGGTGGCGATGTCGAGTCGGCGCAAGCAATCGAGGATCTGATGGGTCTTGCGATGCAACCCCGCGCGTATGGCGTCGCCGCGCGCTGCGTTGACCTCGAGTCCTGCGATCACTGTGGCGAGAGACGCGATGGGCGACGGCCCCGAGTACAGGTAGGGCGGAGCCGCGACCTTCAGGACGTCCTTGAGGTCGGTGGGGCAGGCCACGAAGGCGAGCAACGAAGAGTACGCCTTGGAGAAACCGCCGACGAACACGATGTTGTCGTAGCCCTCGTCGAAGTAGCGTACGACGCCGTTTCCCTTCTTGCCGTAGTCGCATGCTTCATCTGGGCCGCGCTCCCCGATCACACCGAAGCCGTGTGCGTCGTCGATGTAAAGGATCGCGTCGTATTCGCGCGCCAGACGAGCGAACGCGCGCACGTCCGGAGCGTTGCCCGTCATGCTGTTGACGCCGTCCATGCAGATGACGCGCGGCGTCGCGGCGGACGCCTTGAGTACCGACTCGAGGTGCTCGTGGTCGTTGTGTCGGAAGCGTCGGATCGTCGCGCCGTGCGAGGCGGCGATCAACGATCCATCGTAGATCGTCTTATGAGCACGCGAGTCGAGCAGCACCGTCCCGCCGCCCGCGAGCACCGGCAGGACGGACGTGTGGATGTGGGTGATCGTGGGTAGGGCGAGCGTGTCCTCCGCTCCCAGCAACTCGGTCAGCTTCTCTTCGATCTGCTCGTATAGGACCGGGCTTCCGAGCAGCCGCGACCAGCTCGGGTGGGTGCCCCACCGGTCTATGTACGCGGGTATGGATTCGATGATCTCGCGATCGAGGTCGAAGCCGAGGTAGTTGCACGAGGCAAAGTCGGCGAGCCAATGGCCGCCGACGTTGATGCGCCGGCCGTCGATCTCGTCTATGACCGCATCGAGCATCGGATGAGAGGCCTTGAGCATCGCGAGGTCGGCGCACGTTTTGAACCACTTGTCCAGCCACGTCGATTCGCGCGCTTGCTGTGAAAGGGCGGCCGGCGACAGAGGGGTCGTGGGGACGCGCGTCTCGGCCGGACCGGAGCGCGTGGTGGTGTGCTGCTGTTCGGAAACGGAGCTTGCAACGTTCATCCTTGCTCTTATCGGACGCAGCATTTCCCGCTTGAGCCGCCCGTCCCGGGCGAGGCCCCGGCGGCACTGTCACCCGCGCCCCGTCCGCCCCGCTACCAGGACTTTCGGTGCCGTCGGCGCCGGTCTACGTACTTCATGCACACCTCTGCGCTCGACCTTTGTGCCTGTACCGTCGCTCGGCGACGGTGGAGGGCTTCTGGTCGCTCGGGCCGGCTCGACGCGCCGCCCGGCGCGGTCGGGGGGAGGGCCCCGGGCAGAACCCGCATATGTGCGTATGTCCTCGGGCTCTCGATGCGCCGAACGTTCGGGTAGCCGCCCGGCATCGTGCCCGGGCCCCCACGGGAGGGAACCATGCAACACGCAACCGAGGTCCGAATCACCAGCGAGCCCAATCACGACTGGATCGTGTGGCTCGCCGGCAGGATCGTGGGTCGATTCACGCTCGTGGGCGACGCTCTCGCCTACGCGGCGATGCTGGAGTGCAATCCCAGGGAACGCGCCGGCGCCGTAGCCCTCTAGCGCATCCGGCGTCCCGATCCGTCCTAGCCGGTCGCCGGGGCAGATCCCTGCAAACCGGCGCCGAACATCCCCTGCATCAGCTTCTGGAGGTCGACGGGGACTGCGCCGTCCGGGGCCTCGACCTCGCCCGAGAACTCCTCCAGCTCGATGTGCAGCGCAAGCCCGGTTACGCCGGATGGGATCTCGGCGTCGGGTAGGTCCTGGAGCTGCAGGAAGTCGAACTCGACCTGAGTCAGGCGTCCATCGGCGATCCACAGATCGAGCTCGACGTTCTCGTCCGGGACCTCGGCGGCGTTGGGAAGCTGTCCGCCCGGCACGCCTTGGGCGAGTCCCTCGGTCGCGTCCCGGAGGTCCTGAAAGACGTCGCGGATCGAGACGATCGCCACGAGGTGTGTACCCTCGTCATCGGAGCCCTTCGACGTGACGGTCGTGGACTCCTCCAAGGATGCGGCGAGCTTGTCGATCAACTTCTTCTGCTCGGCGGCCGACGGCGCAGCGCCGCCTTGTCCGAGGGCCTCCTCGAGGCCCTCGACCGCCACCCACTGCCCCTCGACCAGCGGCTGCACGAAGTCGAGGCCGGACGCCGCTGCCTGCTGAGCGATCTGATCCGCCATCGTCGGGTCCTGCCCGAAGGTCTCGAGGAGAGCGTGCACATCGGCGCGGAGGTACAAGGTTCTCTCGAGCATCCGCAGCTCGATCGACTCGTTGCCCGCGACGTTGACCACGACCTGGGCCGTCGCCTTGGCGGGATCCTCCTCGTTGTTGCTCGAGATCGTCAGTGACGAGTCGAGCACCTTCTGCGCGTCTTGCGATGAGAGCTCGTCTCCATCCTCGGCCGCGAGCGCCTGCAGCGACTCGGGGTCCGAGCGCAACGAGATCGTGGCGGTCGTCGCGCCCATCGCCCGGAGGTCGTCGAGTGCGCCGCTCAAGGTTTCCTTGGGGCTCGCCCCGTCCCCGGCGCCGGAGCCGCCGCACGCGGCAAGGAGAAGAGCTACCGCAACGAGGGTGCTTGCCAGACGTCGCAAGGGAGGCCTCCCATCTGCTCGAGGCCTCGCCCGAGGCCGTGTGGTGACATTCGTCCTTACGAACTTCGGCGCGCGGCGGCGCGCGCTGAAAGGAGCGAGGGCGCTATGTGTCGGCATCGGTGTGACGCAGCTTCCGGCGCGGCGTGACGAAACCTCCGACGACGCCACCGAAGGTCATCCCCGCAACCGCGAACGCGATCACCGAAATCACCAACGCTCGCCCCGACTCCGAGAAGGCGATCGCGCCCACGACGAGGCCCACGAGGGCTCCGAGCAGGATCCCGCCGACGACGCCCGCGAGGCTGCCGCGCGCCTGACTCTTCGTCGCGACGACGCCGGGGCCGCTCGTCAGCGACTCGGCCTCAACGCGCATCTCTTCTCGGGCCTCGGCTCGCTCGTCTGCCATGTACTCGGACACTCCCGGCTCGTGGGACTCTTGCGGCTCTCTGAACACGTCCTCTCTATCATGCCCCTCCAGCAAGTGAACGGGCGCAAGAGGAGACCTGCCCCCTATCCTCGAGAGGTGCCCCCGAGCCCTCCGCCGGTGCGCAGCCGATGACGGCCGCAGAAGGCCCCACCCCGGCTCCCGCCCAAGACGTCATCGATGAGCTCTTCGGACTCCCGCTCGAGCACTTCGTCGCGCGCCGCAACGAGGCGGTCGCGCGGCTCCGGGCAGAGGGCAACAAGGCGGCCGCCGAGGAGTTGAAGGCGCTGCGGAAGCCGTCGCTCGCGGCGTGGACCGTGAACCAGCTTGCGCGCCGGCACGCGGACGAAGTCGCCCGTCTGGTGGAGCTGAGCACCAAGCTGCGCCACACCCAACAGGCGGCGCTTGGCGGCGGAAGCTCCGCCGACGTCCGGGCGCTGTCCACGGCCAGACACGGGCTGATCGCCGAGCTCACGGAGCGAGCCGATGAGATCCTCGCCGCGGCGAGGCCCGCAGCGGCGCGCACTCAGCTCGAGCGCGTCACGAACACCCTTCTTGCCGCCACGGGCGACGACGAGGCGTCGGCCCGCCTGCTCAGAGGCCGGCTGGTTGCGGACGAAGCTCCGTCGGGATTCGGGCCGGCGTTCGAGGCCGCGGCCCTAGCCGCAACGCCTCAGGAGGACGACCGCGCACGTGCGCGGCAAGAGCTCGAACGGCGCGCCGGGGAGCTCAGACGGCGGGCGGAGGCAGCCGTCGCAGAGGCGCTGCGGCTCGAGAACGAGGCCCGGGAGGCCGAGGCCGTGGCGGGCC
>JBHEMX010000003.1:0-4945 GCA_046262355.1 Actinomycetota bacterium | reverse complement strand
CGCGTCGGGACAGCGTAGGCCGAGCCCACGATGGGGTCGATGAGAGTTGTGGTGGGTGGCGTAGTCACGCAGAACCCTCGACAGGTGTCTTCGCCCGAGGACGAGCACGTGATCCAGCACCTCTCGGCGCACCCCTCCGATCAGCCTCTCGACGTGAGCGTTGGCTTGGGGCGCCCTGTACGGGGTGAGCCCGACATCGATGCCTTGGGCAGAAAAGACCTCATCGAAGCTGCGGCAGTGCTTGGCATCGCGATCGTGCACCAGGACACGCACCCGCAGACGGGAGTCATCCAGGTCCATCACCAGGTTGCGGGCTTGCTGGGTCATCCAGGGCGCGTCGGGGTTGGCGCTCACCCCGAAGCCGAGGATCCGGCGGGTCTGCACACCAGCACGTACAGGGTGTTAAGGAAGACCGTCTCGACGGTGAAGAAGTCGCAGGCGACGATGCCTTGGGCCTGGGCGCGACGGAACTGACGCCAGCTCGGGCCGTCCCGGCGCGGCGCCGGGCCCAGGCCGGCGCGCCGCAGGATGGTACGGATCGTGGTGGCAGAGACGACGAGCCCGAGGCCCTGAAGCTCGCCCTTGATCCGCACGCACGCCCAGCGGGGATTGTCCTTCGCCATGCGCACGATCAGCGCCCTGACCTCGGGATCGATGGGCGGGCGTCCCAGCCGAGTTGCCTCCTGTAGGTCCACTTGCGCCGAACGAGCTCTTTGTGCCAGCGCAACAAGGTCGCCGGGGTGACGATGAACGCGCCCCAACGCTCCTGCGCCAACACCCTGCTCATCGCCGCGAGGAACAGCCTGTCCCGGCGACGCAGTTGGGGGCGCTTGACCTGGCGACGGAGCACGGCGAGTTCGTGGCGCAGGACCAGCACCTCAGCTTCGGCGTCCGAGGAGATCCCACTCAACCTCAGAATGGGTCGGGCGATCGCATAGAGCAAGGCATAGAGCATGGCGGCCGGATGCTACGAGATCGCTGGTTTGGGAGCGAATCGAGTTTCTGTGCCCCACAGGGGCCACCATCGTCAGACCGAGTGCTGCAAGGGCCTGACCTCGCTGCCATCTTACGGGATCGACACCCGCGCACGCCGCGTGCTGCTTCTACTCGAGCGCCTCGTCGCCGACGTAGTAGAGATCGTCACCAGCGCCCGGGGGCCGCGCCTCTCGCCGTTTCGACGACGACCATGCAGGGGCTACTGGCAACACTGCTGTTTGTAGTTCCCAGAGGAGGCAACCCTCCGGTAGAGCGGGGGGAGTGCTCGTCTACCGCAGCTGGCGCCCGGGGGCTCCTCCGACTTTTACAAGGACGTGCACGTCGGAGCCTTCGCTGCCGATGGCCTGCTCGAGGCGAGCGAGCGCGTAGCGCTGGATGTGGTCCCTTACCTCGTCGACAAGCCCGTCCTCGGTCACGTCGACGGTGACCTCGACCTCGGGGGGACGGGTCTGCGCGTTCACCGTCGAGGATGCCGACCGCACCGCTCCGCTCTTCTCGACGTCGGCCACGAGGGCGTCGGCGAGTGCGGACGGCTTCACGACCGTGTGGCCGTCCGGTGAGCTCGCCAGCTCGACGTCCGAGGGCCGGGACGGCGAGGGAATCTGGGCTCTCAGCCAGCGGTACCCGAGCCACGCGATCACGAGGGCCACCATCGCGATCAGCGGCCAGAACCACGACGAGCTCCGGCTTAGGAAGTCGTCGACCGAGGTCAGGAAGACGGGGCGGCCGCTCACCTCGTCGCCGAACGCTCCGTAGCCTATCGCCAGCGCGAGCCCCGCCCCGGCGATCAGCACCAGCGCGAGGACGATCAGGGCCGCCCTGTTGAGATTGTCGATGCCGCTCATCGGTGCGCCGTCCTTCGCACGTTGACCGTGACGGCGGGCCTCGTTGCAAGCCCAATCGTGGCGATCCTCTCGTTCGCTGCCCGGGACACCGCTTCCCGTACCTCTTCGGCGCGCGACCGAGTCGTGTCTGCAGTGAGGTCGATTTTCCTCGAGCCGCAGCGCGCTTTCGCTGCTCTCACTCCGTCGACCTCCTCGGCAGCGCGCTCGAGCGATCTCTCGAGGCTGCGGCGGTCGACCTCCGCCTCGAGCTCGTCGTTACCGTGGAGAGGAAGCGTGCGGCGCCTGCCACGGCGCAGCTGAGCAAAGAGCAGCAAGAGGCCACCCAGGAGGACGAGCAAGGAGATCGTGCGCACCACGAGGGTAGCCCACGCGGTGGTCCTCGTCGTCTCGACCCACCGCTCCCAAGGGATAAGGACGGGGTCCTGCTGCAGCCCTGCGAGCAGGACCTCGACCGCCACGAGGACTCCCCCGACGAGCAGGAGGAGGCCCAGGACCGCCGCTAGCAATCGATTGACGAAGCGCATCGGCCGCCTACTCGACCCGTCGCCGGGGCGATCCCACCGCATCGAGCTGCGACACCGTGATGTCCACCTCTTGAACCTCGAGCCCAGTCAGCTCATGCACGCGCTGCTTGACGTGGTTCCTTACTCGCTCGGCCGTCTCGAGGATCGGCTGCGGGTACCGAATGCTAACCGTCAGGTCTATCGCGGAGGTCGTTTGACCGACGTCCGCGGTCGCGGACGCGCGACCCTCGTTGCCGACGAGAGAGGCGATGCGCGCGGCAATACCCGCCGCGGTCATGAGACTCACCCCCTCGACCTCGCGCGCCGCTCGCCCGGCGATCTTCTCCACGACCGCCGGAGAGATTTCGGTCGTCCCTCGATCTTCCTCGGCGGCGAGCCCGATGGCAGCCGCGTCGGTTCGCATGGCGCTCACCCTCGCCGGCGAGTCGAGCTCTCGAACGTGGAGCCCTCCTGGCGGCCTCCAAGATACGTCGTAAGGTCGAGCTCGCCCTCGACCACCTTCATCACGACGTAGCCGATCGCCCCGCACAGGCCTACGATGAGCATCGAGCCGAACCCATCGACGACCAGCGCCAGCCCGAGAATCAGGCCGACGAACAGCCCAACCGTTGTTCCGGTCATGACTTCCTCCATCCCTTCTCCCAGCGCCGGACGAGAGATGTCATGCGGCCACCGAGATATGTCCGCGCGGCCTGCAGGTGCGTGGGCCGGCGGAAGAAGACCACCTCGACCCGCTCGGGGGCGTCGCTCAACCTTCGATAGGCGATCGTGCCCATGCTGAAGCGTTCGCCGTCCCCGCCGCGATCGGGGTGATGGAGCAGCGCGTAACGCCGGTAGGCGGCGCGCACCGCCTCAGGGCCGCTGTCGCGCGCCAACCCGAGAACCTGATACGGGTCCAAGCTCCTGCTCCTGCTCCTTCTCCTCGTCCGGCGTCTCGATGTCGTCGATGAATACCGCTACGGGCAGTCCCTCGCTCAGCGGCGCCACGATTGCGCGCAGCTCCTCGGCAACGGCCTGCAGCGGCCGATCCCAGCGCGCGACGACGTGGACCTCGACCTCTTCGGGGAGGAGCCGCACCCCCGTCACGCGACGGCCGGGCAAGAAGGTCGCCACCTCACCGACGAGGCCTCCCGACAGTCGCGCCACCGAAGGACAGCTCTCAGCCGCGGCGGCGATGACGTCGGCGTCCAGTGCCATCTACTGGACGCGAGGCTCGTCGTCCTCGTTCTGCTCGTCACCGAGCCAGATGTCGTTCACCGAGACGTTCACCTCGGTGACCTGTAGTCCCGTCATGCGTTCGACGTTGCGGATCACGTTCTGACGCACCGCCTCGGCCACGTCCACGATCGCGACGCCGTACTCCGCGACGATGTCCAGATCGATGGCGGCCTGACGCTCGCCGACCTCTACGGTGACGCCTTGGGACGCCGCCGGGCTGGAGCCGGCTCCCGGAAGGCGTTCGCGGATGGCTCCGACCGCACGCGCACCGCCTGTGCCCATCGCGTGTACGCCGGATATGTCGCGCGCGGCTATCCCCGCGACCTTCGCTACTACCGCATCTGCGATCGCGGTGCGCCCCCGCTCGGTGACGAGCGCGTCACTCGCCGTCGTTTCTATGGTGCTCGCCGTGTCTTCGGCCACGATTTCTCCCTTTCGACGACCGGTTCCCCCTGACAATGCCCCAGAATACCCAAATCCGGCTTCAACCCGCGCCGAGCGGGTTCATCGCCGACCGTCCGAGAGCCACGCGCGCTGGTGCTGGCAGGACCGACAACCTCGTACGCACTGTAACCGCCCGCGTGCTGCTCGAAGAGTTAGACTGTCCTGTCACCGAGTTCCGGCGACACATCGCTGCTAGCTCTGCCACATCTTCGCCTTTCCGATGATCTCGATCGGGACGCGTCCTTTGGTATGTCTGCCGCGATGAGGTCGGTCGGTGTTGTAGAGGCGCAGGAAGGTCGAGGTCGAGCCGTAGCCCTGTGTACTTGGGAACTAGATAGCGCGCGAACGCTGGTTTCCAACATGTGTAGAGATAAAGCCCGGCCGGAGGCGCTGTCCCTGGCCATGATGACCCGGGACCGGGGGTGCCTTGTTTCCAGCTGCCGGGCGATCTTTCGATCTCCTTGGCTTGCAAGAGTAAGCGTCCTGTGGGGGTCGAAGACTCTGATCTGGAAGGCTGCGCGTGATTCAGCGGAGTTCAGTCTTCGAGCTCGTTGCCCTCGAGGGGTGACTCGCCGGCGTCCACGACGATGGTGTGCAGCTCGAACGAATACCACTCCCACAATACCTTGAGCGACCGATTGCGCGGCCACACTACCCGTCGAAGAGGTCACTCGCCTCAGTGACGGGCAAGGTGAGATCGCTCACCCGCCGCCACAAGCATCGAACGCTCGCCGACCTGCTGCGCGCGGTCAACGCGGTGCTGCGGGGGTGGTGTAACTACCCAAATCCCTCGGTAGGTCAGGAAACAGGTCGAGATTGAGAGGGATCGCTGGTTTCTGCCATTCTCTTCCCCCCCATTGCAACCGGCATCGAGGGTAGAACGCCTCGCGATCGCGAGGGATATCGATCACGTGCACG
>JBHEMX010000002.1:0-7795 GCA_046262355.1 Actinomycetota bacterium | reverse complement strand
CGATCGCCTCGGTCCAGCCGGGCCTCACGTCGGATTCGTCCGACTCGCCCGTCACGCGTCCCGACCACAGCATGTTGTCGCACATGAACAGCCCACCTACGCGCACCCTCGTGCGCGCCTCGTCCCATGCGCGCGGGTATCCGTCCTTGTCGATGTCGCAGTAGACGACGTCGAAGTCCCCGTCGGTCGCCGCGAAGGCTTCCAGCGCATCTCCGACGTGATACCGAACCGGACCATCCAACCCGGCGCGCCGGAGGTAGTCGAGGGCAAGGCGCTCGTTGAGCGGGTTGCCGTCGGTGAGGTGGATCTCGCCGTGCGGACCAGTCGCCCTGGAGAACCAGTATGCGGAGTAGCCGTAGCCGGAGCCCATCTCGAATATGCGCCGGGCACCGATGCTGCGCGCCATGAGTTCGAGCGTCCGACCACAGAGGCGGCCGATGATCGGAAAGCCGTTGTCCGCGGCGCGCCTCTCCATCTCGAGCAGCACAGGCTCGTCGTCGTGCCGCGCGAGCTTCGCCATGTAGTCCTCAACCGCCGGATGAACGATGTCCATCCTTGCAGGCTACTGGACCGGAGAGGTAGGCGATGGCGCCGCCTCCCGCGGCTCCTCGACCTCGAGGAGGAGGACCGCGCTCACGGCCACACATGCCGCGGACACGAACCCCACCAGGCCGATGCCGCCCGCCGCGAACAGCGGTTGCCCGACCAGCGCTCCGAGCGCACGCCCCACTGCGATCGTGACTGCGAGCAGCGACAGGAGCCGGTCGCGAGCGGTGGCCAGCTCGCTCACGAATGGGATCGCCGCGACGATCGTGACCTCGAAGGCGGCTATCCACACCATGACGACGATCGTCGCAAGCAGGAGCCGGGAACCTGTTAAGGCGAACGCCGAGTACGCCGCGGCCGATCCCCAGAGGCCCCCCAGGATCATGCGCCGCAATCCCCAGCGATCGGCGAAGGCGATGACGAGACCTTCACCGGCAAGCTCGGCGGCGACGACCACCAGCGTGAACGTCCCGATCCCGGCGACCGATAGCCCGAAGGAGCCTTCGAGCCACTGGCCGTACACGATGAATGGGATCTCGGCGGCAACGCTGAACAGCAGAGCGACGGAGAGCATCCGAACGCGCGGCGAAGTAAGCTTCAACTTGCCGCGCACGTGCTCGAGCGGCGTATCCGAGTCGATGCCCCTGATGATCGCGAACGTCCCGCATCCGGCCAGTACGGCGACGAGAACGAACGGGGCTCGCCAATCGGTCAGCACGATCAGAAAACCCGACGCGGGGACGGTCACGAGCAGCGCGACCGACCACGTCAGCTCGGTGATGCCGAAGACCCTCCCGCGCTCGTCGTAAGGCACGCGATCCCCGAACCACGCCTGCATCGGAATGTCGAAGGCGGGCTTGGCCAGCCCGACGACGATGATCCCGATGCCCGCTATCCAGAAGACGTCGGTGATGAAGGACAGGATGGACGCGACCGTCACCGCGGCGATAGCGACGATCATCATCCAGCGGCGCCCGTAGCGCTCCGACGCGCGCGCCGCGACCGGCGTCGTGATCCCGCCGAGGTTGCGGATCGCCACGAGCGAGGCGAGCGCCGCCGGAGCGACCCCCAGACCGCGCGCGATCGCAGGCAGGAACGGGTACACGACGCGCAGACCCGCGTTGGCGGCGGTGCGAGCCACGAAAGTCGCCACCAGGGCGCGCCGAACGTCTGGCGTCATGTGGGCCGTTTACCCGTCGTCGAGCACGAGGGCGCGGAGGCGGTCGTGCAGCGAGGCCCCCGCCGCAACGACGCCTGAAGAGAGCTGCAACGGCCCCTCCAGTTCGCTCACGACGCCGCCGGCCTCCTCCACCAGCAGCGCTCCGGCGGCGCGGTCCCAGCGTTCCATCGGTGCCTCGTAGAGGCCGTCAAGGCGTCCACAGGCGACCGACGCGAGGTCGAGTGCGGCGGAGCCGGCGCGTCGGATGTCGCGCACGCGAGGCAGCACGCGCTGCAACGTCTCTGCCTGTACCTGCCTGGCGCGCGAGTCGTAGGCGAAGCCCGTTCCTATGAGGGCGGTAGCGATGTCGTCCACATCGGAGACGTGCATCGGCGCGCCGTTGATCGTCGCCCCCCCTCCGCGCGTCGCCGAGAACAACTCGTCGCGATTCGGGTCGTAGACGACGCCGACGAGCGTTTGCCTATCGTCGGCGACGGCGATGCTGATCGCCCACACCGGTATGCGGAAAAGGTAGTTAACCGTGCCGTCGAGAGGATCAAGGATCCAGGAGAGACCGCTGCGCGATGAGCGCGCCCCTGTCTCTTCGGCGACGACCCCGTCGTCGGGACGTTCCCGATGGATGACGTCGATCAACAAGCGCTCCGAGTCGCGATCTGCGTCGCTGACGAGATCGGTCGGCGAGCTCTTCGTGTCCACGCCCTGCGGAGAGCGGCACCAGCGTTCGAGCAGCAGTTCCGCTGCCCGACGCGCGGCAGACTCAGAGAGCGCGAGCAAAGGTTCGAGATCCACGGCTACGCATCCTATGGTCCGTCGCTTCTCAGTGACTGTCGGCGAGCGTTTCCTCCACGAGCTGCCATGCCTTGCGCGCCGCTACGAGCACCGGGTCCCACACGGGCGCGAAGGGAGGCGCATAGGAGAGATCGACGTTGAGGAGGTCTTCGACGGTCATCTCGTTCCACAGGGCGGTGGCGATCACGTCGATGCGTTTGGCGGCGCCCTCGCGGCCCACGATCTGGGCACCGACGAGCCGGCCGCTGCGCCGCTCAACGATCATCTTCGTCTTGATCGGCGCCGACCCGGGGAAGTAGCCGGCGCGTGTGCGAGAGTCCACGATTGCGCTCAAGGTCTCGAGCCCGACGGCGCGTGCTTCGCCCTCTTGGAGTCCCGTTCGACCCACCTCCACGTCGCAGACCTTCGACACCGCGGTTCCGATTACCCCGGGGAAGGTCGCGTACCCGCCGCCGAGGTTTATCCCGGCGACTCGCCCCTCCTTGTTCGCGTGCGTTCCCAGCGGGATCGTCACGCTCTTTAGAGCGACGCGGTGCCATTTCTCGACGCAGTCCCCCGCCGCCCACACGTTGTCCACGGGCGTGTGCATGCGGCGATCCACGACGACGCCTCCGGCGGATCCGACGGGGATCCCGGCCGCCTCGGCAAGCTCCGTGTTGGGCCGGACGCCGAGTCCCAGCACGACGATGTCCGCGGGAAGCGTGCGGGCCTCGGTCACGACCGCGGTCAGCCGATGGCCGTCGCCGTCGAAGCCCTTGACCGCCTCTTCGGTGTAGACCGCGATGTCGATCTCGCGCAGCGCGTCGGCGACCAGCGCGCCCATGTCTGGATCGAGCGTCGACATCGGCTCCGGAGCCGTCTCCACGAGCGAGACCTCTAGGCCGCGCGCCTGGAACGCCTCGGCCATCTCGAGTCCGATGTATCCGCCCCCGACCACCACGGCGCGCCGCGGCTGCCTCTCCTCCATCTCCTTCTTGATCGCGAGACCGTGGTCGAGCGTCTGAACGCCGAAGACTCCGGCGAGGTCGACGCCCTCCAGCGGCGGGCGCACGGGCATGGCTCCGGGCGCGTACACGAGCTCGTCGAAGCCCTCCCAACTCTCGGCGCGCCGGTCCGCGTCCCATACCTTGACCGCGCCCCGGTCGAAGTCTATCTCGGTCACCTCGTGGCGTACCCGCGCGTCGATCGCGTGCTCGTCTCGGAACGTCTCGGGGCGTCGGGCGATCAGTTCGTCGACGTCGTCGACGACCGCCCCGATGAGGTACGGGATGCCGCAGGCCGAGTACGAGGTGAAGTTGCCGCGTTCGAAGGCCGTGATGACGAGCTCCTCGGGCCCGCGCAGCCGTCTCGCCTGCGACGCAGCGCTCATGCCCGCCGCGTCGCCGCCCACCACCACCAGCCGGTCTGCCACCTGCCCTCCCTCGCCAATTAGAAGAGGCCCACCGACCGGAGGCCTCCGGAGTGCCCAGGGTCGGAATCGAACCGACGACCTACCGCTTAGGAGGCGGTTGCTCTATCCCCTGAGCTACCTGGGCGGGGGATGTAGAAAACATGGCAGAAAAGCCTGCCGAGGCTTATTAAGGGTCTCCCTCTTCAGCGAGTCTAGCGAGCGGGCGGGGGCGAAAACGACGTTCGGGAACCGGAGCGCCCTGCTAGGAGGCAAGTGGACCGCCCGAAGAACGCCACTGTCTTGAGGCTGGAGGGAGTCGAGCTCTACGCTGCCCGCGCTTCGCTCGGCGCTCTCGCACGGCCTCGATGCAGCGCCAAGGAGTTGACCATAAGAGCGTAACCAATCAGGTTCACGTGCTGACGGGCGTGTCCCACGCTGTGGGCTCGTCCAAGGTAGAGGGAGTCGACCACGCCGCGGTTGATCGACTCGCTGTCGTTGCGACGGGGGAACAGTCGCAAGAAGTCTGCGTCTGACGGAGGGATAGGCCGAACGTTCTCGGCGCGGTTGAAGCGACGGGCGGCATCTTTTTCGTTGCCATGGAGGCGCACCATGACCGTCTTGCCGTCAAACTCTGGGGGCAGGAGGTAGTCGTTGTACCAGCGAAAGAGCCTGTTCTTGTCTTGGAGCCGATGCGTGCGGACGCGCAGCAGCGGGCGGAACAGGAGCTCTCCGGTGTCGCTCAGCTCCCCGAGACCTACGGCTCCAGCGTGGCTGTAGAGGTGGGCGGTCTTGGTAGAGCCATCGCAGAGCCGGATGCGCTTGTCGTCGATGTGGGCACTCTTTTCGACCCGCCGGCCGCCTTGACGCCGGGGCTGCTTGATGCGCCCTACGGCAGCGGTGACTCGGTTGATCGGGATTAAGCCGAGCTGGCGCAAAATCTTCTGGTGGTGCACGCCTCGCAGTGCCGTGTCGTAGACGATGCCCTGGGCGCCGGGAAGCAGGAGCGCTAGACGCGAGAAGCAGTCCACCGCCACCCGTGCCTCCCCGCCGCGGTCGGGCACCCACTCAACATCGAGGATGATGCGCCCCCGCTCGTCGTGGGTGCGCGCCGCCACGAGCACGAACTTGGTCCCATACGCCGTGTCGCCGTCGCCCTCGAAATGGAGGTCGGCGTCCGGGTCTGAACGCACCGTCTTGATCTCCCCGGTGACCTTGTCCGTCCTCGTCTCGCCGGGCTTGCCTCGGAACAGCGGCGTGACCACCTTGCCGTCGGCGTGGACGATCCGGTCTTGATGGGGATGAGTCCAGGAACCGAGCCCTTCCGGGTCCATGAGGCCGAGCACGCGTGCTTGGTCGGCGGCGAAGCGGCGGTGCAGCTCGGTGATGCCGGGGAGGATGTCGGGATCGCTGAGGTAGCGGTTGCGCCCGTAGAGGTAGTGGTGGCGGCGCATCGGCTCCACCGGCAGATGCATGTCTGGTTCATCGGGGAAGAGTTCTGCGACGATCGTGCGCATGAAGTTCCATAGGAGGGGATGGGCGAGCTCCGCCTCGACCCGCCGGGCACTCTCGTAGACGCTGATGAGAGCCTCGTAGACGAAGAGCATGTAGTCGGGGTAGGTCCGCCGGCGCCCGCCCGAGCTCGCCGCGGGCTCAGGAATCAAGCGGGCGAGCGAATAGATCTCTTGGTTGCGGAGGATCGCCTCGAGGCGCTCGACGGAGGAGACACCTGTGGAGGGGCTGGCCATCTAGGCCTCCCGCTCCTGCTCGCAATGCCAATCCCAGCCGATGAGGGAAGCGGCGCGGTCGAGGCTGCGCATCCCGAGGCGGCGGGCCACTTCGTCAATCGCACCCGTCTCCTCAAAGATGCGCACTCCGGCCCATGCCGTTACGGAGGTAGGTCTTAGGTCCCGGTCGGCGCTAAGTCCCGCGGCCTGGAGGGTCTGCGAGATCGCGAGACATGATGAGGCTTGACGGCTCTCGAGCGATCCCGAGCCTTCGTAGATCAGTGGTCGATCGTCACTCGATCTGTCGCCGAGAGCGTTGATACGACGTGCCAGCTGGCGCACACCCCACTGGCTGAGATGACCCCAGCGGGTGACGGTCTTGGAGCTTCCGTGGATCCAAACTCGTTCCTTGTCAAGATCGACATCAGAGATGCGGAGGTGAGGTAATTCGGCGGTGCGAGCCGTCGCCTCTGCCAGCGCCCACGCAGCGGAGCGGCGCGTTGAACGAAGGCTGTGGAGCGAATAGCTGCGGCAGAGGGTCACCTCATCTTCACTCAACGGTCTGACGGGGAGCGATGAACGCGGCGGGAGGGTGAGGTCTACCGTGGGGTCAGTGTTGAGCGCACCGATGTCGCGAGCGACGCGGAATAGCAGGCGCAGGGCGCTCCGCCTCAGGTGCATCGTGGCGACGCTGGCAGCTCGTGCTCCAGTCGAGGTCATCACCGGTGCGCGCACGAACTCCTCGGCGTGCTCAGGCTTGGTTCCGTCGATCGTCGTCAATGCATGGCCCTGCTCGAGGTACGTCGCGAAACGCGACATGGCCTCGCTCATCCGCCGAAGGGTGTGGTCGCTCAGAGTTGCACCCGCCGAGAGGCACCCGACGACCAGGCCGACAACCTCGGTTGGCCGCGAAGGGACAGAGGATAGGTGAACGCGAGGCATTGCCTGTGTTGACGGCCGCACGCGCGTAGGCTTGCTCAGTCGGGCCTCCAATGCAGGTCTCGACCACGCCCCGGGGTGTTCCAAGCACCGCCGGGGCACTTGATCTTTTGTGTTAGCGCGTACTCATGATACTGCTAGTGCGAGTGACGTGCAAGTGGAGGCGAGCGGAATGGGGCGGAGAGTAGACGTTGACCAGCTTGTGGGAGCACAAGACATTGCCCGAAGGGTTGGAGTTGCTCGTGTGCAGGTCATTCATGAATGGCGGCGGCGGCACAAGGATTTCCCACAGCCCATTCTTCGCTTTCCTCAGGCCCTGGTTTGGTACTGGCCTGACGTCGAAAGTTGGGCGCGAAAGACCGGTAGATTGAGTTAAGGAAAGGACTTGTTTATAGGCCACGTCCCTAGAGTCGCGGGTGGCGATGGCGAAGTTCACTAACTTGACGAGACAAAGACCGCGCGAAACCTGATGCGGATGGAACCAGTTTGTATCGATTTTCGAGATCCCGCGAAATCATGGGTTGAGAGCTTGAACAGCCGGCGGAAATCCGGCTGAGAAGGCAGGAGCCCCTCCACGCTCGGTTGTGTCCGCAATCGAGCAGAAGGAGGAGCTCCTTGACCCCCGACACTATGACGGTGCGCATGCACCTGTACCGCATTCGTGTGCTGAAGGTCCTGGTCGATATGCCCGAGCATCTCGAGGTCTTGATCCACGATCTGCGCTCCGTGGTGCGGTGTCCGTTCTGTGGCTTCAAGACGACCAAGGTGCACGAGACGCGCCGCGTCAAAGTCAGTGACGTCCCTCGCGGTCGCCAGCGCGTGACGCTGATCTGGCTGCGCCGGCGCTTCCACTGCACCAACTGCGGCGAGCGCCACAGCGAGAAACACCCGGCGATCGAGGGCAGGATGACGACGCGCCTCGCGCGCGCCATCGTCACCGACGCCCGGCACCTCTCGATCACCGAGATCGGTCGCCGCTACGGGTTTGCGTGGCACACGGTCATGACGTTGGTGAGGGAGTGGTCGGGGCGTCTCCAAGTCCACCGCCGCAGCAAGCGCTGCCGGATCCTGCTCGTCGACGAGACCGTGCGCCACGAGGCGCTTGTTGACCGGGTGAGGTGCAAGACCTCACCGCCGGGCTGTCGCAGCAGTCCGGTGAAGCTACGGGCAGCCTGACTCCCGAGGCGGGGAAGAAGGCGGGAAGCAGCCCTGACATAAGCGGCAGCG
>JBHEMX010000001.1:0-4914 GCA_046262355.1 Actinomycetota bacterium | reverse complement strand
CACGCTGTAGCCGCCGAGGCCGAAGAAGACCCCTTGGCCAAGGGTCAGCATCCCGCCCTTCCCCCACGCGAACGCGATGCCGACCGCGATGATCGCGAAGCACAGGAACTTCGCCATGAGGTTGAGGCGGAAGTCGGAGAGCAGCAGCGGGGCGACTACGAGCAGGGCGATCGCCGCGACGGCGAACCAGGCTCGGCCCGCCCACGGCGACTCAGTGGTCGGCCCTGCGCCGGCGGAGCGGCCACCGGCCAGGCCCTCGCCTCGATGTGCATGAAACTCGGTCGCGGCCAAGACCCTCCCTATGCGACGGCCCGGGTACGGCGGACGAAGATGCCCTGAGGTCGGAATTGCAGGAAGGCGACGATCGCTACGAGAAGGAGCGCCTTGGCGACGCTGGCCTGGCTCGCGTACTCCACGAAGGCGTTCAGGAGCCCGAGGGCGATCGCGGCGAGGACGGCTCCTCGCAGCTGACCGAGCCCACCGACCACGACGACGAGAAAGGCGTCGATGATGTAGCTGGTGCCGAGCGTCGGCCCGATCGACCCGAGCAGGGTGATCGCCACGCCGGCAACCCCGCCCAGGCCGGAGCCGATCAGGAACGTACGCCGGTCGACGCGGTCGGTGGCAATGCCGCTGGCCGAGGCAAGCCGGCGGTTCTGCATCACCGCTCGCATCTGACGGCCGTCGGGCAGCTTGTTGACGAAGACCCAGATCGCGATCACCGCAGCCGTGACGAGCACGACGATGAAGAGCCGGTTCCAGGGCATCGTGACGCCCGCCACGGTGAGCCCTCCGTCGAGCCACGAGGGCGTCTTCACCTGCACGTTCGCCGCTCCGAACAGGTCCCTGGCGAGCTGCTGGAGCATGAGGCCTACCCCCCAGGTCACGAGCAGCGTGTCGAGCGGCCTGCCGTAGAGGCGCCGTATCAGCGTCCGCTCGAGGACCAGACCGAGGAGTCCTCCAACCACGAAGGCGGCGGGCAACGAGACGAGGAAGGAGAGCCCGACGAGGCTGGCGCCGAGCAGTCCCTGGAGCACGTAGGTCGTGTAGGCGCCGGCCATGATGAACTCGCCATGGGCCATGTTGATCACGTTCATCTGCCCGAACGTGAAGGTCAGCCCGAGCGCGATCAACAGCAGCACCGAGGCCACGCTCAGGCCCGCCAGGACCTGTGAGACGACTATGTCCACCGCGGCTAGAGCCCCTTGGCCCAGGGGTAGCGCTTGAGGTAGGGATCCGGCTTGACCGGCTCCTCGGCCGTAAAGACCTCCTTGATCAGACCGTTCGGCTGCACCACACCGATGCGCGGGGTCTTGAACAGGTGCTGGTTCTCGCCGTCGATCGTGACCTTGCCCTCGGGGGCCTCGAAGCTCAGCCCCTTCGATGCCTGCCTCACCTTCTCCACGTTGGTCGTGCCGGCCTTCTTGACCGCTCGAGCCCAGAGGTGGACTTGGACGTAGCCGGCCTCGATCGGGTCGTCGGTGACCCGGTTCTCGCCGTACTTGGCCTTGTAGGCCTTGACGAAGTCGTCGTTGCGAGGCTCGTCCGTGGTCTGGTAGTAGTTCCAGGCGACGGGGTGTCCGGCGATCTGGGCAGCCCCGATTCCGCGCACTTCCTCCTCGGCGACGCTCACCGACAGCACCGGAACCTCTTGAGGGGTGACGTCCGCAGCCTTGAGCTGCTTGAAGAAGGCGACGTTGCTGTCTCCGTTCAAGGTGTTGAAGACGGCATCGGGCCTCGCAGCCTTGAGCTTGTTGATGGTGGTGCTGTACTCCGTGTGTCCAAGCGGCGTGTACTCCTCACCGAGGATCTGCATCCCGTTGGCCTTCGCCCACGCCTTGATCTCCTTGTTCGCGGTCCGCGGGAACACGTAGTCGCTGCCCACCAGGAAGACGCGATTCTTGCCCTGCTTCTTGAGATACTCGAGGCCGGGAACGATCTGCTGGTTCGTCGTCGCGCCCGAGTAGAAGATGTACGGGGACGCTTCGAGGCCCTCGTACTGAACCGGGTAGTAGAGCAGCGACTTGTTGCGCTCGAAGACGGGCAGCATCGCCTTCCGGCTTGCGGAGGTCCAGCCCCCGAATACCGCCGCGACGTTGTCCGCCGAGATGAGCTTCTGGGCCTTCTCGGCGAAGGTCGGCCAGTCTGAGGCGCCGTCCTCCCCGACGGGCACGACCTTCTTACCGAGGACTCCGCCGCTGCGGTTGATCTCGTCGATCGCCAGCATCTCGGCGTCGCGGACCGAAACCTCGCTGATGGCCATCGTCCCGCTGAGCGAGTGCAGGATGCCGACCTTGATCGTGTCGCCGCTGATGCCGGGCGTGGCCGAGGCTTGGCCCCCGCCTCCTCCTTCCTTCACCTGGGCACCGCATCCCGCTAGGGCAACGGTCAGGACGAGCGCCGCGAGCGCCGGCGCTGCTCGGCGGGGCGAGACTGTGCCTGGGCGTCGGCGGCTCGGGACGTCGTGCATCGATCGATTTCCTTTCGATGAAGGTGGTGAGACGTGAAAGGCACGGAGACGGGTCCGCAGCCCGTGATGGCGACCCTAGGAGGACCCGGGGCGCCGCCCCATGTGCGCCTGGCGAACAATTCGTCGCCTGCGCTAGCCGGATGTACAAGCTCTTACGGTCGGTTGTTGACTCCCGAGCGAAGAGGTACGCTCATCGACCGCCGCCGGGAGGGCCCACCCAGCGTCGGGTAGCATCTCTCGACTGGCTCCCGACGCCCTCGGAGAACCGCATGCGCCTTTCGCCCAGGGAACAGGACAAGCTGATGATCTTCATGGCCGCCGAGGTGGCGCGGCGCCGACGCGATCGGGGGCTCAAGTTGAACCATCCCGAGGCCGTCGCGTTGATCTCGGGCGAGATCATGGAAGGTGCCCGGGAGGGCAAGAGCGTCTCGGAGCTGATGACTACCGGCGGGACGCTCCTCTCGAGTGACGACGTGATGGACGGGGTGGCCGAGATGGTGGACGAGGTCCAGGTCGAGGCCACCTTCCCCGACGGCACCAAGCTCGTCACCGTTCACGACCCGATCGTGAGGACTCGTGAAGAGGAGCGGCGCCCCGTACCGAGGAAGGGGGAGGTCTGAGGTGATCGGACGCGACGGTCGCGAAGCGTGACCCCCGGCGAGCTGCTCCCAGCCGAGGGCAGCGTCGAGCTCCAGCCCGATCGTCCGCGGGTCACGCTCAGGGTGGACAACGCGGGCGATCGGCCGATCCAGGTCGGAAGCCACTTCCACTTCTTCGAGGTCAACAGGGCACTGCGCTTCGATCGCACGCGCGGCTACGGCATGCGTCTCGACATCCCGGCCGGGACATCCGTCCGCTTCGAGCCGGGGGACGAGCGCGAGGTCGAGCTCGTTCCGGTCGCCGGTCGCCGGATGGTCTACGGCTTGAACGGGCTCACCCAGGGAGCACTCGACGATCCGAACGTGCGCGAGGCGGCGTTTGCCCGCGCTCGCGAACGTGGCTTCCTCGGAACCGAGCCGTGACCTCGCTCAACCGACGCCGCTACGCCGGGATGTTCGGCCCGACCGTGGGCGACCGCCTCCGCCTGGCCGACACCGAGCTGCTGATCGCGATCGAGCAGGACCTGACCCTCCCGGGCGAGGAGGCCGTCTTCGGAGGAGGCAAGTCGGTCCGTGACGGGATGGCGCAGGGGACGGCCACGCGCCGGGAAGGTGCGCTCGATCTCGTCATCACGAACGCCGTCATCCTCGACCACTGGGGGATCGTCAAGGGCGACATCGGCATCAAGGACGGACGCATCGCCGGTATCGGGAAGGCGGGCAACCCCAACACGATGGACGGCGTGACCCTCGAGATCGGCGCCGCGACCGAGATCGTCGCGGGCGAGGGAGGCATCGTCACGGCGGGGGCCATCGACAGCCACATCCACTTCATCTCCCCCCAGCAGGCCATCGAGGCGATCGCCGCCGGCACCACCACGCTTATCGGCGGCGGCACTGGTCCGGCGACCGGAACGAACGCAACGACCTGCACGCCCGGCGAGTGGAACACGAGCCGCATGCTCGAGGCGGCCGAAGGCCTGCCCCTCAACGTGGGCTTCCTCGGCAAGGGGAACTCCTCGAGGCCGGAGGCGCTCCGCGAGCAGGTGGCTGCCGGCGCGCTCGGACTCAAGCTCCACGAGGATTGGGGGTCGACACCCGAGGCGATCCGCACCTGCCTGACCGTGGCCGACGAGCTCGACGTCCAGGTGGCCATCCACACCGACACCCTCAACGAGGCTGGGTTCGTCGAGGACACGATCGCGGCCTTCGAGGGCCGGACGATCCACACGTTTCACACCGAGGGTGCAGGCGGTGGCCATGCCCCGGACATCATCAAGGTCTGCGGCGAGCGGAACGTCCTTCCGAGCTCCACCAACCCCACCCGGCCGTACACGGTCAACACGCTGGACGAGCATCTCGACATGCTGATGGTGTGCCACCACCTCAGCCGAGACGTTCCCGAGGACGTGGCCTTCGCCGAGAGCCGGATCCGCGGCGAGACCATAGCCGCAGAGGACGTGCTCCACGATCTCGGAGCGCTCAGCATGGTCTCCTCGGACTCCCAGGCGATGGGTCGGGTCGGGGAGGTGTGGATCCGCACCTGGCAGACCGCCGACAAGATGAAGCGCGAGCGCGGCGCGCTGGCCGAGGACTCGTCGAGCGACAACCATCGAGTCAAGCGCTACGTGGCCAAGGTCACGGTCAACCCCGCCGTCGCCCACGGGATCTCCGAGCACGTCGGCTCGGTCGAGGCGGGCAAGGTCGCCGACCTCGTCCTGTGGAAGCCCGCCTTCTTCGGGGTCAAGCCCGAGCTCGTCCTCAAGGGAGGCTTCATCGCCTACGCGCAGATGGGCGACCCCAACGCCTCGATCCCCACCCCGGAGCCGGTCTTCCCGCGACCCA